>DYJN01000038.1 GCA_020723085.1 Arcobacter sp.
CCAGCAGACGCGTGGAGATCGAAGCCATCCTGAAAGCCGAAGGCGTCCTCGAACGGTTCGGCGCCGCCGTCTACGGCGATGAAGTCTCCCGCCTCAAGCCGGACCCCGAACCCTATCGCACCGCCATGCAGCGCCTCGGCGTCGACCACGCCATCGCACTTGAAGATTCCGGTCCAGGACTTGAGAGCGCCCGCCGCGCCGGCTGCGAAGTCATCGCCGTCCACCATCCGCGCGAAGTTCCGCGCCTTCTGCGGGAGCGGTTAGCGTTGCGATAAATTTCCCAACGAACACGCTCGGTGTGCTCACAACTCGAAAGCCAACGTGAGCTGCCACCGCCCACGTCACAGAAAAGAGACGCAACGGCTGTTCTGGCCTTGGCACGTGGAACTGCCGTCGAACGACACCCAAGGCCGGATCGGTCTTTTGGTTCATGGAATCGATATTATGTAAAGTAAAGTCTGGACGCAGTGATCCCAGCCTCACCTCGCTTTCTCCCGCCCCCCTCTTCGCGATCCAGCCCCGGCAGCCTGCCACGAGCACGGCGTGCTCCGTTGATGCCCTTCGGACCATTCGGATCCGACCCGCTCCGCTTTCTTCCGCGGGGATCCGCCCCTTGCGCCCGCAGCAGTCCGTTGCCGCAATCCGCCGCTTGGGCGACAGTTCTGGAAGTTGGACGTCGGCCAAGCTCGCGGTTGCGCTGCGGCAGCGGCTCTCCTTCGGCGTGCCTCTCGCCAGCTTTCGGCCGCATTTCTGAGGCCTTGAAACTCGCCGGCGCCGCGGCGTGCGGCTCCTCGTCCAGGGACCCTCCCAGCTGCCCTCCGGTCCTGAGTATGGCTTGTCCGGGGGCTTCGATGTGGCGGAACAGGTCGCCCTGAATTCCCCCTGGTGGCCGGCGCACCCTTGCCAGCCATCCGCCGCCCGGGCTGACTTCCTCTCACCTGAAATCAGGCCCTTCTCCGATCAACTGACGGACTTTTCGCTCTCCGGCGCCGCCCTGCCTCTATCAGCACGCTTCCACCCCATGCCGGATGCTGTTCTCAAACCGGTCTGCCTTTGTCCTCAGCCGGAAGTCGAGCATCCCTGCCGGCCCAGGCCCTCTCAGCCTCAGACGCACAGCGCTGGCGAACTGCTCCGCGCACCGCCTTCCTGTCCGACCGCCGCACGGTGTTCTCCACGGACCTCTTGCGGCGCCGCCAGCCGTCGCGGTTCACAGCCGCCCTTCGGGACTCGCGCCCTGTGCATCCCTTCGCCCACCCGGCCAGATTCTGCTCCGGCAGGCACAGGCGCAGCCGCGCTCTCTTGGGCGGGCGTGCTGCCTGCGGCGGCGCGGGATCCTCGCCCAGCGCTTGGAACACCTCACCCAGCCCAAACCCCTTGCGGTTGCCCTATCCGCTTGGGCTGCCCGCGCGCCCCTGCACAGGCGAGGCGGAGCAGGGGAGGCGCCTCCCCTACCCCGCCCCGGCGCAGCCCGTATTCGCGCCTCGCCTGCTCCCGGGAATCCAGTCTGCTTCCTGCGGAATGCCGGCGATATTATGGGTTTTCTCAAGATAACAGCGAAATCATTATGGCCTCATTCCATCCGTAATTGCGTGCGGAAAAAGTCCACAACCGTTTGCACGATCTCCTGCCGCGGGGGCCAGACCGGTCCGGCGCCCGTCGGGCTCAGGCCATGCCCGGCGTTGCTCACCACGGCCAGTTCTGCCGGGACGCCCGCTTCCTCAAGTTTCGCCAGCAGGATCTCGGATTGCGACAGCGGCACCAGCGTGTCCGAATCCCCGTGCACCAGCAGGAACGGCGGATCGTCGGGCGAGACGTACGTCACCGGGCTCGCCAGCGCCGGATCGAACGGAGCGAACACCTCCAGCTTGCTGTCGTACCCGCCGGCGAACGGCACGGTGAAATCCGTCGGCCCGAAGAAGACCGTCACCGCCTGCACCCGGCTGGACTGCTCCAGATACTCGCCGGTATCGAAGCCCGCCGATGCATCCGTAGTGCCCAGCAGCGCCGCCAGGTGCCCTCCGGCGCTCGATCCCCAGGCGCCGATCCGCTCCGGATCCAGATTGTACGCCGCGGCGTTGGCTCGCAGGTAGCGCACGGCGCACTTGACGTCCTCAATCATCGCCGGGAACTTGTACTGAGGACCGAGCCGGTAGTTCACTGAGACCACCAGGAACCCTGCGTCCCGCAGCGCCGCCAGCTCCGGCCCTACCCTGGACTTGTCCCCGCCTGTCCAGCCGCCTCCGTGGATGAAGACGAGCGCCGGCCACCGCCCCTCGGCCGAGGCCGGATAGTATACGTCCATCCGCTGCGGAACGCCGTCCGGAGCACAGTAGGCCACATCGCGCTCCACCGTGCTCAGTTTGGCGGGGTCGAAGGCGCTGCTCGTCCCGCTGCCCGGCGCCGTGGACGTGTTCAACCCTTTCTGCGCCAGCTCCGTCAGATCTTCCGAAGTGATCACGTCAAGCTCCCGTGCCGCCCACGCCACCATTTCTTCATAAGCGGTCCAGATCGCCTCCTGCTCTTCCGTGGACCGGAGCTGCGAGGGATCCGGCGCTTTCAGGTCGTACGGCGGCGGCAGAGGATCGCCGCGCTGCCCTCCCTCCATGGTGAAGTAGATCGAACTCCAGCCTTCAGCTCCGCGGCGGACGAAGTTGTTCTCATGGATCAGCGCCGTGATGAGCGGCGGGCGGCCCGGTGCGCTTTGCTCCCATTCGCGCAGTTGCTCCTCCAACAGGCGTGCCGGGCGGTAGTTCTCACCCTGCTCGCCGTGAATCAGATTCCACCAGAAATTCTGTCCCCCTCCCGGCAAATCGACGCGCGTGATGCTGAAATCGCTCGGCCGGACGAGCAAATCGTTCACCCACTCAAATGGCATGTCGATCCGCGCGCCTTCCTCGTGATAGCGCACCGTGACCTTCGCTCCAAGCCACGCGTACAGCCGCTCGGCCGCGTCCCGGATCCGCGGATCGCCATTGGGCGCCGACGCCACCACCGGCGCCCGCCCGAAAACCTCGGCCACGTAGCGGTAACCGCCCGGCTGCGAGCGGTCGAGCTCCGCCGTCTCCGGATCGAGCGCATAGGTCTCGAAATCCAGCAGGGTCTGCGCCAGCGCCTCGTCGTCCAGCTCCCTCAGTCGCTGGTCGAAGCCTGGATAGAGAGGATGCGGCGGGCGGACATGGTAGCTGATCGTCATGTTCGAATCCCGAAGCCTCTGGATCACCTCCGGGTGCTCGGTCGCCAGCTGCCTGGTCGCCTCCGGCGTGAAATAAAAATCGCCGCGCACGCCGTTGCGCTCGAACAGGTCCACCAGCCGCAGCAGCGTTTGGGCGCTCTCGCCCGCGTGCGTCCAGTCGTGCACATTCACCGCGAAGGTGATGTAACCACGCTTGTCCGTCCCGGTTTCCGGCGGCGCCTGAATCGCTCGGGGCTCCACGCCGGGATTGGCCTGCTCCCATGCGGCAAAAGCGTCCGCCATTTCGGAGAAGGTTGCCCAGCGCAGCTTGCCTGCGGCGGCGAGCGGATCGACGACCTCGGCAAGGAAATTCTCGATCACGGCGAACGGCTGCTGCGGATCGCCCCGGAATTCCCCGGGATGCACGGTGAAATGGAAGACGTTTACGCGGTCGGCGCGGGCAGCCTCCACCGAGGCCAGCAGCATGCGCTTCAGGTAGTCAAAATAAGCCGCATCCCCTCCGGCATTCTCCGAGCGGCGCATGGCGGCGAAATCCGTCGTGTCGTACTGGCCCTCGGGCAGGAACACCACTGGTCCATTGGGATCATGCCGCGCGAACAGCGTGAAATCGTTGCCGTCGGTGCCGCCTGAGGGACGCCACGGATTCACGCTCACGATCTCCAGCGGCGTCGACTGCGTGCGGGGATTTTTCCAGTCGCTGTTCACCTCCAGCCCCGCACAGGACGCGGCCCGGTGGATGTCGGGATAGAGGTTCCCGCCGCTCCAGTAGCGGATCCGCGCGCCCGGCGCGGCGCGCCCGATCAGCGCGATCTCCTCCTGCATCACGCTGCACCAGGCATCGGCTCCCAGAGAGGCAGAATCCCGCCCCAGATGCGCGTCCTCATGGAAGTGCAGCCCGATCTCATGGCCCCGGGCGGCGAGGTCGGACAGCACGGATTCGCCGCTTTCCCCAGCCACCACCGTGAACGGGCTCTGCGCCTGGATCGTCATCCGTCCGCCGTGGTTCTCCACGATCCGCGCCACCGAGCGGATGTCCTCCACGTGACGGCGGAACAGCTCAGGCCGGCGATAATCGGCCTGCCCCGACCCGTACCCCTGAGCCGTGGTCCCCAGCGGCTCGATGTGCATGCCAATGGTGAAATACAGCACGCCATCGCCGCCCCGTCCCACGGCACACAGGCCTCCCAGCAATGCCGCGGACACTGCGACAGTTCGCAATGCTCTCATTTTCTCCTCCCGATACGCCGTTCCTCCAGCCGGGTCGTCATCGCCAGCCCTGCTTCCAGGAGCGCTGTCAAAGTTTCAGGACGGAATAGGCCCACGCGGGTTTACGTCGCCTGTTCGCCCTATGACAAAATTGCGGCGCGGGGCGGAAAACGCAGGAGACCGGAGGAGCGGCGCCGTCTGCGCGTTCTTGAGAATCGCACGACGATGTGACAGAAGCCGCCTGTCTTCGCTGCTCGTCCGGTTCGCAGGGCGCCGGGCTCCGGTGCCAGCCTCGTCCTCCGCCCTATCGGGCAAACTTCAGCCGACGATATGGGGGCTGTTGTACCGAGCGTGACGCATCGAGGAGTCAGCGCGGGCAGGGACGCCAGCCAGCCTTTCTGAAAACACACCGAAGCGCCCGCCGGCGGCAAAGCTGGCCGGTCTCATGCCGCGTGGCGAGCGCTGTCGGTACTGAAAAGCCTCAACGAACCCCGGTGATGGATCGATCAACCGCGCGCATGGTGCAGCCCGCGTCAGCGCCCCCTGCCGCCGCGCACCCCGCCCCCTCCGCCTCCAACCGAGGGAGCGCTGCGAACGCCGCCTCCGCTGAATCCGCCTCCCCCGCGCATCCCTCCACCGCCCATGCGGGACGGAGCGCTCACCCCGCCGCCTCCGCGAATGCCACCCCCGCCGAAGCTGGGAGACGATCCAATCCCGCCCCCGCCATAGCTCGGTGCGCTTCGCACGCCGCCCGAGTAGCCTCCAAAGGACGGCGCGCTCCGCGGTATGCTCATCGACGGCGCACTCCGCGCCCCGCCGCCGAAGCCGTCCCCAGCCCAGCCCGTCCGCCCGCCGGAACCTCCGGTCGACCAGCTCCCCGCCGAACGCGGCTCGCTCCTCGGCTCGGAGCGCGGCGAGACATCCACCACTCCTCCCCCCGTGCTCCACGATGTCCGTCCCCCGGGTCTCCGCCAGGAATCGCTGGCTGATCCGCCTCCACTCCACGCGGAACCAATGTTGGATCTGGAGCTTCTGGGCGAAACATCAACCATTGCTTCATTCATGCCTGAAGCTGATCGTGGCGAGATCACCGCCGGAGACCCGGATGCGGCAAGGCTGCCCCCGGTCGACCATCCGCCCCGGCTCATCGGCGAAAAGCGATTGCCCCGCTCGCCACGAGGCGCCGGTCGTGATTCCCCGCCCCGCGAGGGCTCCGCCTGCCGCTCCATCCGCGGCGTCTCCATTCGAGGCATCTCGTTTCTGGGCGCGGGCGATACCCGCACGCCGCCGTCGTTGCTGCGCCCTCCGCCTGTCGACCACCGCGGCGATTCGGTGCGAGGCGCCTCATATCTCGGCGACCCGGTCCGGCTCTGGTCTCCGCTTGTGGACCAGCGCGGCGTCTCCGTTCTCGGCGCCGGCGAAACCCGCACGCCGCTGTCGCCCGCGCCCGTCGACCACCTCGGACTCTCCGTCCGCCGCGTCTCCGTCCGCGGCGTCTCCGTCCGCGCCGTACCACGCCCCGGATCGCCGAAGCTCCGCCACCCGGAGCCGCTCCGTCCGCTCTCTTCACCGCTCATTTCCATCCGCGTCCGGTTGTTCTCCTGGTTGCGCACTCCCACTGCAGGATCTCCAAACCGGCGCCAATCGCTCTCGCCCGTCCGAGTTTCCGTCCGGCGCGCCGGCTCATCCACCCTGCGCCAGCCGGTCGCCGGGCGGCTTCCCTCTTCAGTCCGGACTTCGGTCCGGCTGCGGATGCCTTCACTCGTCCCCAAGCTCCGCGTCTCCGTCCGGCGCAAGCCCTCATCGGCACGCCGCCAGCCGCCAGTGTCAATGGCGCCAGTGCGTTCCGTCCGCCTGCCGGTTTCGCGAACCCCGATGCCTGCGGCGCTCCGCTCTATTCCATTGCGCTCGGCAACCGCCCCGCGCCGCCCTTCGGCGACGCCGCTCCGCACGGTCAACTGTTCGAACGTCCTTCTCTGTTCATCAAAGGGGATCCGCTCAGCCCGCGCCACCGGTCGCCGGCTGTAAAATCGATCGGCGCGCTCGGCGCCCACTGACGCGCGCCGCACCACCGGCTCTCGATCCGCCAGCCGCAGGCTCTCCCGTGAAGGCGCAAACGGCAGCGCCCCTCGAGCCACATTCGCCCGGGACAATTCTTCGCCGCCCAGTCGCAGTGGGCGCCCCGCCTGCCCGCGCACAAAATCGTCACCCCGCACCACGGTCACCCCTTCCCGCAGCCGTGCGTTGCGGTAGATGTTCGTAATGTTGGTGTTGTGGATGATGGTCGTGTTCCGTTCAATGTAGTTCACGCTGCGGTAGCCCGCGAATCTCCGCCCCCACCACGGATACAGCGGCTCAAACGGCGCCAGCGGCACCCAGCCCACCGCGCCCCAGCCAAACCCGACGCCAGCCGTGAACCCTCCCCAGCTCGACCATCCGAACCACCCCACCAGAGCCGGACTCCACCAGTGCCGGACTCCCACCACCGCTCCCGGATACCACATCCACGCGTTGTTCCACCAGAACCAGCGCCCGTAATGATACGGCGCCCAGCCCCACGGATCGTAGCTGACCCACGTCCACCCGTACCAGTCCAGCCACGCCCAACGCCCGTAGCGGTACGGCGCCCACCCCACCGCCACCACCGGCTCCCAGCACCACCCGTACGGCGCTACATACACCCAAGAGCCGTGCCCGTACAGATCCTCCGCCCCGTAAATGTCCCGGCTCACATATTGATACACCTGCCCCGCGCGCGCCAGTTCCCGGTCGCGGTTCCGGTTGAACTCATCCCACGCATCCCGCCGAATTTCAGCTAGATATTGAAACTCGGCCCGGTTGTCCGGCGTCAACCGCACCAGCATGGTGCGCCCCGGCCTCAGCCGCTGCGTCCCCGACGGCGTAAAGATCTCCGCCTCCCCCCGCCGCACCGTCAGTTCCGCCCTCTCGTCGTCGAACACCGTCACCCGGTACTCGCCCCACGCCACCGGCCGCAGCGCCGCCGCCGGCGTGTTGATCTCCACCTGCGCATCCCCGCCCTTCAGCGCGCTGAAAGTCGTCGTGCCGCGCACCACCTGAATCTGGTACAGCCGGTGCTCGAGCTGCGTCAGCCGCACTTCGCTGTCCGCAGCCAGACGGATCCTGTGATAGAAGTCGAACTGCACCTCCGCCCGCGACGCCGCGCCGGTCAGCACGCGGTCCTCGGCAAGCAACGGCGCGTTGATCGCCGCCGCCACCCAATCGCCCGAGTCGCCTCTCCGCACCGACACGTCGCCTTGAATCAGGCTGATCCGAGCAACGCCCTTGCCCGGCTCCTCGCTCTGCGCCCACGATGGCGCGCACGGAAGCAGCAGGCTCGCCGCGATCGTCATCAGCAGGCTCTTGCGCGTCATGGCATCACCTCCCGGCCGGCGCCTCCACGGACACCGTCCGCATTGTCTGCTTGCACGTCGCGATCCAAACCTTATCCTATTCAAACCAAATCAGTTCCCAGCCCTTCCCCATCTGTTCAAAGTGGCCGAAAACCACCACCCTGCTCTACTTCGATCACCCTTGGCTACTTTGGCCGCCCTCGCCGCCTCGACGTTGGGCTTCCCACTGCCCTTGCGCGCCGGGCTGTCCTCCCGGCCGCGGACCAGGTTCGGTTCGTTTCGCAATTTTGCGTCATTCGCCACCAGCCAGCCTCTCCTGTTGCCCAGATTCTCCGTGGTCTTCACCCGGCGCGAACTCGGCTGCCCCTGTCAGAGAAACTCGAGCAGGTCCGCCGCAAGCGCCCGGCAATGTTTCTCCCGTTCACCCGCCCCGCAAGGCCCTCGCCACCGCTTCCCCGCCCTGAAACCCCGCCCTCGGCCCTGGCTCCCGCACCCGTTCCCGAGGCCGGCATTCCGCCACCAGCACCCGGCCATCGGAAAACTCCAGCCATGCCGCCCACCGGTCCGGCAGCTCCGCTCCGCTTGGCCACCAGTCCATACACGCCCGCGCCACCACCCGCTCCGGCAGACCCAGCCCCATCCTCCCCCACAACGACTCGATCTCCTTCCAGGGCGCGGCCGACGTCAGCTTCACCCGCGCCACCGCGCTCCGCGCGCCCTTCCAATGCCATCTGAGCCCGGGCGCCGCCAACCCAGCCGCCACAAACTGCCGCCGCGTCCACTCCATCGTCGATGTCCTCCCCGTATCCTAGCGCCCCCGGCCCAGGTATAGTCTGGAAAGGATCCATGCCCGAAACCCGCAAGCCTGGCGTTCTCGTCGTCGACGATGAGCTCAACCAGCGCACCGCGCTCGCCTCCATGCTCGAAGCCTGGGGTTACGCCACCGCTGCCGCCGCCGACGGCGCCGAAGCTCTCGAGATCCTCAAAGACTTCCCCGCTGCCGCCATCATCACCGATCTCATGATGCCCGGCATGGACGGCGCCACGCTCCTTCGCCGGCTCAAGGATCAAGGCAACGCTCCGCCCGCCATCGTCCTCACCGCTTTCGGCAACATCGAGACCGCCATCCGCATGGTCCATGACCTCGGCGCCTTCTGGTTCCTCGAAAAACCCGTCCAGACCGGCGCCCTGCGCCTCCTGCTGGAACGCGCCGTCGCCCAGCGGCGCCTCGCCGAATACAGCGAGACCCTGGAACGCCAGCTCTCCTCCCAGGGAATTCTCGGCGAATTAGTCGGCACTTCGCCGGAAATGCAGGAGATATTTTCTCTCATCCGCCAGGTGGCCCCCACGTCCGCAACCGTCCTCATTACAGGAGAAAGCGGCACCGGCAAGGAGCTCGCCGCCCGCGCCCTCCATCAGCTCAGCCCCCGCCGCGACAGCCCCTTCGTCGCCATCAACTGCGCCGCCATGCCGGAAACCCTTATTGAAAGCGAACTGTTCGGCCACGAAAAAGGCGCCTTTACCGGCGCGGTGGAACGCCGCCGCGGCTGCTTCGAACTCGCCCATTCCGGCACATTGTTGCTCGACGAAGTCGGCGAAATGCCCCTCGCGACGCAGGCCAAGCTGCTCCGTGTTCTCGAAGAGCGCCGCATCCGCCGCCTCGGCGGCGCCCGGGAAATCGAGGTCGATGTCCGCGTGCTCGCCGCCTCCAACCGGCTCCTCCAGGACGAGGTCCGCGCCGGCCGTTTCCGGGAGGATCTCTATTTCCGCCTCCAGGTCTTCGAAATCCGCATGCCCCCCCTGCGCGACCGCATCAGCGACCTGCCGCTGCTCTGCGAATCCATCATCCGCGACCTCAACCGGCGGCACCAGTGCCTCGTCGCAGGCCTCTCTCCTCAGGCCCTTGAGGCCTTGCGCGCCCACCCCTGGCCCGGCAACGTCCGCCAACTCCGCAACGCCCTCGAACGCGCCGTCATCCTCGCCGGCGGCGGCCTTCTCGAACCCCGCCACTTCCTCGGCCTCCCGCCCCCGTCCTCCCGGTCCGCTCCGGCCGGCCCCGCCTCCGCCGCATCCGCCTCGGAAATCCGCATCCCCATCGGCTCCACCGTCGACGAAGCCGAACGGGCCCTCATCGAGGCCACCCTGCGCCACACCGGCAACAACCGCACCCGCGCCGCCGCCATCCTCGGCATCAGCCAGAAAACCCTGTTCAACAAGCTCCGCGAATACGGCGCCTCACAGGCGGGAGAATGATCCATGTCCCTGCGCGCCCGCGTCATGCTGATGACCGTCGGCCTCGTCGCCGCCGTCGCCCTCACCCTCATCCTCGTCGAACTCCACACCCTCATCTCCGTCTCCCTCCAGCACTCCCACGACCGCGCCCGCATGACAGCGCAGTTCGTCAAGCGCTATGTCCTCGACCGCGCCCAGCAGCGCAGCCGCGAGTCCGCCCGGATCATCACCCTCGATCAGCGCATCGCTGAGTGGCACGACGCCCTCCGCGACGACGCCGAACTCCCTGACCTCCTCGCTTCCACGCTCGCCCAGACGCCGGCCATCGTCGAAATCTCCGTCGCCGATGGCCGCGGCATCATCCTCGCCTCCTCCAACCCCGCCCGCACCGGCCAGCTCGTCCGCCCCCGCCTGCCCCTGAAGAACCTCCTCGACCTCGGCCCGATCGACAAGTTCCAGGCCGTTCTCGGCAGCCAGATTGATTACGAAAACCGCGTCGAATTGGGCGTCGAAGCCCCCGGCGACAGTCCCCGGCGCCACGTCGTGTTCCTTATCCAGGTCCTCGTCTCTTCCGTCCTCCTCCGCGGTGCAATCCTGCCCGAAGTGCGCCGCACCGCTCTCGCCTCCCTGCCCCTGTTTCTCCTCGCCGTCGCCATCGCCTCTCTCACCGCCCAGGTTGCCCTCCTCCCCCTCAAGGGCATCAGCCAGACCATCGACCGCATCCGCAGCGGTGAAGCCAACCCCGTCCCCGAGCCGCCCTCCTCCCGCGAACTCGCCGTCATCCAGGAAAAACTCCGCCTCCTCGGCGAACAGTTCCGCGGCGCCCAGCAAGGCGCCAGCCAGCTCCGCACCAGCGTCGAGCGCATGGTCCAGGGCCTCGAAGAATCCCTCCTCCTCTTCGACAGCCAGGGCCGCCTCATCGTCTCCAGCGAAGCGGCCGAGCGCCTCCTCGGCCTCTCCCGCGCCGAAATCAGCGGCCTCCGCATCCACGACCTCTTCCCTCCGGAAGGACCCGTCGGCACCCTGCTCGCCCCCGCCCTCCTCACCCGCACCCCGCTCAAGGAAGCCCGCGCCGGCCGCCTTCTCGTCAGCTTCGACCCGCTCCCCCAGGGCGCAGCCCTGCTCCGCCTCCGCGACGCCGAAGGGCGCCGCCTCGTCGAAGACCAGCTCAGCCTCAGCTCCCGCCTCGCCGCCATCAGCCGCCTCACCAGCGGCGTCGCCCACGAGATCAAGAACCCCCTCAACTCCATCGCCCTGCGGCTCGAGCTCCTCCGCTCCCGCGTGCTTCCCGAGCTGCCTGAGGCGCAGCCCGAGCTCGACATCATCGCCCAGGAGATCGTCCGCCTCGACCGGGTCGTCCGCACCTTTCTCGACTTCACCCGCCCCGTCGAACTTCAGACCGAAGATCTCGACCTCGCCGCCCTCGCCCGCCGCCTGCTCGATCTCGTCCGCCCCGAAGCCGCCAGGCAGGGTGTGCACATCGAGGCCGGAGGCCTCGATCAGCCTGCCCCTGTCCGCGCGGACTCCGGGCTCCTCCAGCAGGCGCTCCTGAACGTCCTCCGCAACGCCCTCGAAGCCATGCCATCGGGGGGGAAACTTTCCGTCCGCCTTGACAAAAGGGGCCAGAACGCCGAATTGGAAATCTCCGATACCGGCCCAGGAATTCCTCCGGAATTCCGGGAAAAAGTCTTCCATTTATACTACACGACGAAGCAGAATGGCACCGGAATCGGCCTCGCCATGACCTACCGCGCCGTCCAGCTCCACAACGGCGCCATTGAGATCGGCGGGCAGCCCGGCTCCGGCGCCCAGGTCCGCATCCGTCTGCCCCTGGCTCCGGAGGCGGCGGCATGAGCCTGCGCGCCGCAGCCTCCCTCGCGCTTCTCGCCGCGGCCCTTTTCTCCGCCGGCTGCCGCGCCCGCCGCGCGCCCGCTCCAGCCGTCCCCGCCCGCCCGGTCCGCGCCTTCGTCCCGCCGCCCCCCATCGTCCCCGCCGCCGTGGTTCTCGCCGAGCCGGAGACGTCCGAAACACAGACACCCGTTTCTGTTTTGCCCCCGCCCCCGCTTCCTTCCGCGTTCCCGCGGGTGCCGCCGCCTCCGCGCCCCGCGCGCCGCCGCCCCGCCGCCAGGCCCGGACCTGAAGAGACGGCGGCGCCGGAAACGCCCGCTGAACCCGCCCCCGCTGTCCGCCTCGGCGAGGTTATCCCGAGAGATCTCGCCCGCCAGTTGGAACGCCGGCTCGCCGCCGATTCAGCCGCCGCCCGCCAGGTGCTCGAGCGCATCCGCGGGCGGCGCCTCAGCCGGGATCAGGCTGACCTCGCCGCCCGCATCCGCGCGTTCCTCCGCCAGGCGGACCAGATGCGCGCGAGCGACCTGTCCGCCGCCGCGGAACTGTCGCGCCGCGCCGCCCTGCTCGCCCAGGAACTCGGAAAAACCCTGCGGTGATCCTACCTCTTCGGCGCCACCGACAGGAACTTCCAGACGGTGGCTGAACGGTACTCCTGTCCCGGCTCCAGCACCGTCGAGGGGAACGCCGGCTGATTCGGCGAATCCGGAAGGTGCTGCGTCTCCAGACAGAATCCCGAGCGCCGCGGATACACCTTCCCGCCCTTGCCCGTGATCGTTCCGTCCAGGAAATTTCCCGTGTAGAACTGCAACCCCGGCTCCGTCGTCCACACCTCGAGCGCCCTGCCCGTCGGCGGCTCCACCACGCGCGCCGCCATCGACACCCCGCCGCCCTGCCTGTCCAGCACGAAATTGTGGTCGTACCCGCGGCCCAGCCGGATCTGCTCGTCCGCGGCTTCGATCCGCTCCCCGATCCGGCGCGGCTTGCGGAAGTCGAACGGCGTGCCCTCCACGCTCCGCAACTCGCCGGTGGGAATCAGCCCCGAGTCCACGGGCGTAAACCGGCTCGCGCGGATTTCGATTTCGTGATTCAGAATGTCGCCGTTTCCCTGCCCCGCCAGGTTGAAATACGTGTGGTTGGTCAGGTTCACCACCGTCTTCTTGTCCGTCGTGGCGCGGTAGTCGATCCGCAGGCTGTCATCGTCGGAGAGCGTGTACCGCACTTGCGTCCGCAGCGTGCCCGGATAGCCCTCTTCGCCATCGGGGCTTGTGTACTCGAGCACCAGCGTCTGCGCCGCCTCGCCCGGCTCCGTGCGCGCCCGCCAAAGCTTCTTGTCGAATCCCTGATTGCCGCCGTGCAGGGAATTCTCGCCGTCGTTCTTCGGCAGCGTATAGGTCACGCCGTCGAGGGTGAACTTCGCCTTGCCGATCCGGTTGCCGTACCTGCCGATGATGGCGCCGAAATACGGGTTCGGCTGCAGGTAGCGCTCCAGGGTGTCGAAGCCAAGCGCGACATCGGCCAGCAGCCCTTTGCCGTCGAACGTCTTCAGAGACGTGATGATGCCGCCGTAATTCGTGATCGACAGTTCGATCCCGTTCTTGTTCCTCAGCGTGAAAAGCTGCACGCTCTCTCCACTCGGCATTTTTCCGAATTCCTGTTGGGTCACGGATCCTTTCGCTCCTCTGTCAACGGTTTTGCACGCCGCCAGCAATGCCGCAGCCGGCACGGCTGCCCGCACTGCGTCGCGGCGGGTGATCTTGACCATCGTTCAGAACGCCTCCCTTGTCTTTCGATCATACGCGCCCGTCACCGGCGCCAGCCGGTAGCGGAACGTCATCGCCTGCCCGGAGTCGATCCGGTACGGCGGCATGGGCAGCGCGTTCTGCGACCAGCTGTCAATGCCGCCCACGCCCATCTGCCGCAGATCCAGGTTCACATGCACCGGCCCCTGCGGCTGCATCTGGAACGTATACGCCGCGCGCTCCATGTCCGCCTTGGTGAACTTGCGCGCGCCTGCCGAAAGCTCCGGCGCGCCCACCGCCAGCAGCCCCGCCCCCTGCGCGTTGGTGAACGCCGTCCACCTCACGCCCGTCTTGTTGCCGTTCTCCTGCGGGCGCGAATACTCGAACCACTCCTTCTCCACGGTGCTGCGGTACACGCCGATCCGCTCAAACTGCCGGTCGGCGTAAGTCTCGGCCGGACCGCGCCCGTACCACGCCCAGTTCTCGTAGCCGCGCGCCAGCACCAGCTCGCTGCCCATGCGCGGCATCATCGCCCGCTTCTCCCTGCCGGGCGCATATGACATCTCCACGATCACGTCTCCGCTGCCATACACAGTCAGCGTCCACGCGGCTGTCGCGCCGCCCATTCCGAACAGCTCCGCCTTGACGTGGATCCGCGCCGTGCGCTCGTCCACGCGCTCCACCTGCGCGCTCGTGATCGTCATCCGCGGCGCCGCCTCCCGCCAGAGCGTCCAGTTCCGCTCCGGATCATTGGCGATCCGCCCCCGCATCGCCTTCCATGCGCCAATGTCGTTGTCGGTCGGCGCGCGCCAGAAGTCCGGCAGCGGACCGCGCTCCATGACCAGCGCGCCTTGATAGCGGTAATCGATCAGCGTGCCGGCCTGTGGATCGAACAGCGCCCGGAACACGGGGCTCGAAAGCACCGTCACCGCTCCCTTGCGCTCGATCTCGAGCCTCGGCGCTTTGGCGAAGTCCGCTTTCGGCGCGGGCACGGCTTCCACCGGCAGCGCAAACTGCTCCCAGGCGATCTCGTGCCCGGCGGGCGCCCACCGGGTGGCTGCCTTCAGCTTGAAGCTCAGGTTCAGCCAGTACTCCACGCCCGGCTCGGGCTGAATCCGCGGCAGCGGGATCGAGAACTCTTTCTCCGCGCCCGGCTCGATGTCGAGCGCCGGGAGCGCGCCCGCGGCGATCGTCCTCCCCGACGCCGACACGCTCCACTCGCCCACGGCGTAGTTCTTCGGGTTCAGGAAGTGGAACCAGTTCTTCACGCGGATCCTGCCCTGCCTGAGATCCGCGGGCGAGGCGTGCAGGTAGCGGTAGACGTACTGGATCGCAGCAAGCCCCGGGTGCGGCGTGCGGTCGCCGGAAACCAACCCGTTGCAATTGAAATTGTTGTCGTTGGGCACCTGCGACTTGTCTTCCCACCAGCCGCCGTAGGCCAGGAAATGCGCCGCCGCGGTGTTGCCCTTGTACTCGGGCGGCACGGGCACGCGGATGGATTGGTCCGTCCAGTCCCACACGAACGCCCCCTGCGCGTTCGTTCCCGAATAGAAAATGTCCCAGTATTCCTTCAGGCCGCCCGTGGAATTTCCCATCGAATGTGCGTATTCACACAGGATCAGCGGCTTGTCAGGCAGCTTCGCCGCCTCCTGCACAACCCGCGCCGGGGGCGGGTACATGAACGAATTCACGTCGAAATTCGAACCGCGGTTGGCGCTTGATCCTTCGTAATGCCAAAGCCGTGACGGGTCGCGCTTCCTGGCCCATTCATAAGTGAGCTTCGCGTTCAGCCCGTCGCCGCTCTCGTTGCCCATCGACCAGATCACCACCGAAGGATGGTTCTTGTCGCGTTCCATCATCCGCTGCACGCGCTCCAGATACGCCTTGGACCAGTCCGGGGATTCCGTCAGGAGATTGCCCTTCGGCCCGTTGCCGTAGTGATGGTCTTCAATGTTGGCTTCGTCGATCACGTAGAGCCCGTACAGGTCGCACAGCTCGTACCACAGGGGATGGTTGGGATAATGCGACGTGCGGACGGCGTTCACATTGTTGCGCTTCATCAGTTCGATGTCGCGCACCATCAGCGCCCGGTCCACCACCTTCCCCGTCAGCGGCGAGTGCTCGTGCCGGTTGACGCCCTTGAACAGGACGGGGCGCCCGTTGATATGGATCTTTCCGCCGCGGACTTCCACTTTCCGGATGCCGATGCGCTGCGGGATCGCCTCGATCACCGCGCCTTTCGAGTTCTTCAGCGTGATCAGCCCCTCGTACAGGTACGGAATCTCCGCGCTCCACAACCGCGCCCCCGGTACGTCGAAGGCGATCTCCACGTTCGGCGCGCAGGCGGCTTTGCCCGCGCCCGCCGCCCGCCCCGCCGCATCCCGGAGCTCGAATTCCAGCGAGCAGTCCTTCGGCTCCAGGATCTCAGCCTTCAGCCGCACCCGCGCGTTGCGGTACTGCGCGTCGAGATCGGTCAGCACTTCGAAGTCCCGCACGTGCGTGGCCGCCGTCGACCACAGGAACACCTCGCGGTAGATGCCGCTCATCCGCCACATGTCCTGATCTTCCAGGTAAGCCCCGTCGCCGAAGCGGTAGACCTGCACGGCCAGCGTGTTGGCGCCGGGCTTCAGGAGTTTCGTGATATTGAATTCGGCCGGCATCCGGCTGTCTTCGTTATACCCGGCGAATTCTCCGTTGACCCAGACGTAAAACGCCGAGTCCACGCCGGCAAAATGCAGATAAATCGTGCGGCCTTTCCACGTCTCCGGCACGGTGAACGTCCGGCGGTAGCTGCCCACGGGGTTGAAATCATACGGCGGCGAAGGCATCTTCCGCCGGTCCTGCGGGAACGGATAGATCCAGTTGCGGTAGATCGGGATGTCGAAGCCGTGCATCTGCCACGAGCCGGGAACCGGCATCGTCCTCCAGCGCGAGTCGTCAAACCCAGGCAGGTGGAAGCCCGCGGGACGGTCGGAAGGGCGCAGCACGCCGCGGAATCTCCAGTCTCCGTTCAGCGACAGCCGCCACGGCGACTTCGATGGATCGAAGCTCCGCGCCGTCACGGCATCGGGGTACACCATCATCGTCGCGTGCGGCGGCTCGATCCCGATCGTCGTGACCGCCGGGTTGTCCCATTCCGGCGGCGCCGCCCGGACGGCTGCAGCGCAAACCAGCAGACAGAGAAAAGACGCACGAATGCAGGCCATGACAAATCGCTCCTTATGGTCCGAAAAAAACCATATCACACGCCTCCCGCGCCCTGCCCGCTGCGCCACTGCCGGCTTCGCAGCGCCATGTTCCGCCGTCATTTGTCACATAATGGCTCCATGCGCCGCCTGATCCTATGCCTGCTGGCCACCCTGTCTTTGGCCGCCCAGCAGCCCATTGACGAGGGCTACACAAAGCAGATCCGCGAGGCTACCACCGCGCCGATGTTCCTGACGGAGTTCGTCGATCGCCTGCCCGCCTCCAGCACTGTGCCGACTCCGGAGAAGTTCCTCGGCTACATCGCCGGCGCCGAGAACCGGCTGACGTATGCCAAGGACATCCACCGCTACATGCGCGAACTCGCCCGCGTGTCGCCGCGCGTCCGGGTGCAGTCCATCGGCCAGACCGAGGAAGGACGGGAGATGATCGTCGTGCTCGTGTCAAGCGAGGAGAACCTGAAGCGCCTGGACCGGCTGAAGCAGATCACGGCGCGCCTCGCCGATCCCCGCCGCACGCCGGACGCGGAAGCCGAGAAGCTCCTGCGGGAGGGCGCGCCCTTCTACTGGGCCACCGGGGCGATCCACTCGCCCGAGACCGGCTCGCCGGAGATGTTGATGGAACTCGCTTACCGGCTCGCCGTCACCGAGACGCCCTTCTACGAGAACCTGCGGCGGAACCTGGTCGTCATGCTCACCCCGGTCATCGAAGTGGACGGGCGCGAGCGCATGGTGGATCTCTACCGGTGGCGCAAGGCGAACCCCGGCAAGACGCCGCCGCCGCTGGTGTACTGGGGCAAGTACGTCGCGCATGACAACAACCGGGACGGCATCGCTCTGGCGCTGGCTTTGAGCCGGAACATCAACAGGACTTTTCTGGAGTTCCATCCGCAGGTCGTCCATGATCTCCACGAATCGGTGCCGTTCCTGTACACGTCGACGGGGATGGGGCCGTACAACGCCTGGTTTGACCCGATCGAGATCAACGAGTGGCAGAAGATGGCCTGGCACGAGGTGGAGGAGATGACCAAGCGCGGCGTGCCGGGCGTCTGGACGTGGGGATTCTACGACGGCTGGGGGGCCAACTACATGATGCAGGTGGCCCACGGGCATAACTCGATCGGACGGTTCTACGAGACCTTCGGCAACGGGGGCGCGGACACGCGCGAGCGCACCGTCAATCCCGCGCAGACCCAACGCGCCTGGTACCGGCCGAATCCGCCGCTGCCGCGGGTGAAATGGTCGCACCGGAACAACGTGAATCTCCAGCAGTCTGCATTGCTGATTTCCCTGGATTTTACGGCGAAGAATCGCGAGACGTTTCTGCGGAATTTCTGGCTGAAGAGCAAACGCAGCGTGGCCAAAGCCACGACGGAAGGCCCGGCGGCCTACGTGATTCATCCGGCGCCCCGTCCTGCCGAGGCAGCCAGCCTCGCCGGGCACCTGATGCTGCACGGCGTGGAGGTGCACAGGCTGGATGCGGAGACCGAAGCGGGCAAGGTGAAATTCCCGCGCGGCGCATACCTGGTGCGCATGGACCAGCTGTATTCCCGCCTGGCGGACATGTTCCTCGACCGCCAGTATTACAGCCCGAACGACACGTCCCCTTACGACGACACCGGCTGGACGCTGGGAGCGCTGCGCAACGTGCCGGTGACGCGGGTGACGGACACGGGGATCCTGAAGGCCTCCGCCACGCTGCTGCCGGCGCCTCCGAAGCCCGAAGGCGGCATTGAAGGACAGGGGAAGGTCTATCTGCTGGCGCACAACGCGGACCGCGCGCTGGCCACGTTCCGGTTCCGGCTGCGGGATGTGCGCTTCCTGGCGGCGGAGAAGCCGTTTGAGGCGGGCGGGCGGAAGTATCCTGCGGGTTCGTTTCTGATTCCCGCCGAGGACAACCCTGCGGACCTGCGCGCCCGCATCGAGAAGGCGGCGCGCGAGACGGGCGTGACGCTTCAGGCTGCGCCGGAGATGCCCAAGGTGGAAACGCACCCGGTGGCGGCGCCGCGCATCGCGCTGGTCCATACATGGACAAACACGCAGAACGAGGGCTGGTTCCGCCTAGGATTCGAGACGACGGGCATTCCGTATGAGTACATTTCGGTGCACACATTGCGCGACACGCCGGATCTGCGCCGGAAGTTTGACGTGATCGTGCTGGGTCCTGTGAACGCCGATTCGCGGCGGCTGTTGCAGGGACTTCCGAAGCGGGGCGAGCCGATTCCTTGGAAGGCGTCGGACCTGACCCCGAATTTCGGCACGTCGCCGGATCAGAGCGATGACATCCGCGGCGGGATCGAGCTCGAGGGACTGGCCAACGTGCGCCGTTTCGTGGAAGAAGGCGGGCTGTTCATCACCATCGCCGGCAATGCGAGCCTGCCCATCGATTTCGGACTCGTCGAGGGTGTCACGATTGTCCAGACCCGCGAGCTGCGCGCCCGGGGCTCTGTGCTGAACGCCGAGGTCGCCGATGCGGGCAGCCCGGTGGTGTACGGATACGAAGGAAAGCTGCCGGTGTACTTCAACGCTGCGCCGGTGTTCAACGTCAGTCTCACTGGAGGCATGGGAGGCGGATTCATGGGCCGGCAAGCCGGGCAGCAGGCATCGCGTCCCTCCGGACGCGGAGGTCTGGACGATCCGGACGTGGTGCAGGGCCGTCCGCCCGCTCCGCCCGCGCCGCCGCTGCGCCCGGGCGAGTTGAGTGCGGACATGATGGAAGCCATGCGGCCCTATCTGCCGCCGCCGAACGAGCGGCCGCGCGTGCTGCTGCGGTTCGCGAACGAGAAGGAGCTGCTGGTGTCGGGGATGCTCGCCGGAGGGCGGGAACTGGCCGGCAAACCGGCGTTGATCGACGTCCCGCGCGGCAAGGGCCACTGGCTGCTGTTCGCCAACAATCCGATGTGGCGGCAGCAGACCCAGGGCAGTTTCATGCTGCTGCTGAACGCCGCCATGCACTACGGGCATCTGGGCGCAGGCCGGCCGCCCGCGGCGCCGCCCAAGCCGCAGGCCGGCGGCGGAGACGGCTGGACGGATGATGACGTTCAATAGCCAGACGGGCGCAGAAAAGCGGGCCGCACCGGCGCGGCCTTACAACTTCCATCTTTCCTGTTTCAGACATCTCCTGGCCTTTGCGTTTTGGCTGCCGCCGCTCCCGGCGGCCGATCTTGTGACCCTGCGCACGGGCGCGCAGATGACCGTGGCGCGCGCCGAGTGCGCCGGCGCAGGAGCAGCCTGCGTCCTGCATGTGGACGGCGGCCGGATCGAAATGCCCGCATCCGCCATTGAAAGGATCGAGCGGCTGCCCGAGCCGCCGCGCGAGGCTCAACAACCTGCGCCGGCTCGGCTGAAGCCCGCAGCGCCGCCCGAGGATCCGCGCGAGCTCGTCACGGAGGCGGCCCTGCGGCACGGACTTCCGCCGGAGATCGTGCATGCCGTGGCCGCCACCGAGTCGGCCTATCAGCCGCACGCCGTGTCGCCGAAAGGCGCCGTGGGCGTGATGCAACTCATGCCGCAGACAGCCGCCCAGCTCGGAGCCGATCCGCATGACCTGCGCCAGAATATTGAAGCCGGCACGCGGCTCCTGCGGGATCTGCTCCTGAAGTATCAGAACACACCCAACCCGGTGCGCCGCGCTCTGGCGGCTTACAATGCCGGGGCGGGCGCGGTGGAGCGCTATGGCGGCGTTCCGCCTTACCGCGAGACGCTCAGCTACGTCGAGCGCGTCATCGAGCGTTACTGGCGTCTGGCGGCGAGCACCAGACAAGGACCTTGAGCGCGCCAGGCTCAGCCGCCAGCCGGAACGCCTTTTCCACATCCTCCAGCGGCAATTCCGCCTGAATCAGCGGAGCGGTCGCCACCTGCCGCCGCCGGAGAAGCCGCAGGGCAGGCTTGAAAGGCCCGCACCGCGAACCCACCAGAGTCACCTCGGGCACGACAACGAGTTTCGAGAGGTCGGTTTGCAGGGGTTCGTGAATGGTGGATTTCAGGATCACCGTCCCGAGCGGCATCACCAGATGGAGCGCTTCATTCAGCCCCTGGGCGCTGCCCGTGGCCTCGACCACGAAGCGGAAGGCGTGCGCGGGGCGCTTCTCGCCGCACAGCAGGCGGATGCCAAGCCGCGCAAGCCAATTCGCCCGCCCGGGGTGGCGCCCGAAGACGGTGACCCGAGCGCCCGCCGCCGCCAGAGCCTGCGCGCACAGCAGCCCGAGTTTGCCGTCGCCGAGCACGGCGGCGCGCTCGCCGGGCGGGATGCGGACCTGCTCGAGGATCTCGCAGGCGGCGGCGAGCGGCTCGCAAAAGACGGCTTCCCGGTCTGTCAGCGCGCGGGGCGCGGCGTGGAGATTCTCCTCCGGGACCGCGGCAAACTCCGCCAGCACGCCAGGCTGGCCAAGGATGCCGAGCACCCGGCGCCGCGGGCAGTGTTTCTGCATTCCCTTCGTGCAGCGCGCGCAGCGCCCGCAGCCGGCGTTGATCTCGCCCACGACGCGCCTGCCGAGCCACTTCCGGCTGCCCTGGACGACCGTGCCCGTGAACTCGTGTCCGGGCACGCCGCGAAAGCCGTAGTAGCCGGCGAGGAGTTCCAGGTCCGTGTTGCAGATGCCGGCGCAGTGGATGCGGACGAGGGCTTCGCCGGCGCGCAGGCGCGGCACGGCCAGCTCGCGCAGTTCGACGCGGCCCCCTTCGATCCAGGCTGCACGCATCGTGCGTCCCATACGGGAATCATGACACCGCCGGCGGAAGCCCGCTATGATGGCGCCATGCAGCGCGTGTGTTTCATCCTCCAGGTCAAGAAGGACCGGCTCGCGGAGTACAGGGAGCGGCACAAACAGGTTTGGCCGGAAATGTTGGACGCGCTCCGGCGCACCGGCTGGCGCAACTACTCGCTGTTCCTGCGCGACGACGGGATGCTCGTCGGCTACGTGGAGACGCCGGACTTCCAGGCTGCGCTGGACGGCATGGCGCGCGAAGAGGTGAACGCGCGGTGGCAGGCGGAGATGCGGGAGTTCTTCGAAGATCCCGCCGGACGCAACGCCGACGAGCAGATGCGCCCGCTGGAAGAGATTTTCCATCTCGACTGACCTGCGCCGGGCGCGGCGGGTGCCTTACACTGAAGGGTTGTCCACGGCAAACCTTCTCTGCATCAACCCTTCCTGCGCCTCGCGTTTCCCTCTCGGCGAGGTCATTTATACCTGTCCGCGTTGCGGCGCCCTGCTGGAGATCTCCGCCCCCGTGGGGCTGGCGGCGGAGCGGATGAAGCGGGTGTGGCGCGAGCGGCGGATGTCGAACGCTCCGGAAGACCGCTCCGGTGTGTGGCGCTACCGCGAACTGCTCCCTTTCGAGGACATGAGCCGCATCGTCACGCTCGCCGAGGGCAATACCCCGGTGCTCGAGGCGCCGCACGCGGCGCGCTACGCCGGGCTGGATGCACTGCGTTTCAAGCACCAGGGATTCAATCCCACAGGATCATTCAAGGACAACGGCATGACCGCTGGTGCGTCGCAGGCGCTGAGGCTCGGACTGAAGCGGGTGGCGTGCGTCTCCACCGGCAATACATCCGCCTCGATGGCTGCCTACGCCTCCGCCGCCGGGCTCACGCCCATCATCTTCCTGCCGCATGGCAACATCAGCTACGGCAAGCTCGCCCAGGCGCTGGAGTACGGCGCGCTGACCGTGCAGGTGGAGGCGAACTTCGACCAGATTCTGAAACTTGTCCGCGAACTGGCTGAAAAGACGGGCATTTATCTGCTGAATTCCGTCAACCCATTCCGCATCGAGGGACAGAAGACCATCATGGTGGAGCTGCTCGATCAGCTCGACTGGCGCGTGCCGGACTGGATCGTGCTGCCGGGCGGCAACCTGGGCAATATCAGCGCATTCGGGAAGGCATTTCGAGAGCTGCTGGCACTCGGTTTCATCGGCCGGCTGCCGAGATTCGCCGTCATTCAGGCGGAAGGCTCGGCGCCGTTTTGCAGCTATTTCCACCGGCGCGGCGCGTTCACGCCGGTGACCAAGCCGGAGACGCTGGCGACGGCGATCCGCATCGGCGATCCGGTTTCCTGGCCGAAGGCGATTCAGGTGATCGACGAATCGAACGGCGTGGTGGAGAAGGTGAGCGAGCAGGAGATCGCCGACGCCAAGGCAGTGATCGGTCAGTGCGGCATCGGCTGCGAGCCGGCATCGGCGGCGACGCTGGCGGGCATGCGGAAGCTGGTCGCCTCGGGCATGATGCGGAAGGAGGAATCCGTGGTGGCGGTGCTGACAGGGCATGTGCTGAAGGACCCGGATTACATCTACCGCTACCACACGGATCAACTGGCAACGCCTTCAGGAGGAAAAATTTCTCCATCCTTCGCCAACCGTCCCGTGAGCGTGGCGGCGGACCTGGACTCCATCGCGTGGCTCCTCGAGGACCGGCGGATTTCCTGAAGGCGGCCGCGTGCCGGACTTTTGGCCCTTCCCGTTTTCGCGGGGAAAGCGCCACGGCTCGGGGCGATGCTCCACCGTCGGCTGGCGCCTCGAAAAACAGGGGCAGAAAGAAGACAGGCAAGAGCACGATGACGCGCGAGCGGGGGAACAGGAAAAAGCAGGCGCCCATGACGCCGGCAATGGCGCCGCTGGCACCGACGGTGGGAAGGGCGGACATGGGGTTGAGCTGCAGGTGAACCACGCCGGCGGCGACGCCGCACGGCAGATAGAGAATCGTGAAGCGCAACGGGCCCATGCGGTCTTCGACGTTGTCCCCGAAGATCCACAGCGTCCACATATTGCCGATGATGTGCGTCCATCCGCCGTGCAAAAACATGCTGGTGAGGAAGGGCCAGTAGTCATCGGCGGGGAAGCCGAGCATTTCCGCCCATGCGGGATGAGTGTAGCGGGCCGGCACGATGCCGAACAGGTGGAAGACCTGGTCGAGCGCCGGCTCCGGCATCGTGAGTTCCAGCAGGAAGACGAAACTGTTGGCCAGAATCATCATGCACGCCGCCAAGGGCGCGTGGTGCGGCGGGATGGTGTCACGCAGCGGCAGCAAACGAGCCGAGCTTAAAAAATCCAGGGGGCGAATCCCAGCCGGGGCGGAAGCCCGCTCGAACCGGGAGAACCGCCGGACTGTAAGCCGGTTTCTGGACCCGGCCCCGAGGGACCGGGCGGCAGTCATTCCTCTAGGCCCGCCATTGCTGGCGGGCTCCAGCGACCTACCCGGGAGTCAGGCGGAGCGGGCCGCTCCATCCTCCCCTATTTGGTCTTGCTCCGCGTGGGGTTTGCCCTGCCATTCCGGTCGCCCGGAACGCGGTGCGCTCTTACCGCACCTTTTCACCCTTGCCTGCCGCGCAAGGCGGCCGGCGGTCTGTTTTCTGTGGCACTTTCCGTGAAGCGCGCTTTCAGCGCGCCCCCCCGGCCGTTAGCCGGCACGCTGCCCTGTGGAGACCGGACTTTGCCTCGGACGCCGGCCGTATCCCCCTTGGGGGACGCGCCGGGTGCGCGACTGCCCGTCCGGCGGTTCTCCTGCTTATATTGTTTCACACGCGTCAGGGAAGAGACGCGCCCCTGCCGTCACGCGGAGCAACGGGTCTGAATCTGACATATTTAGCGCAAAATGTTTGCAAGAGCCCGGCTCGGGCTGGGCTACCATCGAAAGAGGCATGACTGAGGCGCGGGAAGCGGCAGCGAAGGCCGGTCAAACCATCGCAGGGGCGCGCGTCTGTTGTCCGGAGCTGACCGGAGCCACGCCGACGACCTGGACGGCGCTGCCGGCGGAGGCGCTGGAACGGGCGCCGGCGCGTCTGGCATTGACGGCAGTGGTGTGCGCGGCGCTGACGATCGCGCTGATTGCGCTCCAGGCGTACCTGCAGCCGGAGCTTGCCGCAGCCCACCGGCAGCCGCATGTGCTGGCCATGGAAGCCGTGCTCATCATCGTCTCGCTGCTGATCGTGGCCGCCTACCGGCTGGGCGTGATGACGCCCCGGTCGAGTCTGTATGTGGGGCTGGGGTTCCAGCTTCTTGTGGCGTTCATCATCGCCATGTTCGAGGTTTCCTCGCCCTGGCCCGCCGGGTATCCCGTGCGCGGCATGTCGGTGCTGGTGGCGTGGATCTTCGCAGCGGCCCTGTTCCTGCCCGCGTCGCCGCTTCAGGCGCTTGGCGGCGCCTTCGGCTCGGCGGCGATGGGGCCGCTGGCCTACGCGATCACGCGCCTGGCGCTGTACGATCCGGGTTTGACACCGAACAAAATGGCCGTGCTGTACGTGCCGCCATTCTTGGTGGCCGCGTGCGCCTGGTGGATGAGCCGGCTGATTTTCCGCATGGAGTGTTCCGTGCACCATGCGCGGGAGCTGGGCAGTTACGAAATGGAAGAGGTGCTCGGGCTGGGTGGAATGGGCGAAGTTTGGCGGGCGCGGCACCGCCTGCTGAAGCGCGAATCGGCGATCAAGCTGATCCGGGCGGAGACGATGCTGGCGCAGAGCGGGCGGCAGGCGGAATTGCTGAAGCGGCGGTTTGAACTCGAAGCGCGCGCGATTGCGGCTTTGACGTCGCCGCACACGGTGTCGCTGTATGACTTCGGTGTGGATCAGAACGGCAACTTCTATTACGCGATGGAACTGCTTCAGGGGCTGGATCTGGAGCAGCTGGTGAAGCGGTTCGGGCCGCAGCCGGCGGCGCGCGTAGTGAATATTCTGCGTCAGGCCTGCGAATCGCTGGAAGAGGCCCATTGCGCGGGGATCATTCACCGCGACATCAAGCCGACCAACCTGTTCCTGTGCCGGCTGGGTCTGGGGTTTGACTTTGTGAAGCTGCTGGACTTCGGGCTGGCGCGGTGGCGGATGATGAGCGGCGGCGGGCGGATGACCATGGACAACATCACGACGGGGACGCCGGCTTTCATGGCGCCAGAGCTGGCGCTCGGCGCGGACGAACTGGACGGGCGGACGGACCTGTACGGGCTGGGCTGTGTAGCGTACTGGCTGCTGACGGGCGGGCTGGTGTTCGAGGAACCGACGCCGACGGCGATGGCGCTGGCGCACGTGCAGAAAGAGCCGGTCAAGCCGTCGCTGCGCACCGAGGTCCGCATCTCGCCGGAACTGGAAAAGGTCATCTTGCAGTGCCTGAGCAAGAAGCCCGAGGATCGCCCGGCGAGCGCACGGCTGTTGCGGCGCACGCTGGAGCAATGTCCGGAGTGCAACGGCTGGGGGCAGGAGGACGCAGAGGCGTGGTGGAGGACGAATCTGCCGGAACTGTACGCGGCGCGCTGTCCGGCGCCGAGGGTGGCGGGCATGGCGGTTCCCAGCAGGAGCGAGTGAGTGCCGGCAGGAGGCGACCGTCGGTTCCCCGCGTGGGCGGCGATGGCGACTGCCGCGTTCATGATGTCGCATCAGGTGGGCGGCAAGTCGATCCGCGACGCGTTGTTCCTGCAGGCATTCGGGGCGGAGCGGCTGCCGGCGATGGTGATGACGGCGGCGGTCGTGTCCGTGTTGCTGGGCGTCTTCGGCGCACGGCTGTTCAGCCGCTTCAGCCCGGCGCGGGCGGTGCCCTGGAGCTTCACGGCCAGCGGCGTGCTGCAACTGGCGGAGTGGCGGCTGGTGGAGTCGAACCCGTCTCTGGGCGCGGTGGTGGTGTACCTGCACATGGTTGCGTTCGGGGCGGTGTTGCTATCAAGCTTCTGGCTGCTGTTGAGCGAACAGCTCGATCCCATTGAAGCGAAGAAGCGCATTGGACGCATCGCCGGGGCGGGCACGACCGGCAGCGTGCTGGGCGGGCTGCTGGCGGCGCAGTGGGAGGATCTGGCGGGAGCGGGACAGGAAGCGGCGCTGCTGGGCGCTCTCGGGGGAATTCATCTGATCTGCGGCTTATTGCTGGCGCAGGCGCCGAGGCGCGCGGCGGCGCCGAGGCTTCAGCCGGAACCCTGGATCTCTCCGCGAAAGGTATTGCGCTCAGCGCCTCATCTGCGCCACCTGGCGGCGCTGGTGGCGCTGGGCACGACGACGGCGGCGATCATCGATTTCCTCTACAAGCGTGCCGCCACGGAAACGCTCGGGCGCGGCGACGGGCTGCTGGAATTTTTCGCCTATTTCAACACCGGCGTGGCTCTGGTGTCTTTCGCGCTGCAGACGCTGGCAAGCCGGCGCGCACTGGAGAGCGCGGGGGTTGGCCGGACTGTGAGCGCGATGCCGGCGGTGGTGAGCGGCGGCAGCCTGCTGGCGCTGGCAGCGCCGCTGTTTCCCGTGATCGCCGGCTTGCGCGCGATCGAGGCGATGCTGCGCGGGTCGCTGTTCCGGGCGGGCTACGAGCTGATGTACACGCCGATCCTGCCGTCGGAGAAGCGGGCGGCCAAAACGGTGATCGATGTCGGCTGCGACCGTCTGGGCGACGCGCTGGGGGGAGCGGTGTGCCAGGCGGCGCTGCTGCTGCCGGGCGTTCCGGTGACGGGGATGCTGCTGGTGGCGACGGCGCTGATCGCGGCGGCCAACACGTGGGTGGCGCGGCAACTGGACCGGATCTATGTGCAGGTGGTGGAGCGCGGGCTGCTGCACCGCGCGGCAGAAGTGTTTCCTTCGGGCGCGGACGACTGGACGGTGGACCGCGAGCTCCTCGAATCGCGTTATGCCGCGGCGCCTGCGGTGAAGGAAGTGAAGCGCGAAGCGCCGGCTCCGGCAGCGCCCCCGTTGCTGCTGGACGATGCCGCTTGGTGCCTGGCGGAACTGCGCTCAGGGCAGGAAGCGCGCGTGAGGCGGGCGCTGGAGGCGCAGCGTCCGCTGAACCCGGTCCTGGTTCCGGCAGTGATCGACCTGCTGGCGTGGCATTCGCTGTACAGCGCGGCGCGCGAGGCTCTGCTGAGTGCGCGGGCGCCGGTCACCGGGCAACTGGGAGACCGGCTGGCGGATGCGAAGTGCGATTTCGCCATCCGCAGGCGGATTCCGTCGCTGTTGCTGGCGCTGGGAGGCAGGCGTGCGGTGCAGGCGCTGATGGAAGGACTCGGCGATGAACGGTTCGAGGTGCGGTTCCGGTGCGCGCGGGCGCTGGACGAGCTGGCTTGCCGCGAGCCCGGACTGAAACCGCCGGCGGAAGCCGTGTTCGAGGCGGTCGAGCGGGAATTGAGCGTGGATCAGAACATCTGGCGGAGCCGCCGCCTGCTGACAGAGCAGACGCCGCTGGAGCCGCTGGGGCATCTGGACGAAGTGCTCAAGGAACGCGCCGACCGGAGCCTCGAGCATCTGTTCTCGCTGTTGGCGCTGGTGCTGCCGCGGGAGCCATTGAAGGCGGCGTTCCGCTCGCTGCACTCCGATGATGCCGCTTTGCAGGCGCTGGCGCTGGAGTATCTGGATGGAGTGTTGCCGGGCGGGCTCGGCGCGAAACTGCGGACGATTTTGGAGCAGCCCGCCGGAGGCGAAGCCCGCAGTGTGGATCAGGTGGCGGACGAGCTGCTCAAGTCCCATGCGAGCATCGAGATGTCGCTGTTGAGAAAGCTCAGACAGGAAGGGACGGAATCTGAGCGCGGCGGCGATATTCGCGGGCCAAATACATGACGAGCACGAGCCAGATTCCCGTCAGCCCGAGGTTCAGCAGAGCGAAGCCGGATATGCCGAGAGAAAGGAAGTGGGTGCCGGCGTAGACGATGCCCGCCTGCGTGACGTCGCCGGCGCGCTGGAAGAAGCTGTCGATGGCGGCCTTGGCCTTGTATTTCACTTCGCGCGGGGTGGGCAGGAACAGGGCCTGGCGGGCGGTGTTCTGAATGGAATAATCAGCGCTGTTTTCCACGATTTTCAGCAGGCGTATGACGCCGAGTGCGGGAGCGGCGAGCAGCAGGGCGTAGCCGGTGAAGGCGATGGCCGGCATGATGAAGAGCGTGCCGCCGACTCCCAGGTAACGGAACAGGCGTGAAACGAGCAACGCCTGGAAGAGGAAGCTGAGCGTGTTGACCCAGAAGAAGTAGTCGCCGAAAAACGAGCCTATGAAGCGCCGGCGGGCTTCTTCGAATTCCGGACCCGCGCCGACGGTGTGCACCGCCTGCTCGGTGACGAGGCTCGAGAGCAGGAACTCGCCCGACGTGTTGACGACGTTGAGCAGGAGCACCAGGAAGGCGATCATCAGCAGGTAGCGGTCCTGGAGAAGGAGCAGGAAGCCGTCGCCGGGCTTGAGGGGCTGCTGCCGCGCCAGAAGCTGATCCGCGCCGGAGCGCGCCGAGACGCGCCGGTCGGCGAGCAGCGTGAGCAGGGCGCAGAACAGCAGGAGGAGACCGCCCGCGGTGAGCAAAGGCAGCGTGCCCCAGTGGCGGATGGCGTCTCCGGCGGCGCGGGCGCCCGCCACCGCGCCGATGGAAGCGCCGACGCCGATGAGCGGGAAGAGCCGCTTGCCCTGAGGTTCGGTATAGAGGTCGTTGGCGAAGGCCCAGAACTGCGAAATCGCAAAGACGTTGAAAATGCCGACCCAGAGATAGAAGGCAATGCCGATGCGGTTGCCGGCGGCGGCGGAGGCATGGAAGACGGCGAGGTTGGCGGCGAAGAAGACGGAGACGCCGGCCAGAAGCCACGCGCGGCGGACCTTGGAGGCGAGCCAGCTATAGAGGGGGATGACCAGCAGGAGCAGGAGGGCCTGTCCGGCGGAGAGATAGGTCTTGACGACCGCGCCCTGCTCGGTGAGGATCAGCGGCTCGCGCGCCGTTTTCAGAAAATAATAAGCACACAATAACAGGAAAATATTGGCGAAAAGGAGCAGGGCTCCCGCGCCTTCCCCGCCCCGGACATCGGCGAAAACGCTCAGGAACCGGTCGAGGCGGCTGGGGCGGCGCGCATCGAGCGCCCGGAACACGGGGAAGGAGGCGAAGGAGGGATGTTCAGGAACGTTCACCATGCATACTCTACGCCAACCACGCGGCCGCCGTGCAGCCAGACGCGGACGGACTGCCCCGGTCGGCGCGGAGCCGTGATTTCGGCCATGATGTAAGGGGCTGTGGAGGCCGGTACGCGAGGACCCGCGCCGAGAACAGCGCCGGGCGCCTGTTTCAGGTTGTCAAATTCGCGCCAAGAGACCTCGTACGGCGAAGGCGAGGGCACGCCGTGGCCGGCGGCAAGATCCTCGAACGCCAGTTCCCCGCCCCGCAGGCGGAAACGGTCGATGGGAAGGACCTTGCGGAAATAGGCGCGGCCGATCTTGTCGCGCCGCTCGATGAGGCAGCGGACGAGGTAGTCTTCGGCCGCCGGGTCAGACAGCCGTCCGGCACGCACGATGGCGCGGATTTCCTCATCGGTGAAATGCATCACCTGTTTGGCCGCCCAGAACTCGTCATCGGGCAGCCGGTTGAGAAGAGCCGGATTGGGATATTCCGGCGCCCACTTCTCGGGATCGAAGACTTTCGATTCGAACCGGCCGATGGAGGGGTATTGCGGGTAATGGGCCTTGGCCCAGTAGGGGATGGCAAGGCCCAGAGTGGCCATCTGGATGGCGGAATCGCGCCACGTAAAGTGGTAGGCGCCGGATCGCGGACTGTTGGGCTTGTCGCTGCCGCTGCCGAGAGTGGACCCGAAGTCGAGCAGGTGGTGGCGAATGAAGGTCCGCCCGCCGCGGTTCACCAGAGTGTCCAAAGTGTTGATGGCGCGCGAGTCGTCGTGGTCGAGCCAGGCGAAGAAGACGTGAGCGGCGCGCAGTTCGCGCCGGTGCTCGTGCGGAACCGTATCGTTGGGATCATCGGACCTCGTGCCGAACCAGCGGAAGGGACCGAGAGGCTGCCCTTCGAGCGCGAGGCTGGCCACGGCGCGGTAGCGTCCGTCTTTCCGTTGGGGGGCCTTGAGCAGGAGTTCCGTAAGGTCGCGGCTGGTGAAGGGGCGCTCGACGCCGTGCTGGTTGATGAATGTAAGGCGGTCCTGGATGACGAGGTCCCGGGGATGGAATTCGACGATGTATTCGTCGGCGACGTGGTAGCCGAAGGCGTGGAAAAAGCGAGATGAGATGACTTCCGCCGCAGTCATCATTTCTGGATTGGATTTCGGGTCGAGCTTGATAAAAAAGCGCCGTTTTGCAGCGTCGATCACGGTGAATCCGGGAGTGATTCCTTCGCCTTTGGCGGCGACCACGGTCCAGGGCGCCGCCGGAGGCGCGGCTCCGCCGACGCCGCGCTGCAGCTCTTCGATCGGCATCCTGCGCCAGTAATGGCCGCGGACGTACCAGGCGCCGTCCATGGGATCGCCGAGGGTGTTGACATTTTTCGCGCGGATGGGCGCCCCGGCGCGCGGCTGTTTTTCTCCGGGTGTGGCGAGGATGTGCCAGAAGAGATCGTACCAATCGGAGATTTTGCGGCGGGCGGGCTTTCCGGCGTCGCGCGGCTGCGGTTCGGCCAAGAGAGGATCGTCCGGATAGAACTTCTGCGCCTGAAGGGTGGCGGCGGCTGCGAGGATCAGCAGGAGCTTCTTCATGGCGGATTACTGGTAGGGCTGCGTGGAGGAAGTGCCGAGCGGGCGCGGGGGGAAAATGTCATTGAACTTGAACCACGCCTGAAAGCCCTCGCGGCTGAAGGCGAAATCGAGCCGCAGGAAGGTCCGGTTGCGGACGTTGGCGCGGAAGCCGAAGCCCCCGCTCTTCTCCAGGCGGCTGAAATTGAGCTGCCCGCGCCGCGGGAACACCTTGCCGGCGTCGGCGAACAGCGCCATGTCGAGCCCGGCGAAGATCTCCCAGCGGTATTCGGCGTTGAACAGAAGCGAATTGCGGTCCCGGAAGCGGAAGGGGCGGAAGCCGCGCAGGTCGTCGCTGCCGCCGAGCCAGGGCTGAAGGTAGAAAGTCACAATCTCGCCGGCGCGGGTGTCGGTCAGCAGCGTGCGGGCGCGGAGAGCGATGACGCGGCGCTGATTGTAAAACGGGATGTACTGCCGCAGGTCTGCCTCAAGCAGGTTGAATCCGTAGGCGGAATAGCGGCGGTCGTCATAGCGGTTGTACTGGAAAAGATAGAAACCGCCGGCGCGTGGGCCTTCGGGATTGTCCAGAGTGTTGACGCGCGCAAACACGCCATAGCGGCGGAAATCCGTCTGGCGGTCGATGCCTGGAACCTCGGCGGGCGAGTATTGGGCGTCTGCGGAAATGAAGCGGCCATCGCGGCCGGGGCCGGTGTTGATCCAGAGAAAGCCGGCGCTGGGGCCGAGCAGGAGGCCGCGGGCCGGGGAGAGGCCGAAGCTGAAATCGAGCGAATTATCTTCCAGCAGGAAATTGCTTCGCCCGGATTTTTGCGAGTCCGGACCGGGGCCATAGTACTGGATTTTCGGGTAATAGTGGTGCATCGAGAGCATTTCGGCCTCAATGCGGCTGCTGGCGAGGTTGCGGGAGCGGAGGCGGACGATGCCGCGCTGGTAGCCGCGGGTGGAGATCTGGTAAGAGAGTTGTGTTTCCAGCCGGCCGTTAAACAGGTCTTCGCGGAAGTATTCGGGACCGATGCCGAAGCCGCCCTGAGTGATCATGCCGCCAGCCTTGACACGAAGTCCGTTGTAGCCGTAGCTGAGGCGCTGCGGGATTTTCTTCTCGTTGATGAGGCGGATGCGGTCTTCCCAGCGGGAGGCGCGCTCTGGCGAGATGCGGGAGGCCTTCTCTTCGCGTTCTTTCTGGATCAGCGCCTCGCGGGTCAATTCCTGGGCCCGGAGGACGCCGGCGGTGATGAGAAGCGCCGGAAGCAGTCCCAGAGTGAGGTGCACGATCAAGGCATCTATGATACCAGCGGGCAATACCTGTGAGGACGCGGGCGGGCCAGGTGAAAGCCCACCGCTGCAACCGCGGGGCGCCATCGAGCATCGGACTGGCGGGCGGGGCGCTGCCTGCTTCCGTGCGGCCCAATGCACGGCGGACAGGTGACCGGCGGGAGCGGCTGCACGAACTGCCGCTTCATGGGCGCCAGAGGCGCCCTGTCGATGCCGGATCCGGGCAGGCGCCTCTCATGGAAGGGTACGCCCGGCACGCCGCCGGGCGCGGCAGGACGGAGGCGGCGGAGAAAACCAAAGCGGTCCCGGAAGAAGCGCAGAGCAGGGGGCAGGCGCGGACTTGAGTCCCGGCTCAGAACGCCCAGCGCCAGACGTTGACGCCGACGGTGAAGCCGGCGCCGACGGCAGCAAACAGAACCACGTCGCCTTTCTTGAGGCGGCCCTGCTGCCAGGCTTCCCAGGTCGCGATGGGGATGGTGCCGGAAGTCGTGTTGCCGTAGCGCTCGATGTTGATGAGAACGTTGTCTTCGCTGATGCCGAGGCGGTGGGCGGCGGCCAGGATGATGCGCCTGTTGGCCTGGTGGGGGACCATCAGCTTGACTTCTGAGGCGGGGATGCCGAGTTCTTCCAGCAGCTCCGCGGAGACATCGCCCATTTTCTTGACGGCGTACTTGAACACCGCCTGGCCTTCCTGGTGGACGAAGTGAAGGCGCTTGTCGACTGTCTCATGCGACGGTGGCATGCGCGAGCCGCCGGCGGGCATGATGAGGACTTCGCCGCCGGAGCCGTCGATTTCGTTGCGGAAGCCGAGGAAGCCGGGCTCGCCGCCGGCGGCGGGTTCGATCAGAAAGGCGCCGGCGCCGTCCCCAAACAGGACACAGGTGGTGCGGTCGGTGTAGTCGATAATGCGGCTCATGGTATCGGAGCCGATGACGAGGACCTTTCTGTGCGTGCCGCAGCCGACCAGGTGGGCGGCGGTGGTGAGGCCATAAATGAAGCTTGAGCAGGCGGCGACGAGATCGAAGCCCCATGCCCTGCGGACGCCGAGCTTGTGCTGGACGATGCAGGCAGTGGAGGGGAACATATGATCCGGAGTGACGGTGCAGAGGATGATGGCATCGACATCCTCGGCCGTCGTTCCGCGGTTGGCGAGAGCGGCTTTCGCAGCCTCGATCGCCATGTCGGAGGTGGCTACCCCGGGATCGGCTATGTGGCGCTCGCGAATGCCCGTGCGTTCCAGGATCCATTCATTGGACGTTTCCACCATCCGCGCCAGATCATCGTTGGTCAGAACCCGCGGCGGCACCCAGGCGCCGACCGCACTGATTTTGGCTCGCAAGAATGAACCTCCGTGCCGGCCCGCGCGCCGGCGGAGCTTGGCGGCCGACGGCGCGGCTTCAGGCCGGGCGCAAGGCCGCTGCTTCCGCGGCAGCGGACGCGAAACTCTAAAATTATGCTATTCAGGGAGGGCGATGCAACTGCTGGCAGGCGAGCTGTTTCCCGCCGAGGAAACGACCGAACAGATTTTCCGGCGGGTGTACGCGGCGCTGGCGCGGCGTCCAGACGCGCCCGACGTCAAACTGCTGGTGCGGCCTTATGTGGCGACCATGGGCAAGCTGCGCCTGACGGCGGGCGGGCTGGAGGTGCGGCTGAGCGAGTTGATGGCTGCGGCGCCGGCGACAGTGCGCGAGGCGCTGGCGTGGATCCTGATCTCGCGCCTGTTCCGGAAGGCGCCTCCGGAACACTGGGTGAGGCACTACCGGCAGTACCTGAACCGGCGGGAGATCCGGCGGACGCATCTGGCGCTGCGGGCGGCGCGGAGCCGGAAGAGGCATTGCGGGCCGCAGGGTGCCGTTTACGATCTGGATCATCTGTTTGAGGAGCTGAGGGAGCGGTATTTCGAGCCGCTGATGGCGAAGCCGCGGCTGGGCTGGAGCGGACGGCTCTCGCGGACACTACTGGGCCATTATGACCACGCGCACCACACGATCGTGCTCAGCTCATGGCTGGACAGGCCGGAGGTGCCGCAATATGTCGTGGAGTATGTCCTCTATCACGAGATGCTGCACATAAAGCACCCGGTGGAGCACCGGCGCCACCGGCGGTCGGTGCACACAGCCGCATTCCGGCAGGAGGAGCGCCGCTATGTGCAGCTCAAGGAGGCCAAGGACTGGCTGAAGGCGGCCCGCTGAGGCCGGTCAGGCGACGGGGGCGAAGGCGACCCGGACGGCGGCGGCGGAGTTCTCCAGAGTTTCTACAAGCGGGGCAGGCTCAGGTTCGACCAGGCCGAGGCGCCAGGCGGGCAACGCGGCGCGGACCCGCCACCAGGCGAAGGTAAAGCGGACGCGCTGGCGGAAAAGTTCTTCATGGAAACTAGGCGAGCAGCGGTTGGCGACGACGAGCGCCTGCCCGACGGCCTGGAGCCGTTCGAAATCGGCCCTCATTTCCCTGAGGAAGTTCAGGCAAATGCGCGCCCGTTCGGCGCGGAAACCCCAGAGCAGGCCGAAGCTGCAGGATGGCTGCGAGCGGAGGAACAGGATTTCTCCCCGATCCAGGAGGTGCGACAGGGGGCGGTATTTCTCCGGCTGGAAATGGCGCCACCACTCGGCATCGACGGCCGGGGGGTGAAGAACACCGCTCAGTTTCAGCGTAAGCCAGACAAGCACGCCCAGCGTGAAGGTTGTCAAAAAGACAGCGACGAGTAGAGGCGTCATAGTGTACTACCTGTTGCCTAATCGTGAATATCGTAACCCAAATGCGCCGCTTTTGCCAAGAGAAAAACGCATCTTCCCGCAACGAAAAGGCACGGTAGGCGACGAAGGCGCGGGCAGGTAGAAATCCTGCCGGCGGGCAATGAGGATCAGCGGAAAGCTCCGCTCAGGCGCGTTCCACCACCTGAGGCGAGCCGGAGGGGCGCCGCCGCTGGATGCCGAGAGCGGCGAGCCAGCTCCGGGATCCCTCCCAGCGGTCCAGTTGCTGCTTCCCATCTTCACCGGCTAAGTGAAGGGCTTTCAGGGTGCGCGCCGCCAGTTTCGACATGGCAAGCGCATAAGCGCTGCGCGGATCGACGAGCCTGTTGCCGAGCAACGCCTGCTGCAACTGGCCAAAGCAGTTCGGCAAGGAGGCTGCCATAGGCAGCCCCGACAGGCGTTCGGCTTCGTCGGACGGGACGCCGAAACTGGAGCCGTTGCGGTTGAGAAGCAGCCTGACGGAACCCAGAAAGCCCTCCTCCTCCATGAGGGACTTGATGCCGTGAGTCTGAGTGAGCGAGAGATAGTCGTTGGCGCAGACGCAGAAGACGACGGACGAGTCCTTGATGGTCTGGACGGAAAAGCGCTCCCAGTTGCCGGAATGATCGAAGATGACGAGCCGGTAGGCGGCGCGGAGGGCGGTGAGGAAGTTTTCGAACAGATGGGAATCGATCCGCGAAGAGCGGCAGCGCCTCTGTGTGGCAAGGATGTCGACGTTGCCGCGGGAGGGCAGATATCCGTGGTCCGGCATGCGCCCCGTGTGATCGACGACAGAAATAGCGTCAAAGAGGTTCATGCCCGACTGGACGGCGCCGAACAGGCTCTGCACGCCGCAATTCAGGTCAAGGTCGACCAGCGCCACCCTGGCATTGAGCTGCTCCGCGCTGGCATGGGCGAAGTGCCATGCAGCGGTGGAGGCGCCGCCGCCAGGCTTGCCTGGCACAAAGCTCACCACGGGACAGAGATCGCTCTGCGGCGGGAGCGGAAAAGCCTGGTTGGACCGCAGTTCGGCGACGGCGCGCTCAATGATCTCCCCCTTGGCCGGCAGATGAATGATCCGGCTGCCGAACCCTAAACGGTGGAGTTCGAGGTAAGCCTGGTTTTCCATCTTCCGGCTGTAGACAAGCAGGGGCAGCATCGGATCTGCCGCCACAACCGGCTCGAGCACCTCGGCGATGTCCCGGAAGTCGCGTAGCTCGACAAAAACCAGATCAGGTTTTCCGGAAGAGAGCGACTGAAGGAACTCTTTCCGTTTGCTGGGATCACCGGCGTCGATGGTCAGGATCTCGTGAAAGGGAAAACATTGAACCACCAGTTCACGCAGCTCGCTGGCAGCCGCCATGTCTCTGGCGAGCAGAACAACGCGGTCGGCAAACATGATCGACGCACCTCCGGGCGATTCCAGACGCAGCCCGCGTCTGCGCATCTGCTCCAATCATGTGGAAGGAAAGGAACGGATTGTATCAGGCGAAGACCTGAAGTACCTGACCAATACGGCGGTTTATTCCCTCGGGTGTTCTTCTTGATCCGGATCGTTGGTTTGAGGACGCCGGGCCCCGGCGTCACAGGAGGGACTCATTCAGGTGGGAACGCCGAAGCGAGGGAGAACCCACTTCGTCAGCGCGATGTAAGCGCCGGCGGCGAGGATGGCGAGGACCCAATCAGGCATGAGGTTCACTGGGGACAGATGGTCTTGTCGGGCGGGATCGCGAGCACGGGCACCTTCGCCTGTTCAATGGTGCGCGTAGTGACCGATCCGAGCCAAACCTGGCGCCAGCCGGTCCGTCCATGCGTGCCCATGACGACCCACGCGTTGGAGCGGTGAGCGGCGGCGATGATGGCTTCCACGGGGGGAGCATCGGAAACCTCGAAATGCACTTCCACATTCTCGGGCAAGTACGGCTGAGCCCATTGCCTTAG
>DYJN01000106.1 GCA_020723085.1 Arcobacter sp.
GAAGCCGGCACCGCCTCATCGCTCCACGGCGACTGGGCGACGAAGGGATGCAGCGGCTGCCGGGCGGCCTGCACACGGTCCGGACGGAGCCGGGCGGCCATCGGTTCGACGCTTTTCCTCTGACCCGGCAGCAGCTGCCCGCGGCAGGAATACTCAGGCGACCTGGAACCAGCGCCGGTTGCGCCGCGGTTCAACGGGAAGTTAGCTGCGGGGGAATCCTTAAGCGGCTGGCGACGGTCGGCTCGTCCCGCGGCGCAAGGCCCAGGCCCTCCACCCGGGGACCGCGCAGCGCGCGCCTCAAGGGCTTGACCCCATATGAGCGCTGCGGACAAAACAGTTGCAGCACAAAATGTTCTATCTATGACCCAGTAGTATTAGACGGCGCAACCCAGCTGCCGGACACCCAACAGGGATCGCACGTGTGACAGCAGCCCGTGGGGCGGCATGACGGTCATGTCGAACAGGTCCGAGAGATGGGTGCATACCGTGGGAGCGACATCGGTGAGGACGAGAATGCTGTGCTCTTTTCCGAGGTTCAGCATGCGGGCCACGCGCGAGTACTTGCGGACGTAGCTTTGGTAGTCTGCCGTCTTGCATTCGATCCAGAGGAGGACGCCGCCGATGGAGGCCAGCAGGTCGAGTTCGAAGTCGTTCTGGTTCGGGAGCACAACCTGCGCGTTGGCCAGCATCGAAATCTCAAGTCCGTCCTGGGCGGCCAGGAGGGAGAGCTGCTGCCGGATGGCGCGTTCGAGCCATTGGCCAGAGAAGAAGTTCTGCGCCTCGGGCGCAGTAGAAGACCGGCCCTCGATCAGACAGCGGGGCGAGCGGTGGTAGCGGTACTCCGACAGGTAAGCGATGCCATGCAGGTGGTGGCAGAACTGGCAGCAGGAAGCGATCTCCTCCGGAGGGCGGCCGGCCATCTTGTAATGCCAGGCGCCGCCGGTCTGCATGGTGCGCTTGATCCGGTCAAGCACGGGCCTCAGGTGATGGTAGCGGCTGGCAAGGAACAGGGCGAGGCGGCCGAGCAGGGGGTCGGCGGGGGAAGGCGCAGGAACGCCGCGCACGCGGACGTTTCGGCTGTCGAGCAGGCGAGCGATGGCATCGGGGATCAGCGTGACCGACGAGGAAGGCGTCGCGGGGCCTCCGTCCGCGGGCAATGCCTCCGGAGCGTCCGGTTTGCCGCGAGTCTGCCGCGCGCCGCCCGGAAGCGTGGCGGGCGCCGCCAACGGCAGGCTGGCTGCGATCCTTTCCAATACGGCCAGGATCTGATCCAGACGAGCGAGCACCTCGGAGGAGGAACTCCGTGGGGCAGGAGCGGCAGGGAGCAGCGAACCGTTCTCCATGCCGCAATTTTCGGCGATCCGCAGGCTCACCGGATGAGCCTGGGGTCAGGAATGCTGGCCAGATGGGCGGCTCCGCCGGACACCCCGGCGCAGGAAGGCACGGGCGCAGGAACCGCTTCCACGGTCTTAGAAATCCTTTCGCTCTGCCGGCGGGCACAGGTCCCCGCGGAGCGGTGGCGGGCGTAGACCGGCGGTGGGCGCTGGGGCTTGCAATTTCCGGGGCAGGACTGAGCAGAATCCGGGCGCAGCGCCAGCCGCCCGCGCTGGTCGCCGACGGGCAAGTCCCGGCGCGGATCCGATCTGCAGGCGGCAGGGAAGGAGGACGCGATAGGTTCTCCACGCGGGGCGGCGGTGGATTGAGGATGCGGTGAAGGGCGGCGCGGCGGAGGCGGAGTTCGAGGCGCCGGGCGAAGGTGTGCGGGTGCTCTGTTCCGGGCGGTTGTGAGGCTGCGGCTTCCCTGCCCCGTTGGGACAGCCTGACGGGGGCTGCGCGGCGGGCGATGTTAAGATTGAAAATTCCGGCGCAGGATCGGCTTCCGCGCGGCAAGCTGGCTGTACCTGCAACGCCGCGGCTGGCTGATCTGGCTCTCCGCGCGTGCTGCGGGACGCCGGCAGGAAGGGATCCTCGACCGCAGTCTATGAAGCAAACGAGCCGGCATGAGTCGAACGGGCGAACGCGCCTGAGCCTGCCGCCGCTGCTGCTGTATGGCCTGCTGATCGCGCTGGGAGGGTTCCTGGTGTTCTGCGGGGCGTCAGCGGTAGAGCTGGCGTCGAGGCTGGCGGCGCAGGGAGCGGAAGCAGCGCGGGTTGGGCAGGCGTATCTTGTCAGCGGGTTGCTGGTGTGGAGCGGGGCGGCGTTGTCGGCGATCGACCTTTTCCTCCTGCTGCCGCTGAAGCGGAGGGACAGGGCGATACTCTGGGCGCCTCCGGCGAACCTGCGGCTGACAGTGACGCTGACCGCTTACAACGACGAAGAGAGCATCCGCGGCGCAGTGGAGGATTTTCTGGCGCACCCGGCAGTGACGCGGGTGATCGTGGTCGACAACAACAGCCGCGACGGCACGGCGGCGGCGGCGGCAGCAGCCGGGGCGGAAGTGGTGGCGGAGAAGCGGCAGGGCTACGGGTGGTGCGTGTACCGGTGTCTGGAGGAGGGACTGGCGAGAACGGACACGGAGCTGACGCTGGTCTGCGAGGGCGACCTGACCTTCCGGGCGTATGACATTGACAAATTCCTCGCCTATATTCCGCACGCGGAGATTGTCAACGGGACGCGGATCGTCGAGCAATTGCGGGAGCGGTGGACGCAACTGACCACGTTCATGTACTATGGCAACTTCTTCGTCGGGAAGCTCCTCGAGGCGAAGCACATCGGCAAGGGGACGTTCACCGATGTGGGCACGACCTACAAGCTGTGCCGGAACGAAAGCCTGCGGCGGCTGCTGCCGTTGCTGAATCCGGAAGTGAACCTGGAATTCAACGCGCATTTCCTGGACACGGCGCTGCAGCATGGATTTCATATCGTGGAATGCCCTGTTACTTTCCATAGCCGCGTGGGTGCAAGCAAGGGAGGCAACCGGAGCAACTGGACGGCGCTGGCGGTAGGGTTAGGGATGATCAGCGGGCTGGTGTTCGGGTGGAAGGAGCGAAGGGGATGAGCTACTTCGAATCCCGCTTCCGGTATGACGCGCGACGCGAGGAGCTGTGGAAGGCGCTGTGCGATTTCTACTTCTCCCGCCTGGCGCCGCCGGGCGGGCATGTCCTGGAGATGGGAGCGGGCTACTGCCACTTTATCAACAACATCCGTGCCGGGCGGCGGACGGCGGTGGACGTGGCGGAGGTGACGGCGCGCCACGCGGCGGCGGGCGTGAGGGTGCACACGGGAAGCGTCACGGACCTGGAATTTGTGGAAGACGGCAGCGTGGACCTGGCCTTCGCGAGCAACCTGTTTGAGCACCTGACGCAGGCGGAATTCGGGCGGTGTCTCGAAGGGCTGAAGCGGAAGCTGGCCCCGGGCGGGCAGCTCGTGATCGTGCAGCCGAATTACCGCTTTGCGTACAAAGAATATTTCGATGATTATACGCATATTTCGGTGTACTCCCACGTCACTCTCTGCGATTTTCTGGAGGCGAATGGATTTCGGATTCTGGAGTGCCGGCCAAGATTTCTTCCTCTCACGGTGAAATCGCGGCTGCCGGTGGACCGGCGGCTGATCGGACTTTACCTGCGGAGCCCCTGGAAGCCGTTCGCCAAGCAGATGCTGGTACGGGCGGCTCCGGCGCGGAAGGAGGGGGAGAGGTGAGCCGGGCGGCGCTGCTGGCGTCGGCAGCAGCGGCAGTGATCCTGTTTGCCATCCCGGCGGGCAAGCCGCTGCATCTGGACGACATGGATTTCCCGGCGGTAGCGAAGGCGACGTCCGAGACGGGACTGCCCATCTACTACCGCGGAGAAGAAAACCCGCATCATTCCGGGCTGTACCATCCGCCTTTATACATTTATGCGCTGGCTGGGTGGTTCCGGCTGTGGGGCTTCGGGGAGGCGCAGGCGCGGCTGTTCGGATTGGCGTGCCTGTTCCTTTACGGCTGGATCGTGTGGCTGGGTGTCCGGACGCTGTGGGGCGGAGAGACCGCAAGGCGCGCGGCGCCCTGGTTTTGCGCGTTTTTCCTCCTGAACCCGTTCGCTTTGCAGGGCGCCGCGGTGCTGGACATCGACACCAGCGTATACGGTCCGCTGCTGACAGGCGTGGTGGTGTGGACGCTGCGGCTGAGCTGGCGGGACGGACAGACGCGCGAGGAAGAGCCTGCGGGTTGGGAATACGCGGCGCTTGGACTGCTGACGGCGGCGGCATTCTGGGCAAAACTGACGACGGTGCTGTCGGTGATTCCTGCCGTGATTGCGCTGGCGGGGCTTCAGTTCGGTTGGCGGAAAGCTTTCTGGCGCGTCACGCGGGCGATGGCGGCAGGCGCGGGGCTGTTTCTGGGCAGCTACGCGATGTATGGATGGCTGACCGGGCAAGATGCCGGATACACGTTCCGATTCGTGGTGGAAAGCCTCGCCCAACGGGCATCGCCGGGATCATGGATGGACCGCCTGGCGGCGCACTGGCGGGTGTTGCTCGACATGTGCGTATGGCAGGTGAAGTGGAGCGGTCTGCTGCCCTGGACAGTGGGTGCGGCGGCCCTGCCGGCGCTCGTGTGGAGGGGATGGCGCGAGAACCGGAAGCAATGGCAGGCGGCGGCAGTGGTGCTGGGCTGGGCGCTGGCTGTGACGGCGATTTACTGCGGGCTGACGTATACATATGGCCGCGCGCCGTTCAAGTACGTCTTCGTCGCATGGGGCATCGTTGCGGCAAACGCGGCGCTCTGGACGAGCGCCGCCTGGGAGCGGGTAAAACAGGCATCCGGGGCCGCCCGGCTCTGGGCAGCGGGAGCCGGCGTGCTGTTGTTCTCCGCGTTTTTCGCCATCTCAGCCAGATGGCTGCGGGACCAGATGATTCTGGAGGGACGGCTGGCGAGGGCGGATCTTGCTGCGCTCGTGCTGCCTGCGGCAGGGGCGATTGCCGGGCTGGCGTTGTGGCAGAACAGGGGAGCGTGGGCGCAAATGGCCGCTGCGGCGGCGCATGTTGGATGGGCGCTGGGGCTGGCGCTGTGCATGGCGCGCGCGCCCTACCCCACCACATACGACTACGGGCAGCGGGGATTCGAAGAGACCGTGTGTTTCCTGACGCAGCACACAGGACCGGACGAGGCGATCGTCTCGATGAAGGACGTTGGGTTCCGGGCCGGGCGGCGTTACTGGGAAAACTACGGGTTTGTGTATGGCGGACCCGAGCGCGCCGAACTGCTGCGGCAACTGCTGAAGCAAGGCAAGGCGCGGTACGCGGTGTTCACGGAGGGCATTGGGGCGGATGCGCTGAATTTCAGCCCGCGGCTGAAGGGGGTCATCGAAGAGGCGTGCCGGCTGGAGCGGAGCTATGGACACTACCGGATTTATGACTGCAGGCGGCAGGAGCCAGAGGCGCGGCGCGAGGGGGGCACGGATACAGGCGGCGGCTCTGGCGGCAGGGGGAGATAGCCGGGCTAAGGGGTGGGCTGGCATGAGGCGCGGCGGCGAGGGTCCGGGAACCGCCGGAAGCGGAAACTGAGATAGTGGAGAAGAAAACGGGCCGCAGGGCGTTATAGACAGCAGAGCCATGACGGCCGCGGCGATGAGGCCACTAATACCGGTGGAAGACAGCGCGGCGAGCGACGCTGGAAGCTTCGCGGAGTTTTTCGAGCGGGGCAGGAGGAAGGCCTACTGTTTTGCGCTGCATCTGGTGGGCGAGCGGGAAGAAGCCATGGACATCACGCAGGAGGCGTATCTGCGGCTGCATGCGCGGTGGGCAAGGCGGGATCCGGGGCGCGAGCCGACGGCGTGGCTTTATTCGGTGATCCGGAATCTGGCGATCGACCACCTGCGGCGGCGGGCGCGGCGGCGGGAGGCGGAGGTCGATCAGACGTTGCTGCGGTCGCCTGCAATGGGACCTGAGAGGACGGCCGAGCAGAGCCAGATGGCGGAGCGTTTGTGGGCCGCGATCCGGTCGTTGCCGGCCGAGCAGCGCGAGATTCTGCTGCTGCGGGACTGGCACGGGATGGACTACGGGCAGATTGCGGAGGTGCTGGGGCTGAGCCTTGGCACGGTGTCTTCGCGCCTGCATCACGCGCGCGACAAGGTGCGCGAGCAGATGAGGAGGTATCTGTGACGACGCCGAGCCAGCACGAGGAAATCCGGCAGATGCTATCCGCTTATCTGGATGGCGAATTGACGCAAGCCGGTGCGCAGCGGGTGCGAATCCATCTGGAAGACTGCGAGGAATGCCGCCGCACGTATGAAGAGCTGGCGCGGCTGCAAGAGATGACGAGGGAACTGGCTTTTGCCGAGCCGCCGGAGGCGAGGATGAAAGAACTGGAGAAGAGCCTGAGCGTGCAGGCGCCGCGGCGCCTGGGATGGCTGTTCGTGATGGCGGGCATCGTGGCGTGGCTGATCTACGGGGCGATCCTGTATATCCGCCACTGGCGCCCGCCCACGGTGGAAGAGATGATCGGCAGCGCGATCGTGATCGGGTTTGTGCTGCTGCTGGCGAGCGTCGTGGTGGAGCGGCTGCGGCAGTTGCCGCATGACAGATACCGGAGGGTCGACAAGTGATCGTCACAACATGCGAGACGGTGGCGGGCAAACGGATTGTGCGCACGCTGGGGCTGGTGCGGGGCAACGCGGTGAGGGCGCGACACATCGGCAAGGACATCATGGCGCAGCTGCGCAACATCGTCGGGGGCGAGGTGATGGAGTACACGAAGCTGCTGGCCGAGAGCCGGGAGCAATCGTTGGACCGGATGGTGACGGAGGCGAAACTGCTGGGGGCGAACGCGGTGATCGCCACGCGCTTTGCGACCTCGATGGTAGCGCAGGGCATGGCGGAGCTGCTGGCGTACGGGACAGCCGTCGTGGTGGAAGATGAATAGGCGACTCTTTCTGTCTGCCGTTTGGCTGGCGGCAGGCGCCGCCGCGGCGCAGATCCCGGACGCAGCCGCGCGGGCGCGGGAGGCGGCGAGCCTGCTGGTGCGGGGCGAGTATGAGGCGCTGGCGGCG
>DYJN01000039.1 GCA_020723085.1 Arcobacter sp.
AGCCATCCGAGCCTGTTCAACCGCAGGGCGCCGCGCCGCAAGCGCCAGCCGAGGCGGTTCAAACAGCCGCGCCCGCCGCTTCCGAGCCGCTCGAAGCAGCGCCGGCGAGCCCGGCTCGCGCGCGGGAAGCTGCGGCGGCGCCTGCCGCCTCCGCGCGGCGGACGCAGAGGCAGCCCGCCGCTGCGCCGCAACGGTCCCAAGCCCTGCCGGCGGGGCGCGAAACGCCTGCCGAACCCTCCCAGCCCGCTTCTCCGCCTGCGCAGGCTCAGCCCGCCGCGGCGGCGTCTGCCGGCCCCGTGGCGGCTGAGCGCGAACTCGGCGAACTACGCGAGCGCCTGATGCTGCTGGGCACGCGCGTCAACGCCGCCCAGGCGAGCCTGAACCGGCTGAAGCAGGAACAGGCGCGCATGGGCCTGGGGCTGCGGGGCGACATCGCCGCCGCCGCGCAGCGCGTGGAGTATTACATGGACGAGGCCGAGGCGGCGATCAAGCGCGGCGACGCGGCGGCGGCGAAGAGGCACCTCGATAACGCGGATCGCGAAACCGTGCGGCTGGAGAAGTTCCTCGGCCGCTGACCGGATTCAAACAAGAATTGCGAAGGTTGTTTCGGAGCGCCCGACGCGCCGGTACTCGGTGTCCCGCTCGACGGGTTCGCGTCCCGCCATGCGGATCAGATGGAGGAGCTCGGAGCGGCGCATGCCCTGGGTGGTGGTGGCGCCCGCATCGTGGTAGATGCGCTCTTCCACAACCGTGCCGTCGATGTCGTCGGCGCCGAAGCGCTGGGCGATCTGGGCGATCTTCGGCGTCATCATCACCCAGTACGCCTTGATGTGCGGGATGTTGTCGAGCAGGAGGCGCGCCACGGCGATGTTCTTCAGATCGGCGAAGCCTGTGGTCTTCGGGATGTGTTCGAGCGGCGTGTTGTCCGGGTGGAACGCCAGCGGGATGTAGGTGACGAAGCCGCCGGTCTCGTCCTGCAACGCGCGCAGGCGCAGGAGGTGATCGACGCGGTCCTCTTCTGTTTCGATGTGGCCGTAAAGCATGGTGCAGTTGGATTTGATGCCCATGCGGTGAGCCAGCCGCGCCACTTCCAGCCACTCCCCGCCGTCGATCTTGTGGTCGCAGATGATGCGGCGGACGCGCTCGGAGAAGATCTCGGCGCCGCCGCCGGGCATGGAGTCGAGCCCCGCCTCCCGCAGGCGCCGCAGCACTTCTTCGAGCGGGATGCGGAAGCGCCGCGAGAGATAGGCGACCTCGACCATGGTGAAGGCTTTGAGGTGGATCTGCGGGAAGCGCTGCTTGATGCCGCGCAGCATGTCGCAGTACCAGTCCAGCGTCAGCTCGGGGTGGAGCCCGCCGACGATGTGCAGTTCGGTGACGCCTTCGGCGGCGCCCTGCGCGGCGCGCGCCCAGACGTCCTCGAGCGACATCGTGTAGGCTTTCGGGTCCCGGGCTTTCTTGCCGAAGGCGCAGAGCCGGCAGGAAGCCACGCAGACGTCGGTCGGGTTGATGTGGCGGTTGACGTTGAAGAAGGTGACGTTGCCGTGGAGGCGCTCGCGCACGAGGTTCGCCATGTAACCGATGGCGAGCAGGTCGTGCGAGCGGAACAGCAGCACGCCGTCGTCAAAGGCGAGCCTTTCCTGCCGCCTGACTTTCTCGAGCACCGGCAGAAGGCGCGTGTCTTCGAAGGAGGGTGACGCGGGCAGGATCGTCATTTCGGAATCAGGCTCCCAGCGGCCGGAAGACGATGTCGGCGGCCCAGAATCCCAAGAATAGCACGCCGATCCAGCCATTCACGGTGAAGAAGGCCGCGTCTACGCGCGACAGGTCGGTGGCGCGCACCAATCGGTGCTCCCAGACGAGCAGCGCGCCCGTGAGGAGCGTGCCTGCCCAGGCAGCCGGACCCGCGCCGAACGCGCGCGCCAGAAAAATGAGCGCCGCCACCATCAGGACATGGAAGCCGCGCGCCGCCATCAGCGCCCGGGCGATCCCGAGCCGCGCCGGCAGGCTGAAGAGACCCTCGCGGCGGTCGAATTCGAAGTCCTGGCAGGAGTAGATCACGTCGAAGCCCGCGGTCCACAGCGTCACGGCGGCGGTGAGCCAGAGGATGCGCGGATCGAGCGTTCCGGTCATGGCGATCCACGCCGCGGCGGGCGCGATGCCGAGCGCGAAGCCGAGCAGCAGGTGCGAGAGCGAGGTGAACCTCTTGGTCCACGAATAAAAGAAGACGACGGCGAGGGCGGCGGGGGCGAGCTTCAGGCAGAGAGGGTTCAGCATCGCCGAGGCGAACAGGAACAGGAGCGAGCAGACCGCCGTAAAGCCCCAGGCGAAGCCGCGCGAGAGCAGTCCGGCGGGGATGTGGCGGTTTTGCGTGCGCGGGTTGCGAGCGTCGATGGCGGCGTCGAGGATCCGGTTGAACGCCATGGCCGCCGAACGCGCCGTCACCATGCAGACCAGGATCCAGCCGAGCTTCGGCCACAGCCGGGCCTGCTCCATGGCCGACTCGCGCCACGCCAGCAGGGCGGAGGTCAGCGCAAACGGCAGGGCGAAGACGGAGTGCTCGAAGCGGATCATCTCCAGCGTGAGCACCGTGCGGCGCCAGAGCCGGCTCAAGGCATGAGAGACAGGAGCAGCCGTGTGCATGGGCGGCGGCGGTTCATCTACCATTTTAGGAGATGCGCGCCTATTCTCCGCTGGTGTGGATTCTGATGGCCGGCCTGAGCGGCTGCGGCGGGGACCGGACGGCGATGAAGCCGGAAGAGTACAACACGGTGCCCGTGCGGCTGCCCAGCGGGAAGACGATCCGCGCCGAGCAGATGATCCAGCCGGAAGACATGACGCGGGGCATGATGTTCCGGGAAGACCTGCCGGAAGACCGCGGCCTGCTGTTCTACCACGGCAAGCCTGGGCTGTATTCATACTGGATGTACCAGGTGAAGGTGCCGCTGGACATCATCTGGCTTGACACCGGCAAGCGGGTGGTGCAGGTGGTGCATCAGGCGCCGCCCTGCGCCGGGCCTGAGGAGAAATGTCCCGCCTACGGGGGCGGCTTTGAGGCGCAGTATGTGCTGGAGGTGCGCGCCGGGGTGGCGAAGGCCAACGGAGTGCGGCCGGGGACGCGGATCGAGTTCTGATTCTGACCGATCGAGGCCCGAATGGACAAGGACCAACTGAGGAGTCTTCTGGAGCAGGTGCGCAGCGGCGCCGTGGAGGTGGAGCAGGCGCTGGAGCGGCTGCGGCACATGCCGTTCGAGACGCTGGGCTATGCGACGATCGATCACCACCGGGCGATCCGCACGGGTCTGCCGGAGGTCATCTTCGGCAAGGGCAAGACGGTGGAGCAGACGGCCGGCATCGCGGCGCGGCTGCTGGAGCGCGCCGCCAACGTGCTGATCACGCGGACGACGCGCGAGGCATACGACGCGGTGCGGGCGAATTGCCCCGAGGCGGAGTACTTTCCGCTGTCGGGCGCGCTCCGCGTGTGGCGGGACCGCTCGCCGCGGGGGAAAGGCAAACTGCTGGTGGTGAGCGCGGGCACGACGGACCTGCCGGTGGCGGAGGAGGCGGTGGTCACGGCGGAGATCATGGGCAACGAAGTGGCGCAGGTGCATGACGTGGGCGTGGCGGGCATTCACCGGCTGCTGGGCAACTACGAGAAGCTGGCGGAGGCGCGGGTGATCGTGGTGTGCGCGGGGATGGAAGGCGCGCTGCCGAGCGTGGTGGGCGGCATGGTGAGCTGCCCGGTGATCGCCGTGCCCACAAGCGTGGGCTACGGGGCCAGTTTCCATGGATTGGCGGCGTTGCTCGGCATGCTGAACAGCTGCGCGAGCAACGTCAGCGTGGTGAACATCGACAATGGCTTCGGCGGCGGATATGTCGCCAGCCTGATCAACCGCCTTTGAAGCGGCTGGTCACACGGCTGCTTTGAGCACGCCCGCCTTCAACGGCTCGGCGAACACATAAATGCCGAACAGCGGCTTCTGCTCGCCGCGCCCCCACCGGTTCACCTTCCACTCGGCGCGCAGGTACTTGACGTTGGGAAAACTGCGCAGATCCAGTAGGCGCGAATAGACCCCGCAATAGAACTTCTGCGGGAAAGCCAGGAGCGGTTTGGACATCCACTGCACGCCGTCTTCGCTTGCATGGATGGAGAGGTCGAGGCTCTCCTGCTCGATGATGCGGTGGATGCCCAGGGTCACGGTGAGCAGACCGCCTGCGGCGGAGCCGAGTTCCACGGCGGGACCGTTGCCATTCTCGCGAATCTCCAGTTCAGGTACGAGAAATGCAGGCAGCATCGAAATTCCCTCGCAACCGTTCTTGAATGGCCTCGTTTGACGCTCCAGACCGGACCCGGAGCATCACATCGCGCGGAGCCCTTCAACCAATAGTCGGCCCGCTTCCTCCAGCGTCTCATATTTCTTGCAGAAACAGAAGCGGATCCAGGGGGCGCCGGCGGCCTGATCCTCGAAGAAGCTGCTGCCGGGCACGGCGGCCACGCGGATCCGCTCGACCATCGTCCGGCAGAGCCCGCCGCCATCGGCAAACCCCGCCGGGCGGATGTCCGCCATGACATAATAGGCGCCCTGCGGCGCCGTGCAGTGCAGTCCGGCTTTCTGCAACGCCTCCATGAGGATCCGCCTGCGGGCGGCGTAGTCCGACTTCAACTGCTCGAAGTAGGAATCCGGCAGCGCCAGCGCCTCGGCGGCGGCGTATTGCAGGGGCGCGGGCGCGCCGACGGTGAGGAAGTCGTGCACCTTGCGGATGGAGGCGGTGATTTCGGGCGGCGCCACCACCCAGCCGACGCGCCAGCCGGTGACCGAGTAGGTCTTGGAAGCCGAGCTGACCGTCACGGTGCGGTCCCTCATCCAGGGCAGGGCTGCCATAGGGACGTGCATGGCGTCGCCGTAGGTGATGTGCTCGTAGATTTCGTCGGTGATGCACAGCGCGCCGAACTCCAGGCACAGGCCGGAGATCTGCATCAGCTCGTCGGCGGTGAACACCTTTCCCGTCGGATTATGCGGATTATTCAGAATAATGGCCTTGGTTTTCTGAGAAAAAGCGGCCCGCAATTCTTTCAGATCGAACGACCAGTCCGGCGGATGGAGCTTCACATAGCGGCGCCGCGCGGAACACAGGTCGGTGTCGGGGCCGTAGTTTTCATAAAAAGGCTCGAAGAGGACGACCTCGTCATCCGGATCCGTGGTGGCCAGCAGCGAGGCGATCATGCCCTCGGTGGAACCGCAGACGACCGTGACCTCGGCATCCGCGTCCACTTCCATGCCGTAGAACCGCCTGTAAGAGCCGGCGATGGCGCGGCGCAGCGGCTCGGCGCCCCACGTCACCGCGTACTGGTTGCGGTCAGCGGCGATGGCGCGGGCGGCCGCTTCCTTCACCGCGTCAGGCGCGGGGAAATCGGGGAATCCCTGAGCAAGGTTGACGGCGCCGTGGCGCAGAGCCAGACGGGTCATCTCGCGGATGACGCTCTCGGTGAAACCGGCTATGCGCGCAGCGCGGAACCGGTCAGCGTTTTCCGGCACGGGAGTTTGCTCCTTTCTTCGACGGGCGCTTTTTCGCGCCGGCGGCGGAGCCGGCTTTCGCCGAAGTTTTCTTTGACGCGCTCGTTCCGGCGGGAGACTTGCGCGCGGAGGATCCGCGGGCGGATTCTTTCGCCGCCGGCTTTTTCGCGGGCGCCCTGTCAGAGATCCGGTTCCGCACGCCGGAGCGAGCCGGCGCCGCCCGTTTCTCCGAGCCATACAGCCACCGGTAGAACTCGCGGTTACGCAGGATGAACTGCACGTAGTCCCTCGTCTGCCTGAACGGAATCGTTTCGACAAACTCGGCGGGCTCGCGGTACTCGCCCCACTCCTTCCACACCGGGATCCGCGTGGGGCCGGCGTTGTAAGCGGCCAGCGCCTCTTCCACGCTGCCGCCGGCCAGCTTGAGCTGCCGGGCGAGGTAGTAGGCTCCGATCCGAAGATTCACAGCGGGATTGTGCAGGGCGCGAGGCGTGACGCGGCGCATGCGGAGCCGGCGGCCAAGTTCCCTGCCGGTCTGAGGCATCACCTGCATCAGTCCGATCGCTCCCGACGGCGAGACGGCATCCCTGTCGAACTCCGATTCCTGACGGATCAGCGCGGCCAACAGCAGCGGGTCGAGGCCGAGCCTGCGCGCCTCGCGCCGGATCGCGTCACGGTACGGGAGTGGGAAAGCCAGCTCCCAGAACCGCCGCGGCGCCGCCTGGCGGGGCAGCCAGAGGTAGCCGGGGACAATGCCGAGGATGTGGCGCACGGACGCGCCCCAGGCGCCGCGGCGGGCGGCGATCCCGGCGGCTTCCATGGCCAGAGCGTAGCGCGCGGCTCCGGCGCGCGCGCCGAAGCGCAGTTCGATCTCCGCCCAGGCCCCCAGAGAGGCCGCTGCGAGCTGGCGGGCGCGCGCAATGCGCCACCGAGCCTCTTCATCCGGCTGGAAATCCGCTGTCCGCGGCCGTTGCGGCCATGCGATGGAGGAAAGGAACCGGCCGGCGGCGGCCGCATTTCCGCCGCCGTCCGCCGCCGGCTGCTGGCGGGAAGAGGCCAGAACAGAGTAGAAATAATTGGGAAACCGGGTTTGTAATTCGGAGAAATACAACTGTGCGGCGGCGGAATTTCCCCGCTCTTCCTCGATCTTTCCCAGGTAATACAATGCCGCTCCGGCGCGGCTGGAAGACGGGTGCCGTTCGAGGTGTTCCTTCAACAGGCTTTCCGCCTCCGCCCGGCGGCCGAGGCAGGCGCGCCAGGCGACTTTCCAGTGGCAGTCCGGCGCGGCGGAGGCACGGGAAAACCGGTCCGCGCAGGCCCGGAACAGGGGCAGGAAAGAGGCCGCTTCGTTGCGCACGAGGTAGTAATTGCCGGCCGCAATCAGCGATTGCAGCATCCAATCCGAGGCGGGCGCGCGCCGCCGGATCTCATCGAGCGCAGCCATCATGGGCGCCGGATCGTCGAGGCGGCGGTGACAGAGAAGGATGTAGTGGAGCCGCATGGCATCGGTCTCAGCGCCGGACGGCCGCAGGGCGAGCAACTCGGCCAGAGCCTCGCGCGTCCTGCCCTGTTCGTACAGCGCCGCGGCCGCGCTGACTTCCGCCCGCTCTCTGACGTCTGCCGTGGCGGCGGTCCGCGCGATGGCCAGCCATTCTTCGCGCGCCTGCGAGTGCCGGCCGGATTTTGAAAGGCGTTGCGCCCTTTCCATCCGGAGTCCGCCTGGCAGAGGAGGCAGCGCCGGGGCGCCGCCGGCCGCAAGCCCGCTCAGCGCCCTGGCGGCCTCCCCGGCTTCAGACGAAACCGGGTAAAGGCACCAGATGCGCTGGTAGAGCGCGGCCGCTGCGGCTTTCGCGCCCAGAGCCTCCTGGGCCCGCGCAGCCGCCAGGGAAGCCGGGGGTTCAGGCAGCGAACCGGCCGGAGCGCGCTCCAGCAAGGCAAGCGCATCCCCGGGCCTGCCGGCCTCGAGCAGCGCCGCAGCGCCCAGCACGGCCGCGCGTCCGGCGATGGAGGACGGGAAGCGCGTCTTCCAGACGGGACCGAGCGCCGCCGCGGCCTCTTCGTACCGGCCGGCAGACATGAGCGCCCGCGCCCGCCAGTAAGCGAGGAAATCCGGGATGAGTGGGTAGCGGGGCGCCAGGGTGGCCAGCCGTTCCGCCGCCTGCGCCCCCCCGCGCCCGGCCGCCTCGACGGCCTTCGCCAGATCCGCGCCGCCGGCGGAGGCCCTCTGCGCGGCCGCAGGCGCGGCCCAGAGCAGGAGGCAGAGGGCCGCCGCCTCAGGCCAGCGGCCCCGGATAGTCAGGGCCGAGCAGCCTTGCATCGTCATTGGCCAAAGTCCGGAGAATTTCCAGGTGGAGGTAATCAATCATCGAGGGAACGCGGAGAAATTCGTGCTGGAATTGTGCGCGGCTTCTGTCGATTTCATCTTTGAGAATTGCGTAAATGTTGCTGACTTCCCTGCCATCCCGCACTTTTTTTGCGTGGTACAGGCGGATTTCGGCGACGCGGACGCGCGCGAAGCGCTGGGCTTTTGCGTGCAATTCCTGCTCTTCGCGCGGCAGGGCGGACCACTCCGGCATCTCCCGCGCGGAGGCGGCCGCGGCGGGCGGGGGCGCCGGCGCGGGGGGCAGGATCGGGATGACGGGGGCGCGCTCCGGCCGCGCGGCGCCTGCAGCCTGGAGAGCCTCGAGCGCGGGTCCGGCGAGCGCCGTGATCACCTCGAGCAGATTCAGATCCACGGGCTCCTCGCCGCTCTCGACGTACAGGACGGCGGACACCCTGCGCCTGCCATCGTGCCGGCCCGTGATCACGGGCAGCAGGCACACCCGCGTTTCCTCGTCTCCGCCCAGCGCTTCGCTGAGGCCGGCGCTCAGTTCGCCGGCGGACGCCAGGCTGATCACGGCGTCCATGGTCTCGATCACATTCCGGAACGCCGCCGCCTCCTTGAGGGGCACCGCATCCGGGGGCGTTGCGGCCAGGGCAAAATCGGCGGTGGCGCGGTGGTCCTCGTAACGCACCTTGCTTCCGCTGATGCTGAACAGCACGACGCGCGGGGCGAACTCGAAGGCGCCATCGAGCAGGGCCGAGGCCCATGCGGACGCGTTTTCCGCCTGGTCCAACCGGCGCGCGATCTGATTGAGGCGCTCTCCGACGGCCCGCATCGCCGCCGACGCCGCCTGCGCCCGCACCTGTTCCATCCTGGCCTCGAGCCGCGCATCGAGCTCCCGGGAAAACGCCTCGCGAAAGGCCTCGAAGCGCTCTTCGAGCGCTCTGCCCAGATGCTCCTGCCAGCCCCGCTCGAGAAGTTCCTGCACGGACTCGACATGGAGCTGCCAGGCCGCGGCGATCTGCTCTTCCGCCGTGCGGCGCTCGCGTTCAAACAAATCCAGCCCTTCCTGTTGTGGCGTGGGGGGTTCCATAGTTCGTGCCCGAATGGTTCTGCTGAACTGCAGTGTATCGCGCCGTCACCGCGCCGCGCGCGGCGCCGACGGCGGCCACAGCGCGCCCTCCCAGCGGCCTGCGAGCGGGAACTCCGCGCGCAATGCTCCGCCGGCCGTAGCGCTGCCCCGGCCGCTCCAGAATTGCCCGTCCATCCAGAAACTGATCTCGGGCAGCCGCCACGGCTGCTGCTCTCTGGCTCCGTCGTACTCCAGCGACACGTGCAACTGCCGCGCGCTGCCGCCTGCGCCGAGGCGCAGGAGCGGGCTGCTGACCTCGGCCCACCCGCGCGCCTTCTCCGGGAGCGCTGCACCCAACGTGGAGGTGGAGACTTCCACTTCCGCATCGATCCACGCGGATCCGGCCCGCAGGCCCGTCACCACGGCGCGCGCGTGGTACTGCGGCTCGTCACGCCACAATTCCACGCCGCCGGCGCCGGAGATGGCCGCGCTTTTCCACTGCGCGCTCAGGTGGGAAAAGCCGACCCGCCCTCCGCGCCAGTGGAACCGGGCCTGGAGATTGCTGAACTCCTGGCGGCCGAGGACGAGAGCGTGCGCCTCGATCGAACCGCCCACGTCCCACTGCCGCAGCCAGGCGGGCATGGCTGCGCGGCGGCGCAGAGTTCTGTCCAGCAGGCTGCGCCGGGGCGGTTGCGCCAGATGGAAGACGGTCTCCAGATCCTCACCCCTGAGGCGGCCGGCGCGGACCGAGACGTGCAGCGGCGGTTTCTCCTTCGGCTCGTGACGGGCCGCCAACTCAACGGGCACGCGACCGAACTGGGTTTCGGCCTGCCGCAACCGCCACCCCTGCCCCGCCGGCTCGAGAATCGCTTTGCGAAGCAGCAGGGATGAGGGGAGCCAGGGAAGGGCGCAGCGCGCACCTGAAAGAGCCGCCTGACCGCTCCAGGTTGTCACGGCCGGACCTGCTTCCCGCGCCGGCTCCATCGCAAACGCAAGGCGGCCGCGCCACGCGCCGGTCCCGCAATGCTCGAGGAACGGCACGGTGCCGAGGGTTCCCACCGTTTTCAGGGCGCCGTTCAACTCCCGGATCTCCATGTTTTCCGTCCGCAGTTCGAACGCCAGCTTCTCGCCTGCCCAGTTCCAGACGCCTGTCAGCGAAGCCTGCGCCTTCGCGGGGGAGGTGATGCGAGCGCTTTCCAGCGTCAGAAGGTCTCCCTCCAGCCGCAGCGCCGACTCCTGAGCCTCGATCGGCGGACCGTCTCCAAACCACAGCCGCGCCGCCGGCGCCGACAGGCGGCCGCGCGCGGGCTGTCCCGTAGAGAACCCGGCAGAACCGGAGACGGCGCCTTCGACGCGCAGCGAGCGGGGAGAAGGCACGCCCAGGCGGCGGCATACTTCCAGCAGCCCTGCGGCCGGGATCTCTGAGAACTCCACCTCCGCGCGCCACGACGGCGTGGTCAGCAATTCCTGCCCTTCGAGGCGCACGGTGAACGGCGCGGCGGGCCGGCCCCGCTGCGGGGGCGCCGAAGCGAGCTGCACCGTCTGGCGGTCAAGATCCAGCAGGCCCTGGAAGGGAAGCTGGAGGTTCCTGGACTGGAAATCAAAAAACGTCTGCCTTTCCAGGTCGAGCATCTCCAGATTGCCCCGCAATTCCAGGGCATGAAGGGGGCCGTCGAGGAAGGCGCCGGCCACGAAGCGCCCCTGGAGTCCGAGATCCCGGCCGGTCAGCAGGACGAGCAGCTCCTGCACGGCGCTCCGCTCCAGGGAGACGTCGACGGCGAAGCGCCCGCCCCCCGGACCGGGGAACCAACGGCCGGAGCCGGTAAAGCGTCCGAAGCCCTGCTCCGCCCGGTCGGTGCGGGCCGGCGAGGCCTCATAGCGCCACCGCAGCTCCTCTCCGGGCCTCCGTGGCGGCTGGAGGTCCAGCGCCACATTGTTGAGATAATACGCCGATTTCAGCGCGCCGCTGCGAAAATTCAGGCGGCTTTGCTTCAGAATCAGCTCGGGAATTCCCTGTGCAGCGGCGGCCGGAGAGAAGGCTTTTTGCAGGAATGCGGCCACATTGAAGCCTGCCTGCTCGTCGCGGACCACATTCAGACTCGCTCCGGTGAAGTGGATGGCGCCGGCTTCCAGAGACCCGCGCGCGAGCGCCGCCAGGCGGATCGAGGCGCGCATCTGGTCGGCGTAGGCGAAGGGCTCGAGGCCGAAGGCAGGATCCTCGCCGATGACGACGTTCTCCGCCAGCAACGACGGCACCGGCAGGAGGGTGAGCCGCACGGCGCCGAGTTCCACAGGGCGGCCGAGGGCGCGCGAGAGAGCCGATCTCAGCGGGGGCGCCAATGCGGGGAGATCGATGAACGGCAGCGCGGCTGCGGCGGCTGCCATCAGCAGCACCGCCGCCAGGAGCGCGCGGCGCCTCCATCCCGCCAGTCTCATTGCGCCCGCCCCTCCACCAGCTTCTGATAAGCCTCCGGCGTGTCCACATCGAGCAGCACAAACGGATCCGCGACTTCGACAAACCGCCTCCGGCTGCGCCGGATCAATTCGCGCGCCGAGCCCTCCGGAGCCATGGCCAGGAACCCAGCCGCCGTGCGCCCTGCCGCGAGCACGGGATGGCCGTGCCTACCGCAGAACTGCGGCTGCACGAAGTCCGCGGTCTCCGGATCGAACGCCTGCAACAGCGCGGCCAGAGTTTCCGGGCGCACGCCGGGCGAATCCGCGGGCGTGAAGAAAAACGCCTCCGTGCCGCGGCACAGGGCGCGCAGACCACATTGGAGGGAGGAGAGCTGTCCGGCTTCGGGCGCAGGATTCAGAACCAGCACCGCCTCCGAAGCGCGGCGCAACCCGCGCGCCACCGCTCCGGGATCGTGCCCGAGGACGCAGATCACCTTCGCGCCAAGCGACGCGTACAAGCCGATCTGCCGGTCGAGGAAGGTCTCGCCCTGAAATTCCAGCAGCGGTTTCGGCCGCCCCATGCGGGACGACGCGCCGGCCGCCAGAAGAATCGCGCTCAGCCGGAAGTTCACTTCGAGGGCGCCGCGGGCGAAGCCGCGCCGAGCACGCTCATCGACAGAGCGGGCCAGTTGGAAGCCGCCTTCCGCCGCACGGCGATCATCTCCGCCGCCACGCTGACGGCGATCTCTTCCGGCGTGACGGCGCCGATATCGAGTCCCATCGGCGCATGCACGCGCTGGAACAGTTCCGGCGCCAAACCTTCCTTCTGCAGCCCCTTCACAACGCTGATGACTTTGCGGCGGCTGCCGATCATGGCGATGTAGCCCGCCCCGGTGGTGACCGCCCAGCGCAGGACGCGCATGTCGTCGCGATGGCCGCGGGTGACGATGATCAGATAGGAGTCCGGAAGGATGTCGAGGGCGGGGAAAATCTCCTCGTAATTGCCGGCGATCACCGCGTCGGCTTCCGGGAAACGCTCGCGGCTGGCGTACGACTCGCGGTCGTCGACGACGGTGACCGAGAAGCCCAGCATCGAGCATAGCTTCGAAAGAGCGCGGGAAATATGGCCGGCGCCGAAGATGCAGACCCTCGGCAGCGGCTCCACCGGTTCGATGTAGATCTCCAATTGGCCTCCGCAGATCAGGCCGTTGTCATGGGCGGCGTCTTCCGCCAGAGAAAACGAACGGATGCACGCCTTGCCGGTCTCCATCACCTCGCGCGCCGCCTGCCAGACTTCGGCCTCGACGCAGCCGCCGCCGATGGTGCCGGCGATTGAGCCGTCGTCCCGAACGAGCATCCTGGCGCCGGGATGGCTGGGGATGGAGCCGTTGACCTTGATGATGGTGGCCAGAGCGGACTTCCTTCCGGCGCGCCGCAACCGGGCGATTTCCTCGAACAGATCCATCGCCCTCTTATTGTATCCGCGCCGGCTGCTCTCAAGCGGCGCGGGCAACCGCACCGGCCGTGCAAGGCCGGGATGCTATCATGACGGCGAATGCGGGACAGTTTCGCCGTGGCGCCGGGTCTGGCGCTGCTGTTCGACATGGACGGGGTGCTGATCGAATCGACGGCCATCCATACGCGCGCCTGGGAAGAGTATCTGGAGCGCCATGGCATCCCGTCGACCGGCGTCATGGAAAAGATGCTCGGCAAGCGGAATGACGAGATTGTGCGCGTTCTTTGGGGCCCGGCCATTGCCGAGGATGAGGTGTTCCGTCACGGGGCCGACAAGGAGCGCCTGTACCGCGAACTGATGGCGCCGGTCTTCGAGGAGCACATCGTGCCGGGCGTGAAAGAGTTCATCGGCGAAGCCCGCCGGCATGGGGTTCCGTGCGCGCTTGCCACCAACGCGGAGCCTGAGAATGTGGACTTCGTGCTGGAAAGGACCGGCCTGCGGGAGAGCTTTCCCGCCATTGTGGACGGCCATCAGGTTCACCGCCCGAAGCCCGATCCGGAGGTGTATCTGACCGCGGCGCAGCGGCTGGGCGCCGAGCCGCGCAACTGCATCATCTTCGAGGACTCGCCGGGCGGGCTGGAAGCGGCGCGCGCAGCGGGCGGCCGCGTCGTGGCCGTGCTGACCACGCTGAAAGAAGCGCCCGGTGCGGAACTCTCCATCCGCGATTTCCGCGACCCCTCTCTTATGCCATGGCTTTCCCGGCAGATTCCCCGCTGACCGCGACGGCGCTCGCCACTGCCGCCGTCTCCGTAGGTCTCGCCTCCCTGGTCTGGTGGCGCCGGCTCGCCCGCCTGGATCTGCTCCGCCGCCAAGTGTCCGCCATCAGGCAGCTCAGCCGGGAGGTGGTTCATGCGCCGGACGCCGCGTCGGCCTCAGCGCTGATCGAAGAATCACTCCGCCGCATCCTGCGCCATCCCGGGTTGAAGGCCGCCATATCGCTTCCCGGCGACGGGGCGCCCAAGGCTTCGTTTTCCGCAAACCGGCTGCAATTCCCGCTGTTTCCGGAGCATCAGGACAAGGGCGTGCTGCTGATAGGCTCGGACCTGGGGCTGGAGCTCCATCCTGACTTGCGGGATGCGCTTGGAGATCTGGCCCAGCATGCCGCCATCGCCCTGGAAATGCGCGAGCAGCGGCATCTGAAAGAGCAGGTGGCCCGGGGCGAACAAATCGCCGCCTCGAGCCTGCTGATGTCAGGCGTCGCCCGGGAATTGCGGCCGCTGCTCGAAAGCCTTCAGGACGAGGCGCGGCAAGAGGGCCTGGAGCGGCTGGCCGAGGAAGCCGAATCCGCCCTGAGCCTCGTCGACCGGTTGGCAGCGCTGGGCCAGCGGGAGCTCGCCCGGCCTTCCGTGTTTGATCTCTCGGAGGCCGTCCGCGAACTCTGCGGTTTCCGCCGCCACGCCTGGCGCCTGATGCAGGTGGAGGTCCGAGCGAACCTCCCGGGCCATCCTCTTCACATCCGCGCTCCGCGCAGTCTGCTGGATGAGGCGCTGCTCGGCCTGCTGGTCGCCGCTGAGCAGGCGCAGCAGGAAACGCCGGAACCAAGGCTCGAGCTGGCCGCCGGCGCGCGCGAGGGCTTCGCGGTACTGTCTCTGCGCCTGCCCGCCCCGGTCTCTCCGGCGGCGCTGCCGGCCGACAGCATTACGGCCTCGCGCCATCTGGTGGAAGGCTGCGGGGGGCAATTCCATGAGCAGCGGGCCGCGGCCGAGATCCGGTTCGAGCTGCGGTTCCCGCTGGAGCGGGCGTCGGCGGCTCAGGATGCCCGCCGCCCGCCGCGGCAACTCTCGCGGCCTCTCACGCTGCTCCTGGTGCATCCGGATTTGGAGGCGTTGCGACCGCTGATCAGCGCCCTGGGTGAACGAGGACACCGCGCCGTCCCCGCTTCCGACGCCGTGCAGGCGCTGGAGATGGCGGCGCGGCTGCGCTTCGACGCGGTCTTCGCTTCTCCTGTTCTGCAGGATCTGAACTGGCCGGAGTTCGCCTCGCGCCTGAAGGCCCATGTGCCGGCTGCCGGATGGCTGGCCTCGCCCTCCCGCCCGGCGCCCCCCGGAGTGGTTTCCCTGCCGCTCCAGCCCTCTGCAGCTTGCCTGGAGGATCTGTCCGCACTTCTGGACGGAACCGCGGGGCCCACGGCGCCATCCATTTCCAAGTGAGGATCTCCACGATGCGCTCTGCCACAGCCTGCCATCTGACCGCGCTTGTTCTGCTGGCTCTTGTGCCGGCACTGGCTCAGGCGCCCCGCAAGTACAACGGACCGCGCCCGCCCAAGCCCGATGTGCCCTACTTGCTGCACGCCTCGAAACTCATCGAGACCGAAAAGAGCGCCGCCACCGAATCGAAGGCAAAGGACGGAACGCTGTACACCGTGCCGGGGGCCGAGAGCCCGGTCAAGACGCCCGTGCCCGAGCCGATCTTCCTGTTCAAGGCCGAGAAGGTCAATCCCGACACGCTGGCGCTGTACCGCATGACGCCGCGCGGGGGCAGCCGCACGCTGCTCGTTCCGGCGCAGGGGCGGGGCCGCAAGGACAGCCCCCGGCCTATCTTTCTGCTCGTCACGCCGCTCGAGCCGGGCCTGTTCCGCGTCGAGGTGAACGAGCCGCTGGAGGACGGCGAGTACTGTCTCTCGCCGGACGGCTCCAATGACGTGTTCTGTTTCAGCGAGTACTGACCGGGGCCGCCTGGCTTAGAATAGGGCCTTGCATCCGCTGTCCGGCATCCTGAGCGGCGCCGTCCTGACGCTGGCCGCATGCCTCGGCATGGGCCGCGCCGTGTGGCGGCGCGCGCCGCACTGGACGCTGCAGTTCGCCTCCGGCTCGGCGCTGCTCGGCACGGTTCTTTTCGTTCTGCTGATCCTGCGATGGGCGCATCCGGCGGTGATTGTGCCGCTCTGCGTGGCTGCCACCGCACCCCTTTGGCGCGCCTGGAAGCCGCCCGCGAAGCCGGAACTGCCGCTGTGGCTGCTGGCGCCGGCGGCGGCTTACGGGTTTTATTACCTGACCCATGCCCTTGCTCCCGAGATTCAGCCGGATTCCGCCGGCTATCATCTGGGACTGGTGGCGGACTGGGCCCGTCACCACGGAATCACGGAGCGCATCGGCTTCTACGAACTCCTGCCGCTTGGGCTGGAGACGCTGTTCTACCCAGCGTTCCTGCTCGGCGGCCACAGCGCCGCAAAGCTGGTCCATTTCGGATATTTCCTGGCTTCTGTCCCGTTAATCTTGTGGATCGGCCGGGAAATCGGGTTGCATTCCCACGTCTCCTTCAGCGCTGCCGGACTGTATTTCCTGACGCCGATAGCGGGAATTGCCGGCACCTGCGCGTATACTGACGCCGCGGCGGCCTTCTTTCCGCTGGCGGCATTCGGAGCCATGCTTGGATCCGGGGAGGCGCGGCCTGCGTACTTTCACGCGGGGCTGGCCGCGGGCTTTGCGTATGCAGTGAAGATGCCCGGCGCGGCAGCGGCGGCTGCGGCGGCCCTATGGGCTCTGTGGCGAGGAGGAAGGCGCAAGGCGCTGCTGTGCTGCGCGGGCATCCTTCTGTGCGCGGGCCCCTGGCTCGCGCGGAACGCGATTCTCACCGGCAACCCGCTGGCGCCGCTGGGCAACGCCATTTTCCCCAACGACGCCTTTCACGCCTACAGCGAGCAGCATCTGAGCCGTCACATGGCGAGTTATGGCATCTCCGGTCCCGCACGGATCGTGCGCGCGCTGGCGTGGGACGGAACGGAACTGCAGGGGCTGGCCGGTCCGGCGATCCTGCTCCTGCCGCTGAGCCTTCTGGCTGCGCGCACGCCGCAGGGGCGGCTGTTGCTGGCGGCGGGGCTGGTGCTGCTGCTGCCGTGGACGCGCAACATCGGAGCGCGGTTCCTCCTCCCATCGCTGCCGTTCCTGTTTCTCGCGCTGGCCTCCGCGGCCGGAGCGCGCGGCGCTGTGATCCTGTTCCTGCTGCAATCCATCGCCGTGTCGCCGTGGCTGGTGGACCGATACGCCGGCGAGCATGCCTGGCGCCTGCGCGGCTTTCCCTGGCGCGCCGCACTGCGCCTCGAACCGGAGCAGGACTATCTGCGCGGCCACCTGTACGAGTATGGCTTTCTGGAAGGCGCCGCCCCGCTGGCAGGCGGGCAAAGATTGCTGGATCTGTACGGGCTGCCTTTCTCCTATCTGCGGGCGGTCCCGCTTGGCCCGCTCTCGTCAGCCGAATTCGACAACGCCGCCATGACCCTGGCGACCGCTTCGTCTCCGCGTCCCGACTGGATTGCGGTGCTGCGAGCCTCGCTGCGTTCGCGGTTCTACCGCGCAGTGCGGGTGAAGCTGGAGGCGGATTGGCCCGGCCTGTGGGCGGTTCAGGATGTGGCAATCGAATGGCGCGGCCGGCCCGTGCCGCCGTCTGCCCGGTGGCGGCTTGATGCCCGCCCGAATCCGGGGGACGCGTTGCTGGCGTGCGACCAGAATCCCGCAACGAGATGGTACGCCTGGGATGATTCGCGCGCCGGCGCCTGGTGGGAGATGGCATTCGAAAGGCCGCGGCCCGCCGACGCCGTGGTTGTGCGCACTCAGCACGGCGGGCCGCGCGCTCCCGTTTCGGTGCAGGCGCTCAACTCGGCCGGCAAGTGGGAAGACCTGACCCCGCATCTGCAGTTGACAGCGCTGCAGCAGCGCGTCTGGCGCCGGCATGCTACGGCCCATCTGTACCGGCTGGGGATCCGCTGGATTGCAGTGCCTCTCGACAGGGGCGGTTATGCCCGGCTCGGGCAGTCGCTCCGCGATCTGCCTCACGCCTGGGGCGTCGAGCCGGTGCTGATCAGGCAGGGGCTGGGGCTGTTCCGGGTCGAGCCGCCGGGCGGCTCACGCTGAAAGGCGCCGCGCGATCGCCCGGGCGATCTGCGCGCCGTGGAAGCGCCCGTTCTCGATGAAGATCTCGTTGGTGTGCATGCCGGCGACGAGCACGCCGGCGAGGTAGACCCCTGGGCGATCGCTTTCGAGCGTTTCCTGGTTCACCGCCGGCCGCTGCGTCTGCGGATCGAAGACGATGCCATGGCGGGAGAGGAAGTCCGTGTCGGGATGATATCCCGTGAGCGCGAAGACAAAATCATTCCGGACCGTGACGGGCCCTTCCGGCGAGCGGAGATCGACGCTGTCAGGGCGAATTCCCGTGACAACCGTCGAGAAAAATGCCGTGATTTCGCCGCTCCTGATGCGGTTTTCGATATCGGGGCGAATCCAGTATTTGATGCTGTCGGAGAGGCTCTCGCGCCGGTGGACGAGCGTGACGCGCGCGCCGGCGCGGTAGAGTTCCAGCGCGGCTATGGCCGCGGAATTCTTGCCGCCGACGACCAGGACATCCTGATCAAAATACGGGTGCGGCTCCTTGTAATAATGCGTGACTTTGGGGAGGTCTTCGCCGGGAACGCCCAGGAGGTTCGGGCGGTCGTAGTAGCCGGTGGCGAGGATCACGAAGCGGCAGCGGCAGAGGTTTTCCCGCCCGTAACGGTCGCGGGTTTTCACGGTGAAGTCCCCCGGTCCGCCGTCGAACGAAAGCACCGGCTCATACTGCCGCACGTCGAGCTCGTAGTGCTGGGCGACGCGGCGGTAGTACTTGAGCGCCTCCACGCGGACGGGCTTCTCGCCGAGGCTCGTCATGGGGATGCCGCCGATTTCGAGCAGCTCGGGCGTCGTGAAGAACGTCATCTGCGTGGGGTAATGGTAGAGCGAGTTGGTCAGGCAGCCTTTGTCGAAGAGGCGGGCGCGCAGTCCGCGCTTCCTGAGTTCGATGCCGCAGGCGAGCCCCGTCGGTCCAGCGCCGACGACTACGGCGTCCAGCAGATCCGCGCGCGTGTCCGTCATCCCAGCATCCGCTCGACCGACTGATAGACGGCCGCCAACGCGCCGGGCAGCGCCGAGGCGTCCTTGCCGCCCGCCTCGGCGAGATCCGGGCGGCCGCCTCCGCGCCCGCCGAGAGCCTGGGCCACCTGCCCGACGAGCTTGCCCGCGTGGACCTTCGCCGTCAGGTCTCTGGTGACGGCGCAGACGAGCGCCACCTGCCCGTTGCCGGGAGAGGCCAGCAGAATGACGGCGCTCTTCCACTTGTTGCGCAATGCGTCGGCCAAGTTCCGCATCTGCGCCCGGTCGAGCGACTCCACGCGCGCCGAGAGCACTCTCACGCCGTGAATGTCGCGCGCCTCGGACTCGAGTTCGGCGGCGGCGGCATGCGCCGCTTTCTCCTTGAGCATCTCGACCTGGCGCTCGAGCGCTTTTTGTTGAGCCAGCAGCTTTTCAATCTGCTCCAGCAGCTCATGCTCGGAGGTGCGCAGGATGGCCGCCGCCTGCTGGACCGCGGCCGCGGTGCGCTGGAACTTCTCGAGCGCCCCGACGCCGGTGAGCGCCTCCACGCGGCGGACGCCCGAGGCGATGGAGCCTTCCGAGACGACCTTGAGCAGCCCGATCTCGCCCGCATGGCGCACATGGGTGCCGCCGCAGAGCTCGCGGCTGAAGTCGCCGACGGCGACCACGCGCACGCGGTCGCCGTATTTCTCGCCGAACAGCGCCATGGCGCCCGTTTCCAGCGCCTTGTCGAGCTCCATCTGCTGGACGCTGACCGGCATGTCGCGGAGGATGGCTTCGTTGGCCAGGCGCTCGATTTCGGCCAACTCTTCCGGCGCCACGGGAGCGTAATGGGTGAAGTCGAAGCGCAGCCGGGCGGGCTCCACCACGCTGCCTGCCTGCTTGACATGCGAGCCGAGGACGTTGCGCAGCGCGGCGTGGAGCAGGTGCGTGCCCGTGTGGTTGCGCATGGTGGCGCGGCGCGCGGATTCATTCACCGCAGCCTCCACGATCGCGCCCGTGCAAAGCCGCGCCAATGCCTTCGCCTTGTGCACGTGCAGTCCCGGCACAGGGCGGTAGCAGGAGGACACTTCGGCGAGCACGGCGCCGGATTCGGCGTCCCGCAGCCAGCCGGCATCGCCCACCTGACCGCCTGACTCGGCGTAGAAGGGCGTCCGGTCGAGCACGATCTCGCATTCCGCGCCGGCGTCCACCTCCGGAACGGAGTTCTGATCCACGATCAAGGCGAGCACCTCGCAAGGCTTCACGGCGAGCTGCTCATAACCGAGGAAGAGGGTGGCGCCCGCATCCGCCACCTGCTGATACACGGGCGCGATCTGCGCCTTCTCCGCGCCTTTCCAGCTGGCGCGGGCGCGCTCGCGCTGGCGATGCATGGCTTCTTCGAAGCCTGCCATGTCGATGGCGAGCCCCAACTCGCGCGCCATGTCGAGCTGCTCGTCCAGAGCCATGCCGTAGGTGTCGTAGAGTTTGAACGCCGCCGCGCCGGGCAGGACGCCGCCCGCCGCCGCGCGCGCTTCGTCATGGAAGACGCGCTCGGCGATCTGGAACGTCGAGGCATAGCGCTTTTCTTCGTCGAGGACGATCCGCGCCACGCGCGGCACGCTCTCCATCAGCTCGGGATAGGCGGGCTTCATCCACTCCGCGACAAAGCCGGTGAGCTGGTACAGGAACGGCTCCGAGGCGCCGAGCCGGCGGGCGTTGCGCATGGCGCGGCGCATGATCTTGCGCAGCACATAGCCGCGCCCTTCGTTGGAGGGCACGACGCCGTCATGGATCAGGAACGCCGCGGCGCGCGCGTGGTCGGCGCAGATGCGGAGCACGACATCGGCGCGTTCGTCCTCGCCGCAAGAAATCTTCAGGAGCCGCCCGGCTTCTTCGACGATGGGGAACAGAAGGTCGCACTCGAAGTTGGAGAGCTTGCCCTGGAGGATGGCGGCGACGCGTTCGAGCCCGAGACCGGTGTCGATGGAAGGCTTGGGGAGAGGAGTCAGCCGCCCTTCGGCATCGCGGTCGAACTGCATGAAGACGAGGTTCCAGATCTCGACGAAGCGCCCGCCGGCGTCATCGGGGAACTGCTCGTGTTCGCGTCCCGGGGCGGCGGCTTCCGGACCGAGATCGTAGTGAATTTCGGAGCACGGACCGCACGGTCCGGTCTCGCCCATCTGCCAGAAATTGTCCTTTTCATCCAGGCGGAAAATCCGGTCTTTCGGCACGCCGGCGACCTTCTGCCAGAGCTGCTCGGCCTCGTCGTCCTCGCGGAAGACGGTGACATAGAGCCGGTCCTTGGGCATTCCGTAACCCTTCGTCACGAGCTCCCACGCGAATCCGATCGCCTCAGCCTTGAAATAATCGCCGAAGCTGAAGTTGCCCATCATTTCGAAAAACGTGTGGTGGCGCCGCGTAAAGCCGACATTTTCCAGATCGTTGTGCTTGCCGCCCGCGCGGACGCATTTCTGGGCGGTGGTGGCGCGCGAATAGTCGCGTTTTTCGAGCCCCAGGAAGACGTCCTTGAACTGGTTCATCCCGGCGTTGGTGAACAGCAGGGTGGGGTCGTTGGCGGGGACGAGGGAAGAGGAGCGGACGACGCGGTGGCCGCGCTCGGCGAAGAAATCGAGGAACTTCCGTCGGATCTCGTGACCGGTCACATTCTTATTGTGGCACAGGGGTTTGGCGGCCCTTTCCGCGGGCGCCGAAAAAGGGACGGGCGGAGCCGTCAGGGCTCCGCCCGTCCCGCCGTGTCAGGTTGTGCGCTGCGGCCTAAAATTCGTACCGCAGGCCGAACTGCATTACGCGCGGCTGGCTCAACGTGTAGGAGTACTTGCCGAATGTCCCCGCCGCCGAGATGTCCAGCGACAGCGAGTCGACGTCGAACCGGGAGGTGTTGGTCAGGTTGAAGGTCTCCCAGCGGAACTGCAGGGAGTGACGCTCGTTGTAGGGCATGTAGAACCGCTTGGCGACGTTCAGGTCGATGTTGAACACGCCGTCGCCGCGGAGCCCGTTGCGGGTGCCGATGCCGCCCGGCAGCTCATAGTCGAAGGCGTTGAGCGCGGCTTCCGGATCGGCGAAGAGCCCAGGCCCCACACTGCCGGCGAGATCCTTCATACTCTTGTACCGGCCCGTCTTGACCGGCGTGCCATTCCACAGCGCCCAATTGTTGTTGTTCCAGTTGGTGGGCCAGACGCCGGTCTCGAAGACGCTGATCGGGAAGCCCGAGCTCCAGCGCCAGATGCCGGACAGCTGCCAGCCGCCGAGGATGGCGTCCGCCCAGCCGGGCATGGCGGAGCCGAACCGCTTGCCCTTGCCCACGGGAAGGTTGTACACGCCGAGAGCCGAGAACAGGTGCGTGGTGTCGTAGTCGGAGACGCCCTTCATCAGCCCGGGCTGCCACGGGTTCCACAGCACGCCCGTGGAGTAACCGACGCGCTCGGTGTTGGAACGCAGGTCGATCGACTTCGACCACGTGTAGTTCAGGTCGACGACGTCGCCGTTGTTCCAGCGCTTGCGGACGGTCCACTGCATGCCGTGGTAGTTGCCGCCGCCGACGCTGCTGAACACCGACAGGTAGCTGTACTGCGAGTTGTAGAAGGCATACGGCCCTAGGCTCGAGCAACGGTTGCGGGCGGCGCAGTTGCCTTGGCCGACGCCCGTGTCGAGCTGGTACAGAGCGTAAGTCCAGTCGTACTGGTTGGCGGCGAAGCGGTTGTAGACGGCTTGAGTCGCGGTAAGCGTGGAGGTGGCCATGTGGGGATAGAAGTTCTCCCAATAGGCGACCTTCTGCACGTTCTCCGTCGGCACGTCGGCATTCACCTGGCGGGCGAGGATCGAAGCCGCTTCGAAATAGGTCATGCCGGATTTCGGATCCTTGAGGTCGGTCGGCATCGCCGCGTCGCGGCGGATGAGAGACCGGCGCGACAGCCGCCCGACGTAGGAGCCCTGGACGAACCAGCCGCCGGAGAACTCGCGGCCGATGCTGAAGTTCAGGTTCATATTGTACGGCGCCTTGAGAGTATCGTCCAGACCGTTGGTAATCGCGAACAGGTCCGGGTACTCGGCGGGGAATTTGGCCGGCGGGGCGGCGGGCAGCAGTTCCCGCGGCAGCTTGTCGATACCCTGGTAGCGGGGCGCGCTCTGGATGGAGATCACCGCCGCGGGGTTGGTCAGAGCGTTGGAGAGGCCGAACGCCGTGGCGTCGAAGGAGCGCATCAGGCCTGAGCCGAACAGGTCGTAGTACATGCCCCATCCGGCGCGGATCGAGGTCTTGCCGGGTCCGCCGAAGAGGAACTTCGACAGACCGCCATCGCCCTGAGGCGAATAGGCCAGCGAGAGGCGCGGGGCGATGTTGTCCTTGTGGAACGGGTACAGCGGCCGGCCGCCCTGCTTGCGCGGGACGAAGGAGATCCTGCCGGCGCCGGCCTGGCTGAGGCCCTGCTGCGCCAGCGCGCCGCGGCGGTCGAACCACTCGCCGATGGGGATGTTGGGCGACACCTGCTGCCCGTCGGCTTCATAGATGGGCGGCATCAGCGACCAGCGGACGCCGGCGGTGACAGTGAGAGCCCGGTTCACGCGCCAAGTGTCCTGGACGTACAGCTCATATTCTTCACTGCGGAAGTTGCGCTTCACCGGCGCACCTTCCGGCAGCACCGTGCCGTCCACCAGGTAGTTGTAGCGGGCATTGCCCTGCGTGACCAGCCCCATGACGTCAGCCATGGCCCAACGGAACTGGGTGACGCTGCCGGTCATGTTGGTGAACGGCGCGCTCAAATCCGCGCCGGAGTTGACGAGCCAGCTGGCATTGGAGGAGGCGCTGGAGAAGGAACTGGCCAGGTTCGACCGGCGGTTCTGGCTGAAGCGGAAAACGGCGCCGAACTGAATGGTGTGCGCGCCCTTGATGACGTTCATGTCCTCGGCCACCGTGTGCACGGGGATGATGGAGACGAACCCGCGGCTCAGTCCGACGATCGGGTCCATGCCGCGGAGGGTCACCGCCGAGAAGTTGGCGATGCCAGTGCTTTCATTGCCCTGCCGCGTCAAGCCGTAGCGGAAGTTGGAGATCCAGGTCGGCGTGATCGTGCTGGTCAATCCGGCGGCAATGCCCTTGTTGTTCACCAGCTGGACCGAGTTCGGCGGCTGGCCGGGGAACTGGGGCATGCCCTTCTCGTTGTCGTTCTGCAGATTGCCGCGGACGAAGAGCAGGTGGCGGCTTTGCGAGTCGAGCACATAGTCGGCGCGTGCGATGTAGGTGTTCCAGCGCAGGGGCGTCGGCGCCGTGAAGCGGTAGCCGAGGAAGTTCAAGCCGTCGCCCACACCGAACTCGTTCGGCTCCGGATACTTCTTCATGTCGGCGAGCGCCGCCTGGCTGACGCCGCGGGGATCGAGCAGGCTCGCGATGTCGGCGGGAGTGACGGCGGCCACCGTGCCAGCCTTCGTACGGTATTTCAGAATGCCGTTGCGCATATCCATGGAGGGCACTGTGCGCAGCGCCTGCCCGTCCTTGGCGTCCTTGCGGCCTTCGTAGTTGCCGAAAAGGAAGAACTTGTTCTTGATGATCGGGCCGCCGACGGCTGCGCCGTAGATGTTCCGGATCAGCTTCTGGCGGGGAACGCCGGAGGAGTTCAGGAAGAAGTCGTTGGCCGTGGTGACCGTGTTGCGGTGATACCAATAGGTGGCCCCATGGACCTCGTTGGTGCCGCTCTTGGTGACAAGAGAGACCTGAGCGCCGGAGGTCCGCCCCTGATCGGCGTTGGCGTTGAGCGTCACCACGCGGAACTCCTGCACGGAGTCCGGCGTCATGCGCAGCACGCTGGTGAAGGCGTTGCGGTCCATCTGGTCATTGACGTCCACGCCGTCCAGCGTCACGTTGGCCTGATCGCTCTTGCCGCCATTGACGGCGCCGTTGCGCGAGCTGGTGTCATCGTTGTTGGTGTAAACGACGCCCGGCTGCAGGGCCAGCAAGCCGACGATGTTGCGCGCATTGAGCGGCATCTCGATGATGGGCTTATTGCCGATCGCGTTGCCGATGGTGGCGTCCACGGTGTTGACCTGCTCGACCTCGGCTGACACGGAGACCGTCTCGGTCACCTGGCCCACTTCGAGCTTGACGTTCACGGTGGAGGGCGTGTTGACCAGCAACTGGACATCGTTCACCGTCGCGGTGCGGAAGCCGCTGGCGCGGACCGAGATCCGGTAAGGGCCGGGCACCACCTGGAGGAACGCGTAGGCGCCGCCCGGATCCGTGTTCATCGTGCGCTTCACCCCGGTGGCCACGTTCTCCAGTTCCACCGTGGCGTTCGGAATGACCGCGCCTGACGGGTCGGTGACGACGCCGGAAACCTGTGTCGTCGCCTGGGCCCAGATGCCCATCGCGAACGACACCAGAAGGCATAGTGTGAGGAGAATTCGCTTCATCTCTGCTCCCGTCCTGAGCCGGTAGGCTCTTGAATTTCACCTGACGCCGCGGTTCGCGGCCGTCTCCCTGGAAAGGTGCGCACGCTCCACCGGTGAGCCGGGCAGCATGTGGCACGCCCTTCCGCATCGCTCGGCAGCGACGACCTGGTCACGCCTGGCCCAACCTGTGACAGCAAGGTGAACCCCTTCCAAGCTTTCTTCGATTAAATCAATAGCCGGGCGGGCTGTCAATCGAAATTCCTTATCCACGGTATGGAAGGCCGGAATCCGGACGTCAGGAGAGTCCGTCGAGGATGCGCCCGAGGGCCGCCGCCGGGTCATCAGCCCGGGTGACCTCGCGCCCGATCACCAGGTAATCGGCTCCGGCAGCGAGCGCCTCCGCCGGCGTCGCCACGCGTTTCTGGTCATGGGCCGAGGCGCCGGCGCTGCGAACGCCGGGAGTGACCAGGAGGCGCGCGGGCCCGGCGAGTTCCCGCAGCGCGCGGGCTTCCCGCGGCGAGCAGACAAAGCCATGGGCGCCGGCTTCCGCGCCCCGCGAGGCGAGGGAAAGGACGTGTTCGGCGGGCGTGCGTCCCGTGATGCCCAAGTCTTCCAGGTCGCGCTGGTCAAAGCTCGTAAGAACGGTGACGGCCAGGATCCTGGTGTCCGAGCCCTCGACGCCCTCGACCGCCGCGCGCACCACCTGCGGCACGCAATGCACGGTGAGCAGGGAGGCGCCAAGCGAGGCAGCCCGGGCGGCGGCGCGCTTGACGGTCTCGCCGATGTCGTACATCTTGAGATCCAGAAAGACGCGCTTGCCCGCGGCGGCCAGGTCCCGCACGATGCCCGGCCCTTCCGCCGTAAACAGTTCCAATCCGACCTTGTAGAAACCCGCCAGATCCCCGCACCGCTCCACGAGCTGCATCGCCGCGGCGCGCGATTCGACATCCAGAGCCACGATCAGCGGGTTCCTGCTCATATCACGATCACCGGCTTTTCTCCGCGCGCCAGAACGCGGCCAATCACCCGCCCCTGCGCCTTGTCCGGATCGGCCGACAGCAGGAGGCCGCCCGACGTCTGCGGGTCATAGAGCAGCGTCTCCACTTCCGGAGGCAGTTGCCGGCGGAGTTCCACGGCGCAGGAGGCGAACTCGCGGTTATTCTTCAACCCGGCGGGGATCGCGCCCTGCGCGGCGTATTCGAGGGCGCCGGGCAGGAACTCGAGCCTCGCGGTATCGATCTCCAGCGTGACGCCGGAGGCGAGGGCCATCTCGCGCGCGTGTCCCATCAGACCGAAGCCGGTGACGTCGGTGCAGCCGTGCGCTTCCCCATCGAAGCGGTTCAGCCGGGACATTGATTGGATGGCCGCCTCCACATGAGCCGGATCCGCGGCGCCCCGCTTGAGAGCGGTTCCGATGACGCCCGTGCCGAGGGGCTTGGTAAGGACAAGCACGTCGCCCGGGCGCGCGCCGGCGTTGGTCCAGATCCTTTCCGGGTGGACGAGACCGGTGACCGCGTAGCCGAATTTCATTTCGTCGTCGCTGACCGAATGGCCGCCCATGACCACACAACCGGCTTCGACCATGGTCTGCGCGCCGCCTTTGAGGATCTGCTCGAGGTCGTCGAGGTCGCCCTTGGCCGGATAGCAGAGGATGGAGAGCGCGGTGAGAGGGCGTCCGCCCATGGCGTAGACGTCGGACAGCGCGTTGGCTGCGGCGATGCGGCCGAAAGTGAATGGATCGTCGACGATTGGCGTGAAAAAGTCCACGGTCTGCACGAGGGCGCACTCCGGGCTGAGCCGGTAGACGCCCGCGTCGTCGCAGGTGTCGAAACCGACGAGCACGTTGTCATCGCGAAGGCGCGGAATGCGCGGCAGAACCGTGTCCAAAACCTTTGGACTCAGTTTGGACGCTCAACCCGCGGCCTTGACGCGAGCGGTGAGTTTCTTAGTTGACACCGCTTACATGGCTCCTTTCCGGTGTAGTATGCTGCCCGCATGAACCGCCGCACGTTCGTCTCCGCAACGGCCGCGGCCCTGCTGGGGCCTCGTTCCAGCCGCGCGGCCGAGGGTTCGGCCACGGTGCTCCTGAGAGAACAGATTGGCACAATCAGCCCGCTCGTGCACGGCCACTTCGTCGAGCACCTGGGCGGCGTGGTTTACGACGGCATCTGGGTGGGCGAAAAGTCGAAGATCCCCAACATAGCCGGCATCCGCAAGGCGCTGGTCGATGATCTGAAACGGATCCACGCTCCCCTGTTCCGCTGGCCCGGCGGCTGCTTCGCCGACAGCTACGACTGGCGCGACGGGGTGGGACCGCGCGAGAAGCGCCCCAAGCGGCTGAATTTCTGGGCGGGGTCGCCCATGCTGCGCAAGCTGGAGAACCACCCCGCCAAGTACGAGCCCAATGAGTTCGGCACCAACGAGTTCATGCGCTTCGTGCAGGAGGCGGGCGCCAAACCGTACCTCGCGGCGAATCTGCGCGGCATGACGGCGCGCGAGTTCAACGGGTGGGTGGATTACTGCAACGCCCCGCTCGGCTCGACGACCTGGAGCGAGGTGCGCGGCACGCCGCCTTTCCAAGTGGAATTCTGGGGCATCGGCAACGAGAGCTGGGGCTGCGGCGGCGACTTCCGCCCCGAGGAGTATTCGGTCGAGTTCCGCCGTTTCACCTCCTGGGCGCCGGGCTTCGGCGTGCCGCTCAAGTTCATCGCCGCGGGACCGAGCGGCGGCGATCTGGACTGGACGCGAGGTTTCTTCGAGTCGCTGGTGCGCAAGAGCCCCGGGCTGCTGCGCCGCGTGTGGGGCTGGGCGCTGCATTATTACTGCGGCACGGCGGGCGGCCCCGTGGAGTTCACTACGGAGGAGCACTATGAGCTGCTCGGGCGTGCGGCACGCATGGAGCAGCTGATCCGCGACCACTGGGCCATCATGGGCGAGTACGACCGCGGGCACCGCGTCAAGTTCGCCATCGACGAGTGGGGCGCGTGGCACAAGGCGGGCAGCGAAGTGGCGCCGCATCACCTGTTCGGCCAGATCGGCACGATGCGGGACGCCATCATCGCCGGACTCACGCTGGACATCTTCCACCGCCACGCCGACAAGGTGGCGATGGCCTGCGTGGCGCAACTCGTCAACTGCATCCACAGCCTCTTCATCGCCCATGAGGACAGGATGCTGCGGACGCCGAACTACCACGTCTTCGACCTGTACAGGAGCCATCAGGACGGCATGGCGGTGCGCACGGTTTTCGGAGCGCCGATGTCGGGCAAGGCGCCGCGGCTGGATGGCTCCGCATCCTGGCATCAGAAAGACAACCGCCTGGTGGTGACCTGCACGCACGCGGATGCGGCGGAGCCGCTGGCTGTCGATCTGCGCCTGGAAGGCGGCGCGGCGAAGGAGGCGCGGGCGCGGGTGCTGGCGGGCGCGCCGCGCGACCACAACACGTTCGAGCAGCCCGAACGCGTGAAGCCGCGCGAGATGGCGGTGAGCTTGCGGCAAGACCGGCTCTCTTTCGAGATGCCGCCGTGCTCGGTGGCGGCGATTGAGATGACGCTCGGGTAGCGGGCGTACCGCGCGCCCGCAGGCGCAAGGGCAATGGCGGTCCGGAATTCAGACCCTTGACTCCGGCACTATCTTCGAACATAGTGCGCTGAGGAGGTCTTGCATGCGGCGATTGTGGCGCTGTGTGGTTCCCGTGGCGGCAGCGGTGGCGGTGTTGAGCAGCGGCGGATGCGGCACGTCGAAAGGCCCTGCGCCACCGAAGCCCGGAACGCCACCGTTCTTCTGGGCGGCAGCGAAGAGCACATATCAGAAGGGCGATTTCCAGGCGGCGATGAAGAACCTCAATGGCATCATCGCCACCGAGAATGAGTTCACGCGGCGGGCGCAGATCTGGCAGCTCGTGCTCGATGCCGGAATGGCCCGGGGAGAGATGGAATGGGCCGACATCCTGGATCAGGGACGACCGGCGGCGCGAGCCCGAGAGATCGACTTCCGCCGTCTGGCCAATGAGGCGCGCACGCTGGCCGGACAGAGCGCCATGCGCTTTGCGGACACGGGGCACAAACTGATGCCCGTTCTGACCGAGGATGAAGTGGCGTTGCCCTTCACGCTGCCGGATGTCAACCGCGACCGTCCGGTGGAGGTGGAACGGATCATTAAGGGCATCCTGCCCATGCCCGCTGAAGTCGACCGGCTTCACAATCTGATGGTGCGGCGCGGCGTAGCGCAAAGCGTGATTGCCGTAGCCGATCCCGGAGGCGGACTGGAAAAGGCCAAGGCGCTGTTGTCGCAGCCGGAGCCGAAGGTGAAGCGCGAGCAGTTCCTGTTCTTCCTCGCCACGCAGTTTGCGGAAATCTCCCAGCTTTTCGCGCCGAAGAAGCTGGATCGGGCGGCGCGGATGAAGCTGTTCCTCGACAAGGCGAAAGAGGCGCTGGCGCCCGTGCCGAAATCGGCCGAGCGCGACAAGCTCCAGAAAAAGATCGCGGATTACGAGAAGAAAATGCCGAAGGTCTCCGGCTGACCGGAGCAGGCGGCAGCAACAGAATTCCGGCGAATTTCGCGGGGCGGAGGCGATTTGCTCCCTCGCGGACAACAGGGCGCGAAGGCAGGTCAGCCGCCGGGCGACGGCTCGGGCAGCGCCTCTTCATTGAAAAACCGCTCCACGTCTTCGACGCGCGTGGTCAGCCGGTAGGGCGGCAGCGAATTGAGAAAGACGCGCCCGTAGCCGGCGCGCAGGATGCGGTTGTCGAGCAGCACCAGCACCCCGCGGTCGGAAGAAGACCGGATGAGCCGCCCGAAGCCCTGCTTGAGCGCGATAGCCGCCTGCGGCACCTGGTACTCGTAAAACGCGTTGCCGCCCGACGCCTGGATCGCCTTCACGCGCGCCTCCACAACGGGATCGCTCGGCACGGCGAACGGCAGACGGTCGATGATCACGCAGGAGAGCTGCTCGCCCTGCACGTCCACGCCCTGCCAGAACGACGACGTGGCGAAAAGCACGGAATGCGGCGTCGAGCGGAACTGATCGAGGAGCACGCGCTGCGGGGCGGTTCCCTGCAACAGCACGGGGTAATCCAGCCGAGGCGCCACGCGGTCATGGATCTGGCGCATCTGCTGGTAGCTGGTGAAGAGGACGAACGCCCTGCCGCGGCTGTGCGCCAGCACTTCGCGCACCTCTTCCGCCGCCGCGGAGAGGAACGCCTCGCTGCGGACGTCGGGCAGATGAGCGGGCACGTACAACAGCGCCTGATTGGCGTAGTCGTAATGGCTGGGCACGATCAGCTCGCGCGCTCCGTCCAAGCCGAGCCTGGCTTTCACATAGTCGAAGTTGCCGCCCACGGCGAGAGTGGCGCTGGTCAGCACAACCGTGGGGATTTCGCTGAAGACTTTCTCGCGGAGCAGTGCGGACACGTTCACCGGCGTCGCCTGGAGCGCGAGGTTCCTGCCGCGGCGCTCCACCCAATACACATAATCGGGGTCTCCGCCTTTCATGTAGGCATCCAGCGTTTCCCGCTGCTGCCTGAGCCGGCGCACCAGCGGCGCGATCTCCTCGGGGGCGTCCTTCAGCAGGGAGAGATGGGTTTCGAGCAGCTCCAGCGCCGAAAGCAGCCGCCGGTAGGCTTCGCTGTGGCGTTCGAGAAACTCCTGCTGTTTTGTGAATCCTGACCTTCCCTCCTGCTCCGGGAAGAGTGCGAAGAAGCGCTCGGCGTGCTCCGCCAGCAGGCGGAGCATCTGCTCGAGGTCGCGCGACAAGAGGTTCTTGCGGCGGGCGACCGCCAGCGCGTCGCGGCGCAGGTCTTCCATCTGGTTGGAGGAGATGCCGAACCCGAAATATTGCCCGGCCACCTCTTCCAATTCGTGCGCTTCGTCAAAGATCACGGCGGAATAATCCGGCAGGATGGCGCCGAATTCGCCCTCTCTGACGGCGAGATCAGCGAAAAAGAGGTGGTGGTTGACGATGATGATGTCGGATTCCTGGGCCCGCTGATGCATCAGCGTAATGAAACAGCGGTCGAACGAGGGGCACTTCTGGCCGGTGCAGAGGTCGGCGCGGGCGTCGAGCTTCGCCCACGCCGTGGATCCGTCAGGCAGATTCGGAATCGAAGAGCGGTCGCCGGTCTCAGAGGTCTTCTCCCACTCGCGGATAATGGAGAAGTCGCTCACCTCCGTGAGCCCGCTGAGCACCGGCTCGCGCTCAGCGTCATAGATTTTCTGGCGGCAGGCGTAATTGCTGCGGCCCTTCATGTAACAGGCCTTGATGCCGCCTTCGAAGATCCCGTTCAGGAAGGGAATGTCCTTGAAATAGAGCTGCTCCTGAAGGTTCTTTGTGCCCGTGGAGATCACCACGCGCCTGCCGGAAAGAATCGCCGGCGCCAGATAGGCGAGCGTCTTGCCGGTTCCGGTGCCGGCTTCGACAATCTGGTGGCGTTTTTCGGCCAGAGCCGCTTCGATGGCGAGCGCCATTTCCAGTTGTCCGCGCCGGAACTCGTAATTCGGGTGTGCGCGTTCGAGCGGCCCGCGGCGCGCGAAGAACTGCCTGACTGTGAACGGCGAGGCCAAAGCTTACCTTTAGTGTAAGCCGTCCGTGCCTGATTCCCTCATCCCCGGACGGAGCGGGCCGATAAGCAGGGCGGACAGGAATTCCGGACCGCCATGCCTGCGCAGACGCCGCCTGTACGCCTGGACGCGCTTCCGCCGTTCCGCCCGGTGGTGACGCGGCTTCTGGCGGAGCTATCGGGAGAACCGTCGGGATTCCGGCGCATCCGGCTTCTGGTAAGCGAGGATCCGGCGCTGGCAGCCCATGTGCTGCGCCTGGCCAATTCGGCGCTGTTCGGCTGCCGCCGCGAGGTGACCGACCTGCTGACGGCGCTGACGTTGATCGGCCTCGACCGCCTGCGCGCGCTGGTGCTGACCTACGGAGTGCGCCACCTGTTCCGTCCCCTGGCACACTACCCCCTCTGCCGCGCCGTCTGGCAGCACAGCCTGGCAACCGCCCTGCTGGCTGCGGATCTTTCGCTCGACAGCGCCGGGGACATGATGGAGAGCTATACGGGGGGACTGCTGCACGACCTGGGGCGGCTGGTGCTGCTCGCCTCGGCGCCGGAATCGTATGCGGCCCTCGTGCAAGAGGCACACAGCCCGGAGCACGGGCGCCGCCTGGAGGAGGAGCTGTTCGGCATGGCGCATCCGGAAGCCGGCGCGCGCGCCATGCGCCGGTACGACCTGCCCGAACCGTTGAGCGAAGCGGCACGGCTGCACCACCACGAAGACCCGCTGGAGCTCTCCCGCGTCAATCCGGCGGCTGCCCTCATCGCCTCGAGCTGCCGCATCGCCTCGTCCTCCGGCTACCCTGTCGCCGCCTCGCCGTCCATGCCGCAGACGGAAGCCGCCGGGGAGGAAGACGCAGCCGACGACCTTAGCCTCTACCTGCGGGAACGCATCGCCGAAGTGGAGCGGGAACTCGGGCTCGGCTTCTGAGCCGCCTTCCGGTGCTACACTCTGCCTATGCCGTCTGGGAATCCGTTCCCCATCCTCGGAACGGCCTATCCGGCCGCCTCCATGCCGGGGCAAGCCCCACGCATCTCCTCTGTGCTGGTCAAACCGGCTTCGGCGGTCTGCAACCTGGACTGCGAATACTGCTTCTACCTTGACCGCGAAGCGGACCCTTACAAGGATCTCCCGGCGCGGATCATGACAGACGGCGTGCTGGAGCGCCTTGTCGACGGCTTCCTCTTTTACTCTTATCCGTCATCGGTTTTCGCGTTCCAGGGGGGCGAACCTACGCTCGCCGGCCTGGATTTCTTCGAAAAACTGGTCCGATTTCAGCAGAAATACGGCCGGGACGGCCACGTGATTTCGAATTCACTGCAGACCAACGCGGTGCTGCTGGACGATGCCTGGTGCGAATTTCTTCGCCAGTATCAGTTTTTGGCTGGCATTTCGCTCGACGGCCCCGAGGCGATCCACGACCGCTACCGCGTCAACCGCGCCGGGCATCCCACCTGGCGAAAGGTGGTGGACGCCATCGAACGCATGCAGAAGCACAGGGCGGAGTTCAACATCCTGTGCGTGCTGTCGCAGGCTAACGTGGAGCAGCCGCGGGAGCTGTACCGGTTCTTCCGCTCGCTGGGGGCGGAGCATCTGCAATTCATTCCGCTGGCCGAGTTCCATCCGGACGGCTCGCCCATGCCGTTCACGATCACTCCGGAGCAGTACGGGCGTTTCCTGTGCGAGGTCTTCGATGCGTGGTGGCCGGACCGGAGGAAGGTGCGTATCCGCTTTTTCGACAATCTCGCCGAGGCGATGGCCGGGATCAAGCCGGGTTCATGCACGATGCACGAGACGTGCGACAGCTATGTGGTGATCGAGTACAACGGCGACGTCTACCCTTGCGATTTCTTCGTCGAGGAGCCGTGGAAGCTGGGCAACATCACGCTGGATTCTTTCGCCGAAATCGCGCGGCGCCAGCGGCGTTATCAGTTCGCCATGAACAAGACGCTGCCTCACGAGGAGTGCCGTGTGTGCGAATACCAGCCGATCTGCCACGGCGGCTGCCCCAAATTCCGCCACGGGCCGCACCGCAGGTTTGAGGATCTCGACTACTTCTGCCGGGCTTACAAGATGATCTTCGCCAAAGCTGCCGGGCCGCTCCGCCGCGAAGTGGAGAAGCTGCTGGGCCCGGGCGCGGCTGCCGCCGCCAGCCCTTATTGATCCGGAGCGCGGCCGGCGCCGGGAGGCGCAAGCCGCTCCACGCGCACGCGCGCGATGCGATGGAAATCCATCGCCGCCACGGTGAACCTGCGCTGCCCGCCTTCGACCTCGTCGCCCTCGCGCGGAATGCGCCCGAGCCGGTACATCAGATATCCGGCAAGCGTCTCATAGCCGCCCTCGGCCGGCAGTTCGATGCCGTACTGCGTTTCCAGGTCGCGGAGCAGGATGGTCCCTTCCACTTCGAATGCCGCAGCCTCTTCCGGGACCGTCTTCAGCTCGAGGTCGAATTCATCCTCGATTTCGCCGAACACCTGCTCGAACAGATCCTCGAGCGACACCAGTCCGGAGACGGTGCCGAACTCGTCGACCAGAAACGCCAGATGCGCGTGCTGCTCGCGCAGATCTTCGAGCAGCAGGTGGAGGGGCCGCGATTCCGGGATGATCGGCGCCCGGCGCAGAATCTTTCTGAGAGAGAACGGCTCCACCGAGCGGCGCCGCAAATTGGACTGCCGGCGCTGCGCCCACACGTCGAGGACATCCTTCACGTGAACGAAGCCCACGGGGTTTTCACTGCCCTTCTCGACCACCGGCAGCCTTGAATACCGGGTCTCGCTGACGCGCTGCAACACTTCGTCGATGCCGGCTTCCGCCTCGACGGTCGCCATCTGGCTGCGGGGCACCATCACCTCGCGGGCGCTGTACTCCCTGAGCTCGATCAGCCGCTGCATGGCGCATTCCTCAAACTGGCCGATCTGGCCCGCCGCGCGGCTGGATTGCAGGACGAACTTCAGCTCCTCGGCGGAGTGCGCTCCCGGATTCCGCCCATGCACGCCGAGCAGGCGCGAGACGGCGGAAGACGACCGTTCCAGGATCCAGACGAACGGCTCCACCACCCGGTAAAACACCAGCAGCGGCGGGGCGACGATCACCGCCACGCGCTCAGCCCTCTCCATGCCGACGCTCTTCGGCGCCACCTCCCCGAAGACGACGTGCATGTAGGTCATGAGGGCGAAGGCGAGCCCCACGCTGACGACGTTGAGCGCCGCCGAAGTCAGCGGCGTCATGACCGGTCCCAGAGCGGAGAGAAACAGGCGGTGCAGCGTGGCTTCGCCCAGCCACCCGAGGGCGAGGCTCGTCAGGGTCACGCCGACCTGGATCACCGACAGCAACCGTTCGGGATTGGCCAGCAGCAGGGCCGCCGCCTTCGCCCCGACATGGCCCTCATCGCAGAGCTGCTGGAGGCGGGAGCGCCGCACGGAAACCAGGGCGATCTCAGCAGCCGCCAGGAATGCGTTGGCGGCGACCACCGCCAGCATGAAGAAGAGCCTATATCCGTAATGGGGATCGCCGTCCATGGCGAGGATCAGGGCGCCGCGCCGTCCGGTGGCGCTCCCTCCTCCGTCTCCTGGCGTGCCGCCGGCTGAATGACCTCGTAGCGGTCGCTGCGGAACTCCACGGTGCGGACCTGTCCGCGGGGCCCGAAAGGCGGCAAGGCCTGCCCGTTCCATTCCACCGACACGGCGCCGGCGTTGCCGATCTTCACGCGCAGCACGTCGTCCGCGCCAAAACCCCTGACTTCGCCCGCCCTGAGCAGATCGCCGAAGAGAAATTTGCGGCCCTGCCAGACACCCACCCAACTCAGGTCCGAGGCGCGCACGATGACACGCACCGCGCCGCTGGAGACGACAGGCGCCGGGGCGGCGGGCGCTGTGGATTCCGCCGCCGGGGGCCCGGAAGGCGCGGGCTGAGCGGCGGGCTGAGCGGCAGGCTCGGGCGCGGCCTTCTTTTCCGCGGCCGGCGTCAGGGGCGGGAGTTGCGAAGCCTTCCATCGTTCCCAGCCGATGTAGGCCGCGGTGCACAGGGCGAGCGCTGCCACCAGGCCGCCCGCGCGAGCAGCCCACCAGAGAGCTTCTTCTTTGCGGCTCCGGCCAGCCGTCGGCAGCGGCGGCACGTCGATGTGACGGTCCGGCACGCTGTAGGACCGCTCGGATTCCTCGGCCAGGCTGCGTTCGATTTCGCCCTGGTAGGCTTCTTCGGGCAGATCGAGCATGCGTGCGTATTGCCGAACGAAGCTCCGGTAAAAGAAGCCACCCGGCAGTGATGAGCGGTCGTCGCGCTCAATCGCCTCGAAAAACCGCGCGCTGATCCGGGTCTGCTGCGCGAGCTCTCCGATCGTGAGCCCCCGCCGTTCCCGCTCCGCGCGCAACCGCTCGCCCAGCGTCGCCATATTCCGCCAGCAACAAGCGTATGATACCGCACCCTCCGCAGATCCGATCTTCGCGCCCGCGGCTCGGGCAGCGCGCTCATCCTCCGCCCTGTTCCATTCTGAAGAAGAGGCCCATGATCCCGTTTGAACTCGATGCCGCCGAAGTCCGCGTGCTGGGATGCCTGGCGGAAAAAGACCTGGCCACGCCGGACTATTATCCTTTGTCGCTCCACGCGCTCACCGCCGCGTGCAACCAGAAGACGAACCGCGATCCGGTGGTCCAATACACCGAGGCCGACGTCCATGCCGCCCTGCACAGCCTGGAACAGAAGGGCTGGGTCCAGTCCTTGCTGGAACCGGGCAACCGCGTCAGCAAGTACGGCCACTGTCTTGTCGAGCGGCTCGAACTCCGCCGCCCGGAGCAGGCTGTCCTGACCGTCCTGCTGCTGCGCGGTCCGCAGACGGCAGGCGAACTGCGGGCGCGCACCGAGCGCCTGTATGACTTCCCGGACATCGACGCCGTGCTCCACTCGCTGCGCCGCCTCGCCGAGCGCCAACCCGCGCCTCTTGTGAAGGAACTGGAGCGCCAGCCGGGAATGAAAGAGAGCCGCTGGGCGCATTTGCTCTCGGGCGAGCCGGCGCAGCTGCCCGCCGCGGCGCCGCCGGCCGGGCATGACCGCATCACCGCCCTGGAATCGCGCTTCGCGGATCTGGAGGAGCTTGTCCGCGCGCAGGAGGAGAGGCTGTCGCAGATGGAGGATGCGCTCCGCCGGCTGGCGGCGGTCAGCGGAGAGACAGGCGGGGATCCGTAATCTCCCTCCGCCGCCGCGGCGGATCAGCGGCGGGGGAAGTACCGCACGCGCACTGTCA
>DYJN01000175.1 GCA_020723085.1 Arcobacter sp.
TTTGCGCCTTGGCGGCTTCGCGTTAAGTTTTTGGAGTTTTTGCAGTGGACTCAACATTGTAAAGAAATTCCAGAGATTGTGTTAGCGGGGCTGCCAGGTCTGGTAGATCGCCAGGTTGCCTTCCCGCCCGTCCGAGTGGAAGGTGTCGAGGACGCGGAAACCGGCGGCCGCGGCCAGCCCGGCCAGTTCTTCTTCGCCGAAGTGATGGACGTAACGCAGGCCGTGTCCGCCGCTGCGCCAGTCGAGCAGGTAGTCGCCGGGATCGAGATCCGCCTCCGGGAGGCCGATCTCGATCCAAGGCCGGATGCGCTCCCGCAGGCGTTCGCTGTGGAGGAATTGCCAATTGGAATGGATGAAGCGCCCGCCCGGGGCCAGTAATCCATGGACTGTCTTGAGGAGACCCAGCCGCAACTCATTTCCGGGGATGTGGTGCAGGACGGCAAAGGCAGTCACCAGTGACCAGCGGCCGATAGCTGAAAGCTGCGTACTGATCGCGCCCAACTGAGTCAAGTCGGCTTCCATGAAGCGCACCGGGAAGCCTCCGGGCATGGATTCCGCCTCCGCAAGCAGGGGCAGGCTGAAGTCCAGGCCGAGGTAGGGGGCGCGGTGACCAGCCCGGGCCAGCGCGCGTGCCAGTCCGCCGTTGCCGCAGCCCAGGTCGAGGATCGATTCATCCCCGTTCAGCGATTCCAGCACCCGCCGCACCCCTGGCTGGAGGCGGGCGCGGGTAGCCGAGAATTGGTTCCCGAAGTCGGTGTAGAAGCCGCGGTTGAGGGCCAGCAGGCGCTGGGCGGTGTGCGCTTTCACACGCTTATTATATGATGCCGCAGGGTATATCGGGTTATAATTTGCGCTCCATGTTAGACATAGCGCAGATACAACGACTTTCGGACGAGTTCGAACACAAGACGCCGCAGGAGATCCTGACCTGGGCCATCGGCGAGTTCTGGCCGCAGATTGCGATGAGTTCCTCATTCCAGACCCAGAGTATGCCGCTGCTGCACATGGCCACGCGCATCCGGCGCGACCTGCTGATCTTTTTCCTGGATACGGGCTACCACTTTTGGGATACGCTCATCTTCCGCGAAAGGATCG
>DYJN01000107.1 GCA_020723085.1 Arcobacter sp.
GGTAGAAAAGCGCGCGGCGCCTCCCATCCCGCGGCCACCCGTCATCCCTGTGCCGCCCCCCGCTCCCGCTGCTCCGGCAGCCGCCAGGGAGAAGCCGGGCGCTCCCCTTGCCGCCGCTCCTGCGGCCGCCCCGGGCGTGCCCAGGCCCGCCCCGCCGTCCCAGAAGGCGGCGCCTGCCGCTCCCGCGCCGCCGGCCGCCAGAAAGTTCCCCGAGGCGCCCAAGCCTGCCCCGGCTCCGGCTCAGCCCAGAGTCCCCCGGGTCGCGCCTCGCCCCTCTGGCCCCAAGCCCGGACAGATTCTCACGGGTCCCCGTCAGCCCCTGCCAGGAGGCGAATTGCCGCGCGCTCCCATCGTCGCGCCCGGCATTCCCAAGCCTCCGGTGATCACTCAGCCCGCCCGCCCCGCGGCGCAGCCTCCCGCGGCCGGCGCTCCCGGCGCGGCGGCGCCCGCCAGGCCCCTTGCCGGACAGCCCATCTCCCGGCCGGTCGTGCCTCCCAGCCCGGAGATCCTCGAGCGGCTGAGACAGGCCCAGAACCGCGCCGTCCCCGGCCAGCCCGCCCCGCCCCGCCCCGGACTCCCCAGGCCCGGACAGCCCATCTATCAAGGCGCCCGCCACGCCGGCGCCCCGGGCCGCCCGGTTCCTGCGGGCCCGCGCCCCGTGCGCGGCGGAGGCCGGCATCCCACCTCCCCTGTTCTCGAGATCCCGCCGCCTTCCACCGAAGCCCGCCGTGAAGCCGGCAAGAAGCGGCCCACCGCCCGCGACCGCGAACTTGATCGTGAAGGCATCCTCAAGCCCGTCGGCCGCAAGCAGGAGCCCCTCTCCCTGCCCGTCATCGACAAGGACATCCCCATCTCGGAAGGCATCACGGCCAAGGAATTGAGCGAGAAGCTCGGCGTCAAGGCCAACCTGGTCATTAAGCGCCTGGTCGAGCGCGGCGTCTTCGCCACCATCAACCAGCCGCTCGACATGAAGCTCGTGGAGGAGCTTTGCCGCGACTTCGGCGCCCGCCCCACCCGCATGAGCTACGAGGAGGAAGCCGTGCAGGAGGCCGAGCTGTCCGAGGTCGCCGCCGATTTCGAGCCCCGTCCGCCGGTGGTCACCGTCATGGGCCACGTCGATCACGGCAAGACCTCGCTGCTGGATGCCATCCGCGAAACCAACGTGGCCGACCGCGAGGCCGGAGGCATCACCCAGCACATCGGCGCTTACTCGGTCGAGCTCGGCGGCCGCAAGGTCGTCTTCATCGATACGCCCGGCCACGAGGCCTTCACCCGCATGCGCGCCCGCGGCGCCAGAGTCACCGACATCGTCGTCCTCGTCGTAGCCGCTGACGACGGCGTCATGCCGCAGACGAAAGAGGCCATCGATCACGCCCGCGCCGCCGGCGTGCCCATCATCGTCGCCGTCAACAAGATCGACAAGCCTGAGGCCCAGCCCGAGCGCGTCAAACAGCAGCTCACCGAACTCGGCCTCATGCCCGAGGAATGGGGCGGCGACACCCCGTTCGTCCCGGTGAGCGCCAAGCAGCGGCAGAACATCGAGCTCCTGCTCGAGATGATCCTGCTCGTCGCCGACATGCAGGAGCTGAAGGCCAATCCGAACCGCCCCGCCGTCGCCACGGTGCTCGAGGCCAAGCTCGACCGCGGGCGCGGTCCCGTCGCCACCGTGCTGGTCCGCAACGGCACGCTGCGCGCCGGCGACTACTTCCTCTGCGGCTCCGTCTTCGGCAAGATCCGCGCCCTCTACAACGACGTCGGCCAGCAGGTCAAGGAAGCGGGGCCGGCCATGCCCGTCGAGATCATCGGCCTCGAGTCGCTGCCCGAGGTCGGCGATACCCTTCAGGTGGTCACCGACGTCACCAAAGCCCGCCAGATCGCCGAATTCCGCGAAACCAGGGCGCGCGAAGCCGCTCAGGCAAAGACCCGCGTCTCTCTCGAACAGCTCCACACCCAGTTGCGCGAAGGCGAGACCAAGGAGCTCAACATCATTCTCAAGGCCGATGTCGGCGGCACCGCCGAAGTGCTCGCCGAAACGCTCCAGAAGCTCTCCACCGAGAAAGTCCAGATCCGCGTCATCTCGGCCGGCGTCGGCGCCATCAATGAATCCGACGTCGACCTCGCCGACGCTTCCAACGCCATCATCATCGGCTTCAATGTCCGCCCCGACCGCAAGGCGCTGGAGCGCGCCGAGCAGGAAAAGGTGGACATCCGCCTCCACACCATCATCTACGAGCTCACCGACGAGATCAAAAAGGCGATGCTCGGAATGCTCGAGCCCGTCTACCGCGAAGTCTTCCGCGGCCGCGCCGATGTCAAGGAGATCTTCCGCATCGCCAAGGTGGGCACCGTCGCCGGCTGCGTGGTCAACGAGGGCGTCATCCCCCGCGACGCCGACGTCCGCCTGCTGCGCGACAACGTCGTCATCTACACCGGGCGCCTGGAATCGCTCAAGCGCTTCAAGAACGACGCCAGCGAAGTCCGGGAGGGCCAGGACTGCGGCATGGCCCTGGCCAACTTCCAGGACATCAAGCCGGGTGACATCATCGAGGCGTTCTCCAAAGAAAAAGTGGCGCCCGATCTCGGCGCCTGAGCCGCGGAGGCGCGCGTGCCTGCCATCGGCGTTCTGACTCTGGAACTGGAACTGGCCCAGGCCCGCTCCCTCAAGGACAAACGCCACTGGGTGCGCGGCCTCAAGGACCGCCTCCGCAACGGATTCAACCTCGCCGTGGCCGAAATCGACGACCAGAACCTCCTGAACCGCTCCGTGGTGGCAGCCGTCACCATCTCCTCTTCCCGCGCCAACGCCGCCAAGGTTCTCGAAGCCGCCGAAGAAGCAGCCGCCCTCTTCCTCGGACCTGCCCTCGTCGCCGCCACTGTGAATTGGCTGGAGTAACGGATGGACGAACTGCGCAGCCGCCGTGTCGCCGAATCCATGCGGGAGGAGCTCTCCGAGCTGATCCGCTTCGAGCTAGCCGATCCGCGCATTCAGGGCGTCGAGGTCGTCGACGTCATTGTCAGCCCCGATATGCGCTCCGCCGCCGTCCTCGTCCTCGTTTCCGGCTCGGAGTCTGAGCAGCAGGCAGCGCTCGAAGGTCTTCAGGCCGCCCGCCACTACTTACGTCGTAACCTGATGCAAAGAATTGAATTGTTCCGAATGCCCGAAATCCGGTTCCAGCTTGCCGCGACGTTGCCCGGAGGCGAACCCTTCGAACGGCTGAAGCGGCGCATCCGCCGGGGGCGCCCCCGGCCATAGTTTCCCGGCGCAAAGAAAATCCGAACTTTCATTGATCCGGCGCGTCCGCGGGTTGTAGGCTAAAATCAGGCGCGCCCGAGGGCGGGCCGCTGCCGGATTCCCGTGGATCTCTCGCCAGTGCATAGACTTGCCCGGCTCGCCGGGGCGCTGCTGCTGCCCTGCCTGCCCGTACTCTGCCTGCCCGCGGCCCCGTCGGGTTCCCCCGCCCAGCCCTCCGTCCGGCTCGAGAGATCCTTCGACGCCATGGGTACCACCTACACCGTGGTCGCCTATGGCGCGGACCGCTTCGCCGTCGATGCCGTCATCGAGGAGACCTATGAGGAAGCCAAACGGCTCGACCATCTCCTGTCCAACTACCGGCAGGATTCCGAATGGAGTCTCGTTAACCGTGAGGCGGCTCACCGTCCCGTTCAGGTTTCCCAGGAGCTGTTCGACCTGCTCGCCCGTTGCATCGAATACAGCCGCCAGAGCGAAGGCGCATTCGACATCACCGTGGGCCCGCTGATGAAACTCTGGGGCTTCTATAAGGGTGAAGGCCGCGTCCCGCACCGGGCCGAGATCCGCGCCGCCTTGGCCCGCATCGGCTGGCGGAAGATCCTGCTCGACGCCCGCGCCCGCACCGTGCGTTTCTCCGCGCCCGTCGAGATCGACCCGGGCGGCATCGGCAAGGGCTACGCCGTCGACCGGATGGTCGAAATCCTGCGCGCCCGCGGCATCCGCAGCGCCCTGATCTCCGCCGGCCGCTCCAGCATCTACGGCCTTGGCGCCCCTCCATCGGAGCCCCGCGGCTGGCGCATCACTCTCCCCGATCCGCGCCGCCCCGGCCGCAACGCCGCCGAATTCTTCCTGCGGGACATGTCGATGTCGACGTCCGGATCGAGCGAGCGCTTCTTCGTCGCCGGATCGAGAACCTACACTCACATCATGGACCCGCGCACCGGCTATCCGGTGCAAGGCATGCTCCTGGCTTCCGTCCTGGCGCCGAAAACCCTGGACAGCGAAGCCTGGACCAAACCCTTCTTCGTCCTCGGGCGCGAGTGGGCCGCCCGCCACAAGCCGAAACAATTCCAGGTCTTCCTCTGTGAAGATAGATCGGAGAATGCATGCGCGTACCTCCCATGAGCAGCCGATTCCTTGATGCCTGCCGCCGCCGTCCCACCGACTGCCGGCCGGTTTGGTTCATGCGCCAGGCGGGCCGGTACCTGAAAGAATACCGGGCCATCCGCTCCCGCCATTCGATTCTGGAAATGTGCAAGCGGCCAGACCTCGCCGCCCAAGTTACCCTCCAGCCCGTGGAGATCCTCGACGTCGACGCCGCCATCATCTTCGCCGACCTCCTGCTGCCCGTCGAGCCGATGGGCCTGCACCTGAAGTTCGTCGCCGGAGAAGGGCCGGTGATCGACAACCCTATCCGCACCTCGCACGACGTCGATACCCTTTCCACCACCAACACCGACGAGCTCGGCTATGTAGGCGAGGCCATCACGATGGTCAACACCGCTCTCGCCGGCAAGATCCCGGTCATCGGCTTCATCGGCGCGCCGTTCACGCTCGCCAGCTACATGATCGAGGGCGGCTCGTCGCGCCACTTCCTGCTCACCAAGACGCTGATGTACCGCGACGAGACCCTCTGGCGCCGCCTGATGGGCAAGCTCGTCGATGTTCTGGCCCCCTTCGCCATCCTCCAGGTGGCCGCCGGCGCCCGCGCCATCCAAGTCTTCGATTCCTGGGTAGGCGCGCTCGGCACCGATGATTACGTCCGCTACGTCCAGCCGTATTCGCGCGCCCTCATCGAGCGCATCCGCTCCACCGGCGTCCCCGTCATCCACTTCGGCACCGGCTGCGCCGGCTACTTCAAGGAACTCCACGCCGCCGGCGGCGACGTGATGGGCGTCGACTGGCGCCTCAACATCGATCAGGCGTGGATGGACATCAACTACCGCGCCGCCATCCAGGGCAATCTCGACCCTGCTGCGCTGTTCGCCCCGCTGCCCGAGTTGAAGACGAAGGTCATCGAGATCCTCAAGCGCGCCGGCAGCCGCCCCGGCCACATCTTCAACCTCGGCCACGGCATCCTGCCGGAGACGCCCGTGGAGAACGTCAAGGCAGTCGTGCAGATCGTCCGGGAGTACCGGCCCTAACGTGCGCACGGCGATCATCGGCGGCGGCATCACCGGTCTCGCCGCCGCCTATGAACTCACCCTCGCCGGCCGCGAGGCCGTCCTGATCGAGCAGGAGCCGTCGCTCGGCGGCGTCATCCAGACCGAGGTCGTCGACGGTTGCGTCCTCGAAGGCGGCCCGGACAGCTTTCTCTCCGCCAAGCCCGCCGGTGAGGAACTTGCCCGCGAACTCGGCCTCGGCGGCGACCTGATCGGTTCGCTCGACCACCAGCGCGTCACCTACGTCGTCCGCAAAGGCCGCCTCGTGCCGCTCCCCGACGGACTGCTGATGATGGTGCCCACCAAAGTGCTGCCCGTTGCAGCGAGCCCGCTGCTCGGCTGGGGCACGAAGCTCCGCATGGGCCTGGAAATCTTCCGCAAGCCCGGTCTCCCGCAGCCCGACCGCAGCGTCGCCGCCTTCATCGAAGACCACTACGGACGCGAAGCCGTCGATTACCTCGCCGAGCCGTTGCTGGCCGGCGTCTATGGCGGCAGCGCGGACCGTCTGAGCGTCGCCAGCGTCCTGACACGCTTCGTCGAGCTCGAGCGCCGCTACGGCAGCCTCACCCGCGGCGTCCTTGCCGCCCGCCGCGCCCCCGCCGCGGGGTCCGCTCCCCTCTTCCGCACTCTCAAAAATGGGCTCGCGCAGCTCGCCGCCGAGCTCGAACGCCGCATCCGCCCCCACTGCCGCGTCGTGCAGGCACGCGCTCAGCAGGTCGAACGCGCCGGCGGCGGCTGGACCGTGCGTCTTGGAGGCGAATCGCTCGAAGCCGACCATATGATCCTCGCCTGCCCCGCATGGGCGGCAGGCGAGCTCCTGCGCTCTGCCGACGAGCGTCTCTCATCTGAACTCGAAGCCATCCCCTACACTTCCTCCGTCACGCTCGCCCTCGGCTACCGGCGCGAGGAGTGCGGTCCTATCCCTCCCGGCTTCGGCTTTCTGGTTCCCGCCTGCGAACGGCAGACGCTGGTCGCCTGCACTTTCGTCGGCGCCAAGTTCCCCTGCCGCGTGCCGGAGACGCATGTCGTGCTGCGCTGCTTCCTCGGCGGCTCGGGCGGGGAAGCGGTGCTCGAACAAGACGATGAGGATTTGATTCGCGCCGTCCGCGCCGAATTGAAGCAGCTTCTCGGCTGGGACAAAGAGCCGCGCTTCACGCGCCTGCGCCGGTGGCGACGCGCTATGGCGCAGTATGAAGTCGGCCACGCCCGCCGCATCGCCGCCATCCGCGAGATGGCCGCCCGCCATCCCGGGCTGCAGCTTGCTGGCAACGCCTATGAAGGCATCGGCGTCCCCGACTGCATCCGCACCGGGCGCGACGCCGCCCGCGCTGTGGTGCGATGAGTGCCGCGCCTGAAGCGCCGAAGGCGAGTGTGCCGCGCCTGAAGCGCCGAAGGCCAAGAGTGCCGCGCCTGAAGCGCCGAAGGC
>DYJN01000176.1 GCA_020723085.1 Arcobacter sp.
GGCCGCCCAACCGCCGACCGCCACGACTGCCCCGCCCCCTCCCGGACCTTCGCCGACCGCGACGACCGCGCCGACTGCCCCGCCTCCGCCCGGACCTTCGCCGGCCGCGCCGCCCTCGGCCGCTCCCACGCTGACGGATGAGGCGCTCATCAAACAGGCCCTGCTCGTCAAACTCGGCTGGACGGAGGCCGAAATGGAATTCAGCCTCAGCCAGAACGATGGGAAGATCGCCCGCGGCGGCGTGAAGAAAGTCAACGAGATGCAGGGCGCAGCCTGGTTCGCGGGCAAGGACGCGGGCGGCAAATGGGTCATCGCCTACGTCGGGCAGGGTGTGCCGAACTGCGCCGACATCCAGCCCTTCAACTTTCCCACCGATTGGATCTCGCACTGCATGGACGCCTCGGGCAACACCGTCGAACGCGGCGCCGCGCCCCCGCCGGCCGCGCCCACCGACGTTTTCGCGCCCGATCCGCTCGGCCCGGCCTGGTCGAGCATGTGGTTCGCCAGCGGGGCCTGCTACGACCTGGACGTGCTATTCACTGATAGCGGAGCGGCCTGCGACGTATACCTCGATTCCGCCGGCACGCTCCGCCCGCGCAACGGCGGCCTGTTCAGCGGCTACGCCACCCTCACGCCGCCCTCGCTCAACCAATGCAAAGCCGCCCAACTGAGCGCCGACCCCATCGCGCCCAATAGCGACCTGTACATGTGCTTCAAGACCAACCTCGGCAAGTACGGCTTCTTCGTCGCGCGGCAGATAGACGCCAGCGGGATCGTCTTCGATGCCTATGTGTTCCCGTGAGAGAGGTACACAGGTAGACACGTAAACAGGTAGACAAGTAGACAAGTATCGGAGAAACGCGATGAGAATCAAAATCACTGCAATTGCCTCGCTCGCTTTCGCGATTGTGATTGCCTGCAACCTGCCCCTGCCGGGTGGAACTGGCGCGCCGTCCATCGCCGAAACCGGGATGCCCACCGCCTTAGTCCCGCCTGCCCTTCCGGCCACGGAGGCCCCCGTCGCTCCCGCCGCGCCGACATCCAGCCTGCCGCCTGCCGACCTGCCCTTCTACATTGATT
>DYJN01000040.1 GCA_020723085.1 Arcobacter sp.
AGCAGCACAGAGCCGACAGCCGTGTGAAGCCTATTCGATTGCGAGCCTGAGGCGAAGCTTGGCCGAACAGCTGATGCGGCAGCTTCCGTGCTTCCCCTCTTGTGGGGCATGACGTTTTATGACTCAGTGGCACCGGAGGCTGCACACACCGAATCGCTTCCATCTGGTCTGTCTGTGCGCGCTCATGGGAGTATGCTGCGCGCGGCGCGCATCCGGCCCGCACTCCCCTCCGTCTGACTGGCCGCGTGGCCCTCGACGCTATGTAGTGGCATAAAAGCCCCGTTCGACCCGATGGCGTACCTCTACCTGGCCGATGCGCGCGCCTAGCGCGGTGGATCGGGATGACCTCATCGGCATAGCGAGGCTGGTGCCCTGATGGCGGTGCCGCGCCGGCGCGCATATCCCTCGCACCTCGATTGACCGAGGCATACGGCACGCCATGCGCCGGATCGCCCCGTGCGCCGATGAAGACCTTGAGGAATGCCAGGAGGCTGAAGAGCGCGCTGGCGTTCATGCCCGCGCACGATTTTGCGGCGAGTGCGAGCGTATGGGGGTGTGGAGTCGGCGTGTGGATTGGAAGACATGGGGGAGCGCACGGACGCTGAGATTGCGACCGGCTTGGAGTGGCGTGGCATCAGGCGCGCAAAGCGCGCATTCTGGCCGTCGAAAAGCTGCTTCGATGATGCGGGTGAGGCGCCGCGGCGCAGGAGCCCGAGGGGGGCATGCGCCCGTCTGGCCGGCAGTCTTGGATGCGGCACTCTGGTCTCCCTCCAGCCCGTAGCCTTGCTTGCTTCAGCCGGCATGGTAGTGGTGGCTCACACAGATGAGCCTGCGGTTGCGTTGATGGCGGTGGTTGCGCGCGCAGGTCCGGCAGCGGTGGCTCACAGGATAAGCCTATGCGAGGCCGCTTCAGGCCAACAGTATCCCTTATAATATCCCTCACTGGTCTATCTCGCTCCCCAGCAGAGTAATAAGCTATTTAATTACATATACTTGCAAAGACATATAGGAAACTTTACGACCTAATGATGGATTATTTCAGCGCGGCCAACGTCAAGAGACTGCTCGCGCAGTGCGAGCGCGCCGGCATCACGGGATGGCAGTCGCGGGCGGACAGGCACATCCTGCGGCTGCTCCGCGAATACCGCAACGAAGGCGGCAAACTCCACTGGATCGCGCAGACGGCCACCGAGCTGGCCGACTTCGGCCGCAACGTCCGGGACGCAGCCGCGGCGGGCGCGGCGGGCATCTACCTGCATGGGGCGAACACGGACAGGCTGTGGCTCGGCCGGCGCCGCGGGGAGATCGAAGAGCGCCTGAAGCGCATCCGGGCGGCTGGCCTGCGGACGGGCATGGCCACGCACATTCCGGAAGTGATCGACTGGGCCGAGGAACGCGGCCTCGACGTCGATTTCTACATGGCCTGCCTGTACAACCTCAGCCGCCCGCATGAAGAGGCGCTGAAGCTGGCCGGCGGGCCGGTGACAGGCGAGTTCTTCCACGAGCCGGACCGCCGGCGGATGCTGGCCCGCGTGAAGCAAACAAAAAAGCAGTGTATTGTTTTCAAGGTCTACGGGGCCGGCAGGCGGTGCGGGAGCCGGGCAGACCGTCTGGCGGCGCTCGGCGAGGTCTTCGCCTGGGCCAAGCCGCAGGACTGCGTCGTGATCGGGATGTATCCGAAGCGCGCCGATCAGGCGGCGGACAATGCGCAGCTTGTCCGCCAAACGCTGGCCTCCACGGCGCGCCCGTAAGCGGGCGAAGGCGCGCGCCCGCCGCTCAGATCTGGTAGTCCTCCGCGGGGGCAGGCGCGGGCGCGGGTTGCGGCTCGGGCAGGGGCCTGAGGATGGGATCCAGCTCCGCCGCCGCTCCCCAGGCGGCGAACCGCAATCCGATCCGCGCGAGCACATACGCCTGCTGAAGCAGCACGAGCAACGCGAACAGCGCCGCGCCGCCCGCCTCCAGCCGCGCGGCCAGCTCGACATAGACATACGCCAGCAAGGCGCCCGTGGCGGCGAAGCACGCCCACAACCCGAACACGACACCCAGGTTGCGCCAGACCAGGAGCAGCGAGCCGAAGCAGGCGCGCAGGCTCTGGCGCGAGCCCGACAGGGCCAGGCGGACTTTGGCAAAGTCCATCGCCGTCGAGATCAGTCCGGACAGGAGAATCAGCAGCGCCAGGCGGGCATAGCCGGTCATCACCAGCGGGCGCGCCTCCAGTCCTTCGCCCCACACCGCCTCCGCGCCGCGCTGCAACAGAGCGGTTGCGGCGAATGCTGCGCCGTAAGCAGCCATCGAATACAGCGACAGCCGCAGATAAGGCCAGAAATGCTTTCCCGCATTGCGCCAGAAGATCTCCTGCGAGTACGCCGGCTCGTCGCGCGCCAGCACCGGAACCGCGCCGGCGGCCAGATACACCGCGCCTGCAAGCAGGATCGCAGACGCCGCAGCTCCTGCGGTTGCGGCCGCAGGCAGCGCCGCGCCCGCCGCGGCGTAGATCTCGGCCAGCCAGGCGAGGTCGAACTGCCGCATCAGTTCATCGCCCAGCCGCGAGCGCCCGAGCTGCGGCACGGCGATGGCCATCAGCGGCAGCGCCGCAGCCAGCGCGCACAGCGTATGGAAGCACCAGTACAGCGCCAGCATCCGCTTGCGCCGCCACGCCCGCCCGAGCCCGCTCCACCATGCGATCCACGGCAGCATCGCTTCCTCCCTACACGAGCGCTGTCATCCACAGCATGGCGTTCTGCGCCCAGAACAGGACGCGCAACATCCATTGAGCGCCTAAAGCGGCGTTGTAATCCGCCTTGCGGCTGTTGTTGGCGAAGTTCACGTCCAAGGCGTACTTTCTCTGCGGGTCGACAGTGGCGCTTTCGATCTCCGCCGCCCGCGAAAAGGCGAACTTGATCCACCGTCCTTCGCCGTTCCACTCCCGGCGCTCGACGCGCCCGTCGCGGAAGCGGATCTCGATCTCCTGGGGCGCGGCGGCGTCGCCGAGCCGCTCGATTTTCACCCAGGATTCGTATTGCGGCTTCTCGCCGCGCTTCTCCCGCTCCCTGTCCCGCCGCCGTCCCTCTTCCGCCGTGAGGGTCTCCTTCCTGCCGCCGCTGTCGAACACTCCCACGGGCGTCCCGATCCTGCGGTTGCGGATCTCCGACACTGCGTAGTCGAGCTTCCGGCTGCCAAAGACGAACTGCGAGAAGAACCAGTCCATGTTTCTGCCGGAGATCTCATTCACCACCTGCTGGAAATCGCGCGAGTGCGGATGGCGGAAGCGCCAGCGCTGATGGTAAGTGCGCATGATGCGCGCCATGGCGTCCTCGCCCAGCAGCCGTTCCAAAGTGCGCAGGGCGAGGCTGGCGCGCGAGTAGGAGCTGATGGAATAGCTGGAGCCGTCGTAGAACTCCCAGGCGCGGGTGGCGAGCGGATCGCGTACGGGATATCCAACGTGCGCGGCGCGGTCCATCGACGCTTGCGTGAGCTTCGGCAGCCGGAGCCAGGACCACACGTTCCTGCCGAAGACGGTCAGCGGCAGCGACGTGCCCCCGTAGACCTTGTCCATGATCTTGCCCGTCGAATACGTGTTGAAGCCTTCGTCGAGCCACGATTCTTCAAACTCGTTGCTCGCCACGAGCTGCATCCAGAACTGGTGCCCGAACTCGTGCACCGTCACCATCTCCAGTGTGAACACGTCCCCGGGCAGCCTGTACGAAGTGCCCGCCGTGATGAACGTGGGATATTCCATGCCGCCCGCGCCACCGGCGCCATAGGGCGGGTCGACCACGGTGATCGTGCGGTGCGGATACCGTCCGTACCATAATCCGAAGTGCTTGAGCGCCGCCGTCAGCGCGTGGAAGTGGCGGTCGGTCTGTTCGGCGTGCTCCGGCTGGATGAGCGCGATCATCTTCACGTCCGACAGCCGGGCGTCGCCGGCGCGGATGCCATGCAGCCGCGCCACGGCGGCGAGCTCCTCCGCCGTGGTTTGCTTCTGCGCCTCGAACATCCGCTCGACGCGCAGGAAGCCCGGCTGCGCGGTCCAGGCGAAATCGGTCACCGAGGGCTGCACGAACAGATAGGTGGACGTGCCGCGCCTGGCGTCATCCGTGCGCCGGACCATCTCGCCGGTGGCGCCCACGGCGAAGCGCGACGGCACGGTCAGCTCCACGCGGTAGTCGCCGTAATTGGCGTAAAACTCGGAGTTGGCGTGAAATTGATGGCAATTCCAGCCGCTTTTTTCGGCGTATCGGAAGCCTTTTGTCTCCCAGACGCCGATTTTCGGGAACCACTGCCCGGCGAGATGAAAATCGCCGTGGTAGCCGGTGCGGGCGAAGACCTTGGGCAGCTTCGTCGTGAACCGCATCAAGACGCGCAGCGCCGCGCCGGGCTTTACCGGCGCCGGCAGCGGAACTTCGATCACGGTGCAATCGTCCGGGTTTCCATCGTCGGGCGAAATACACCGGATGCGCGGCGTCAGGTCCGTGCCATCGTCCAGCCGCATAGAATCGACCTGGATCCAGCCCCAGCCGTCGCCGGAAGCGCGGTCCCCGCGCAGTTGCCCGCCGGATTCACGGAAGAACGTCGAGCGAGAGTTCCGGAAGGCATTCATGTAAAGGTGGAATTGAAGCGCGGGAACCGTGTCCGGCGAACTGTTCACCCAGGCGAGTGTCTGCTCGCCCGCAATGGTGTGGGACCGCGGGTCGAGCGAGGCGCGGATGTCATAGCTGGCAACGGGAGGGGCCAGTTGCGCGCACAGGGGCAGGGAGAAGGCCAGCACGGTCAGCCAGAGTCGCATGGGAAAGCCGGGTGACCAGCATACCGCAGCCAAGGCTACATTTCCACGGGCAGGCCGCGCTCCACCCAGTCGCGCCAGCCGCCCGCGAGCGAGAGGCAGTTCGTATAGCCCATTCGCTGAAGATTGTCCGCGGCCAAGGCGCTGCGGTATCCGCCTCCGCAGTAGAGCACGAGCGTAGCGGAGGGATCGGGGAACAGCCGCTCGATGTCGCGCTCGATCACGCCCTTGCTCAGATGGATGGCGCCGGGAATCCTGCCGGCGTTCCACTCGCTCTCCTCCCGTGTGTCAATGAGAACGTGCTGGCGTCCGCTGTCCAGCCACTCGAGATATTCGGGGACGTCGATCTCCCGCACGCGCGACTTGGCGTCGGCGACAAGGTTCAGGAAGCCTGGCGAATGCTTCATGAAAGCCGATTGTAGCGGATCGGCGCGGCGGCGCAGGCCCGGTGCCCGCGCCGCCGCGCGGCGCATCACTTCTGAGAGGCTTCGAGCGCCTGCCTCAGGTCCCAAAGCAGGTCGTCGAGATCCTCCAGCCCGATCGACAGGCGCACCATATCGGGCGTGACGCCCGCCGCTGCCTGCTGCTCCGCGGTGAGCTGCTGGTGCGTGGTGGAAGACGGATGGATGACCAGCGAGCGCGCGTCGCCCACGTTGGCCAGATGCGAAAAGATCTTCAGCGAGTTGACGAACTTCACGCCCGCCTCGTAGCCGCCCTTGATGCCGAAGCTGAACACCGCGCCCGGCCCCTTGGGAAGGTACTTCTTTCCCAGCGCATGATAACGGCTTGACTTCAGCCCGGCGTAATTCACCCAGGAGACGGCGTCATGCGCTTCGAGGAACTCGGCGATCACCTGCGTGTTGTGCACGTGCCGGTCCATGCGCATCGACAGCGTCTCGATGCCCTGGAGGAAGAGGAAGGCATTGAACGGGCTCAGGCAAGGGCCCATGTCGCGCAGACCTTCCACGCGCGCCCGCAGGATGAAGGCCAGCGGGCCGAACGTTTCAGAGAAGTTCATTCCGTGATAGGCGGGCGAAGGCTGGTTCAGCAGTGCGGTCGGCCCCTTGGACCAGTCGAACCTGCCCCCGTCGACGATGATGCCGCCGATGGAGGTGCCATGCCCGCCGATGAACTTGGTGAGCGAGTGCAGCACGATGTCGGCGCCCCACTCGATGGGACGGCACAGGTAGGGCGTGGCGAACGTGTTGTCAACCAGCAGCGGCAGCCCGGCTTCGTGCGCGATCTTCGCCACCGCCTCGATGTCGAGCACGTTGCCGCGCGGGTTGGAGATCGTCTCGCCGTAAATGGCTTTCGTGTTCGGGCGGATCGCCTTGCGGAAGTTCTCCGGATCGTCCGGCTCGACGAAGGTGACGTCGTAGCCCAGCCGGCGGAAACTGACGTCAAACTGCGTGTAGGTGCCGCCGTAGAGGGTGGAGCCGGCGACGAAGTGGTCGCCCGCCTGCAGGATCGAGCTCAGCGCGATGAACTGAGCAGCCTGTCCCGAGCTGAGCGCGAGCGCCGCCGCGCCGCTCTCCAGGCTCGCCACGCGCTTCTCGAGCACGTCCGTCGTCGGGTTCATGATCCGCGTGTAGATGTTGCCGAACTGTTGCAGCGCGAACAGGGACGCGGCATGAGCGGTGTCATCGAAGACGTAGGACGTCGTCTGGTAGATCGGCACCGCGCGGGCATGTGTCGCCGGATCGGGGTCGTACCCCGCGTGCAGGCAGCGGGTGTTGAAGCCGAGTTCTCTTTGTATTCCTTCTAGCTTTGACATTGTCCCAATAGTCTATCGAATAGCAGTAGATAGCGTCAAGGCCGGAGTCCTCCGAGGCGGGCGGTGACACTGGCTTGTCCGGCAGCTTTGCGGTTGGCGCGGGCTACCGCGGATCGAAATAGAGGGTTTCGGGAACGATCTGATTCGTCCGGGAGAGCGCGCAGTATCCGCAGCGATGCGTGTAGAACGGAGCGACCTGTTTGACGGCAGCGATCACATCCCGGTTGTTTTGCAGGATGTCGCGCGTGTGCTCGGTCGCCACAGCCAGACGGGGGCGGAAGCGGCTGAGGGTTTCCCGGGCGCCGCGGAGGGCGCGGACTTCCGCACCTTCAATGTCCATCTTGATCACGTCGAGCCGTTGGAGGCCCAACTCCCGGACAACGGCATCAATTGTCGTCAACTGTACCGTCTCGCCCGAAGGTCCGCGCCGGTCGACGACGCTATGGCCGGCCGGATTGTCATCCCAGTGTGAGAGAGTCAACTCTTCCTCCCGGTCCCAGACGCCTTTTGTCACGAGCTCGGCCCGGCCGGCGCTCAGTGGTCCGGAGAGGTTGCGCCGGATGCACTCGATTTGCCCGGCTGCCGATTCGAAAATGATCACGCGCGCCGCGCCGGCGCGGAGCACCCAGTGCGCCCAGTCGCCGACGAAGCCGCCGCAGTCCAGCACGACGTCCCCGCGCCGGATTTCGAGGCCCGGATAGGCGGCCAGCGCATACTGCGCCAGGCTGAAGCGGATGCTGGCTTCGCTGGCGCCGCTGGGATACCACCAGGGGCTCAGGGGCGTGTCCCAGAGCTGATGGCCCTGTTCGTCGGTGCGTATCAGGCGGCTGGTGTTCTTGCTGTCGTCTCTGGCGGCCAATGTTCGATACCCTTCCCTTAATCCCATTGCCGCCTCCCACCGGGAACACAGCGGGTTGCGTGCGCTCCAAGCGATGCAGAAGTGCGGGATGGGCGATATCAGCAGGCCTCGGACCAGTATCGACCGGCCGCCTGCCGTGAAGGACAGCAGGAGGGCTGGGAGAAGCAGAACGACCAATGACCAGAACACTGCCCGGACAAATCCTTGGAGGGCGAGCCGGCGCCCACCGCGGCTGGTGCGGGGCCGGTCTTCAGGCGAAAGGGGGCTTGAGGCGGCGGCAGGCTGGTTCTCTGACATGAAGGATTCATCTCCCTAACAGCTGACTGGACGGTCTTTCCTCATGTAAAGATCCTCCGAACAGGATACGAAGGTTTCAGGCGTGCTCCAAGCGGGCAGAGACTGCGGCAGCCTGATGCGGCCCCATTTCAGGCCCGGGCAGCAAGCGCTGGCCTCGCGGCCTTGTGATCGGTGAGGATAGGATCATGGTCCTGGGAATTGCCGGACTGCTGTTGCTCGTGCCCGCGGTGGAGACCTGCACGCCGGCGCGCTGGCGCGACGCAGCGCCTGAATCGCTCGACCTTTTGCGCGGGACGCCCATCAATTGCCTGCTGGTGGAGCCATCGGCGGAGTCCGCGGATTTGTTTAGGGCGGCGCGGGAACGCGGGCTGCTTGCGATGGCCGTGATTCGCGGGGCGGACACTGCCGCCGCGGCGCGCGCGCTGGAGGCGGGCGCGGAGGGCATTGCCGCGGAGGGGCCTCGTTCGGAGGCTCTGGCGCGGCTGGCGCAGGAGCGGGGCAAGCCGTTTGTGCAGATCGTGCCGCGGCGGGAGTTGCGGCTGGAGCCGGGCGTGCGCGTGCTGGCCACGCACGAGGGGCTGTGGGCGGGGGTGCGGATCGAAAAAGACCAGACGAAGGCGCAGCCCACCGGAGGGCCGTGGATCGAGACCAACTCGGGCTTCCTGAAGTTTCTGCGCGCCGCCGCTCCCGCCGGCGCGGCTGTGTGGATGGCCCATCCCGCGCCCGCTGAGCCGCAGCCGGCCTCGCGCTATGTGCAGGCCATCGCCGACGCCGCCATCTGCGGGGCGAAATGGGTGCTGGATTTCGACCCCGATTTCTGGAAGCGCGTGCGCGCAGGCGAGCCGAAAGGCAGGCGCGATTGGGCGCGTGTCATGAACGCGCTGCGCTTTTTCCAGGATCTTGAGCCGGTCCGCTGGCAGGACGGTTCGTCCCTGGCGGCGGTGATTGACGGGCAGAGCGGAGGGCTGGTCTCGGGCGGCCTTGTCGACATGATCACGGCCAAGCACATTCCCCTGAGAGCCGTGCCCCCTCAGGCGCTGCCGCGCCTTTCCGGCGAAATCCACACGCTGCTGGCTATCGAGCCTGGGCGGCTGACGGCGGAGCAGCGCGAGGCCGCGCGCGCCGTGGCGCGGCGCGGGGCGACGCTGGTCAACGGACCCGCCGGATGGAAACTGGAGCCGCCGCCGCCGGGGAAATTCACTTACAGCGATGAGCAGGTGAAGCAGCTCGATCAGATCTGGCGCGAGGTGAATTCCATCATCGGACGCCGGAATTACGGCGTCCGCGTTTTCGGCGCTCCGGGCATGCTTTCCACTCTGAAAAAGTCTCCCGATGGCCGCCATCTCGCCGTGATTTTCGTGAATTACACCGATTATCCCGTGGAAAACGTCACCCTGCATTTTCTGGGGCGCGTGCAGCGCGCTCGTGTTTCCGGCCTGCGCGGGGAGCGCGTACTGGAAACCTACGAGGTGGATGACGGCACGGGAGTGGATCTGGCCCGGGTTGAAGATCTGGCCGTGGTGGTGGTGGAGCGCGCGGATCAGCCGAAGCGGTAGACGAGGTCCTCGATCCGTCCGCCGCGGACCTCGATGCGGTTGAGGTCGGCGCTGCCGGCGCCGAGCTGTTCGGCCAGCAGGAGCATGTTGTCGCAGTGCTCGAACGGCCGCGTGCCGCGCGGGGCGCGCGGGTTGTAGCCCATCAGCGCGGTGGCCACGGCGTCGGTGGAGACGGCGTTGGCGCCGAGGATCAGGAGGCTTGGTTTGACGTGGCGCAGCCCGCGCACCCATGGTCCTTCGCCGCCGGCGACGGTTTCGATGCCGTCGATGAAGGAGATGTGGATCGGCCGCGCGGCGTTCAATTCGGCGATAATGCGCGGCATCCGGAAGCCGGGGCTCCGGGGGCTGGCGGGATCGCGTTCCGGCGGCGCAGGCGGGGCAGGCTGACGCTTGCCCTCATGGCAGACGACGACGCGCCCCTTGCCGGGATTCTCGTTCGGCTCCTGCATGCCCGCGTCATCGCCATAGATCGACGCCGGCGTGATGCCGAAGAGGTTTTTCATGGCGAGCGTGACGCCGGTGGTGGCGTGGTTCTTGAGCTTCGCCATGGAGACGAGCACGTCGGTCTCTTCGTAAGCGCGGTTGAGCAACCACGCCGGGTAGATCAGCCCGCCGCCGGGCACGGCGAAGCGGGCGTAGTCCTTGTAAGCCCCGCGCGCATTCGTGTTGGCGAACTCGACGCCCGGGGCGGCGTTGCGCAACTGCCGCACGTTCCAGCCGGATTCGAGCAGGTATTCCTCGAGCGGGCCCGCGGTGGCCCAGCAGCTCTCGACGAAGCGGATGCGGCGCGCTCCGGCGCGGCTGAGCACATGGGCCATGGCCAGCGCGGTGCGCGGGTGCGTATAGTGCGTGACGCCGAGAGGCCGGCCCTGCCAGCGGTTGGCCGGGCTGCCGGTGAGGTTCAGCTTGACGGTGACCGTCCGGTTGCGGACCAGCGCGCCCGCGCCGCCGAGCTGATCGAACATGCGTCCAAGGACCGCGGCCAGGTCCCCGTCATAGGATGCGCAGCGCGCCACGGCCACGGGAGGAGCGGGAGCGTTCTGAGCCTCGAGCGGGGCCGCGCCCAGTGCGGCCAGCAGTTGTCTGCGGGTCATTGCTTCCAGTGTAGTGGTAGAATCCGCTTATGAAAGCTCTGGCGCTGGCGGCTGCGTGCGCGTTGCCTCTGTTCGCCGCAGAGGCCGATCTGATTCTCCATAACGGCAGGATCCTCACCGTTGACGCGAAGTTCTCGATCCGCGAAGCCGTGGCCATCGGCGGCAACCGCGTGCTGGCGGTCGGGACTTCGAAGGAAGTGCTGGGCAAGTTCCGCGGCGCTCGGACAACCGTGATCGACCTTCAGGGCAAGACGGTTCTGCCGGGTCTGATCGATGCCCACCTCCATGCACTGGAGTCCGGGCTGAGCGAGCTGCGCGGCCCGCTGCCGCCCTTCGACAGCATTGCCGCGATTCAGGACTACATCCGCGCCCGGGCGCGGGTGACGCCGAAGGGCGCCTGGATCGTGGTGCCGCGCACGCTGCCTCCGCGGCTGAAGGAGATGCGCATGCCCACGCGCGAGGACCTGGATGTGACCCTCGACCATCCGGTGGCCTTCGATGGCAGCTTTGTGTGGGCGGCGAACACGATGGCTCTGAAGATCAGCGGCATCACGCGGGATACGCCGAACCCGCCGGGCGGCGAGATCGTGAAAGGGCCTGACGGCGAGCCGAACGGCATCCTGCGCAACGCCTCCCATCTGCTGAAAGGCGTCTCGCGGACGGCGCCGTACTCGGAAGAAGAGAAGCTGAAGGCGCTCGAGATCATGCTGCGCGAGTACCGCCGCGCCGGGCTCACCGCGATCCACGACGGGGGCGTGACGCCGGCCGAAGTGGCGCTGTTCGAGAAACTGAAAGCCGGAGGACGGCTGCCGGTGCGGACGGTCCTGACGTGGCGCGTGGCCACGGCGCGTCCCGTGGAGGAGATCGTCCGCGAGATCGAATTGAGCCCGTGGCGGACGAACCTCGGCGATGAATGGCTGAAGTTCGGCGCCTTCAAGGTGACCCTCGACGGCGGGCAGAGCGTGGGGACGGCTTATCAGCGGATGCCGTATGGACCGTTCGGACGGCAGTTGTACGGACAGACGAACCCGGATGCGCGGGGCACGCTGTTTGTCGAACGGGACAAGCTGCTCGCCATCATGCGCGCGGCGCGCAACAAGGGCTGGTCGCTGACGGCGCACGCGCAGGGCGGCGGCGCGATCGACACCCTGCTGGACGTGTTTGAGGCGCTGGACAGGGAAAAGCCGATCGCGCCGACCCGCTCGCACGTGATACACGGCAGCATGCAGAACCCCGAGTCGCTGGACCGGATGAAGCGGCTGGGCATTGCGGCGAACGTGCAGCCGGGCTGGCTCCATTACGATGCGCCGGCGCTCGAGCGCGTCTTCGGCGAGCGCAATCTGCGGTGGTTTTTCCCCATGCGCGGCTATCTGGACCGCGGCATCCCGGCAGCCGGCGGCAGCGACCATATGCTGGGCCACGACAAGAACCGCAGCGTGAATCCTTACAACCCGTTTTTCGGAATGTGGATGACGATTACGCGGCGCACCACCGAGGGCAAGGCGCTGTTTCCCGAGGAACGCGTGACGCGGGAGGAGGCCATTCGGATGTGGACCACGTGGGCGGCGTGGCTGCAGTTCAGCGAGAAGGAGCAGGGCTCGATCGAGCCGGGCAAGCTGGCGGATCTCGTCGTGATCGACCGCGACATCCTGACCTGTGCGGAAGACGAGATCCGCGCCATCGAGCCGCTGATGGTGATCCTTGACGGGAAAATCGTCGAACGCAAGCTGCCTGCCTTTCCCGGCGCGGAAGGCTTCGGCGCGGAGACTCCGGGCGGGCGCGGGGGGCGGGTGCTGGTTGTGCGAAGCCTGGCCGACAGCGGGCCGGGGAGCCTGCGGGAGGCTGTTGAAACAAAAGGGCCAAGAATTGTCGTTTTCGCCGTCAGCGGCATCATCGATCTCCGGACGCCGCTGCGCGTGACCGAGCCGTACCTGACGCTCGCCGGGCAGAGCGCGCCCGGCATGGGCGTGTGCCTGCGGGGCGACGGGCTGAGGATCGAGACGCACGACGTCGTGGTGCGGCACCTTCGGTCCCGCCCCGGCGAGGCGCTGGGACGGGAGGTGGATGCGATCAGCGTGGGCGGGGCGGCGCGGAGGGTGGTGATCGATCACTGCTCGGCTGCATGGTCCGTGGATGAGGCGCTGAGTCCGAGCGGAGCCATTGCCGGCGTGACGGTGCAGTGGTGCCTGATCGGCGAGGCGCTCCGGAAGAGCGTGCATTCCAAGGGCGAGCACGGTTACGGGTCGCTTGTGCGCGCCAACGGCGGGGTGACGCTCCACCACAACCTGTGGGTGAAAAACACGGCCCGGAACCCGCGTCTGGGAGACAACTACGGGCGTCCGCCATGGCCGGTGTTCGACGTGCGCAACAACGTGATGGCGCTGTGGGGTGCGGTGTGCAGCGGCATGACGGGCGACCGGCTGATGGCGAATTATGTGGGGAATTATCTGAAACCCGGGCCGGAGTCCATACGCAGGCCGCCCATTGTGCTGACGCAAAGGGCGGATGTGGAATATTACCTGGCCGGAAATATCATAGAAGGCTGGCCGGAATTCACGGAAAATGACGGGCGGTATTTCACGCCTCAGGAGGCGGGCGGCAGGCGGCTCTTCCGGCTTGTGCCCGCGCCGTTTCCGGCGCCGCCGGTGCGGACGACGGGCGTGCTGGAGGCTTACGAGGCCGTGTTGGCCGGCGCCGGGGCGACGCGGCCGGCGCGGGACGCGGTGGATGCGCGGATCATCGCGGAAGTGCGGCGGGGCGGCGGGCGCATCGTTGACCACACGCGCGAGGCCGGCGGCTGGCCGGAATATCCGGCGGCAGCCGCGCCACCCGATGCCGATGCGGACGGGATGCCGGACGCATGGGAAAAGGCCCGCGGACTCGATCCGCGCAACGCCGCCGACGCGGCCGCCGACCGCGACGGGGACGGGTACACGAACATCGAAGAGTACCTGAACGCGCTGGCCGCGGGGCAGGCGCGGGCAAACGATTACCTCGAAGGGAACACGATTTCGCATGCCGTTTCTACTCGCACTCGATCAGGGAACCACGTCCAGCCGGGCCATCGTCTTCACTGAAGATGGCGCCATCGCCGCCACTGCCCAAAAGGAGTTCCGCCAGATCTACCCGCAGGCGGGATGGGTGGAACACGACGCGCGGGAGATCTGGGCGACGCAGCGCGGCGTGGCCGCCGAAGCGCTGGAACGGGCGCGGATCGGCGCCGCCGGCATCGCCGCCATCGGCATCACCAACCAGCGGGAGACCGTGGTGCTGTGGGACCGGCGCACCGGCGAGCCTGTGGCGCCCGCCATCGTGTGGCAGGACCGGCGCACGGCCGTCTTCTGCGATGAACTAAAATCTTCCGGCGCGGAAGAGGAGATCCGCCGCCGCACGGGCTTGCTGGCCGATCCGTATTTCTCCGGAACAAAGCTGCGCTGGCTGCTGGACCACGTGGACGGCGCGCGCGTGCGCGCCGGGCGCGGCGAACTCGCCTTCGGCACCATCGACTCGTGGCTGCTGTGGAACCTGACGGGCGGGCGCGTCCACGCCACCGATCCCAGCAACGCCTCGCGCACGCTGCTCTACAACGTGCACACGGGCGGCTGGGACGATGAACTGCTGCGGCTGCTCGGCGTGCCGCGCGAAGTGCTGCCCGAGGTGCGCCCGTCCTGCGTCCTGTTCGGCGAGACCGATGCCGGCGTGCTGGGCGCGCCCGTACGGATCGGCGGCATTGCGGGCGATCAGCAAGCGGCGCTGTTCGGGCAGGCCTGTTTCACGCCGGGGCTGGCTAAGAACACCTATGGCACGGGATGTTTCCTGCTCATGCAGACGGGCAGCGAGGCGGTGGAATCGCGCCACCGCCTGTTGACCACCGTGGCGTGGCAGACCGGCGGGCGGCTGGAGTACGCGCTGGAGGGGAGCGTCTTCATCGGCGGCGCGGTGGTGCAGTGGCTGCGCGACGGGCTGGGAGTGATCCGGTCGTCGGAGGAAGTGGAGGCGCTTGCCGCCGGCGTGGAAGACAGCCATGGCGTGTATCTCGTGCCGGCGTTCACGGGGCTCGGCGCTCCGCACTGGGACGCCTACGCGCGCGGCGCCATCGTCGGACTGACGCGCGGCGCGACGGCGGCGCATCTGGCGCGGGCGGCGCTCGAGTCGATCGCCTTCCAGGTGGCCGACGTCGTCAGCGCCATGGAAGCCGATTCCGGCCTGCGGCTGAATGAACTGCGCGCCGACGGCGGAGCTTCCCGCAACAATCTGCTGCTGCAGTTTCAGGCGGACCTGCTGGGTGTGCCCGTAGTGCGCGCGGCGGTGACGGAGACGACCGCGCTCGGAGCGGCGTACCTGGCGGGTCTGGCGGCGGGAGTCTACCGGGGCAGGGAGGAGCTGGCCGCGCAGTGGAAGGCGGAAAGGCGGTTCGAGCCGCGCATGGCGCGCGAGGAAGCCGCGGCCCGCCGCGCGCAGTGGTCGCGCGCTGTCGAGCGAGCCAAGGGCTGGGAGCAGTGAGATGAACCGCGCCGAGATGCTCGACCGGATGAGGACCGAGCGCCGCGAGTGGGACATCCTGATCATCGGCGGCGGGGCGACGGGCGCCGCCTGCGCTCTGGATGCCGCCAGCCGCGGCTACCGGACGGCGCTCGTCGAGCGGCACGACTTCGGAAAGGGGACCTCGAGCCGGTCGACGAAGCTGATCCACGGCGGGGTGCGCTACCTCGAGCAGGGCAACATCACGCTGGTGATGGAAGCGCTGAAAGAGCGGGGAATTTTGCGGGAAAATGCCCCGCACCTGGTAAAAGACCTAGCCTTCATCGTTCCCAATTACGAATGGTGGGAGGCCCCTTTTTATGGCATAGGGCTGCGGATTTACGACCTTCTGGCGGGAAAGTACGGGTTCGGAACGTCGAAGATCCTGAGCCGCGAGGAGACGCTCGAGCGCCTGCCGAACCTGAAACCGGAAGGGCTGCGGGGCGGAGTGGAGTACTATGACGGGCAGTTCGACGACGCCCGGCTTCTCATTCACATGGTCCGCACCGCCGCCGAGCAGGGCGCGGCGCTGGCCAACTACCTGGAGGCGGTTGCGCTGCTCGAGGACGCGCAGGGCGTGGTGACGGGCGCCCGGGTGAGGGACGCCGAGTCGGGCGGGGAGTTCGAGATCCGCGCGCGGGCGGTGATCAACGCCGCCGGATGCTTCAGCGATGCGGTGCGGCGGATGGGAGGCGCGGACGCGCGCCCGATGATCGCGCCGAGCCAGGGCGTGCATCTGGTCTTCGACGCGAGTTTCCTGCACGGAGAAGCGGCGATTCTGGCGCCGCGGACGAGGGACGGGCGCGTGATGTTCGCCATTCCCTGGCATGGCCATGCTCTGGTGGGAACGACGGACACGCCGCTGGACGAGGTGACTCTCGAACCGCAGCCGACGGAAGAGGAGATCGCACTGATCCTGGAAACCGCCGGGGACTACCTGGAGCGGTCGCCGTCGCGCTCGGACATCCTCAGCGCGTGGGCGGGCATCCGCCCTCTGGTGAAGTCGGCCGAAGGGGCGTCCACGGCGTCGCTGTCCCGCGATCATTCCATTCACATCGACCGCAACGGCCTGATCACGATTGCGGGAGGCAAGTGGACCACGTGCCGGAGGATGGCGGAAGACTGCATCGATCAGGCGTCCGTGCTGGCAGGGCTCGATGAGCGAGCCTGCGTCACACGGCGCCTGCGGATCCACGGATACCATCATCATGCCGGGCAGTTCGGCGCGCTGTCGGTGTATGGCAGCGACGCGGTGGCGATCCGGGAAATGATGCGGCTGCATCCGGAGCGGGCGCGGCTGCTGGCTCCGGGGCTGTCCTGCACGGAGGCGGAAGTGGTCTGGGCGGCGCGGTGGGAGATGGCGCTGCACGTGGAGGACGTGCTCGAGCGCCGCACGCGGGCGCTTCAACTGAACGCCCGGGCGGCGATGGAGGCGGCGCCGCGCGTGGCGCGCATCCTGGCGGCGGAACTCGGCAAGGATGCCGCCTGGGAGGCGGCTGAGACGGCGAGATTCCTCCAGTTGGCGCGCCGGTATCTGCCGGCAGGGGTCTGACGGCCTCTGATAGCCTGAAACTTGGGTTTTAGAATCATTTCCGCGGGAATTGTTTTGGCCGCCGCAGTTGTTTGCGGATCCGCGCAGTCCGGCTGGCGCGCGGCCGGGCCATGGGGCGGGACGGCGACAGCTATCTGGGTGGATCTGCACCGGCCGGAGGTGCTGCTGGCCGGAGCGCGGAGCTCGCTGGTGTTCCGCTCCCTCAACGGCGGCGCGCGGTGGGAAAGGCTGAACTTCCCGCGCTACTTTTCGGCGACGATCACCGCCGTGATGATCCATCCCTCCGAGCCGCGGCTGTATCTGGCGGCGGCGGAGACCCCGCAGGGCACGGGAGCGGGCGTCTGGTACAGCGAGGACGAAGGGGCCACCTGGCAAGCCGCCGCCGGCGTCGAAGGGCTGTCCGCCCACGCGCTGGCCTACTTCGAAAAGGACCCGCGCAGGATGGCCGCCGCCACGCGCGACGGCGTCTGGAAAAGCCGCGATGCGGGCCGCACCTGGTCCCGCATCTCGGCGCCGTACAATCACGAGCTGCGGTCGGTGACCGCCGTGGCCATCGATCCGCGCGACGACCGCATCATTTATGCGGGCACGACTCACCTGCCCTGGAAAACCACAGACGGGGGCAGGACATGGCGGATCATCCACGACGGAATGCTGGACGACTCCGACGTCTTCTCGATCTTTATCGATCCTGCCCGCCCCGGGCGCGTGCTGGCCAGCGCGTGCAGCGGCATCTACCGCAGCGAGGACGGCGGCCTGAACTGGACCAAGTTCCGCGGCATCCCGCCGCAGCAGCGGCGCACGCACGTGGTGCGGCAGATGCCCGGACGCAACGGCGTGATCCTTGCCGGCACGACGCTCGGACTGCTGAAATCGATAGACGGCGGCGCCACATTCCGCCGCCTGAACCGGCTGCACGTTTACTCGATGGCGTTCGACCCGCGTGATCCGCGCCGGATCTATCTGGCCACCGAGGGCGGCGGCATCTGGAAGAGCGAGGACGCAGGCGAGACATTCGCGCAGATCAACGAGGGATTCGCCAGCCGCAGGAGGGCCGGGCTGGCCGCCGCGCCCGGCGCCCTGTATCTGAATGTGGTGGGAGACGGCGAGTGGGGTGGACTCTATGAAAGCCGCGACGGCGGGGCGAGCTGGAAGGCGGCGCCGAAATCTAAAACATTTCCCGAGAGTCATGTGACGAGGCTGGCAGCCTGCCCGTCGCGGCCCAATCTCCTGTTCGCCGGCAACGGCGAGCGCATCCACCGCAGCCTGGATGGAGGCGGAAGCTGGAAGCCGGTGCGTATCGGCGGCGGGAAGAAGCTGCGGATTCAGGCGCTGGCGTGCGTGACGGCGGCGGGGAAGGAAGTGGTGCTGGCGGGAACGGACATCGGGCTGTGGCGGAGCGTGGACCGGGGCGCAACCTGGCAGGCGGTCCGGCTGACGACGGCTGACATCCGTCATTCGGTGCAAGAGCTGATTGCGGCGCAGGCCGATGGGGGGCGGGTGCTGGCGCGGACGGCGCACACGGTGTATCTGAGCGCCGATGGCGGAGCGGGCTGGCGCGTGCTCAGCATGCTGTTCCCCGTGTCCACCATCTATGACATGGCGGTCACGGAGTCGACGATCCTGGCGGCAACCGCCGAGGGGCTGTACCTTTCGGCTGACGACGGGCGGCACTGGGAGAAGGTGGAAGAGGGCCTGGCGCCGGGCACGGTGAGCACGCTCGCCGCAAGACCCGGCAGGGGTGGGGAGGTGTTCGCAGGACAGTTCGGACGCATCTACCGGTCCGCCGACGGCGGGCGCCGGTGGCGTGTGCTGGAGGGCGCGGACCTGCCCGCGGTGGGCCTGCGCCGGCTCCTTCTGCCGGAGGCCAAAGGCAGGCGATTGTTGGGCTTAACGCCGGATGCCGGCGTTTTTTATTTGGATTTACGGCTACAGGAGTAGCATAATGAGGAGTGAGGCAGGTGATGTCCACATGAAGAACACACGTACACGCAGATACTATTCAACCTACAGGTCGTGGATTCTGGCTGCCGCCCTGCTGGCGCTGGTGCTGGCGCCGGGCGCGGCGGGACAACAGGCAGCCAAGCCGACCTCGGGAGGAGACGAGCTGCCGGACAAGGTCGAACTGAACGGTTTCGGCGGCGGCAGCTTTTTCCAGGGAGTCTCCGGCGGGCTGGGGACGAAACTGGTCAATGGCGGAGCGTTCGGCTTCCGCGTCACCGAAAATTTCTGGCGCTATGTGGGCCTCGAACAGGCATTCACGTACAGCGCCAATAACGTGCGGTTCGAGTCGCCTGCTGCGCCGGGGCTGCCGCAGAATGATTTCGGCCACAGGATTTACCAGTATTCGTTGAATCCGGTCTTCTATTGGACGGAACGCGGCTCGAAGATCCGTCCCTTCCTCACCGCCGGGATCTCGGCGATGTACTTTGCGCCGATCGACTCGGCGAAGGGGTGGGCGCGGAGCCCTCTGAACACGCACCTGCTGGCGCAGAATCTGGACGCCAACCTTCACCCGGCGATGAATTACGGCGGCGGGTTGAAGTGGCACCTCACCGAGCGGTGGGGCCTGCGTTTTGATGCGCGCGGACTCTGGTCCAGGAACCCGACGTTCCGGCTGATGGATTCCCCGAACGGAGGGCTGTACATCCCGCGTGGCGACAAGCTGCATGGCATCCAGACGACCGCGGGCATCACCTATTATCTGGGCAGCAAGGCGGAGGCGGCTCCTCCGCCACCACCACCGCCGGCGCCGCTTGCCGCGCTGAACGCCGGCACTCTGAGCGTGGGACCAGGGACGCTGTGCCAGGGACGGGCGATCACGGTGCGGAATACGGGCGCCAGCGACCCGGCGGGCCGGACCATGACCCGCAAATGGAAGGTGAACGGCCAGCCCATGGGCGGCAATTCTCCTGAGCTGACCTTCACGCCGGACCGCCCGGGCAGCTACAAGATCGAAATGGACGTGGAAGCCGAGAATACGCCCAACCATCCGGTGCGTGTCGCCTCGGCTCCGCCGCTGTCGCTGAACGTGCAGCCCTACAACCCGCCGACGGTCTCCAACGTCATGGCCAACCCGGCGGCGATTCAGTACGGGCAGACCTCCACGCTGAGCGCGCAGGGCACCGGCAGCGCCTGCTCGACGATCAGCTTCCAGTGGACGGTGACGGAAGGCACGCTCGCCAACCCGAGGGCCGCCACCACCGCGTTTGACAGCAAGGCGGTGAAATTCGAGCAGGGCGGCAAGATCCAGTCCAAGACAGTGACGGCGACCGTGCGCGTCACCGACGACCGCGGCGCCACGGCAACCGGAACCACGCAGGTCAAGGTGGACTACATCCCCAGCGCGATCCGGTACTCCGACGTCATCTTCAGCAAGAACAGCGCCCGCGTGAACAATTGCGGCAAGCGCATTCTGCTGGAGGAAGTGGCGCCGAAGGCGGCGGACCCGGATTACGAAGTCGTGCTGATCGGCCATATCGATCAGGACGAGGTCTCGAAGACGAAGAGGCCGAGCGACCTCGATATGCGGCGTGTGATGAATGCCTACGCGGTGCTCACCGCCGGCGGCGGCACCTGCGCCAACGTCGACAAGTCGCGCATCAAGGTGACTTGGACCGGCGCCGAGCAGGTCTCTGATATGCAGCCCGGCCTCTGCGGCACGGCTGCCCGCGCCGCGTCCAAAGAGCGCGCCGGCCAGATGGTTTCGACGGCGGATCAGAACCGCCGCGTCGAGGTCTGGCTGGTTCCGAAGGGCACCAAGATGCCGGCCGCCTTCAAGGAAGCCAAGCAGCTCAACGAGAAGCTGCTCAAGCGGCTTGGCTGCCCGAAATAAGCGCGGCTCCGGCTGACCTGAATCCGAAAGGCCCGCTCCGGCGCCAGCCGGAGCGGGCCTTCTTCTCTTGCCGCGGCATGCGGGGCGCAGCGCCGCTTCACGCCGTCCAGACGCACTTGCCGCCGAGCCAGGTGCGCCTCAGGCGGATGGATTTCGCCACCGCGTCGTAATCGAACTCGATCACGTCAGCCCGTTCGCCGGGCTGCAATCCGCGCTGGCGGTGCTCAATGCGGCCGATGCGGGCGGGGTTGCGCGCCGCCATGGCGAGGGCTTCCCTGAGGCTCAGCCCGGCGAGCCGCATCAGGTTTTCCACGCCGCGGTCCATGCGCAGGGCGCTGCCCGCAAGCTGGGATTGCCCCCGCAGCGTCACCCTGTCATCGGCGTGGAGTTCGACGTCGACGTCTCCCAGCCGGTAGGCGCCGGGCTCGCATCCGGCGGGAGCGACGGCATCCGTGATCAGCACGCTGCGTTCAATGCCTTTGGCGCGCAGGGCCACGCGGAGAAAATCCACACCCAGGTGAATGCCGTCAACAATGAAGGAAGCTGCCAAGCGGTCGTCGGCAAGTTGATGCCACAGGTAATTCGGATGCCTCGGCAGCATGGAGTGGCAGCCATTGCCCAGATGCGTCGAAAGGCTCGCGCCCGCGCGAACCGCCGCGTCGATCTGCTCCGGGGCGGCGTCCAGATGGCCGATGGCCGCCACGACTCCCTCGCCCGTGATGGCTTCAATGAAGGCAGGCGCCCCGGGCCATTCCGGCGACACCGTGACCATGCGGACCAGCCCCTCCGCGGCGTCCTGCCAGCGGCGGAACTCCCCAATGTCCGGCGGGCGCACAAATTCCCGGGGATGCGCGCCCCGCGGTCCGTCCTTCGGGGATATGAAGGGTCCTTCCACATGGATGCCTTCGATCGCCTCGCCGCCGGGCAACTCCCGGCGCGCCCGGGCGAGATTGCGGATGGCATCCAGCATGCCGCCGGGCGATCCTGTAATCACCGTGGTGAAAATCCGTGTCGTGCCGCAGGCGAACTGCGCCTCCAGCGAGCGGGCGATGGCTTCCAGCGGCGTGTCTGTCGAGCAGTAGTCGGCGCCGGCAAAGCCGTTCACCTGGAGATCAATGAACCCCGGCGCCAGCCAGGGCAGCGAGGAAGGGCGTTCCAGCAGCGGTTCGACGGCCACAATCACGCCGCCCTCGAACCGGATCTCGACCGCTTCCCCCGTGAAGGCGTCAAATCCAGAACATTTCATGGCAATCACGTTTTATACACAGAGCGTTCGCGCTTCTCACAGTCTAACGCGTTGCCGGCAATGAGGAAAAAAGCTGTTGAAATCCCCGCGAAACCATGCCCGCGCTGTGGCGGCCCGCGCGCGGAGCGGTTTACAGTGGAAGCAGTCCGGCCGCCTGCCCGCTCCGAAACGTGAATCTCGGGGGAGGTTGACATCGGGAGCGGGCAGGCGGCTGCTTTCCCTTCCACCCGTGGTCTGCCGGCGTCCTCCGGGATGGCTACGGGTGCGTCCACGCCGGCGCATGTTTCGGAGGCCTGTCTGGCGCCGGAATCCGAAGGAAGCCGCCGGCCTTCCGGCGCCGCGGCTCGCCGCCGTCATGGCCGTGTTTCCTGCGGGAGCGGGTTCTTCCATAGCTTCACGCCGTCCAATGCTATGATTCCAGGCGCCGGCGGAGTTCGGCTTCGTCCCAGACGGGGATGCCGAGCTCGCGGGCTTTGTCGAGTTTGGAGCCCGCTTCCTCACCCGCCACGACCACGCTTGTCTTGCGGCTGACCGATCCGGTGACCTTGCCTCCGGAGGCCTCGATCAGGCGCGTCGCCTCGTCGCGCGTCAGCGTGGGAAGCGTTCCCGTCAGCACGAAAGTCATTCCGGCGAGCGGTCCGCCTTCGACCTTTTTTTCGGTGGACTGGAAATTCAGCCCGGCGGCGCGCAGGCGCCCGATCAGCGCCTGGTTGTGGGGTTCCGCGAAGAAACGGCGGATGCTGGCGGCGACTTTCGGACCGACCTCTTCCACCTGCATCAGGCGCTCTTCGCCGGCAGTCATCAATTCGTCGAGGGAGGAAAAACCGGCGGCCAGGAACTGCGCGGTGCGCTCCCCGACGAACGGGATGCCAAGGCCGGCAATCAGCCTGGAAAGCGGCTTCTGCTTGGTCGCCCTGATGTTGGCCAGGATGCGCGCAGCGACCTTCCCGCCCAAGCGGCGGCGGGTCTTCTCGCCCTCCAGTTCCAGCGGCGCGAGGTCGGATTCTTTCAGCTCATACAGATCGGCGATGCTCGCGAGCTTGCCCGCCGCCATGAGCTGCGCCACGATCGAGTCGCCCATGCCGTCGATGTCCATGACGCCGCGGGAGCAGTAGTGGAGGATGCTCTCTTTGAGCCGCGCCGGACAACTGGAATTGATGCAGCGCACCGCAGCCTCGCCCTCGGCGCGGAAGACCGGTCCGCCGCAGACAGGGCACTCGGCAGGCATGACGAATGCGCGGCGCCCGGCGCCCGGCGCGGCCACGCGCACGACCCTGGGGATGACATCGCCGGAGCGCTCCACCACTACGCGGTCGCCGATCATCAGGCCCAGCTCGCGGATATAGTCCTCGTTGTGCAGGGTGGCGCTGGTCACAGTGACGCCGCTCACCGTTACCGGGCGCAGCCGCGCCACCGGCGTGAGCGTCCCGGTGCGTCCGACCTGCACTTCGATGTTCTCGAGCACCGTTTCGGCCTGCCGCGGCGTGAACTTGAAGGCGATGGCCCACCGGGGCGCCTTGGCCGTCCAGCCCAGTTTCCGCTGATCGCCGACGGAATCGACCTTTGCCACCACGCCGTCAATTTCAAACGGCAGCGAGTCGCGTTTCTCCTCCCATTCGCGGCAGAAAGCCAGCAGTTGTTCGACGCCGTGGCAGAGGCGGCGCTCGCTGCCCACGCGGAAGCCAAGTTCCTTGAGCATCTCCAGAGACTGCCAGTGGCTGGGCAGGGCAGGCTGTCCGTCCACGAGCAGGAAGTAGGCGTGGAACTCGAGCTGGCGCGCGGCGGTGATCGACGGATCGAGCACGCGGAGGGAGCCGGCGGCGGAGTTGCGGGGATTGGCGTACAGGGGCTGCCCCTGCGCCTCGCGTTCTGCATTGAGCCGTTCGAACGCCGCCTTGGTCATGATCACTTCGCCGCGCACTTCAAAGCGCGGCCACGGCGCGGCGAGCGTGCGCAGCGGAATCGTGCGGATGGTGCGGGCGTTTTCAGTGACGTCTTCGCCCTCGGTCCCGTCGCCGCGCGTCACAGCCTGGCGCAGGACGCCGTCTTCGTATTGGACGGCCATGGAAAGCCCGTCGAATTTCAGTTCGGCTGCATAGGTGCAGGGCTCTCCGCCGAGCAGTTCGCGGACGCGGCGGTCGAAGTCGCGCAGTTCGCCCTCGTCCAGCGCGTTGTCGAGGCTCAGCATCGGCGAGGAGTGGCGCACTTTGACGAACCCCTCGCGCGGCGCGCCGCCCACGCGCTGCGTGGGCGAGTCGGGGGGGACGGGAATCTCCGGATGCGCCAGCTCCAGTTCCCGCAGGCGGCGCATGAGCCCGTCGAACTCGGCGTCGGAGATCTCCGGCTGATCGAGGACATAGTACAGGTACTCGTGGCGGCGGATTTCGGCGCGGAGTTGCTCGAGCTGTTCCTGAACTGTCACAGTTATTAGGGTATCCGCGTGAGAAAACCGAGTGCAGCCGTCCTGGTCTACAACCCGGAAGCGGGCCGGATCCGGGCCCGTCCGGGGATGATCGACAGGCTCCTGACGCTGTTGCGCGAGCGCGTTGGCGATGTTGAAGCCGCGCCGACCCAGGGGCCAAGAACCGCCGGGCGCATCGTGCGGGAGTGGATCGAAAAGGGCGCGGAGCTGGTGTGCGTGGCGGGGGGCGACGGGACGGTGAACGAAGCCGCGGAAGGGATCTCCGGCGCCGGAGTTCCGCTGCTGGTTCTTCCGGCGGGCACGGCAAACGTATTGAGCTGCGAGATCGGAGCGGGCAACGATGCCTTCCGTGCCGCGTCGCGGCTCGAGCAATTCGTGCCGGTGGAATTTGCGCCGGGGGTGCTCCGGAACGCGCAGGGCGAGCGCCTGTTTCTCTGCATGGCCGGAGCGGGGCTGGACGCGCGCATCGTGCGCCTGGTGAGCCCGGAGTGGAAGCGGCGGCTGGGAAAACTGAGTTACTGGCAGGGAGGTCTCGCGCAGCTCGGACGGCGGCTGGAGACATTCGAGGCTGAAGTGGACGGGCGGAGTTACGAGTGCAGCTTCGCGCTGCTCGCGCGGGTGCGGAACTACGGCGGCGACCTGTGGATTGCGCGGCACGCCGATCTGCTGGAAAACCGCCTCGCTGTCGTGCTGTTCGAGGGACGAAGCTCGTTGCGGTATGTGAAGTATTTCGCCGGCGTGCTGCTGAACCGGCTGGAGGGCATGCGCGGCGTGCGGGTGCTGGATGCGCAGCAGGTGAGAATCCGGCTGTTGAGCGATCCGGCGATCGACCTTCAGGTGGATGGCGAGCACGCGGGATTCGCGCCGGCGGAGGCGGCTTTGAGCGGCAGGCGCATCCGGCTGCTGGTTCCGGCGCGGTTCGCGGAAGCGATGAGAGCGCGGGCTCGCATGCTGGAGACCGCTGTGGCGGAAGGCGCGCGGCGCGGGCAGGCGGGCGCCGGCGGGCCGTTTACAGGCCGAGCTCCCGGAGCCGCTTTTCGATCCTGTCCGCCATTTCGTTGAAACCGGGCAGCGGGTCAGGGCAGCCTGACAATTCCCGTTGCGCACGGGAGACGATGCCGCGCGCCTCGCGGGCGAATCGCGCGCGGGCGGCGGCGGACGCGCGGGCGGCCTGTTCCGCCGCCACCTCCGCGGCGTACAGCAATGCCATGGGGCCGCGGGCGCAGCCGGAATCGCTCCGGTCGAGCGCGCCGAGCTCGCGCGCGAGCTTCTCGCAGAGCAGGCTCTCCCTGCGGGCTGCGCCGAACTGGCCCAGCAGCGCCTGCACGCCGGCAAGCTGGCAATGGACGTTGGCGACTCCGTTCAGGACGCGCACGCTCTTCGGATCCGCCGCGTGGAATTCGTCGCGGATGGCCGCGGCTTCCGAGAAGTACTTCAGCGACTGGTCCAACCGGCCGCGGTTCCTGGCGATGAGGCCGAGGTCGGACAGTGCGAAGGTGATGTTGTACTGCTGATCCGTGTCCGCCGGATTCCGTTCGATCAACTTGCGGTCGATCGCCAGCGCCTCGAGATAGTATTTCTCGGCCTCGGCCAGATCCTGCTGGATATACTGGGCGCCCAGCCGCTTGTAGGCGAACGCCTTCTGGCTGAGATTGGCAGGCCTCGAGGCCTCCGGCTCGGGCAGCGAGTTGAAGGCTGCGAGCGCCTTCCGGTAGAGTTCCATGGCGCGGTCGCGTTGTTTGAGTCCGGTGAGGATCATTGCGAGCTGGCTGCGGTTGGTGGCTGCGAGGGAGCGCGCTTGCGGCGTCCGGGGATTCAGCCCGTCAATTTCTCCGATCACCGATTCGAGTTGAGCCGCATACCTCCGGGCCTCATCGAGCCGCCTCAGCCCTCCTGCGGCGAGGGCCGCTTCCACCAGCAGCCCGGATTGGGTGCGCAGGGACTCATAAGACGGCGGTCCGAGCTGCCGGGCCATGCCGGCCGCAGCCAGCCCCTTCTCGAACGCCTGCAGCGCTTCCTGTCTGCGGCCGAGGTTGTTGCTGAAGCTGGAGCCGAGCACGTTGCCGAGGCGGCGGTAGCCTTCGGCAAGTTCCAGCAGGAGGCGGGCATCGCCGCCGGCGGTGCGGACCGCTCCATCGAAGAACTTCATCGCGCGGTCGAGCAGAAGAGCGCGGGCTTCGGTCGAGCCCGGGAGCTTATAAAGGATGCCATGGAGCTCGAACACGAGCGAGCGCGAAAACTGCTGGATCTCCAGGGCCCGCTGCTCGGCCCGCTGCCGGGCCAGGTTCGCTTCGCGTGCCTGCCAGGCAGTGGCGATGCCCCCGGCGAGGATCGAAACCGCCAGCGCCGCCAGCGCCGCGGCCTGGAAACGGTTCCGCTTAGCCCATCGTGTGAGACGGTACCGCAGGGAGGGAGGCACAGCGGAAACGGGGCGTCCCTCCAGCCAAGCCTCCAGATCCGCTGCCAGCGCAGCGGCGCTCGAATAGCGTTCGCCCGGCGCTTTGCGCAGGCACTTCATCACGATGTGATCGAGGTCGCCGCGCAGCTGAGGGCGGATCTCCGGCGCAGCCACTGCGCTGGGCGGCTTCGGTTCGCTCTCCAGCACGAGCCGCATCGCCTCCAGCGGAGGCGGCCCTGCCAGCTCGTACGGGCGCCTGCCCGAGAGCAGGAGGTAGAGAAGAACCCCCAATGAGTAAACGTCGGTGGCGGTGGTGGCTGGCGCGCCGCTGATCTGCTCCGGGCTGGCGTAGTCCGGCGTCAGGACGTACATGCCGGTGCGCGTGGCCTCCGGCGTGTCGCCAAAATCGTCGGCGAGCGCCTTGGCGATGCCGAAGTCGAGCAGCTTCGTCCGGCCCTCCGCGGTGACGAGAATATTGCCCGGTTTCAGATCACGATGGATCACCAGCCGTTCATGTGCGTGCTGCACGGCGCGGCAGACATCCGCTATCAGCTCCACGCGCTGGCGGACGCCGAGGAGCTTTTCGCGGCACCATTGATCGATCGGGACGCCTTCGACAAACTCCATTACGAGGTATGGCAGGCCGGAGTCCGTGGCGCCGCCGTCGAACAGCGCGGCGATGCCGGGATGGGCGAGCCGGGACAGGATGCGGCGCTCGAAGCGGAACCGCTCGATGAGTTGCGGGGTCACGAGCCCGCCGCGAATCACTTTCAGGGCGACGCGGGTCTGGAAGTCTTCGCCTTCGTGAGCCGCTTCGAATACGACGCCCATGCCGCCCCGGCCGATCTCGCGGACGAGCTTCCAGGGACCAATCGTCTGGCCGGGCTGCACGGCGGAGAACAGATCCTCAAGCGCGCTGCCCGAGCTTGCATCGGGCTGCTCGAGAAAGCCCTCCGAAAGGGAGTGCTCGTCCAGCAGGCTGATGACCTCCTCGCGGATCTCCGCGGATGGACAGGACGCCTCGAGCCAGGGCCGCCGCTGATCCTCGGGCAATTCCAGCGCCTCGCCGAAGAGCCGCTTTACTTCCTGCCAGCTCTGGGTGTCCATGAATTCAGCTTTCCGGGCGCCCCGCCTGCGGGCCGCCGGACAGGCGGCGCCGCAGCCAGGCCCGCGCGACCAGCCAGTCGCGCTTTACGGTAGCCGGCGAGACGCCGGCGACATGGGCCGTCTCCTCGATGCCCAGTCCGGCAAAATACCGGAGCTCGACGATGCGGGCCTGCTGCGGGTCCAGAAGCTCGAGTTCGTGGAGGGCGGCGTCGAGGTCGAGCAGGTCGACGGGATCGGAGGCCGGGGCTGGAGCGAGGGCGGACTCCTCGAGCGTGACCCTTTCCGCCCCGCCGCCGCGCTTGGCGGCGCGCTGCGCCCGGTAATGATCCACCAGGATGCTCCGGATGACGCGGGCGGCCACGGCATAGAAGTGGGCACGGTCCTTCCAGTTGAACTCCTGCCGGCCGGCCAGCCGGAGATACGCTTCGTGCACGAGCGCCGTGCTTTGAAGAGTCTGCCCCTGCCGCCCATGAAGATAGCGCGAGGCGATCCGGCGCAACTCGGGGTAGACAAGCTCGATCAATTCTTCCAGCGCCTTCGCATCCCCGGCGCCCCAGCGGTGGAGGAGGCGCGTGAGATCGTGTTGCCCGCTGTCGTCCATGAGCCTTGTGGGGCATTGTACCGCTCGGGATGAGGCCGTTGCCCAAGCAAAATCATCAGCGCCCTGCAGCGGAACTCCTCCACTCCGCCGCAGGGCGCCGTTCGCGGGCAGGCCCGCAGTGAGGCTGGTGAGATCGGACGGGAGCCGGATCATCTCCTCCACTCCGGCTCCGCTTTGCAGACGCACCGAGCTGCGGCTGCCTTTCGGCATCCTCCTCCGAAGCAGCCCGGTCGGCGCCTTCACTCTAGTAACCGGAATCGGCCGGCCGATTGGCTCACGGAGAGAGAAAATACGGAAATTCAGGGCCGGCCGGCGTGCCGCCCGCGGCGGGCGGGGAGGCGCTCGATGCGGTCCATCCAGGAGGCCAGTTCCAACGCGGCGCCGCGATCCGCGCCGAAGCGGAACGCATGGTAGCAGGAGGTGAAGCCGCTGACGGCCGAACCGGCCTCTCCTTCGGGCAGGCAGGCGGCGAATTCGGCGGGCGTCATCCACGGGGGCTTCTCGAATCCCAGCGCCCGGAGCCGGGCCAGCATTTTCTCGTAGATCACCGCCGCGTCGTGCGGAGTGGCCACGCCGCGGCGGAGATTCCGGCTGCCCCTGAGGACGCGCCACTGCCGCAGCAGCGCGCGCCGGTAACGGTACGCCGCCAAAGCCGCGCCGGCCAGGATCAGAATCCCGGCCATCGGCCAGGGCGCCCCACCCGCTCCGCCGGGTGTGCGCAGCTTCCGCAGCCAGTCCGGCCAACGCATCCAGGCGACGCGGCGGCGAGACCGGTCCATGTGCATCGCCAGCGAAAGCTGGCGGTCGAGATCGTAGCCGAGCACCCACTCCTGCCAGAAAACGCCGAGCGCATCCGACCACACGGAGATCCGGTCCCAGAGGGACGCCGCGGACTGTTCCGGATCCGGCGGCGTGGGATCATATTCCGTCCAGCCGCGCCCATCGATCCACGCCTCCACCCAGGCGTGGGCGTCCGAGGCGCGCACGACGTGCCATCCGGTCAGGGAATTGTAGCTGCCTTCCCGGTAGCCCACCGCAACGCGGGCCGGAACCCATACGGCGCGAAGCATGACGGCCATCGCCGAGGCGAAGTATTCGCAGTGGCCCTGCCTGCCTTCCAGCAGGAAGTAGGCCAGCGGATCGTCCACTTCGCGATCCAGTGCCTGCAGCGAGTACCGGAAATTGCCCAGCAGCCAGCTCTCGATCCGCGCCGCGCGCTCGGCGTCGGACCGCGCGCCTGCCGTAATCTGCCGCGCCAGGTCGAGCACTCTCGAGTCAACGACGGGAAGCCGGAGATAGAAATTCCGTTCGCCGGGCGGCAGCGGCGCCGGGCTGGAAGCCTCGGGCAGCGTCGCATGCACCACATAGCGGAAGCCCTCGCCGGCGGCAAGGGGCACGCGGTAGCCTGTTGCGGCCGATTCCAGAACCACGGGCGTGGAGACGCGCAGATACTCGGGCTTGCCTGCCAGGAACAGCCAGTCGGAATTCGTGTTGTGCAACAGGACCTCGTAAGTGAAGCGGCGCCCGGGCAGACGGAGCTGATCGTCATCGAGCAGCTTCACCAGGCCCTCGACAGGCCGCAGCGCGCGCCCCTCGCGAGTCTGCGAGCTGTACCAGCGCCAGCCGTCGAACTCGCCCAGCGCGGTCGCGCGCCATTTCAGCGCCGGCGCGCGGGGGTCGAGGAACCGGGCGTGAAAGACGGTGGCCGTCTGTTGCCGGATCTCACCCACCTGGCCCAGCAGCACCTCCGGGGCGAAGCCGGCGCTCCGCGCGGAGGGCTTCAGCAGGTGCTCGAACGCGGCGCGCGCGGTCCGTGGCAGGAAAAAGAACAGCGCCGCCGTCAGACCCAGCACCGCCAGGCTCGATACCGCCGTCAGCCGCGCCAGCCGGACCGGCAGGCGCGCCGCGCCGGCGGCCACGGTTCTCCGCCCGGCTTGGGATCTGAGGATCTCCTCGCTCGCCAAGGCTGCGATGGCGGCGGCGAGGAACACGCACAGGAACACGAGATACGTCAGGCTGGCGGAAACGATCGAGGCGGCAAGCAGAGCCAGAAATGCGACCAGCTTCAACAGGAGGAAGTCCCTTGCCGTGCGCGCCACCAGGATCTTGATGACGAAAACGAAGAAAACCAGGTGCAGGGTGGCTCTGAGAAAGTCGCGCGATACCCAGAGGGTATCGGCGGGGTAATAGAGCAGATAGGCGAGGGTGGCGGCGTTAGCCCACTCTGTCGAGGCCGGCGCGGGGACAAGGCCTGCCACAACCATGGCCCGCCACAGAAGGGCGCCGCCCGCCGATGCGAGAAACAGCAGATCCTGCGGTTTATCCGAAAGGAAGCCCGACCCGGCCAGCGCGCACCAAGCGGCGCCGAGCATCAGCAGGACGGCTGACTCGTGGAAGCGTTCCGGAGCGCCGGGAGGCCTCGTCAGCGGCCCGTTGCCAGCCATTCTGCTTCCAGTTTGGCAGAAAACTCCGACAGCCCCCGCGTGGGCTCGACCGGGGACGAGCAGACGATGAGCAGGTTGCGCCAGTGGAAGGCCACCGAGCCGGGTTCGCTGCGCCACTTCTGGCGCGCTTCGAAGGCCACGGATTCCGACGGCATCCGGTAGGCGTCCACCAGCACGACGGAAGCGTAGGAGCGATAGCTGACGCGAAGCCATTCCACCGGGCGCCACGACCGCACTGCCTGCGGCGCGGAGTCCAAAGGCGGGCGTTCCAACCCTTCCCGCTTCCAGACCACCGCGAGCGTCTCCGGCGGCACGGGAATCTCCGGCTTCCGCGCGTTCGAGCAGGCTGCAGCCACCGCCAGTAGCCAAACCAGCAGCGTGCGTCGCAGTTGAAGCACTCTTATGCACCATACCACTGCGGGCAAGCGCCGTATTCCGGCGCGCGCGGCGGAGTCAGGTATACAATCAAGAACGCCATGATTGCCAGACGCGACTTTCTCTCCCTTCCTCTGCTTGCCGCGCTGCAGCCGCAGGAAACGGGTTTTGCGCCGCTCAGCGATTGGGTGGCCGTGGACGCGCCCGAATCCGCCTTCGCCGTGCGCGGCGACGAGGTGGCGGTGCAGGCGCATGCCTCTTTCCCCGCGTGGCTGCGCTCGGCGAGGACGTACCAGAATTTCGAGCTGCGAGGAGAATTTCTCGTTGACGGCTGGAATGATTCCGGCATCTATCTGCACGCGCCGCTCCACGGATATCCGACAGACGCCGGCCTGCAGATCAAGATTTTCCACCAGCCGGAAGAGAATCCTTCCCCTTGGTCCTGCGGGGCGGTATTTCCGGTGATCGCGCCGAGAAAAGTGAGCGTGAAAAAGGGGTGGAATGAGTTCCGGATTCTGGCCGATGACCCGGCGCTGCGCGTCTGGATGAACGGCGAGCTCGTGCAGGACCTCAACCAGCGCACGCACCCGGAGCTCCGGGACCGGCTGCGGTCGGGCTACATCGGCATCGCCGGCGCGTCATCCCTGGTGCGCTTCCGGCGGCTGCGCGTCAAGCAACTGCCGGGCAGCGAGCCGTGGCAGGTTCTCTATGAAAAGCCGGAAGACCTGGAGGCGAACTGGCGCCCCACCGTGGGCAAGCCCGCGGCTCAGGCGATCGGCGGCGTGCTTCGGCTGGACGGCGACGGGCTGCTGGGGACGAAGCAAAAGTTCGGGGACTTCTACCTGCAATGCTATGTGCGGGGCTGCGCTCAGCACAATAGCGGGGTGATTTTCCGCAGCGCGGGGAAGGGAACCAATCCCGCCTACGCCTATGAAATTCAACTTCATCCCGTGCCTGACGCGCACTTTCCGACGGGATCGCTATACCACCTCCAGCGGGCGAAATATCCGCGGATCGAAGACGAAAAGTGGTTTCTTTTTGAATTGCGCGTCCAGGGCAGGAATTGCCGGGTGCGGATCAACGGCGAGACGGTCATGGAGTATGGATTTCTGACGAGGACCGAAGCCGGCTACATCGAGTTGCAGGCTCACCGCCCGGGCTACTGGGTGGAGTTCAAGCACATCCGGGTGCAGGAGATCTGACCGCGGGAAAGGAAAACGGCAGCTACGGCCGCGCCGGAGCTGCCTGGGAGCCCGTCCGAATCCGCTTAACGCGCTGAGTGGACCTTCGGCGTCGCCAGATAGCCGACGATCACGTTCTTGCGGACCTCGTTGACGACAATCTCATAGGGCTGGCGCGCCTTGGAAGTGTAGAACTGCACCGGCTCGTTGACCGTCTTGTCCTTCTTCTCCACCTTCTTGTCGTCGGCGATGATGTCGATGGTGTAGCGGTTGCGCTTCTGGTCGGTCTTCTTCAGCCGGATCATCACGTCGCCGATGCGCTGCGGCTGCTTGGTCTTGGCGAGGTTGAATTCAAAGTAGTTGCGCTCCCCGAGAGCCTTCAGGGCGGCGAGCTCTTTCGAATTGGTGGCGATGAGGCCGCTCTGCACGCCGAGGTCTCCCGCCACGCTCTTCAACTGCGCGATGGTCTTTTCGAGTTCCGACTTCGTCGAGCTGAGCTCGGTCTTCACCGTGCCGACCTCGGTGGAGACTTCGCCGATCTTGGTGGAGGCGGTCTGCTCCACCTGCGAGATCTGGCCGCGGAGCTGCGCCTCGGCAGCCTTCTGTTGCTGCGCCAGCCGGGCTGCCAGCTGTTCGGCGTGCTTCTGGGCCTCGAGCTTGGCCTCGCCGGTGGCCGTGGCCACCTGCCTGCGCGCCGCTTCCAGTTCGTCCTTCAGCGTATCGATGTTGCGCTGCGCCGCGGCGGAGGTCACCGTGGAGGCTTCGCGGGTCCTTGAGACTTCGGCCATCAGCGTCTCGCGGTTCTGCGCCATCTCTTTCTTGAGAGAATCCACCTGAAGGAACAGGTAGACGTTGGCCGCGACCAGCGCGATGACCGCACCGAACAGAATGGCCGTCTTCACTCCGCCTCCGCCGCTCTGCGTGGGGTAGACATAAGTGGGCTGCTGGCCCTGCGGCGGCACATAATTGGGATCGCTCACGTGTGATACTCCTCTGCTGGGATCGGTTTTTCCGTATATTAACAGGTTATCATCGTTCCGGCGGCGCGCTCCCGGCGCCGTTCGCGGTCCCGCCGGAGTTCAGTCTCCGGGGCCTGGCAAAGTCCAGGTACTCCTGCCTGGGCGCTCCCGGCTCGAAGCAGCGGCGGCACCGCGCCTCGTAAATGCCAGCCGCGCCCACTACGATCAGATCTTCGCTTTCCACCAGCCGTTGCGTATGCTTGGCCGGATTGCCGCAGCGCATGCAGATGGCCAGCGTTTTGGTGATCGATTCGGCCAGGCACAGCAGGTCCGGGATGGGCGGGAACGGACGCCCCATGTAATCGGTGTCGAGCCCGGCGATGATCACCTGCTTGCCGGAATCGGCCATCTGCTGCGCCACACTCACCAGATCTTCGCCCAGGAAGTTCGCCTCGTCGATCCCCACTACCTGTGTCCGCCAGTCCAGACGCTCCAGGATTTCCTTCGGCGACGCCACCACCTCGGACTTCATGCGGGCGTCTCCGTGGCTGACGATCTCGTCGGACGAGTAGCGGTTGTCGAGCACGGGCTTGAACACCTGCACTCTCTTGCGCGCGATCAGAGCCCGCCGCAGCCGCCGGATCAGCTCCTCGCTCTTGCCCGAGAACATCGGGCCGCAGATCACCTCGATCCAGCCGAGGTGCCCCAGGATGACTTCCATCACCTGACAGGATACGACGCCCGGCTGCGGCACGATCCCGCATGCTAGCCTGAGGGCTGTGAAGAAGTGGTTCGCCGTGCCCGCGCTTGTGGCTGCCGCTGCCGCCGGCGCCTGGCAATATCTCCCCCTGCGCTATTACCTGCTTGCGTCCGTCCGCGACAACCGCGGCTGCCCGCCCCGCCAGGCGTGGGACATCCCCCGCCACAAGCGCGAGCTGACGCGAGTGAAAGACGAGATCCTTTCGAAAACGAAGCTGCTGCAGAAGGAGTACCAGGGGCTCGAGCTGTACGAGACCCCTTACGGGCGCTTCTGGGCTGCTCCGGGCAGCCACTACACGTTGCCGTTCAATCTGGCTGAGCAGGCGGTGCACCTCTACGGCAGCGGAGCGCACTTCGTGCAGAAGGGCGACACGGTGCTGGATTGCGGCGCCAATGTCGGCGTCTTCACGCGCTTCGCCCTCGACGCCGGCGCGGCGAGAGTCGTCGCCATCGAGCCGGCGCCGGACAACGTCGAGTGCCTCCGGCGGAACTTCGAGAAGGAGATCGCCGCAGGGAGGGTGATCCTCGTGCCCAAGGGAGTCTGGGACCACCCCGATGAACTCGATCTCAAGATCGAGGAAGGCAATGAGGCGGCGGCGACGTTCGTGATGAGCCTCAGCAGAGTGACCCGCACCGTCCGCGTGCCGCTCGTGCCCATCGACTCTCTGGTGTCCGAGCTCGGGCTGGACCGGGTCGACTTCATCAAGATGGACATCGAGGGCGCCGAAGTGCGCGCTCTTCAGGGCGCGCGCGAGACCCTCGCGCGCCATCATCCGAGGCTCTCCATCGCGGTCTACCATGACTGGGAGCACCCGGTGGAGGTTCCGAAGACGGCGCGGGCAGCCTGGGCTGGCTATCAGGTGGAGTGCGGCGCCTGCGATGCGCCCGAGAAACGGCTGATCCGCCCTGAAGTGCTCTTCCTGCGCTGAAATCCGCCGCCGCGCCGCCGGCGGCAAAGGCAATCCGTCCTGAAATCGGGCGGAGAACAAGCGCATCCGCCCGCTCAGGCAGCGCCTGTGCGGCAAGAGCACGGCCACTCGGCAGAAAAAGAAAGGCGGTGAGGACTCGGAGGAAGATCCTCACCGTCTGCGAGCCAGCCTGAATCGGAGGAAAAGGCTGGCATGGATATCAGCGATCGCTGTTGGCCGCCACTCTACATCACAACTGTTCGCCCCGTCAAGAGGTCTGTTCGCTCAAATGAGGGCACTCCCGGAAATCCGCGTCCTGGGGGAACCGCTACAGGTAGAAGAGGCTGAGTCTCGGCAGCCCCGCCGCCTCGTACACCTTGCGGTCGAGGAAGGATTTTTCGAGCCTTGCCAGTTGCTCGGCGCTCATGCGGCTGCGGTATGGGGTGACGTCGCGCTCGAGTTCGCGCCGCATGGCGAGGAGCTGCTCCTCGCTGAGGCGGGTGCGGGCGATGGAAGCCATCTTGTCTTCGAGCGCCGTCAGGCGCAGCTCAAGTTCGCGGAGGTCGGCGGCGTAGCGATCGAATTCGGCGAGGATGGTCCGCAAGGAGGAGGAGATCTCCTCGTAGCCGCTGAGAAGCTCCAGCGCCGTGGCGCCTTTCTCGAGATGCTGCCGCACGGCTTCTGGAGCGATGCCGGCTTCGGCGGCGCCGGCGGCGCCAGCTTGGTTGCGCGCCATGGCCTCGGCTTCCCGCATCACTGCCTGCGCGCAGTAGGCGATGCTGTTGACCCGCTGTGTGCGCTGCCGGCGAGCCCGCCACTTCTCGAACGCTGCGTCGATGCCGCGCAGCACGGCTTCCAGAGGCACGCCGGCGTTCTTCCAGGATTCGACCAGGGCCCAGTCGAGCGGCGACATCAGGAACAGCCCCGTGCCGCGGGCGCGCTGAAAATGCTCCTCGACTTCGGTGAAGTAGCTGAAGTAGTTCAGCTTCCACTCGGCTTCTTCAGGCGCGCTCATGAGCGGCGGTTTTTCTCCCAGATCAGGCGCAGTCCTTCCAGCGTCAGGTCCTCATCCGCGGTCTTGACCCGCTTCGAGCTCCGGGTGATGAGCGTAGCGTGGCCTCCCGTGGCCACGGTGCGCGTGCCTGGGCCGAGTTCGGCCGCCATGCGTTCGACGATGCCGTCGATCATGGCGATGAGGCCGTAGTACAGGCCCGCCTGCATGCTGGCCACGGTGTTGGTGCCGATCAGGCGGCCGGGATCGCGGAAATCGACCATGGGCAGGCGCGCCGTCTTCTGGAACAGGCCGGCGATGGAGATGCCGATGCCGGGGCAGATGACGCCGCCGAGGTACTCGCGGCTCGCGCTGACGGCGTCGAAGGTGATGGCCGTGCCAAGATCCACGACGATGCAGGGCGCGCCGTATTTCTCGAGCGCCGCGACGGCGTTGACGATGCGGT
>DYJN01000108.1:0-3828 GCA_020723085.1 Arcobacter sp.
TTCCACAACATAACTTCCCAGGCCCATTACGGCGCCCTTGCCGCAGTGGGTCCACTGGCCGAGCCAGAGGAGCGGCCAAAGGGGTTCGAGCCCCTGGGAAGCGACGCAGTAATGGCCGACGACGCCGCCCATGGGGATGCGGCGTTTCTGACGGCTGGAGTAGCGAGCCCAGTCCTGCCACGAGAGGCTTTGCTCGAGCACGACGGAGCGTGCGGCAAGGGATCTGAGCCCGGCGTGGTCGAGCCGCCAGGGGGAAACGGTATGAAACCGGCTGAGCAGCGCGAGCCGCCGCAGCAGCGCCGCAACAAACTCGTCGAAGCTCAGGCGGTGCGGCTCCACCAGGTCCTGGTCGCGCCGCACGCGCAGCGGCGTGCGCAGCCGGATGCGGAAGCGCTCCGGCACGGGCGGGATGGCGGGCGACGCCGCGGGGAACGCCACCAGCACGCCATCCTCCCGCAGGCACCGCCGCCACTGAAGGGTGACCGAGTCCTGCTGCTCGGCGGCAACGAGCCGCAGAGGCACGCGCTCCACACCGAGCCCGCGCCCGGCGCCCTGCCGCAGCGCATGCAGCACATAGGGCCATTCGCGCACGCCATGCCCGAGGAGCGTAATTTCCAGCGATTCGCCCTTCACCGTGCGCGCCCGCCACTCCGGTTCCGGCATGATGATGTAGGGATGCGGCGCCTGTGCCGCGCTTGCCGGAGCGTCCCCCTCGTCCGCCCCGCCGGTCTCGAAGACGTAGGGGAACGTGCAGGAGCCGCGGATCAGGCAGCGGGCGCAGTCGCCGTCGCTCGTGATGCAGACCAGCCGTTTGAGCGCCGGACCGAAGATGCCCCGCCACGCGGAACCCCGGTAGCCCCGGATGCCATAAGCCTGCTCCGCTTCAAACCGCAACCGGAAGCGAGCCACCGGAAATGGGCCGGGCAGCAGCGCGCCGTGATTTTGACAGCTCGACATTGATTTTCTGCATACTACAACAGGCGGCGCCGGTTCTGTGGCACAACCGTGCCCGCTCGCGGGAGGCCCAGCCGGCACATTTTGCGGCAAAGAATCCCGAGATATCCTGCGGAAAAGCTCTGCCCCACTGTCGCTCATGGTGCTCATCCTGGATCTCCATCCATTGTGCCCGCCTGAGACGGCGCCGCCTACTTTGACAACGTTGCCTTATGCGGTCCCCGGCAGATTGCCGGCGCCGCCGTCCGCAAGAAAAGCAAACCTGCAGGCGTTCAACCGCTGCGGATTGCCATCGTCTTCCGAACTGAAGAAGGCGATTATGTCCTGCAAGAGCTGCCGGAGCTCGTTCCCGCGGCCGCGGGTCCTGGCGCGGAAGCCGTGAATCAGCACCGACGTGTTGCGCATCTCCGGCCCGAAATCGCCAAGCCATTTCAGGTCGGCCAGCCTGCTGCCAATGGGCGGCAGGCCGCGTGCGGGGCCCTCGGTTCTCTCGAGGAAATCCAGCAGTTTTGCCGCATCGAGACGGGCCAGTTTCAACGGCTCAGGTCCAGGGTCAGGCCGCCCTGCTGCCTGCAGCCATTGCTGGACGCGGGGATCGCCGGATGGCACATTGGCGCTGTCGATGCCGTACTCAAACAGCCGGCACTGCCCGAGCAGCTCCAGCACGCGGTAGAGGCGGACGAGCACTTCCTCGTTATGGCCTTCCTGAAGGCGGCGTTCCGCATTCGCGAGCAGGTCGGCAGCCAGCATGCGGCAGGAAAGAGCGTTGTCGCGAGCCCGCGGAGGCTCGTCGCCGGACAGGATTTCAAGAACCTGAATTTGATCCTGGGAAGGCAGAAATTCTTCGATCGAACCAGGATGGTTTTGCGGCAAGCCATCGCGCCTGGCGTATTTCCGCGCCGACTTGTAGTCAAAGCGGTCCCACGCGCCCCAAAACTGAGCAGCCCAGAGGGTCCAGCGGAGTTCCTCGCGGAGATGACCCTTCGGCTCAGCCTCAGTGAGGAGCTGCTCCGCGGCGCGGAAGTTGGCGGCGCGGAGGAAGGCATGGGCGAGGTTCAGGTCCCGGCGCCGTGCGATGACTCGGGGCTCGGCGTCGTCCACCCTCTCCGTGCCCGGCACCGCCATGCCGCTCTTATCCCGCCGGGCGGCAATGTAGCGAAGCTTGCCCAACCGGTGGGTCATCGCCGCCAGCGCGAGGGCGGCGGTCATCGCCTTAGTGCCACGAGTGATGTCGGCTGTGCAGTCTTCCGCGCGGAAACCCGCGGCGAGCAAACCGGCGATGACACTGTCAAAGTAGCGGAAGGCACTGTCGGTGTTTTCCTCATCGCCAGCCTTGGGCAATGCATGCACTTCGATGGGAAACTGCCCGAACCTGCTTTGCAGAAGCCGGGCATTGCCCTCGGTCTCTTTGGATGGGAGCAGAAGGATCCTGTCCCACTCGCCCGCCTCGAAGGACTTGCGAAATGGCCCAATGATGGTCTTCTCGATCTCGTCCGCCGTGCCGGTGCCGACGGTGAGCAAAATCGCTTTCTTTCTGGAAAGACCAGCCGAATCCTGGATCATAGACATTTGAGTTCCCTTTCCCTGTTTCCTGCGGCCGCCTGGCTCCGGGGGCAGATCTGCATGGCGCCCTCGGAGGAACAGGCTAATGTCAGCAGTGGCTCATGGGATGAGCCTGTCGAAAACCTGCGCGGCATCATTCCTCGCCGGCAAAATGGATCGCCTCTGGCGGCAGGGCCAGACGGTATACCGTATCCGGACGCTTGCCTTCGGCGCGGATGCCGTACAGCACGGCGCGCCGCGCACCCAGCGCCGACTCCAGCAGCTTTGTGACGCGGGCGCGCCTCTGGAGAAAATATGAACGATCCATGCCCTTCGCCAGGCACGCTTCGACCCGCTCCCGGTTGCCTTCAGGGACGTTGACGCGACGGTATTCGGCGAGAAATCGATCTCTCGGTTCGGCGTCTCCCCCTTCGGAGGGAGCCGGCAGGGCGATGCCTGACCGGGTGGCGCGAGCCAGCATGGCGTAAAAGGCCAGATCCGCAGGCGGCATGGACACGTCCGTGTTGCCTGCATGGATCCGGCTCGCCGCCAGATCGATCACCACCGCCGGCTCCAGTTCTTCCTGCACAGCATCCACTGCTTCGGCAAACCGCCTGGCGGCTTTAGCTCCAGCCTGCAGGAGCAGGCCGCGCAAGCGCACGAACGGGATTTCGGCGAGAGTAACCCGGGCGCGTGACGTATCGAGGGGCCGCGACTCCGGCGGCGGCGTGTAAATGACCTGCGGCTTCGGGCTGGGATAGAAGAACGATGTGTGGGACTCGAAAGGCGGCTCCACCAAAACGTGCGATAACACATCCTGGGGGCGGCCGCATAGGGAAAGTGCATAACCGGCGAAAAAGCCCATCGTCTTGCGGCCGCCGGCGATGGACACATGCAGCTCCGTGTCCGCGCCGGCGGTGATCTTCCGGATCTCGCGAAGCAGGAAATCGGCTGCCGCCAGGTTGTCCTGGGCGCTGCGGATGTCCTGCATCGGACGGCCGTTCGGATCCGTCACGACGTGGATCAAAGAACCATCAAAGCGGATGCGGGGCAGATTCCAGTCGCGCAGCAGGCGGCGGAACCAGCCGGTGGAGCGCCCGAGCAGCATCAGCCTGGCGCGCTCGGCGCCCTCCGCCGTGGTCACCAGCCTGACTTCCGCCGGAATCCAGGCCGGATTGCGGGCGACGGCGAGCGCGTAGACAGTCTCGGTCACAACCTGGGGGGAAAGGCCGGTTACGGCCAGCAAAATTCGTTTCCGTCTCCGGCTCATTCGCTTCCATCCTGGGCCATATGCCTCTCAGTGTTTCAAGTCAGCGCCCCGTTGGCAAAAGG
>DYJN01000108.1:3928-6676 GCA_020723085.1 Arcobacter sp.
TCTCAGTGTTTCAAGTCAGCGCCCCGTTGGCAAAAGGGGCGTTCATCCGCTCCGCGTTGGCGATCGGGGCGGAATCTCCATGGCAGAGCGCTCTTCCGCCGACGGATCAGCGCCGCCGCGCAGCAAATGGCGCGCACTGGCTGGATTCAAGCTCTCCAGAAGCAGGAAATCGGATTGGCGCATCAAACCGAGGCAGACGGGCTCCGCGGCTTCAGGAATCGGATATGCGCGGACGTCATCGTGCTTCGCACTGATCTGGCTGGATAGCCCTGCGAGCAGACGGTCGAGTTCTGTCTCTGAACAGACGGCGAGGAAGACTGAATATTGCAGCGCGAATGCATGCTTGACGAGATAAGCGTGCACTTGCCGCAGGCGGCGCGGCTCGGTGATGTCATAGGAGACAATCCAGGCTCTTTTCCGCTTCATCGCCAGCGCGCCCCGCCCAGCCAGAAGAAGAAATTTTCCACGAGCGCCCGCATGCGGCTGAGGTCTTTCAAGCGGACAGCCTCGTAGGAGGCGGCCGCCTCGTCCCATGTCCGCGGCCATGTTTGCAGTGCGCGGACAGTTTGGAGATGGCTCCAGCCGTTGATGTCGGCCAGATGGGCGGGCAGGTCGAACGACGGCATTCTGCCCGAGATCAGCGTCGGGCAGAAACCGCGCTGGGACAGGCAGGCTTCCGCGACAGGGGCTGAGAAGGCGTGCCAGGACCTCAGCACTCGCAAGGCCTGCGACTGGTCGTCAAACTGCTGCATCAGGCGGCGAAACGCCGCCTCGGCAGTATCGAATTCCAACGGGGAAAGGCCTGCCGCCCGGAGGGCGCGAACCATTGCGCGCCTCTCCTGAGAACGGCGCCAGTCGCTGTAGCGGCTCTGCCAATCGGGCCTGGCCAGAAAGTCCTCCAGCAGCACGGAGGGTCTCGGCGGCTCTTTTTTCCAGGGCAGGAAAAATCCCGCCGGCGCGCCCGAGGCGTCCAGCGACGCCACCGGCACGCCCGCTTTCGCGCAGGCGTGGAGCGCCGAGAGGTGCCCCTGAACAGCGCCGCAGAGCACGACATAGGAGATCCGGTTCAGCGGAAAACGCCGCAGCGCCGTACCAGGCGCCTCCACTACCAAGGACGGGCCATCGAGGCGCAGAACCACCTCCCGGCCGCCTCGGACGTACAAAGGTCTCACGGCGCCACCTCTTCAGCCGACCCGCCGGAGTGATGCGCCCGGTCGGCTGCCCGCGCCACAACCCGCGCGAGCCGCAGCAGCCGTCCGCGCATCCTGTCCAGCGGTTCTTCCACGCTTTCATAAAACGCACGCCTGCCCGCTTTACCCAGGAGGCAGGCTTCCTTTTCACGGTGAAAGTGGTCCAGTCTCAACACTCGGGAACGGAACATCTCAAGGACAATCCTGTCGGCCGCTGGACGCAGCGGTTCCATCAGGTCGCAGGCCAGAGCGGCCCGGCCGTGCGCAGGCTCGTGCAGATAGCCGATGGACGGGTCCAGACCCGAAGCAAGAGCCGCCTCCACCGCGCGCGCATAAAGCAGTGTGTAAATCAGGGACAGACACGCATTGACGGGATCCCGGGGCGGCCGCCTGTTGCGGCCTTCAAATTCCAGTGAATCCGGGGTCAAACGGGAGATCGCGGCAAAATACGCAGCTGAGGCCGCCCCCTCGATCCCCCTTGCCGATTCCACGCCGGGCCGCTCACTACGGAGCCGCCCGCATAGAGAAAAAATCTGCCCCGCCGCCGCAAGCAAATGCGCCCGCGCAGCCGGCGCCTGCTCCGCCCCGCGCAGCAGGAACCGGGCCTGCGCCACGCCCTTCGCATGAACCCAGAACCGGGCCCACCGGCTCTTCCACTCTTCGCGCAGCGACAACGCCGCCTGTCCCAGGCGGCGGCGCCCGTCGCCTGCGGGAGAACCCGCCACGACTGCCGCCTCGTGCGTGCGAGGATTCACGATCACGACGCCCACGCCGGCTGACGCCAGCGCCGGCAGAAGCGAGGCGCTGATCCGCGCCCCCGCCGTGATGACGCACCGTTCCAGCTGCAGTAGCGGAATCCTCTGCAACAACTTGCCTTCGCGCCGCAACGTTAGGGCGCCGTGGTCGATCTCCAGTTCCACCTCCCGGCGGTCGATAAAAAGCGTGGCCATAAGCGTCACCCGGCGTAATAAAATGGCGGATCCGACGGCCGGACAGCAATGCCCAAAATGCGCATTTCGCCTTCGGCGCCGATCGGAATCAGAAAGAAACGGTCTTCAGAAGGCTCGATGACCTGAGCGATCTCAGCGACAAGCCGGCCTTTTTCCGGTGCGGTCAAAAAACATTCGAACACGGACTTCTGTCCGCCGGTCGCATACTGTTTCATCACATCCAGGGCCTTGCGCAACCGCCGGGCTTCGCCTATGTCATAAGCCGCCAGGAACAGTTGCCGCGCAGCCATCCTTTGGTGATCATCGGATCCACGCTTCCGGCATTCCAGTCCGTCAATATTGCCGGCGCTCTGAAGCGCAATGTTTTCGAGCTCGATGAATTGTCCTCGGGCTGCCGGATTTTCCCCCTTCGGGCTCTCAGTGGAGGCATGAGAAAACAGTGCACGGAGTATTCGACCCCTGTGCATGGACGGCCAAGCTCACGGGGGTTCGTCGACGAATCCACCGGCTGCTTCGGATACTCCTCCGGCGATTCCTGCACCACACGGATTTTCGCCTCAAAACGTGCCAGACCAGGCTTGTCCAAATTAGCTGTTGAGGAATGAGGG
>DYJN01000109.1 GCA_020723085.1 Arcobacter sp.
GACATCCGGCTGGAGCCGGAACGGCTGGACTGAATCGCGCCGCCACGCGGCCCATGGGCAGCGCAGGCTTGCCGGCGCCCGCGTTTCCCATGCAGCGCGGCGTGCCCCGCCGCAAGCGGCATGGCGGGCGGAATTGCGTCACTCCGTCTTCCAATGCCATGCCGCGGCGGAGAAACGGCGCCAATTGCCGATCCCTTCCCGCGCAGCTGCCGGCGGACCGGCCGGGTTCGACCTCCTGAGACCCGGCATCGAAGCCGGGCAGTCCGGCGCGGATGCTTTCCAGATTGCCGCAGCCTGTCGCCTCCGCCCGGGTGCGAGACATTGCCGCGCAGACCGGGAAGAAACCGGAAATACGCAGCGCGCATCTCATGGTTTTGCCGGCATTGGCCGAATGAGTGATTTAGCGGCCGCCTGTTCTGGCCGCGCGCGGCAAGCGCAGGAAGAAATTCGATGGCGATCTGGGAGCTGTTGTTGCTCGCCGCTTCGCTGCCGGGTCTGGAGCGGGCGGTGCTCGATCAGGTGAACGCGCACCGCCGCGCGGCGGGGCTGAACGCGCTCGCGTGGAATGAGCGCGCGGCGGCGGAGGCGCGCGCGCATTGCGGACGCCTGCTGGCAGGAAAGGCGGCCGGGCCGCATGATGGATTCGAGCAGCGAGCCGGGCGGCTGCGGCGCGCCGCCCGCGCCAGAAGTGCGGGCGAGAACGTGTTCCTGATGGAAAACGGCGAGTTCCGCCCTGAACGCGCCGTGCGGGCATGGCTTGCAAGCGAGGGACACCGCAGCGCCATCGAAGGGCCGTTCGAAATGACGGGCGTGGCGGTGGTGATGCGTGGCAGCCGCGCCTGCGCGGCGCAGATTTTCCTGGGCCGGTAGCGCGGGCGGCGCGCCGCACTCAGTACCGCTGCAAAAGCTCCAGCAGCTTTCGGTCGAGCTTGTGCCCGTGCCAGTCTTCGTATGCCACGTCCGTGCGGCCGCTGTCCAGCATGCCGAACGGCCCGCGGAAGTTCCACAGCGCCCAGCCGATGCCGTGGCTCTGCAGGATCTCGAGCACATCTTCCATCCAAGCCAGAAAGACTGCGTGAGGAGTGCGGTTGAAGCAGCCCGCCTCGCCGCAATGCACGCCGATGCCGCGGCGGACGAGTTCGCCCCACGGGGCGTAGAGCTTCTCCAGATGCTCGCGGCCGAATGCGATCGTGCCGTCCTCCTTCTTCAGCGGCCACGAGGGTTCCGGGAAATCCAGCTTGCGGTCCACCCAGGCAGCGCGGTAATGGGACACGCGGGAGGGCGTGTAGGCGTGGTCGGATTGCGCCACGCCGGTCCAGACCATTTCATGAACCACCTGATTGCCGACGCTCAAGCCGTCGATGAGGATCGTGCGGCGGGGGCTGACGGCGCGGATCGCATTGGTGGCGCGCACCATCACGCGGACATAATCCTCGCGGTCCATGTAGCCCTCGCGCGGCGAGGGCGCTTCATTGAGCAGGTTGAAGCTCAGCGCATATTCCGGCACTGCCTGGTAGCGGCGGGCGAAGTACGTCCAGTGATAGACGAACGCCTCTTCGGCGCGCGGGTCCGACCACAGGCTGAAGGGTTCGCGCCCGGGGTTGTTGATGCAATAGCCGGGCGCGCGGTGGAAGTTCAGCGAGATGTGCAGGCCATATTTCAGGCCCAGCGTCACCAGCCGGTCGACGGGTTCGAGCGCGGACTCCCGGATCTGGAAGGTCTCATCCGGCAGCAGGCGGCGGGTCGCGCGCCAGCCGGAGTCGATCCAGAACCAGTAGTCCATGGGGATGCGCAGGAAGTTGAAGCCCCAGTCGCGGATCCAGCGCAGCTCGTCTTCCGTCACCGGCTTGGGCGCCGCCTCCGGCTTCAGCGGCAGGGCCTGGAACAGATCCAGCAGGTTGAAGCCGCGCCAGCGGGGCAGCGGATTCATGGGCGGAGTCTGTGCCAAGGCGGCGGGGGCTGCCGCCGCGGCTGATGTGAAGAGACGGCGTGTGAGTCGGGTCATCTCGCGCCACCAACGAGAAAAGATCATACCGGATCAGCGCCCCATCCAGCCGCCGTCGACGGTCAGGACGGCGCCATGCACGTAGTCGGATGCGCGCGAGGCAAGGAACACGGCGGCGCCTGCCAGATCCCGCGGCTCGCCCCACCGCCCGGCGGGGATGCGGGCCAGGATGGCCGCGTTGCGCGCCGGATCGGCGCGCAGCGCCGCCGTGTTGTCGGTGGCGATGTAGCCGGGAGCAATGGCATTGACGTTGACGCCGTGCGGCGCCCATTCGTTCGCGAGCGCCTTGACAAGCTGCGCCACTCCGCCTTTGCTGGCCGCATACGACGGCACCAGAATGCCACCCTGAAACGACAGCAGGGACGCGGTGAAGATGATCTTGCCCGAGCCGCGCGCGACCATGGTGCGGCCGATCTCGCGGGCCAGGATCCACGGGGCCGTCAGGTTGGCGGCGAGGACCTCGTCCCAGTACTCGTCCGGGTGCTCGGCGGCGGGCGCCCGCAGGATGGTCCCGGCGTTGTTGACCAGAATGTCGATGGGCGGCAGCTCCGCCGCCAGCCGAGCGATCCATGCGCGCAAAGCCGCCCGGTCGGCCAGATCGCAGCGGAATGCGAAGAACCGGCGCCCGAGCCCGCGCACCCGCGCGCCGATGGCGCCGCCGTCGTCTTCAAGCGAGCGGCTGACGCCGGCGATGTCGGCGCCCGCGCCGGCCAGCGCCTCCGCGATCGCGAATCCGATGCCCCGGCGGCAGCCGGTGACCAGCGCCAGCTTTCCGTCCAGCCGAAAGAGATCCAGGACCGCCATGAACAGAACTCCCGAATGGTTTTCTCGTGTTATAGCACCGGCCCGATCCGCCAGGGCACGAACTCGCGGTGGCCGTGTCGCTCGCTCGCAGTGCGCCGCCCCGAGGCCGTCTCCAGCACGAAATCGAAGATGCGCCTGCCGGTCTCCTCCACCGTCGCCGCGCCTTCGGCGATAGGCCCCGCGTCGAGATCCATGTTGGCGCTCATCCGGCGGAAGGTGGCCGAATTGGAGGCGATCTTGATCACCGGAACCGTCGGAAAGCCGATGGCCGAGCCGCGGCCCGTCGTGAAACAGATCACGTTGACGCCCCCCGCCGCCAGGCCCGTCAGCGACACGGGATCGTAGCCAGGCGTGTTCATGAACACAAGCCCCGGCCCGCGGACGCGCTCGCCGTAATCGGCCACTTCCATCAGCGGGAGCGTGCCGCCCTTGGCCACCGCGCCAAGCGATTTTTCCAGGATCGTCGTCAGGCCGCCTTCCTTGTTTCCCGGCGAGGGATTGTCGTCGAACGAACCGCCGAACCGCGACAGGTACCGCTTGTAGGAGGCCACCATTTCCAGCAGCCTCTCCGCCACCGCCCTCGACGCCGCCCGTTCCACCAGCAGGTGCTCGGCGCCGAAGATTTCCGGCGTCTCGGCCAGCACCGCCGTGGCGCGGATCGCCGCCAGCATGTCCGAGCACACGCCGAGCGCCGGGTTCGCGGTGATGCCGCTGAAAGAGTCCGAGCCGCCGCAGTTCAGTCCGAGCACGATCTTCGAGGCCGGCAGCGAGGCGCGGCGCATGGCGGCGGCGCGTTCGATGTGGCGCTCGACGGCGCGCACGCCGGCTTCGACGGTGGCCGGCGTGCCCCCTGTTTCCTGGAGCGTGAAGCCGTCGAGCAGCTCCGGCGGCAGCTCGGCCAGATACCGGCCGATCTGGTTGATCTCGCACCCGAGGCCGAGGATCACGGCGCCGGCCACGTTGGGATGGTCGATGACGCCGCGCAGGACGCGGTGGAGCTGTTCGGTGTCCGGGCCTATGGAGTGGCCGCAGCCGTCGGCGTGCGGGAACGCGGCGACGCCATCGACGTTTTCCGGCAGGGGCCGGGACAGGAAGTGTTGGGCGACAAGCTCCGCCACGTGCGAAGCGCAGTTGCTGGCGGCAGCCACGGCGATGTAGTTGCGCGTGCCTGCCCGGCCATCGGGCCGGAGATACCCGAGAAAGGCGGGAGCCTCGGCCGGCGGAGGCGGCAGCCCGCGCTCCTGGGCAGGGAACCGGTACTCGCGGGAACCTTCATCGAAAGACAGGTTGTGCAGGTGAACGTGCTCGCCCGGCTCGATGAGCGCCGAGGCGCGGCCGATCACTTGACCGTAGCGCAGCAGGTTCTCTCCCGGCACGGCGTGACGGATGGCGACCTTGTGGCCGGCAGGCACCGGCTGGCGCACGCGGATCTCCCGGCCTGCGGCGAGGATCGTCTGGCCCGGCTCGAGCGGCAGGCGCGCCACGGCCACCGAATCGGCGGGGTGGAGGAGGATGACTCTGTTGGCGGGCGTCGCCGCCGGATGGATATCGACAAAGCTCACGGCAACCCTCGGCCGGCGCAGGCTGCGGCCGGTGGTCTGATTGTTCCACGGGAACAAGGCGGCGGACAAGCGCGCGGCGTGCGGGGGACAGCCGGCGGGTGCGGCAGGCTCCGGGCTGGCACATAAGGGGAAAACCCGAGACCCGCCGGGATCCGGGGTGAGGTGACGGAGAACCGGAAGAGAGGGTTCTTGATGCCGTGCGGGCCCATCCCGGGGTTTTCCCCAGCATAGGGGTGAGAACTTTGACGCCGCGCTCCCACTAATGGGCTGACTGGTATGAGAGGGCTGATTCTCTGCCTGGCGGTGCTGGGGCTGGCGGCGGGACCGGCGGCCGGCGGAGAGGGTGCGGCGGCGGAGTACATAGGCGGCACCCTGCCTTCGCTGGAGGCAGGCGCACGTGGGCGGCTGATCGTCGCCGATCCGGTCTCCCTGACCTTCGAAACCCGGCGGAGTGCGCTGCGGATTCCCTACGAGCGGGTGAACCTGATCGAATACGGGCAGCAGGTGGACCGGCGGCTGCTGGAAGCGATCCTGATTTCGCCGATGCTGATTCTGAGCAAGAAGCGCGCGCACTTTCTGGCCATCGGCTATCAGACGGAGGACGGGCGGCAGGAGGCTGTGCTGCTGAAAGTGGACAAGAAAGCCATTCGCGCCGTTCTGGTGAGCCTGGAAGCGCGCACCGGCTTGCGGGTGACATACATGGACGCTGAGGCGAGGAAGGCAGGCAAGGGATGAGCGGGGCGCTGCTGGCGGCGGCATTGCTGGTGTGTCAGGGGGCCGGGTCCGAAGGCGAGGCCCCGCAAAAGCGGCTCCTTCGGGTGAAGAGGCTTTACGTCGACCGCTTCGGCGGCGGGGAGGGATCGGCGCAGATCCGCGACATGGTCATCGCCAGCCTGCAAAGGGCCAGGCTGTTCGTGATCACGGAGAATCCGGAACGGGCTGACGCAGTGCTGCGCGGGTCGGCGGAAGACCTCGTCTTCACCGACGTATTTCAATCCGGCGAGAGCGTTGGGGCGCGCAGCAACGCTTCCGGCGGGCGGGGTTCGAATACGCGCAACCGCATCTATGGCGCGCTCGGCGCGGGCGTCAACGAGAATGAGAGCGTCCGCATCCAGGAGCGGAAGCACGAGGCTTCGGCCAGCGTCCGCATCGTGGCGCGCGACGGGGACGTGTTGTGGTCGACCACGCAGGAGAGCCAGGGGGCGAAATTCCGCTCCGCCAGCGCCGATGTGGCTGACAGAATCACCCGGCAGTTGCTGGCGGATCTGGAACGGCTTCGCACCAAAGCGCCGCCGGGCGGCGCCGGTCAGTCAGGGACGGGGCCATGATCCGGCTCGGAAGACCGCAGGGGAGCACAATCGGGTCTTTTTCCGCCTGTATTGGGGCGGCCCCCGCTGGCGGCAGAAGTTCTAGTTGTTATAGTATGAAGGCCACGGGCAAAGACTGTGTCCCAGGAGAGGCCATCCTGCATCCGCCGCCAGAGGCCGGAGCATCTGCCTTTGCGGGAGCACCGTCTGCGGGCGCGCGTGTCGCTCGAGGAGATCATGGCGGAAACCAAGATCAGCCGCCGCTTTCTCGAAGCGATCGAGGGAGGCCGGTACGAGGAGCTTCCCGGAGGCGTTTTCACAGTCAACTACATCCGTCAATACGCGCGGATGACGGGTTACGACGCCGAGATCATCCTCGAGCATTGCCGCAGCCGCCTGGAGGGGCAGCCGGCCGAACAGCCGGGGCGGCAGGCGCAGACGCCGCGCTGGGTGCGGTTCTTCGAGTCAGCCTGAGTACTGCGCCTGTCCCGGTGGCCGGCGGCGCAGATTTTTCCTTCAAGATCTGCGGGATTCGTGCGATAAGACGAGGCAGGAGCGGAGTCCGGCCGCGATGGCAGGACCCGCGGAGACAACCATGAAAATCGACGACCGCAATGCGGCGAATCTGAATCCGGCAGGGCTGGATCCGGCCCGGGCGGCAGAGGCGGCCGAGGCGCAGCAGGGGCAGCGGACTGCCCGTCAAGCTGGACCGCCGGGCGGAGACCGCGTGGCGTTGTCCGGGCTTTCGGCGCGTCTGCGCGAGCTGACGGAGAGTCCGGAAGCACGGCAAGAGCGGATCGCGGCGCTGGCGGCGGAATTCGAGTCGGGCCGCTATGAACCGGACGCGGGGGCGGTGGCCGACGGCCTGATCGCCGAGGCAGAACTGAGCGAGGGGCCGGGCGGTGACGCCTGAGGCGCGAGGGGAGGCGGGCTGGCCGGAACTCGCGGCTCGGCTCAGGTCCGCTGCCGCT
>DYJN01000041.1:0-3511 GCA_020723085.1 Arcobacter sp.
TCGGTTTCCATTCCGGCAGAATGCCGGAGCTCTCCCCGTCGATGCCGAGCCCGGATTTCTCGCCGAGTCCGAACAGGCGCGCGTAGTGGTAGATGCGGTCGAAGCCGAGCTTCTCGCCGACATCAAAGAAGAACTTGTTGTTCGACCGCGCCAGCGCTTCCGTCAGATCCATGCTCTGGCGCCGCGTCAGGCGCAGCCTCGTTTCCCGGTCGATGATGCCTTCGTGGAGTCCAGCCAAGGCCGCCACCAGTTTGATCGTCGAGCAGGGCTGGTAGGCGCCCGCGCGGGCCAGCTTCTGGTTCACCATGGCGAGGATGCGGCCGGTGAAGGGATCAGCCACCACCACGCTGCCGTTGTAAGGCCCCAACGCTTCCACCGCGGCGGCGCGGACCACCGGATCTTCGCCTCCGGCCACGTCGCCCAGCGTGGAATCCGCGTAGGTCGGCGTGCTCCACGGGCTGAACGATCTCCGGCGCCTGGAGCGCGAAGGCTTGCGCGTGGAGCGAACGGTGATCTTTTTCGCGCGGCGGCGGGCGGCGCTCGATCGGACGGCCGCCTTCTTGTTCTTCTTCTTTACGCCGGAGGCCACCCTGGCGGCAGGCTTGCGCGCCGAAGCCGCAGGCCCGCTGCCGCTCCTGGCCGCGGTGCGGACCGCAGCCGCCCTCTTCTTATCCGCCTGCCCTCCGGCTTTTGCCGTTTGCGCGGAAACCAGCGCCGAGGCCAGGAACGCCAGGCATATGAGACGAACCATTCTTCCCGCTTCCTCTCGAATCCGGATTTCGAGGCGGAAGACGCAACCGGCGTCCCGCCCGGTTCAAACAAGACAACCCCATTCTGTTGTATCGGCAGGGGGTTCGTCAAGCTTTAAATGGCACGGGCCCGGCGCCGGCGGGTGTAAGCTATGGGAGAAATGGCGATCCGGATCTCCGTGCGCCCGTGGCCGTTCGCCTTCGGCCGTACGGCGCCGGGAATTCTCCTGGAGGAATGATGATGCGCACCATTCTGTTCATCCTGCCCGTCCTGCTGGCCGCCGCGCTGCCGGCCGGCGCACAGCCTGCTTACGACCTGCTGCTGAAAGGCGGCCACGTGATCGATCCGAAAAACGGCGTGAGCGCCCGCCGCGACGTGGCGGTTTCCAAGGGGAAGATCGCGCGCGTGGCGGCCTCGATCGACCCCGCGCAGGCGGCCCGCGTCGTTGACGTCAGCGGCCTTTACGTGACGCCCGGCATCATCGACATGCACGTGCACCTCTATGCCGGCACGGGGCTCAAGGGCGTCTATACCGGCGACCTGAGCGTCTATCCCGACGGATTTTCCTTCCGCACCGGCGTGACGACCATGGTGGACGCAGGCACGTCCGGCTGGCGGAATTTCCCCGACTTCCGCCAGCGCGTCATCGACCGCGCCAAGACGCGGGTCCTCGCCTTCCTTAACATCGTCGGCGGCGGCATGGGCCTCACCAGCGAAGACGACCCCGCCGACATGGCGCCCGAGCCGGCCATCCGCGTGGCGCGCGAGCACAGGGACGTGATCATCGGCATCAAGGTGGCTCACTACAGCAGGGAAGGCTGGCCGGATATCGACAACGCGCTGCGGGCGGCTAACGAGCTCAAGATTCCCATCATGGTCGATTTCGGCTGGACGAACGAGCGCCGCAACCTGAAAATCCTGCTCGAGGACAAGCTCCGTCCTGGCGACATCTACACGCACTGCTATTCCGGCCACCGCGACGAGCTTCTCAACGGAAAGACGAATCCCGCCATGTGGGCGGGCCGCAAGCGCGGCATCCTCTTCGATGTCGGCCACGGCGGCGGCAGTTTTTACTGGAATATCGCCGTGCCGATGGTGCGCGAGGGCTTCTGGCCCGATTCCATCTCGACCGACCTGCACACCGGCAGCATGAACGCCGGCATGAAGGACATGACGAACGTCATGTCGAAGATCCTGAACCTCGGCGCGCGGTTGGAGGATGTCATCCGAATGTCCACGTGGGCGCCGGCGCGTCAGATCGGGCGGACCGATCTGGGCCATCTCAGCGAGGGCGCCGATGCCGACATCACGGTGCTGAGCCTCTCCAAAGGCAGGTTCGGCTTCGTCGATTCGGCCGGCGCGCGGTTCGACGGCGACCGCTGGCTTACGGCCGAACTTACGGTGAAGGGTGGCGCGGTGGTGTGGGACCGCCTCGGCCGGGCTGCCGCGCCCTGGGAAAAGTTCCCATACAAGAAACGCGAACGGCCGCGCTAGCGGCCCGAAGCCCGGCTGCCGCCGGATCCGGCCAGGGCTGCCGTGTGGCGGATCGCGTACCGGACGGCTTCCAGCTGGTAAACCGGGGCCAGCGCGAAGGCCGCGGCCGCCGGATGCCAGAGGAGCCAGACCGGCCACAGCGCCTCGCCGCGCACCAGCCCGGCTTCCGACAGGCCGGCAAACAGGCTCCCGATGCAGGTCAACAGCGACGCCGAGAAGTAAGCGAGCCACGGCCTGCCCAGAAGGCCTCCCTGGAGTCTGCCGGCGCTCTTGCCCAGCAGCAGGCTCAATGAAAACAGCAGCGCCAGCAGCGGATCGGTCAGCCATCCGATCCACCAGAGCGGGTTGGGGCGGACCTCCGGCTGGGAGAGCCAGAACCTGGCGGCCAGGAGGGTGTAAGCGAAAACCCCGCCGGCGGCCAGCAGAACCGCAAGTTCGGAACGCGAGAGGCTTCGAATCAGGCGGAGCTTCCAGTGTTCCCGCAAGGCCAGCGTCAACCCGGCGGCGAGCAGGGCGAAATACAGCGTGCCGCCCAGCACTTGTCCGAAGTTCCGCAATAGCGCAGCGGCCTGAAACCCGCCGCCGAAGCTGTGCAGAGGATTGGCTCCGATCTGCAATCCGAGAATGTGCCGCAGGACCATGGAGACGGCGTGCACGGCGCCGGCGGCGGCCAGCAGGCGCCACACTTTGCCCATCGGCTCTCCCGGGCTGAACCAGCTGGCCGCTGCAGCGGCGCCCGCAGCTTCGGCCACGGCGAAAACGGCCAGCAGCGGGCCTCCGATTTCCTTGAACCAAAAATCCAGCCAGCGGGACTCGCCCGTGGCCAGCCAGTGGGCGGCCGAAAGCAGGGCCACGGCGCTGAATGCCGCCCAGGAGAACAGAATTGTCCGTCTCAGGACAGCGGGCGAGGCCAGGCTCCGCAGCGCCTCCTGCGCCTGGCCCGGGGTGGCGGCAAGGCTCATGCTTTGACCTCGCCGGGAGAGGCGCCGGCGGCTGCCCGCGCCAGCGCTCTGAAGCCGAGAAGGCGCGCCGCGATCTCCATGGAAACCGCCGCGTCCTGGCCGCGGCAGCCATCTCCGAGCAACGCCTCCAGAACGTCGCCTGAAACCAGGGCCCCGCCGGCCTCCGCCGCCATGGATTCACGCAGAAAGCCCTCCCCTTCGCGCTGCCAGTGCGGCGGCGCATCAGGCGGGACAAGCGGCGTCAGCGTCTTCAGGGCCTCTTCCATCTCAGCCGCCCGCTGTGCGCAGCGGCTGCAGCGGGCCAG
>DYJN01000041.1:3611-35525 GCA_020723085.1 Arcobacter sp.
GCGGGCCAGCCTGTCCGGTGGACCCATGCCGTCCAGCAGCTCCAGAATCCGCGCTCCGGAAGGATGGAAGCCGAACCGTTCCCCAATCCCGGGCATCACGTCCCATAATGTCATCGCTCCTCCTGCCGGGTCTTCGCCAGCTTTTGCGCCGCGCGCGAGAGCAGGCAGCCTACCGTCCCGCAACGAATCCCGAGCGTCTCCGCGATCTCCTCATACCGGTAGCCGATCAGCCGGAGCTCCACGCATTGGCGTTCGCGGGGCGTGAGGATCGTGCGGACCTGCTCCATCAGAGCGGACGGCTCCTCCGGTCCAGTATGAGCCGGCGCCCTCAGCGTCCGGCTCAATCGCTCGTTGCGCGCCTCCCGGCGCGCCTCGTCGCGCAGGAAATTCAGGACGACGCGCGCCAGCCAGGAGCGCACCGAATCCACCGTTCCGCCCGCTATCAGATGCCGGAAGAGCCGCAGGAAGGCCTCCTGGACCGCGTCGCGCGCCAGTTCGGCGTCGCGGCTCTCCGCGACCGCCAGGCGGTGAAGGGAGCCTGCGTGCAGCCTGTAAGCGAACAGAACCCGTTCCTGCGGGCTGGCATCCTCAGCCGGAGCGCCGGCTTCAGTTCCGGCCACAGCCCAGTGAGCGGGAATGCTCGCGTCAGGTTCCTCCATGGACCCGTCCGTTCTGGTCTGATTGTCGCCGCGCAGGCTGCTCCAGCGCAAGCGGCAGGGCGGCCGGAATTCAGGTGGAACACTGAGTTGCGGCGGAAAAGACTCCGAGGCCGGCGGGCGGCGTCAAGAAACGCCGAAAGCGGGACGTCATTGGGTCGACATGAGGAGCGAAGTGTGCAGAGTCCGTGTCCGGCGGCAGAGGCAGTCAGGCAGCGCGCTCGTGGAATCCGCCCTGGTTTTGCTCCCGCTGCTTGCTCTCGTGTTCGCCTTTTTCGATTACGGCCTGATGATTTTCCTGCGGTCGACCTTCCAGCACGCCGTGCGTGAGGGAGTGCGGTATGCCGTCACCTATCAGACGTTGGGGGGAATGGGCCACGACGCCTCGATCCGCGAGGTCGTGATGAGGAATTCGATGGGATTCCTGCGCGGCAGAGAGAGTGCGATCCAGATCCGCTATTTTGATCCGGTCACGTTTACAGAGGTTCCTGACAACATTCCCGGCAACATTGTCGAGGTGTCGGTCGAGGGTTACCAGTTCCGCTGGGTCGCCCCATTGTGGAGGACGGCGGGAGCCGTGGCTCTGGATGCCCGTGCAGCGGACCGGATGGAAGGACTGCCGACCGGCGCCTCGCCGCCGCCGAGGTGAGGGGCGGTGCGGAAGCGCCGTTCCTGCAGGGCAGAGCGCCGAAAGGAGGGGTCATGAGGAAGAAAGAGCGTGGAAGCGTGCTGATCGAGTTTGCGCTGTCCTTTGCGCTGCTGTTGCCGCTGTTTATTTGGATGATCGTGTTCGGGTTCGATCTGCAGCGGTTCATGCAGACGGGGCAGGTGAGCCGGGATGCGGGGCACATGTTCGCGCGGGGGGTGGACTTCTCCCTGCCGGGCAACCAGGATGTGCTGGTGCGGCTGGCTGCCGGGCTGAACATGACGCGTACGGGGGGCGCGGGCGTGGTGATTCTGACGCGTGTTCAGAAGGTGAGCGAGCAGGATTGCCTGGACGGAGGCATCTCCACAAGCGCGTGCAGCAATCTGGGCCAGGCGGTGATCACGCAACGGCTCGTTGTGGGCAACGCGGCTCTGCGCCCGAGCCGGATTGGAACGCCGGATGCCAGCCTTTTGCAGGCGGACGGGTCGCTGAAGCCGAGCGATTACCTGACAAAATCCGGCGCGCGGACAGCGGGCTTTGATGCGATTCTCAATCTGGCGCCCGGCGAGACGGCTTATGTGGCCGAGGCGTGGTTCGATTCGCCCGTGAAGGACTTTCCAACGCTGAACAACAGGGGGCCGATCTATGCGCGGACGATCTTCTGAACGGCGGCTGGGAATGGCCGTCATCTTTCTGGCGATTACGGCGTTCGTGATCCTGCTGATGGCCGGGATGGCGGTGGACGCCTCGTATCTCTATTCAGTGCGCGCCCGGCTTTCCATGGCGTGCGACGCGGCGGCGCTGGCGGCGGCGCGCTCGCTGAACGTGGGGCTTTCCATGGCCGAACAGGAGGACTCCGCCCGGAACCGTGCGCGGGCGTTCTTCGATTCCAATTTCCCGGACCGCTACATGAACACGAGCGGGCGCTCTGCGGAAGTGGCGGTGGAGGAGACGGCGCTGCGCACGCGCTCCGTCACCGTCTCGGCGGCGGTTCACGCGCCGACCTACTTCATGCGGCTGCTCGGGGTTCCCTCGGTGGAGATCCGCGCTCTGGGCAAGGCGTCTCGAAGGGATGTGAACCTTATGATGGTGCTGGACCGTTCCGGCAGCATGCAGAACTGGGACGCGTGCGAACCCATGAAATCGGCGGCAAAGGGTTTTGTGGCGCGTTTCGCCGAATCGCGGGACCGTCTGGGGATGATCACCTACAGCACGGCGTGGCATTATGCCTATCCGTTGACGAAGAACTTCAAGACGCAGTCGCCGACGCTCGATTCGGTGATCGGAACGATCAGTTGCGTCGGCGCAACCTCGACCGCGATGGCGGTGAGCGAGGCCTATAACAAGCTGGTGGCGGTCAACGAGCCCGGCGCGCTGAACATCATCATGCTGTTCACCGACGGGATCCCGACAGGCTTGACAGCGCAGTTCCCGGTGAAGACGTCCATTGATTCCCGCTATGGCAACGGCGAAAACCGCACCGTGGACGGCGAGACGTACTACTACCCGAACTACGACACAATCTATACGATGGAGCGCAGCGGCTGCCGCGACGCCGCCAACAAGAAATACACCGACCCCGGCTGGGCGCCACAGGACCGCGTCGGCGTGCTCGTGGCCAGCGGCAGCGGCAAGGCGAGCACGGGGCAGACGTACGGAATCATCCAGCCTTACGCCTCGACGATGACCGCATCGGACCGGACCATCAACGGATCTCTCGGCGCGCTGGACAGCGGCACGGGCTGCGCCTTCGGCGCGGGCGAGACCCGTTGGAACCGGATGCGGTATGTGCGGCGCGACATCGCCTATGTCCCGAATTTCGACCTTTACAACAATCGCATGGACTGCTGTTACCGCTCGGTGCCGACCTTCACGGGCGGGCCATACGCAGGCAAAATCCGTGCGGACCGGCCATCCTCGGTGGGCGCCGCCGCGACCAACGCCACCGACAGCGCCGCCAAACGCATCCGCTCGAACCTCGCCATGCCGACGATCTTCTACGTCATCGGGCTCGGTCAGGTCGATTCGGTGCTGCTGAAGCGTGTGGCCAACGACCCCTCCAGCCCCGCGTACGACCCCAATGAGCCGACGGGGCTTTACGTCTACGCGCCCGACAAGACGCAACTGAACCAGGCGTTCGCGCGCATCGCCTCCGAGATCCTCCGCTTGGCGCAGTGACGCGCTTTCGCGCCGGAACGTGCGCAGCTCCCGGCCCGGATTGCGCTCCAGCCCGCCCTGGCGTGCACAATAGGGGCACGGGAGACGCATGATGAGGATCTCAAACCTTGTTCTGCTGGCCGCCTGCGCGCTGCAGCCCGCGGCTGCGCAGACCAGCCGCGAATTGCAGGAGCTGAACTGGGCCGAGTTCGCCGAACTGGTGCCGGCGAAGATCCGGACCGTGCTGCTGCCCACGGGCACCATCGAGGCTCACGGCGCCATCCACAACGGGGCTGACAATACCGCGCCGGTGGAGATCGCCCGGGCGCTGGCGCCGCGCCTGGACGCGCTGATCGCGCCGCTGATCCCCTATGGCGTGACGGGCAGCCTGGACGGCTATCCCGGCACGTTCCAGATCTCCGAAGCCGCCTACCGGCCGTTCGTCGCCGACGTGCTGAAGGGGCTGGCGCGCACGGGTTTCCGCAACATCATCGTCGTCAACGGCCACGGGGGACCGCAAACGGCCATCCTGAACGAGCTGGCAGAGCACGCCAGCCGCGAGCACCGCGTCCGCGTGATGGTCGTCAACTGGTGGGCGGCGTGTTCCGATGCGACGCTCAAAGTGTTCGGCGAAGACGGCGGGCACGCCGGCTGGAACGAGACCGCCTTCACGCAGGCGACGCATCCGCACCTGGTGCGGCGCGAGCGCTACAGCCCGCTGCTCGAAATCCCCCGTCCGCCGGCCGGCAGCTGGGCGGCGTATCCGTTCCCCGCGCCGGTGATCCTCTATCAGCCCGGGCAGGGCTCAGTGCGGTTTGACGAGAAGAAAGCCAAGGCGTATTTTCAGGCAGTGATCGATTGCATGACAGAATTGGTCAGGGGAACGATCGGAAGATGGGACCGCATGAATCTCTATCCCGCCGCGCCTTCGCCCGCGCCGCCGCGCTAGGCGCGCTGCCGCTGCCCGTGCTCACGGAGCGGGCGCTGGCTCAGTTGAGCTATCCGGGCGACGCTCCCCCAGACGCCGTTCTGCTGAACGCCAACGAGAATCCGCTTGGGCCCTGCGCCGCCGCGCTGGAAGCGATGGGCCGGGCGCTGCGCACCGGCGGGCGCTACCAGTTCGGCGAGACGCTGCGGCTGGCGCGCACGGCGGCGCAGGCGGAGGACGTGCCGGCCGAGTGCGTGCAGTCCTTTGCCGGTTCGAGCGATCCGCTGCACCGCGTGGTGCTGGCCTTCTGCGGTCCCGGCCGGGCGTTCGTCACCGCCGATCCCGGCTACGAAGCCGGCGAACGGGCGGCGGCGTTCGTGCAGGCGCCCATCCACCGGGCGCCCCTGACGAAGGACTTCGCTCACGACGTCGAAGCGATGCTCCGGGCGGCGGGCAGGGAAGCCGGGGTGTTTTACGTCTGCAACCCGAACAACCCCACCGGCACGCTGACTCCGAAAGCCGCGATCGAGCGCCTGGTGCGGGAAAAGCCGCCCGGCAGCGTCGTGCTCGTGGACGAAGCGTACATTCACTTCTGCGGCGCGCCCTCCTGCATGGATCTGGTGCGCGATGGCCGGGACGTGTTCCTGCTCAGAACATTTTCGAAGATTTATGGCATGGCCGGGCTTCGCGCCGGCCTCGCCTTCGCACGGCCTGACCTGCTCGGACGCATCCGTCCCTACGGCACCGGTTTCCTGCCCGTGACCGGCATGGCGGGCGCCATCGCCAGCCTGGAAGCGAAGGGCGTCGTGGAGGAACGCCGCGAGTATGTGCGCAGGATCCGCGAGGATCTGATGTCGTGGCTGCGCGCCAACCGCGTCGAGTTCGTTCCCAGCGTCAGCAACAAGATCATGATCCGCACGGCGAAGCCCGGGCGGGAGGTCTCGGCGGCGATGGCGGCGCGCAAGGTGATCATCGGCCGGTCCTGGCCCTCCTGGCCGAACCACGTGCGCGTCACGCTGGGGACGGTGGAAGAAATGGAAAAATTCAAGGCGGCGTTTCTCCAGGTCATTTCTTCCTGAGTCTCCGGGATATTGCTCAGGCCGCAGTCCCGCCGCGCGTGACTGCCGCAAATCCTTGCTGTTCGGGCGTCCTGTTGACAAACATCCGGGCTCCCCGCGCGTTTGAAGACACGTGTGGACAGGCGGACGACAGGTTCCGCCGGAGACAGGACGAAGGAGGGCCGGAACATGGCATGGAGACGGGCATGCGCGGCGGCTGCGGCGGCGCTGCTCGCGCCGGGTGGATTTTCCGCGCAGGCGCGCGCCGGGGGGCGGAAAATCAGAGCGGAAACTCCGTTCGCCTTTGAGGCCGGCAAGCACTGGCTTCCCGCCGGCACGTATCTTATCGAGCATATGCCGGCGAAGCCGGTGCTGGTGATCACGGCGCCGGACGGCGGGCGGACCGCCATGCTCACGCGTCCCGCGGGCAAGGCGGCGGCGCCGCCCGCCGCCGGGCTCGTGTTCGAGCACGAGGGAGGCTGTTACAGCCTCGCGGAGGTGCGGGCGCCCGCCGCGGCGCACCGCGCCGGCGTTCAGCCGGCGAAGAAGAACGGGCCCGCCGCCTCCACGCGGCAGAGAGTCCGCGTCGTCGCATCGATCGACACGCAATAGGCCGGCGGCGGCGAAGCGAGGCCCGCGGCAGCCGCGATCCCAGGGGCGGAGCGGCGCCCAACCGGGCCTCTCCGCCCCTTTTTGCGTCCCGCTCCGGGGGGTGGCGGACAGCGATGAAGCCCGCCTTCGCCTCGATATGCGCGCAACGCGGCGCGGACGGGCGCCGCAGTGCGGGAGGGCCCGGAGGATGAACCGGGCCGGCTGGGGCGGCTGAGCCGTCCGCGTGGCCGGCGCAAGGCGACATTGAGGGAGGCTGTGCAGCGCGGTGACGCGGCTGCCGGCGGGCCGCAGGGAAAGGGCGCGCCGCCGCTCCAGAGAGGGCAGTGGCGAGGCGGGCTCCGATTTTCTATACAATAGGGCTTCCGGGCATCAACGATGACAGGCAGGCCCGGATGCCTGCGATACTCCTGAGTGTTTCAGGGAAAGCGGAGCCGATACATGGGAACGATTGCCTTGAACAGCGGTCTCGAGAGAACCGCTTTTTTCTATCAGTCCGTCGTCGGCAAGAAAGTGGTGATGGCCGTGACGGGCTGCGTGTTGAGCCTGTTCGTGCTCGGCCATATGCTGGGCAACCTGCAGGTCTATCAGGGAGCTGAGAAGCTCAACCACTACGCTGCCCTATTGCAGGGGCTAGGCGGCGGACTTTGGGTGGTCCGGCTGGTGTTGCTCGCCTGCGCGGGGCTGCACGTCCTGAGCGCCTATCAGCTATGGCGCCTGAAGCTGGACGCGAGGCCGACGCCGTATATCAAGAAAGCCACCGTGGCCACGACCTATGCGGCGCGGACGATGATCTGGAGCGGGCCGATCGTGCTGGCCTTCATCATCTATCACCTGCTCCACTTCACCACCGGACAGGCGCACCCGGACTTCCGCCACGGCGACGTCTACCACAACGTGATCGCGGGCTTCAGCAGTCCGGCGGCCAGCCTTTTCTACATCGCCGCCAACATCCTGCTGGCGTTTCACCTCTACCACGGCGTGTGGAGCATGTTCCAGACGGTGGGCGTGAACCATCCGCGGTATACGCCGTGGCTGAAGCGGCTGTCGAAGGCCTATGCGTGGGTCATCGGCATCGGCAACGTGTCGATTCCGCTGGCCGTGCTGACGGGCATTGTGAAGTAGATCGGGAGGGAGAACATCCATGGCATTCCAACTGGACGCCCGGACGCCATCGGGGCCGCTGGAGCACCGCTGGTCGAAGGCGAAGCAGGAGATGAAGCTGGTGAGCCCGGCCAACCGGCGCAAGTACACGGTGATCGTGGTCGGCTCGGGTCTCGCCGGCGGCAGCGCGGCGGCCACGCTCGGCGAGCTGGGCTACAACGTCAAGTGCTTCAGCTACCATGACTCGCCGCGCCGCGCCCATTCCATCGGCGCGCAGGGCGGCATCAACGCCGCCAAGAACTACCAGAACGACGGAGACAGCGCATACCGCCTGTTCTACGACACGATCAAGGGCGGCGACTTCCGATCGCGCGAATCGAACGTCTACCGCCTGGCCGAAGTCAGCGTGGACATCATCGATCAGTGCGTGGCGCAGGGCGTGCCGTTCGCGCGCGAATACGGGGGGACGCTCGCCAACCGCAGCTTCGGCGGGGCGCAGGTGTCACGCACATTTTACGCGCGCGGCCAGACGGGCCAGCAGCTCCTGCTGGGCTGCTATCAGGCGCTCGAGCGGCAGGTGGATGCGGGCCGCGTGCGGATGTTCCACCGGCACGAGATGCTGGACCTGGTGGTGATCGGCGGACGGGCGCGCGGCATCGTGACGCGGAACCTGCTGACGGGCGCGATCGATTGCCACGTCGCCGATGCCGTGGTGCTCGCCACGGGCGGCTACAGCAACGTGTTCTACCTCTCCACCAACGCCAAGGCCTGCAACGCCACGGCCATCTGGCGCGCCTACAAGCGCGGCGCCGGCTTCGGCAACCCCTGCTACACGCAGATCCACCCCACCTGCATCCCGCAGAGCGGCGATTACCAGTCGAAGCTGACGCTGATGAGCGAGTCGCTGCGCAACGACGGCCGCATCTGGGTGCCGAAGAAGAAGGGCGACACGCGCAATCCGAACGAAATTCCTGAAGAAGAGCGCGATTACTACCTGGAGCGGATGTACCCGGCGTTCGGCAACCTCTGCCCGCGCGATATCGCTTCCCGCGCCGCCAAGCTGATGTGCGACCAGGGCTTCGGCGTCGGTCCGAGCGGCCGCGGCGTGTATCTCGACTTCAAGGAGGCCATCGGCCGGCTGGGGCGCAAGACCATTGAGGAGCGCTACGGCAACCTGTTCGAGATGTATGAGCAGATCACCGCCGAGGATCCTTACAGCGTGCCGATGCGCATCTATCCGGCGGTTCACTACACGATGGGCGGCCTGTGGGTGGACTATCACCTGCAGAGCACGATTCCCGGCCTGTTCGTGCTCGGCGAGGCGAACTTCAGCGACCACGGCGCCAACCGCCTGGGCGCCAGCGCCCTGATGCAGGGGCTGGCGGACGGCTACTTCATCGCTCCTTATACGGTCGGGCATTTCCTGGCGCAAGTGAAGCCGGGAGGAGTGGAGGCGGAGCACGCCGAGTTCCGGGCTGCGAAAGAGCAGGTGGAGCAGCGGACGCGGCGCCTGCTCTCGATCCAGGGCAAGAAAACCGTGGACGACTTCCACCGCGAGCTCGGCAAAATCATGTGGGAATACTGCGGCATGGCCCGCAACGCCACGGGGCTGAAACATGCCCTGGAGAAGATTCCCGAGGTGCGCGAGGAGTTCTGGCACAACGTGAACGTCCCTGGCAGCGCGGAAGAGCTCAATCAGAGCCTGGAAAAGGCCGGCCGGGTGGCGGACTTCTTTGAGCTCGGAGAGCTGACCTGCCTGGACGCGCTGGAGCGCGAGGAGAGCTGCGGCGGGCACTTCCGGGAAGAGCATCAGACGGAGGAGGGCGAAGCGAAACGCGACGACGAACGCTTCTGCCACGCCGCCGTCTGGGAGTACGCGGGCGAGGACAAGCCCCCCGTGCGGAACGTGGAGCCCCTGCAGTTTGAATTCGTGCATCTGGCGCAGCGCAGCTACAAGTGAGGAATACTGGCGATGAAGATCATCCTGAATATCTGGCGTCAAAAGAATTCTTCGAGCCCTGGCAAGATGGTGCGCTACGAGCTCGACAAGGTGAACGAGCACATGTCGTTCCTGGAGATGCTCGACGTGCTGAACGAGGACCTCGCGCGGAAGGGCGAGGACCCCGTGGCGTTCGAGCACGACTGCCGCGAGGGCATCTGCGGCTGCTGCGGCTTCATGGTGAACGGCATTGCGCACGGTCCTGAGCGGAGCACGACGGTATGTCAGTTGCACATGAGGCATTTCCGTGACGGCGACGAGTTGTGGCTGGAACCGTTCCGGGCGAAGGCGTTCCCGGTGATCAAGGACCTAGTGGTGGACCGCAGCGCCTTTGACCGCGTCATCGCCGCGGGCGGCTACATCAGCATCAACACGGGCTCGGCGCCGGAGGCGAACTCGATTCCGGTGGAGAGGCAGCGCGCGGATCGAGCCATGGACGCGGCGGCGTGCATCGGCTGCGGGGCCTGCGTGGCGGCATGCCCGAACGCGAGCGCATCGCTGTTCGTGTCCGCCAAGATCGCGCATCTCGGGCTGCTGCCGCAAGGCGAGCCCGAGCGCGACCGCCGCGCCGTGCGCATGGTGCTCAAGATGACCGAAGAAGGCTTTGGCTATTGCACCAACACGGGCGAGTGCGAAGCCATCTGCCCGAAGGGAGTGAAGATCGAGAACATCGCCCGGATGCACCGGGACTTCACCCGCGCCGTGGCGCTTTACCGCGAAGCATCCAAGGCTGCGGGGGCGCACTGAGCCGTGCCGCCGGACCGCCCGATTTCCGGTTCGGAAACTCGAAAAACGGGGCCGCGCGGTGCTATTCTGGCATCGTGAAGCGGCCCCGTCTGCTGTTGCTGCCCCTGTTGGCGCTCACGCTCGTTCTGCCTTCCGCTCAGTCTTTCGCTCCTTCGAAAGCTCAGGCAAAAAAGCCGGCTGTCTCACGGGGCAAAAAGCCGCCGGCGAAAAAGCGGACCGCGGTCAGGAAGAAGCGCTCCCGGAGGAGAACTCCCTCCCGGGCGCAGGCGCCACGCCAGCAGCAGCCGGAGCCGCAGCGCATCCGCGAGATTCAACAGGCGCTTTCCCGGCATGGCTACGCAGTCGAGCCCACCGGCGTGTGGGACGCAGCCACGGTGGAGGCGCTCAAGAAGTTCCAGGAAGACCAAGACATCAACAACCTCAGCGGCAGGGGCAAGCTCGACCCGCTCACCCTGATCGCTCTCGGACTCGGTCCGGCACAGTCGCGCCCGGCGCCTTCCGGCGCCGCGGCGCCACAGAACTCCACGGAAGGAAAACAACCATGATCATTGGCGTACCCCGCGAAGTGAAAGATCACGAATCCCGCGTCGGCCTCGTACCCCACGGCGTTACCGCGCTCGTGGAGGCGGGCCATCAGGTCGTTGTGCAGACCCGCGCCGGCAGCCTCAGTTCGATCACCGATGAAGAGTATCTGGAGGCGGGCGCGCGCATCGCGCCCACGGCGGCCGATGTGTGGAACGCCGCCGAAATCATCGTCAAGGTGAAAGAACCCCAGCCCTCCGAATACGGCTTCTTCCGCGAGGGGCTCACCATCTTCACGTATTTGCATCTGGCCCCGCTGCCGGAGCTGACGCGAAAGATGCTGGAGACCCGCGTCACCGGCATCGCCTACGAGACGATCCAGGAAGAGGACGGCTCGCTGCCCCTGCTCACGCCCATGAGCGAAGTGGCCGGCCGCATGGCCGTGCAGATCGGCGCCCAGTATCTGGAGGCGCCCAGCGGCGGCCGCGGCGTCCTGCTCGGCGGCATTCCCGGCGTGGCGCCGGGCAATGTCGTCGTGCTCGGCGGAGGCACCGTGGGCCACAACGCAGCCCGCGTGGCGCACGGGCTGGGCGCCAGCGTCACCATCATCGACAAGAACCTGAACCGGCTGCGCGAGCTGGACGATATTTACAACGGCGGCGTCATCACGCTCGCCTCCAACGCCTGGACCATCCGCGAATCGCTCCGCCGCGCCGACCTTGTCATCGGCGCGGTGCTGATTCCGGGCGCGAGCGCGCCGAAACTGGTGAAGCGCGAGATGCTCCAGGTGATGAAGCGCAACGCCGTCATCGTCGACGTCGCCATCGATCAGGGCGGCTGCTGCGAAACCTCCCGCGCGACGACGCACACCGATCCGGTGTATTTCGTCGACAACGTGCTGCATTACTGCGTGTCCAATATGCCCGCTGCCGTGCCGCATACCTCGACCTACGGCCTGACCAACGCCACCTTCCCCTACCTGATGCAGCTCGTGCAGCGCGGCGTGCACGACGCCATCGCCTCCAACCCCGCCCTCGCCCTCGGCGTCAACACGTACAAGGGCTTCTGCACGCATCCGGCGGTGGCGGAGTCGCAAAACATCGAGTTCACCGAACTGGCCAAGGTGCTGTAAGTGGGCGGCGCGCCGCGCGTCCCTGCCCGGCGCGCGGCGCGCGGCCCCACCGCGGGCAGACTGACGCGTGCGGCGGCGGTGCGCTATCGTGGTGTTTTCCCCGCAGCCATGGCACGCATACACCCGTTCCGCTCCCTGCGTTATTCGGCCCGCGCCGGGGACATTGCAGCGCTCGCCACCCTGCCCTACGACGTGATTTCCGAGGATCTGGAGCGCGAGTACAAGGCCCGCAGCCCGTACAACTTCGCGCACCTGATCCTGCCGCGCGGAGATTACTCAGGCGCCGCAGGCAGGCTTGCGGAATGGAAGCGCTCCGGCATTCTGGAGCGGGACTCTGAAGAAGCCGTGTTCGTCTACGAGCAGGTCTTCCCCGCGCCCGGCAGCGGCGAACTCCTCACGCGCCGCGGCTTCGTCGCTCTCGGCGACACCGAGCCTTACGGGCGGACAGTATTCCGCCACGAGCACACGCTGAGCGGTCCCAAAGAAGACCGGTTCCGGCTGCTGGAAGCCACCCGCGTGCAGTTCGATTCCATCTTCTTGCTGTTTCCCGATCCGGATCATTCCGTGGAGGATATGTTGCAGGCTGCGGCGGCGCAGCCCGCCGGACTCGAGTACACCGACCATCAGCAGACCCGGCACCGGTTGTGGCGCATCGCAGATCCCCGGTGGATCGCCCGTCTGCAGGAGCTGATGGCGCCAAGGAAGCTGCTGATCGCCGACGGCCACCACCGCTACGAAACCGCCCTGCGCATGGGGCAGCCCCGCACGATGATGACCTTCGTCGCGCTGGAATCGCCGGGGCTGCGCTGCTTCGCCACGCACCGGCTGGTGCACTCGCTGCCGCAGTTTGATCCGCCGTCGCTGCTTGCCTCGCTTCCGGACGTCGAGCCGGGTCTCGACCCGCTTGTCTCTCCTCCGGGCTGCGTCCGCATCGGGGTCGTGACGCGCGCGGGCGAGCACCGCACCGACATTCCTGCGCCGGAGGGAGCCTTGAACGTCGTCGTGTTGCAGGACGCGATCCTGACTCCCCTGCTCGGGCTCACGCCGGAGAAGGTCGCCGCCGGCGGGCATCTAGCCTACACGCGTTCGCGCGAGGAAGCCATCGCCGGCGTTCGCACGGGCAGGGCGCAGATTGCATTCCTGCTGGAGGATCTGCCGGTGGACGGGCTGGCGCGCGCCGCTTTCGCGGGGCAGGTGCTCCCGCAGAAGTCGACGTACTTCTATCCGAAGCTCGGCTCCGGCCTCGTGATGTACGAGCTTCCCGGCTGAAGCGCGGCGCGGCATGATGGAAGAGCGCCCGGCGCCCCATGAGCGGCTCTCCTGACCATTCCGCACCTCGCATGACCCGGCGGCAACTGCTGGCGGCGGCGGGCGCCGTGCGGCAGGCGCCGCCCTTTCAGACGGGGCAGATGCTGGTGGCCACGCCGGCGTTGCGCGATCCCGATTTCGCGCGCTCCGTAATCCTGCTGTTCTCCGTCTCCGCCGAGGCGGTGATGGGGCTGATGCTGAACCGCCCGCTGCCCCGCCGCGCGGGCGAGCCGCAGATGTATGCCGGCGGCCCGGTGCCGCAGGGCGCGCGCTCGCTCCTGCCGGAAGCCGCCGAGCCTGCCGCCACGCGGCTCTGCCCCGGCGTATGGCTGGTGAACGGCCAGACAAAGTCGCCGAAAGGGCGCACCTATCTCGGCTACACGGGCTGGACGTCTTCGCAACTCAGGCAGGAGTGGCTTCGGGGGCTGTGGCGGATCCTGCCGGGAGAGGCGGGGGCGGTGTTCGACCCGGAGCCCGAGCGGCTCTGGCGCCGGCTTCAGGGGCGCTGAGGGGCGCGGCAGGGATAATGGTTGTGGTATGAGAACGTTTCTGCTGATCCCGGTTTTCCTTTCCGCGGCGGGGCAGGCGCGCGCACAGGCGGTGATGGACGCGCTCAATGCCACGGCGTGGGTCCAGACGTCGGTGGAATACCGCGCCGGCGCCCTGCAGGCGTGGCGCTCCGCGCGGCTCTCGCTGGACCGCGCCCTGAAAGACAAGCGCTGGACGGCGGCGCTCGAACAGACAGCCGATGCGCGGCGGCTGCCTCCGGCCATCATCGTGGACATCGACGAGACCGTGCTCGACAATTCGCCCGGGCAGGCGCGGTTTCTGCTCGACAGCAACGGACGGTACTCGCAGAAACTTTGGGAGGAGTGGACATCGGAGAGCTGCGCCGAGCCGGTGCCCGGAGCCAAAGAGTTTCTCGCCGCTGCCGCGGCGCGCGGCGTCACGGTGTTCTACATCTCCAACCGCGGAACGCAGGAGGCTGCGGCCACGCGCCGCAACCTGGTGGAAAAGGGATTCCCGGTGCGCGAGACCACGGCAGGCGGTCTTGGCGATGCGGTTCTGTTGCGCGGCGAGCGTCCGGAATGGACCTCCGACAAGAGCTCGCGCCGCGCCGCCGTCGCCGCGCGGTACCGCGTGCTGATGCTGTGCGGCGATGATCTGAACGATTTCTTCCCCGCGCGGCTGAAGCCCGGGGAGCGGATGAGCAGGGCGCGCGCCTACGACTCCTGGTGGGGCGAGCGCTGGATCGTTCTGCCGAACCCGATGTACGGTTCGTGGGAGGACGCGCTGTATGAATTTGACCGGACGCTGGCGCCGGCTGAGATCCAGCAGCGCAAGCTGAAGGCGCTGCGGACGCGCTGAGGCGCGGCATCGGGGAGCGCGGATTGGGCATGGCCTTGAGCGCGGAACGCCGCACGGCTCTGTACGCTGCCGCAATCGCGGCCGCCGCGTGGCTTGTGGCGGCCATGCTTTCCTTCACCGCGCTCGGCGGGCAGTTCGACAACAACGTGTACGATTTCCTGTTCCGCGCCGCGCCGCCGCGTCCCGCTTCGTCTCCGGCGGCGCTGGTGGTGTTTGATGAGCGCACCTTCCAGCGGTACGGAGGCATCCGGCGCCTGCGGGCGAACCTGTCGCGGGTGCTGGAGCGGATCGCCGGCGACAAGCCTGCCGCGGTGGCGGTGGACGTGACGCTCGCCGATCCGGGCGATGCGGAGGAAGACGCGCGGCTGGCGGCGTCGTTTGCGCGGACGCCCGGCTTGGTGCTGGCCTGCGAGATGATGCCGGACGGCTCCGGATGGCAGGATCCCATCGAGCCGTTCCGCCGCCACGCGGCGGCGCTCGGCCATGTCTCCACGCTCGCCGGCCCGTATGACGAGGTGAACCGCCGCATCACGCTCGAGCGCGTGGCCGGGCGCGAGCGGCGGTGGGCGCTGTCGCTGGAGGCGTTGCGCGTCGCGCTCGGCGCCGCCGGCATCCTGGCGTCGCCCTCCGATGTCGCCGTGGGGGCCAGGGTGATTCCGTCGCGCTGGGACGAAGGCCGGCCGCTGCGCGTGCGGTATTCGGAACGCGGCATTCCCGTGATCTCCGCGGCGGATCTGCTGTCCGGGCGACAGGCGCCCTCGATGGCGGGCAAAGTGGTGTTCGTCGGCGTGACGGCGATCTCGGCGGCGCCGGACCGGCTGTTCACGCCGCTCTCGCGCGGGCTGCCCGTGGCGGGCGTGGCGATCCACGCGCAGGCGTTCCAGACAATGTGCGCCGGCGCGTTCCTTGCGGACGCGCCGCTGAGCCTTGCGCTGCTGGCGGCGCTGCTGGCGGCGGTTCTGATCGTGGGCGCGCTGTCGCTGCTGATGCGCTGGCAGGGCTGGGCGCTTGCGGCGGGCGTGCTGCTGGCGGCGCATGCGTTGCCGTGGCTGTGTTTCCGCCACGACGTGGTGCTGCCGGCTTCCGCGTCCGTGGGCGCGGCGTGGCTCGCGATGCTGGGCGGCGGCGCGTTCCGCTATTTCTTCGTGCGGCGCAGCCTGCAGGCGAGCGAAGCCGCCACGCGGCGCTACCAGCAAGCGTTCCACTTTGTGGCGCATGAGATGCGCACGCCGCTCACCGCCATCCAGGGTTCGAGCGAGCTGATGTCGCGGTACAACCTCCCGGAGGCCAAACGCCGCGAGTTGACCGGCATGATCAACGCCGAATCCCGGCGCCTGGCGCATATGATCACCACGTTCCTCGACGTGGAAAAGCTCAGCGCCGGGCAGATGGAACTCCGTCTGAGCGAGCTGGATCTCGCGCATCTTGTGGAGACATGCTGCCGCCGCGCCGCTCCGCTGGCGGAAAAGAAGCGCATCGTGGTCGCGAATCGCGTTCCCGGGCGCCTGCGGTTCCGGGCGGATGCCGAACTGCTGGAATATGCCGTCTACAACCTTCTGACCAATGCCGTGAAATACTCGCCCGCGGAAACCGAGGTCGTCATCGGCGCCGAGGCGGACAACGGCGGGGTGCGGCTCTGGGTGACGGATCAGGGCATCGGCATGGACGAGTCAGAGGTGAAGCAGCTTTTCCAGAAGTTCTACCGGACGAAGCGCGCGGAGCAGTCCGGCGAAACCGGTACGGGAATCGGCCTGTCGATCGTGCGGCAGATCATCGAACTGCACGAAGGCTCGATCCATGTCCGCAGCGCGCCCGGCAAGGGGTCGACGTTCACTGTGCTGCTGCCCGCACGCTAAACTGGTTTTCTGGCATGACTCCGCTGCTGCTGGTGGAAGACGATCCGGCTGTCCGTTCGATGGTGTCCACATTTCTGGAACTCGAGGGCTATGCCGTCGATGCGGTGTCATCGACGCAGGAGGCGCTGGAGCGGCTGGAGAAGAATTCCTACCCGCTTGTGGTCAGCGACATTTATATCGACGGGCGCACGGGCATCGACATTCTGCATGCGGCGCGCCGCTCCTCGCCGGACGTCAAGGTCGTGCTCATGTCGGCGCGCGGCAGCATGGAGACGGTGATGGCCGCCACGCAGGGCGGCGCCTACGATTACATCGCCAAGCCATTCGAGCTCGACGATCTGTTGAAGATCCTGAAACGCGCCGAGGGAGCGGCGGAGCAGGGCGATGAGGAAGTCGAGCCCGAGGAGCCGCTGCCGACGGAGATGATCGGCAGCTCGCCGAAGATGGTCGAGATCTACAAGACCATCTCGCGCGTGGCGCCCACGGAGGCGCTGGTGCTCATCGAGGGCGAGACGGGCACGGGCAAGGAGCTCATCGCCCACATGATCCACGCCAACTCGCCGCGGGCTTCCATGCCATTCATCCCCGTGGACTGCGCTTCGCTGGCGCCATCGCTGATAGAAAGCGAGCTGTTCGGCGCCATGCGCGGCGCCTACACCGGCGCTGACCGCGACCGCACGGGCGTGTTCGAGGCGGCCAACGGAGGGACGGTTTTTCTCGACGAAGTCGGCGAAATCGACCTGAACTTCCAGCTCAAGCTGCTGAGGTTTTTGCAGGAAAAGGAAGTGCGCCCGCTGGGTTCTTCCCGCCCCAGGAAAGTGGATGTGCGCATCGTTGCGGCCACCAACCGCGACCTGCGCAAGATGGTTGAGGACGGCAAATTCCGCCAGGACCTGTGGTACCGGCTCGATGTGGTGCGGATGGCCGTTCCCCCGCTGCGGGAGCGGCATGGCGACATTCCGCTGCTCGCCGCGGCGTTCCTGAAGCGCTACGACGAGCGCTACCGGCTGGACGCGCGGATCACCGAAAGCGGCATGAAGGCGCTGTGCGAATACACCTGGCCGGGCAACGTGCGCCAGCTCCAGCACATGATCGAGCGGCTGGTGATCCTCGCGCCCGGCGGACGCATCACCGAGGACGCGGTAGAAGAGGCGATCCGCGCCTCCAGCCCGAAGGAAGAGCCGGGCGAAACGCTGGCGGAGGCTGAAGCCGAGCAGATCCGCAAGGTGCTGGCGGCGACGGGAGGCAACAAGAGCCGGGCGGCGCGCATCCTGGGCATCGAGCGCAAGACGCTGTACCGCAAACTCGAGCGCATGGGGCTGGCTTGAGCCGCGGCGGGCGCGGGAGGGCGGGCAGCGGCGGGGGTTCCGCCTCCTGCCGCCCGCGCCGCCGAGGCGCCGCAGGGCACCCGGTTGCGAAGGACCGAGCCTCCGGAAGCGTCCCAGGCAGCAGGGAGGGACGCGTTGTCAACGGCGGGATACACTGGAAGTTTCGGAGCTTCATGCAAGAGCAGATCCACGGCACGACGATCCTGGTGGTGCGCCGGAACGGCAAGACCGTCATGGCGGGCGACGGGCAAGTGACGCTCGGCGCGGAGGTGCTGAAGGCGCGCGCCAACAAGCTCCGCCGGCTCCACAAGGACAAGGTTCTCGCCGGCTTCGCCGGCTCCACGGCGGACGCCTTCGCGCTGTTCGCACGCTTCGAATCCAAGCTGGAGCAGTTCAACGGAAACCTGTCACGCAGCGTCGTGGAGCTGGCCAAGGACTGGCGGACGGACCGCGTGCTGCGGCACCTGGAAGCGCTGCTGCTGGTCACCGACGGCGAGCACATTTACCTGCTCAGCGGCAACGGCGACGTCATCGAGCCGGACTCCGATTGCGCCGCCATCGGCAGCGGCGGCACCGTGGCGCAGGCGGCGGCGCGGGCGCTGCTGGAGAACACGGATCTCGACGCGAGGACCATCGTCGAAAAGGCGATGGCCATCGCCGCCGACATCTGCATCTACACCAACCACAATTTCCAGATCCAGGAGATCGCCTGACCATGGTGCTCTACCTGCCCGGAGACGCCAACCGCGACGAACCCCTGCTGGACGAGCTCACCCCGCGCCAGATCGTCGCCGAGCTCGACAAGTACGTCATCGGACAGGCAGAGGCGAAACGCGCCATCGCCATTGCGCTCCGCAACCGCATCCGCCGCCAGAAGCTGGAAGCCGAAATCGCCGAGGATGTCATGCCGAAAAACATCCTCATGATCGGTCCCACCGGCGTGGGCAAGACCGAGCTGGCGCGCCGTCTGGCCAAGCTCTCCAATTCCCCGTTTCTCAAGGTCGAGGCTTCGAAGTTCACCGAGGTCGGCTACATCGGGCGCGACGTCGATTCCATGATCCGCGACCTGGTGGAAGTGGCCATCGACATGGTGCGCGAGCAGAAGCTCGACGACGTGGCCGAACGCGCGGAGGAACTGGCCGAAGAGCGGCTGCTCGATGCGCTGATGCCCGCCTCGCCCGAGCCCAGCGAGACGGCGGAGCGCACGCGCGAGAAGCTCCGCGAACGGCTCCGCGCCGGGCGGCTCGACGAGCGCATGGTCGAGATCGAAGTCAAGGAGCGCGGACCGTCGTTCGAGATCTTCGGCAACACGGGCAGCGAAGAGATGGACATGAACCTGCGGGAGTTTCTCCCGCAGCTGTTCGGCCAGCGCACCACCAAGCGCACGATGCGCGTCTATGAGGCGTTCGACTACCTGGTGCAGGAGGAGGAGAACAAGCTCATCGACATGGACCAGGTGACGCGCACGGCCATCGAGCGCGTGGAGCGCAGCGGGATCATCTTCCTCGACGAGATCGACAAGATCGCCGGACGCGAATCCGGACACGGGCCTGACGTCAGCCGCGAAGGCGTGCAGCGCGACATCCTGCCCATCGTCGAGGGCACCACCGTCAACACCCGCTACGGCTTCGTGCGCACCGATCACATCCTGTTCATCGCCGCCGGCGCCTTCCATGTTTCCAAGCCGAGCGACCTGATCCCTGAACTCCAGGGGCGCTTCCCGATCCGCGTCGAGCTGAAGTCGCTCAGCGAGGACGACTTCGTGCGCATTCTCACCGAGCCCAAGAACGCCCTCACGCGCCAGTATGCCGCCCTGATGGAGACCGAAGGCATCAAGCTGACCTTCGCGCCCGATTCGATCCGGGAAATGGCCCGGTTTGCGCGCATCGTGAATGAATCGAGCGAAAACATCGGCGCGCGCCGGCTGCACACCATCATGGAAAAGGTGCTGGAAGAGATCAGCTTCGAGGGGCCCGATCTGCGCAAAAAGAAGGTGGTCATCGACGCCGAATACGTGAGGAAGCAGTTGAAGGACATCGTCGAAGACCAGGATCTGAGCCGTTATATCCTGTGAGAAATCCGCGAATTGCTCCCGCCGCTTTCGCCGCCGCCCTGCTGTGCGGCTGCGGCTACACCGGCGATCCGCTGCCGCCCGCGCTGATGATTCCGCAGAGGGTGGAGGACCTGCGCGGCCGGCAGCGGGGCGGCGAACTCGCGTTGGAATTCACGGTTCCCCGGAAGACTACGGAGGACCTGCTGCTGAAAACGCCGCCCGCGGTCGAGCTGCGCGCCGGACCGGCCACCGGGGGCCCGTTCGACATGAACGCCTGGCTGGCGGGCAGCCGGCGCCTGCCGGAGCCGCTCATCCAGAATGGCGCCGCGCGGTTGCGCATCCCTGCCGGCGAATGGGCTGGGCAGGAAGTCGTGTTCGCCGTGCGGACCATCGGACCGCGCGGCAAGCCATCCGCGTGGTCGAACCTGCTGGTGCTGCGCGTCGTGGAGGCGCCCGAGCCCCCGCGCGCCCTGCGCGCCGAAGGCACGCCTGAGGGCGTGCTGCTGTCGTGGGAGGGCGCAGGCAGCCGCTGGCGCGTCTACCGCAGGAGCGGAGATGGCTGGGCGCAGGCCGCCGAGGTGGAGCAGCGGCAGTGGCTCGATCGCGAGGCGGAGCAAGGCCAGACCCATGAATATGCGGTGGAGCAGGTGGTGGAGACCGGAGCGGCGCCCGCGTCGAGCGAGCCGTCGCCGGCGGCGCGGATCGACTACGCCGACAGGTTCCCGCCGGCGCCGCCAACGGGGCTCCGGGTCCTGGCAGGCACGGGCAGCGTGGAACTGAACTGGGACCGAAATACGGAGCCGGACTTCCGCGCCTATCAGGTGTGGCGCGCCGAAGGCGATCAGCCGCTCCAGCGTCTGGGCCCGCCAGAAGGCTCTTCGAGCTTCGCCGACCGGACCGCCGCCCCCGGCAAGCGTTACCGTTACGCGGTCTCCGCCATCGACGAGAAGGGAAACGAAAGCCGGCCGTGCGAGCCGGTGGAAATCGTCGCACCATAGAATAGATGCCCTGCTACGCCAGAATCGCCCGCGACGCCGCCGTGCCCATGGACGCTCCCGATCATCATCCGGGCGTCGTGCGGGGGCGGCTGGAGAACGGCCGGTTCATCACGCCCGCAGGCGCGGTGCTGGCCATGGAACAGGCGCGTTTCCTGCCGCCGGTCTGCCCGTCGAAGATCGTCTGCGTCGGACGCAACTATGCCGAGCACGCCAGAGAGCTCGGCAACGAGGTGCCTGCGGAGCCGTTGCTGTTCCTGAAGCCCCCGTCTTCGCTGAACGGCCACCGTCTGCCGGTGATCCGGCCCCGCGGCGTGGAGGCGCTCTCCTATGAGGGCGAGCTCGCGCTGGTCATCGGGCGCCGCGCACGCAGGCTGAGCCAGGCGGAAGCCTGGGACGCCGTGGCCGGCTTCACCGTGCTCAACGACATCACCGCGCGCGACTGGCAGAAGAAGGACGGGCAGTGGACGCGCGCGAAGGGCAGCGACACGTTCTGCCCCGCCGGGCCGGGCTGGGTTCCCAAAGGGGAGGCGCCGTTTGAGGATCTGCGCATCGTCACGCGCGTCAATGGCGAAGTCCGGCAGGACGCCTCCGTCACCGCGATGATCTTCCCCGTGCCGCGCCTGATCGAGTACATTACGTCGTTCATGACTCTCGAGCCGGGCGATCTGATCGCCACGGGCACGCCGCCCGGCGTGGGCCTGCTCGCGCCCGGCGACACGGTGGTGGTCGAGATCCCGGGCGTGGGACTGCTCGAAAACCGCATCGAAACGGAAACAGATCCTGCGGAAAAGGTGTAAAACATTCTCATATGGATGTGATCTGGGCGGATCCGCGCTTTACCGGCGGCCTGGCGGCAGGAGCGGCGCTTCTGGCGCTGGCCGGCTGGATCGTCTACCGGCGGCGGCTCACGCCGCAGGAGAAGGAGCGCCGGCGCCGCATGGCCCTCAACCGCTGGCGAAGGACGGTCGAAGGGCTGGCGCTGGACGCCGGCGCGGACCTGATTCACTATCAGTACGAATTGCACGGGGTGGCCTATTCCGCCTCGCAGGACATCTCCACGCTGCGGCATCTGCTGCCGGAGGATCCGGCGCGGCTTGCCGGTCCGGTCCACGTGAAGTACGACCCCCGCAATCCGGCCAACTCCATCGTGCTGTGCGAGGAGTGGTCCGGTCTGCCGGCGGTCCCGATCAGGAGGGAAATCAAGGATGCAAATCAGGAACCTGGATTGGAAAAGCTGGGCGGCGGCTGCGCTGTTGCTGGCGCTGGGCGCCGGGCTGGCGGCGGCGGTCAATAAGTACTCGAAACCGAAGACCATCCTGCACGTGGTGACGCTGTACTACCGCGACGGCGTCACTGAAGAGCAGAAACAGGCGGTTCTGGAGGGCGTAGAAAAGATGGCGGCCGAGATTCCCGGCATCCGGAACGTCTGGCTCAAGCCCATGAAAGTGCAGGGCACGCGCGCCGAGCGCCAGCCCGATGGATCGTTCCGCATGCGCCCCATGACGGACGCCTTCGTGATCGAGTTTGAAAGCGAGGCGGCGTTCAAAGCCTACGAGGACCACCCCGCTCACCGCGCCTGGGCCGACAGGATCTACCTTCCTGTGCGCGGCTACTCCTACACGCACGACATCACGAACTGAAGCAGCCCGGCGGGGCGCAGCAGGCCCCGGGCGGAATTGTATTCTGGGAAGCATGTACCGAAGGCTTTTCGTGCTGGCGGCCGCTGCCGCCGCCGTTTCCGCGCAGAAATTCGAGTTCTGGCCCGGGGCGCAGTACGATCCCGGCATTCCCACGGTGGAGAAGGCGCTGGGCTTCGAGCCCGGCACGCGCCACGCCACACCGGAAGAGATCGTGCGTTATTTCGAGGCCCTGGCTGCCGCCGCGCCCTCGCGCATCAAAGTGTTCGAGTACGGCAGGACGTGGGAGGGGCGCCGCCTGATCTATGCGGCCATTTCGTCGGAAGACAACATCCGCCGGCTCGCGCAAATCAAGGCTGCGCAGCAGCGGCTGGGCGATCCGCGGAAGACTTCCGAGGGCGAAGCCCGCAAGCTCATCGCTTCCGCGCCTTCGGTGCTCGCGTTGATGTACGGCGTGCACGGCAACGAGATCTCCTCGCCGGATGCGGCCCTGCTGACGGCCTATCATCTGCTGGCCGCGCGGCAGGATCCATTGATGGATCAGGTCCGCAGAAACGTCGTCGTGCTGCTGGATCCTCTTCAGAATCCCGATGGCCGCGCGCGCTTCATCCACAATTTCACGGTCAATCTGGGACTGCAGCCCGATGAAGACCCCGCCGCCGCGGAGCGCGCCGAACCGTGGCCCGGCGGGCGCGCCAACCACTACCTGTTCGACATGAACCGCGACTGGTTCGCCCTCACGCAACCGGAGACGCTCGGCCGGGTCCGCTACCTGCGCGAGTGGCTCCCCCATGTCGTCGTCGACCTGCACGAGATGGGGTCGAACTCCACTTACTTCTTCACCCCTGGAGCGCCGCCCTACAACCCGCACATCACCGCCGAACAGAAGAAGCAGATGCAGTGGTTCGGCCAGAACAACGCGAAATACTTCGACCGTTTCGGCTGGCCTTATTTCACGCGCGAAGTCTTTGACGAGTTCTACCCCGGCTATGGCGCTTCCTGGCCCTGGTTTTACGGCGGCATGGGAATGACCTACGAGAACGCCAGCGTGCGCGGCCTCGTGGTGCGCCGCTCCGACGACACGCTGTACCGGTATCCGGAGAGCGTGAAGAAGCATTTTGTCGCATCCATCGCCACTTGCGAAACGGCCGCGCAGCAGCGCGAAAAGCTGCTGGAGAGCTTCTGGCGTTACCAGGTGACGGCGGTGGAGGAGGGCAAGTCGGAGCCGGTGAAGGAGTATGTCCTGCCGCGGCGCGGCGATCCGAGCGCCGTGGACAAGCTTGCCGGCGTGCTGGCCGAGCATGGCATCGAGGTGCGCCGCTCCACTGCGGAATTCGAAGCGGGAGGCAGGAAATATCCCGCGGGTTCGTATCTGATCAGCGCGGCGCAGCCGCGCAAGCGGCTCATCCGGGTGCTGCTTGAGAAAAATGTCCCGATGGAGGAGACGTTCCTCAAAGAGCAGGAGCGGCGGCGGAAGAAGGGGTTGCCGGACGAAATCTACGACGTGACGGGCTGGAGCCTGCCGCTGATGTACAACGTGGAGTGCGACGCGCTTCAGACGGCCGTCAACGCGCCGGCCACGCCCGTGGCGGCGCCCTACCAGCCGAAGGGCTCGGCGAGCGGGCGCGCGGAAGTGGCCTATCTGGTTCCGTGGGGCACGCAGGCAGCGGGGCGGTTCCTCGCCGCGGCATTGCTCGGCGGTCTCCGCGTGCACACGGCAAACAAGCCGTTCACGCAGAACGGCAGGAAGTACCCCTCGGGCACGCTGATCGTGCTCGTGAAACAGAACGGCGCTGACGTGCATGACAAAGTGGCCCGTTTCGCCGCCTCCAGCGGCGCCGATGTGACAGCCACGAACTCAAGCTGGGTGGAGGACGGCATCAATTTCGGCAGCAACCATGTCAGCGTGGTGCGCAAGCCGCGGATCGCGCTGGTCTGGGACAGCCCCACGTCATCGCTGGCAGCCGGCGCCGCGCGTTTTGTGCTCGAGCGCCAGTACGGATATCCGGTAACGGTGCTCCGCGCCAGCTCGCTGGCCATGGCGGATCTCAGCAAGTTCCAGGTGCTGATCCTGCCGAATGCCGGCGGCTTCGGCGGCGCGGGCTATGGCGCCGTGCTGAACAGCGCCGCCGCGCGCATTCAGCAGTGGGTCCGCGACGGCGGCGTGGTTGTCGGCATTGGAGCCGCGGTGTCCTGGCTGGCGAGTCCGCAGGTGAACCTGCTGGCCATTCAGCAGGAACAGCTCGCGCGCGAGGGTGCGCCACCGGCTGGCGGCGCGCGTCCGCCGGAGACGGCCAAGCCTGCCGCCGGACAGCCCTCTGCGCCTGCCGGCGGACGGCCCTCAGCGCCTGCCGCCCCGCCATCCGCGGCGCCCGCGGCAGCACCGGTTCCCGGCAAGCTGCTCGCCAAAGAGGAGGACTTTCAGAAAGCCATCGAGCCGGACACGCGGCTCCCCGACGCCGTCGCCGGCGTCATCGTCCGGGCGCGTGTCGATCCGGAAACCTGGGTCACCGCCGGGTTGCCGGAGGCGGTGAACGTCCTCGTCGATGGCCGCACGATCTTTACCCCGATCAAGAAGGACCGCGGCAGGAACGCGATCGTCTTTGAAACGCCGGACAAGCTGTTGCTGTCGGGCTACCTGTGGGAGGAGAACCGCAAGCAGCTCGCCCTCAAGCCGTTCGCCGTGATCTCGAATCAGGGACGCGGCGCTGTGGTGGGCTTCACGGCTGATCCGAATTTCCGCGCCTTCCATGATGGCCTGAACGTGGCGTTCCTCAACGCCGTGTTCCGCTTCCCCGGACCCGCCGCCCGCGGCGGCGCGGAAGAGTTCCAGCACTAGCCTCTCTCCGCGGCGCATTCCACGGTCCGCGAACGCAGCGGGAAATTCTCCCGCGGCGATGCATGCGCGCCTGCGCCGGTGGTACACGGAAGTCATGCCGAGAACCATTGCTCTGCTTTTCTTGTTCCCGTGGCTCCTGCCGGCGCAGCAGCCTTCCGGACTCGACCCGGGAATGAAAACCGTCGTTCAGGTGGCCATCGTCACTCGCGACATCGATGCGTCCGCGAAACGCTGGGCTGCCGTGCTGGGACTGCCTGTCCCTTCCGTCACAACCACGCGTCCGGGCGAAGAGGTGAAGGTCGTGTATCAAGGCAAGCCTTCCTCCGGGCGCGCCAAGCTCGCGTTCTTCCGCCTGGGGCAGGTGGTTTTGGAACTGATCGAACCCGTGGGCGGCGACACTTCATGGCGGCAGTTTCTGGACGAGCACGGCGAGGGCGTGCAGCACCTCGGCTTCCAGGTGGAGAACCTCGATGAGGCGATCACGCGCGCAGCCCGCATGCAGATGCCTGTGCTTCATCGCGGCCGTTATGACCGCGACAACGGCGATTATGTTTACATTGACAGCGAGAAGCTCCTGGGCGTCACGGTGGAGTTTCTCCACTCGGACAGGAAATAATGCGGGTCGCGCGCCGCCGGCGGTGGGCATGAATTGACAGAAGGCTCGCACGTTTTGGACAATGAAGGTTGGCAGGCACGCCAGCCGTGCGGATGTGGCGGAACTGGCAGACGCGCTAGATTCAGGTTCTAGTGGGGGCAACCCCGTGGAGGTTCAAGTCCTCTCATCCGCACCATCAGGCGACAGTCTCCGCTGCGCTGCGCTCGGCCGGCGGACGTTCCTGCTTCTCTGCGCCGCCCTCTCTGCGGGCTGCCGCCCGGCTCCGAAACACTCCCGCGTCGATGCGGCGATTGCGCCGCTCCTGCCGGGCTCGAGCGCCGCTCTGGCTGGCTTGCGCATCGACCGGCTGAAGAACAAGGCGTGGTTCCGCCCGTTTCTCCAGGGGCGCAAGCCCGCCGCGCTGCGGCGGTTTGAACAGTGCACGGGCATGGATCTTGCCCGAGATGTGTGGGAGGTGGTCTGGAGCCTCTCCGCCGGCGGCTCGGTGGCGTTCCTGCGCGGGAAATTCGGAGGCTCGTTCGGGCAGGAGCCGCGGTTCGACGCGCCCGGCATCTCCAGGCGGAACTACAAGACCTACTATGTGCTCGAAAAGGACGGCCTGACCGTGCTGTTTCTCGGCGCGGGTGTGGCGATGATGGGCCGTGCGGCGGATCTTGAGCGCATCGTCGACAACCGGGACAGGGAAGCCGAGCAGCCGCCACTCGCACTGATCCGCGCCGTCGAAGAACTGACGGCTTGCGAACTGTGGCTGGTGGCGCGGGGCGGGGCAGGGCTGCGCGCGGCGGCGGGTGAAACGTTGCCGCTGAAAGCAGGGCCAGTGTTTGACGCTCTGGAAGAGCTGCGCCTGACAGCCACCGCCGCGGAGATGCTCGATGTGCAGATCAACGGCGTGTTCCGCAGCGAGCAGGACGCGCTGGCGGTGCGCGACGGACTGGAGGCGCTGCGGCAGATGGCATCGGTCCAGACGGTGCCGGCAACTGCCCTGCGCGTAGCCTCCGCCGCCACGGTGGAGGCCAGCAACCGGACGGTCACTGTCCGCGCCTCTCTGACTTTTGAAGACTGGCTTTCTCTGCCGGGATGAATCCCTGCCGCGCCTGCGGCAGACGCTCGACTGACCCTGCTCCGCACGTCAGCGGTTCGCTGAGGGAATGGCGTCGCCAAGATTCATCGATCCGCCGCCCTCGCTGACGTAGTTCCGGCTCCACGAGGGGATCTCGATCACCACCTCTCCGTCCCGCACAAAGTGCGCTTGGCAGCCGAGCCGGCTGCCCAATTGCAGATCCGCCGCCATGTCGAGCTTGTCGGCTTCCTCGTCCTCCATCTCGCTCAGGCACTCGCCGCCCTGCTTGACGACCACGTGACAAGTGGTGCACGCGCAATTGCCCCCGCAGGCGTGCTCGAGCTGGATGCCGAAGTTCATGGCGATGTCGAGAAACGACAGCGGCTTGCCGTGGTCGTGGTAGGGCAGCTTGTCGAGTTCGAACTCGACCGTCCGGTTCTCGGGCAGAAACGTTACCTTGGCCACGACTTCAGTCTATCATAAACAGGACCAAAAGAGTCTTGGTTTGTCGCGCGGCGCGGCGCGGACACGCTACACTGAGGATTACAGCCTTCCTTTTCAAGAGGTTTCAACGCAGTGTTCCATTTGATCGAGCAGCAGATCCGGGATGCCCTCGCCACGTTCATCGGCGCGCGCTACGGGGCGGACGTCTCCGTGGTGGTGGAGCAGCCCAAGCAGGCGTCTTTCGGGGAGTACGCGCTGCCCGTGGCATTTTCGCTGGCGCGGCGCCTGAAGAGGGCGCCGCGGGCGATCGCGGAAGAGATCGTTGCCTGGATTCCGGCGGTGGAAGGCGTTGGGAAGCTGGAAGTGGCGGGCAACGGCTACATCAACATCCGGCTGAACCGGGGCGCGTACGGACGAGCGCTGCTGGAAGGGCGCGGCGGGCAGGCGCCGCAGGAGGCTGCCGGCAAAGTCATCGTCGAGCACACCAACATCAATCCGAACAAGGCGGCGCACATCGGGCACTTGCGCAACGCCGTGCTGGGCGACACCTTCGTGCGGATGCAGCGCGCCGCCGGGCGCCGCGTCGAGGTGCAGAACTACATCGACAACACCGGGGTGCAGGTAGCCGACGTCGTCGTGGGCTTCCATTATCTTGAAAACAAGTCTCCGGAAGACGTAAAAGCGCTGATCCAGCAGCCGAAATTCGATTATTATTGCTGGGATCTATATGCCCGTGTCTCGCAATATTATGCCGAGAACCCGCGGGCGCTCGAATGGCGGAGGGGCACTCTGCACGCCATCGAACGGGGGGAGGGCGTGCTGGCGGAGATCGGCCATCTGGTGTCCGATGCGATTGTCGAATGCCACCTTGACACGATGTGGCGCCTGGGCATCGCCTATGACGTGCTGCCCCGTGAGAGCGAGATTCTGCACCTGCAATTCTGGGCTAAAGCCTTTGATCAGCTCAAGGAACGCGGCGCCATTTATTATGCCGAAGAAGGGAAAAACAGGGGCTGTTGGGTGATGGCGGCCTCGCATTTCCGCGAAACATCCGGAGAGGACGAGGACTCGGCCGATGATGCCAAAGTGATCGTGCGATCCAACGGCACGGTGACCTATGTCGGCAAGGACATCGCCTATCAGCTCTGGAAGTTCGGGCTGCTGGGACTGGATTTCCATTACAAGCCGCTGCGGACCTATCCGGACGGTCACCGCGTCTGGGTGGCCGCCGACGAGCCATGCGGGGAAGCGGCGCCGGAGTTCGGACATGGCTCGGAGGTCTACAACGTGATCGACTCCCGGCAGTCGTACCTGCAGGACGTGGTGGTCGCCGGGCTGCGGGCGCTCGGCTATCCGGAGCAGGCGCAGAAATCGATCCACTTTTCCTACGAGATGGTCGCGCTCTCCCCCCGGACGTGCGCCATTCTGGGCATCCCGCTCACGGAGGAAGACCGCAGGCGCCCATACGTCGAGGTGAGCGGGCGCAAGGGGCTCGGCGTCAAGGCGGACGACCTGATCGACAAGCTGATCGAAAAGGCGAAGGAGGAGGTCGACTCGCGCCATCCGGACCGTCCGGAAGAGGAGCGGCTGCGGGTCGCCACCGGGATCGCCATCGGCGCGCTGCGCTATTTCCTGCTGAAATTCACGCGCAATACGGTGATCGCCTTCGATCTCCAGGAGGCGCTCAGCTTTGAAGGCGAGACCGGACCGTACGTGCAATACGCCGCCGTGCGCGCCCGGAACATTCTGCGGAAGCTCGAAGAGCGCGGCGAGACGTTGCCGGACTTCCACGCGGTTCTGGACAAGGAGTCGATGGAGCGGCAGTTGCAAGCCGAGGACTTCTGGCAGTTGCTGCTCGCGGCGTCGAAGTCCGGCGCGGCGCTCTCCGCCGCTCTGGCCGCGGGCGAGCCGTCGCACGTGGCCCGCTACGCCTTCCAGCTCGCGCAGGCGTTCAACTCCTTTTACCACGACTACCCGATTCTGGCGGAGCAGGACGCCGGGAAACGGACCTTCCTGCTGTGGCTGGCCGTCTATTTCCAGCAGCAGCTGGAATGGACGCTGGAACGCGTTCTGGGCATCCCCGTGCCCGAGTATATGTGAGCGGCGCCGCCGTCCTCAAAGCCCCGTCAAACCGCGCAGAATCCTCCATGCCGGCGAGGCGAACTGAAGCCCCATGCGCGCCGCCACCAGAGCCAGCAGAGCCGCGGGCAGGGCTGGCCGGCGCCGCTCCAGCCCCTCCAGGAGCAGCACGAGGAAGATGGGGCTGAACACGCGGCCATAAGAGTAGAAATCATCCCAGGCGTAGCGGATTTCGAATCCCGACAGGAGGGCGGCAGCCGCGGCGAACAGAACTCCTGTCGTCCAACCGACGCTTCGCGGGCTCGCAAGTTCGAGCCGCCTTTGCCACAGCAGGGCCAGCCCCAACAGAATGGCGGCGAAGAACCCTGCGTGAGACGCCAGATCCAGGCCTTGCAGCCCCCTTCGCAGCCACGGCGCGAAGGAGTACTCGGTGGGCTGAAGGATTAGTCTGATCGCCGAGGCGAACGGCGCCTTCCACGCAAGTTCGAAATCGGGAGGCAGATCCCGGATGGAATGCAGCCACACGAAAAAAGCAGCAGGCGCGCAGGCCCAGAGCGCCGCCAACCGCCACCGGCGCTGCCACAGGAACACGGCGCACCCGGCGGCCGTAAGCAGCAGGCCCGACTCGCGGATGAATGGCGCCAGCGCGGCCACCGTCCAGGCGGCTCGCCACTTGCCCGTTTCGGCGAAGTAGAAGAGGCCGGCCGCCGCCGCCACCAGGGGCCCATCGGACAGCATGCGGTCGATGCTGCTCAGGGAAGACGGCAGCAGGAGAAACGCCGGCCCCCACAGCGGCGATGCTCCGCGCAACTCCGCCAGCCGCGCCGTCCACCACACACCGGCGCCCAGCGAAACGAGCATCAGCGTGAAGTAGGCCGGATCCACCCATTCGAATTGCCCGAACGCCAGCAGCCAGGCGGCCAGGGGCAGCAGAATCCGCTGCACGCGCAGCCGGGGAGCGTCCATGTAGGGGGCGCTCTCGCGGGACTCCAGCGGGCGGTGCGCCAGCACGTGGAACCATTGGCCGTCATAGCCCACGGGGCCAGTCACGCGGTACAGCGGCTCGCGGCTCTCCAGCCACTCCGGCATTCGGACCTTGCCGCCCGTGCAGTAAAGGGCGTTCCAGTAGCCGTCATAGGCGAAACGCACGGCCAGCGCCCACCAGAGCAGGATGGACAGCATGGCCAGCAGGGAGAGCCGCCAGGGGCGCGCGGCGGAGGTCGAACGCATCCATGTTCAGTGTAATGGCTCGCGCCGTCCCGCCGTCTCACATTCCGGTCGTCTGAGTCACGGCGCGCCATGCCACAGCGCCAAGCGGCAGAGCGGAGCGAACGGCTGCGGGAGCGAGGAACCAAAGCGCCGGCCACGGCCTGCCGGATGCGAGCCCCTCCGCCAACAGACCCAGATACACCGGCGCGAACACACGGCCCAGGCTGAAGACGCTATCCCAGCCGTAGCGCGGCTCGAAATGGCACATCGCGAAGGCTGCACCTGCTGAAAGCGCCGCGGCGGCGAGCGCCGGGCGCTCCTGACGCGTCCATGAGATCCAGAAGCCGCGCAGGCTCGCCCCGCACGCCGCCAGGAATCCGGCGAGCGCAGCCAGATCCAGCCCCTGCAGCCACAGCCGGTACTGTGGGTAACGCTCAAACGGCTCGCTCTCTGCCGCCAGCCGCAGAATGGAATGAAACGCGCCCGCCCAATGCATGGCGCCGCCGCCCGGCAGGTCTCGGAGAAGGAACAGCCAGAGCAGAAAGGGCGCCGCCGCCGCGCTCCACTGAGCCGCCGCCTTCCATGATCTCCGGCTGGCGGACACGAGCACGGCTGCTGCGGGAATCAACAGCCCCGTCTCGCGCACAAAAGGCGCTGCCGCCGCCAGCAGCCACGCGGCGCGCCGCGATCCCCTTTCCATGAACAGCAGGAAGCCCGCCAGGGCTGCCATCAACGGCCCGTCCACCAGCATTCGTTCCACGCTCCCGAGCGATGAAGGAAGCGCCAGAAACGCCAGCCCCCACCACGGCGAACGCCCAAGATGCGCGGCGAACTGCCCTGTCCACCACACCCCCGCAGCCACGGTCGCAAGGATCACCGCAAAATAGGCCGGATCGATCCACTCGAAACGTCCTCCCGCCAGGATCCACGCCACCGCGGGCGCCAGAATCCTCCGGCACCGCATCCGCGGCCGGTCCATCAGCGGCGCCAGGCGGCGCAGATCGAATGGCGCATGAGCCAGCAGATGGAAATATTGCCCGTCGTAACCTCCGCTGCCACGCCAGCGGTAGAGAGGCTCGCGCTCTTCCAGCCAGGCGGGCATCGGCGTGCGTTCGCCGATCATGTACAGCGCCGTGGCCTGCCCCTGGTAAGCGTAACGGACCGCCAGCAGCCACCACAGCCCGATCGCTGCCGCCGCCAGAGCAGCCGGCATCCACGCGCGCGCCGACCGCCTCGTCATCACCCTCACAGTGTAGCGGCTTCCGCCGCGGCACCACGGGGCTGTGTTAGCGTGCGGATATGCGTGTGCACTTCGCGTTCGGGAAGACAGGGCTGGAAGCCGAATTGCCGTCAGGGCCGTCGTGGCAGGTGCTCAGGCCGCGCTATGCGGCGCCCGTGGATGACGCACGCGCGGCGATCGAATCGGCTCTGGATGCGCCCGTTGCCGGTCCGCCCCTCGAGGAACTGGCCCGCGGCCGCAGCTCCGCCGCCATCGCCGTCTGCGACATCACGCGGCCCGCCCCCAACCGGCTGACGCTGCCGCCGCTGCTCGAGCGGCTCC
>DYJN01000177.1 GCA_020723085.1 Arcobacter sp.
TCTTGCGGATCATCGCCGCGACCGCGGGATTCGCCTGCGCCAGTTCGTCCAGTTCACGGATCAGCGCCGGCGAGGGGTGATACGCAGCCGCATGGATGGCGCGGTACAGTACGAGCAGATCATTGATGGTAAGGTCGAGCAGGTCGCTGCGCCGTTTGAAGAGTCTGCGCAGAAACTGGCAGGCTTTGAGATTGACCTTGTCGGTTTCCGCGGCGGCTTCGGGCGGGAGGCGCGGGGCTTTTTGAATCAGCGCCAGGTCGGCGCGCTGAAGCGGCAGGGTCAGCGCGGTGTAGATGGAATGCCCGGCCTGCTCCGTGGACGGGGACAGGCTCAGGTAATGCGCCCACGAGAGCGCTTCGCCGGTCATGATCTCGGCCAGCGCCGCGCCCCAGGCGCCGTCGAAGAAAATGTGCGACTGGTCGAAGACGAAAGTCTCGCCGGTGTCGAAGATCGTCAGGGCGTGGTCGCCGATGCCGCGCTCGGTCTGCCGCAGTTCGGAGAGGGGCAGGGCGCGCTCGCGGCGGTCGGTGTTGATCAGGATGGGCGCGAAGCGCAGACGCTTCAAGTCGCCGGCGAGAATCGGATTCAGCCGCTCGCGCAGATTGGCGAGTGCGGCGCGTTGAATCCGCGCCAGCGCGGACAGGTTGGCGGGCGCGGCGGGTTTGGCTGACAACATCGCCGCCACCTGTGCGCGCGCCGTCAACACATTCAGCGGCTTGTCTGTGCCGGGCTCGCAGATGGGAAGCAGGAAGTAATTGCCCTTGTGGATGATCCCGATGTGCGCATGCCCGCGCGGGATGGGGACGCGCGTCTCGCCGTATGGCCCGGGGTCGAGACAGGCAAGAATGGACAATTGCTTTTGGTAAGCGGGCAGATCCTGCTCGACGGCTGTCTTTAGTCTTTGCTCCCACGCGGCGCGGAGCGAGGCAGGCAATGGTTTTATGCTTTGTTTCAGGAACTCGTCGAATTTGCGGCGGCGATAGGAGGGGTAATCCTCCTGCGCCGCTTCCGCCTCGCGGCGGTAGGGACGCTTCGCCTGTCATTCGTCGTACACTC
>DYJN01000178.1 GCA_020723085.1 Arcobacter sp.
GGAGGTGGCTTCGGCGGCGGCTTCCGCGGCGGCTACTAGAAGGGCGATTTGAGCCGGCGCTCCAGCGGTGCCATGCGGAGCGCCGGACAGGATGGATTAGCATTTCCAGCGATGGTTGGGTAGGGCGGTAGATATCCGTATAGTGTCGGGAGGAGGACGTACATATGGGCCTTCGCAGTCGTTCAGCTAGCTGGGTGTGGGCGCTAGCAGCGACGTATGCCCTGGTCATCGTCGGTTTCGGTCCGAGCGTAGCACGCGCTCAGGATTCGAGCGCGGGCCAGATGATCGTTCAGCGCGTGGATCTGGTTGATGCCGATCTTCAGGCTGCCATCAGAATGCTGATGGCTCAAACCGGTGTCGAGATCGTGATCGAGTCCAGCGACAAGCCGTATGGTCGCGTGAACTTGATGCTCGAAAAGAAGCCGCTCGACACTGTATTGCAGATGATCTGTCGCGCGGCCGGCGCATCGGTGCGCACTGAGGGCGGTGTGTACGTCATTGGACCGAAGGGCGCCGCTGCGGCGGTCGAGGCGCCGAAGCCGACCGCTCCGGCGGAGCCTGCCCCTGCTGCGCCGTTGCCGCAGACTCCGAAGCGGTACCGGACGGAGAGGATTGCCGTTCAAAACGCCCGTCCATCGGAGATCGTCAACTTCCTTACCCGTGTGGACATGAGCGGCCGGGGTGATTTCCTGCGCCGCATGATGTTCGACTCGCTCGGCACGCGCCGAATCGGCTATTCGGCTGATGTCGCGGGCAATCCAACCAACCGAGCCATGCCGGCACCGTCAGGGCCCGCCGGGGAACCGTGGAATGGTCAGGCTCCGCCTGTGGTTCCGAACAACACATCCAACCCGGGTGCGACGCTTGAAGAGAACCAGTTTGGCGGACGCGGCATTGGCGGCGTCGGCGGTGGCGGCATCGGTGGCGGGGGCATAGGTGGTTACGGCGGCGGCCAATACGGCGGACGTGGCGGCTATGGCGGCGGCTACGGCGGCTATGGCGGCGGCTACGGCGGTTATGGCGGCGGCGGTTTTGGCGGCGGCGG
>DYJN01000110.1 GCA_020723085.1 Arcobacter sp.
CCGCTGCAGTCGCGGCACAGTCCGCGGGCCTTCGGCCCGCTGCAGTCGCGGCACACAAGGGATTCAGTCGCGGCGGCCTGAGGGATGTCCTGGGGCTTCAGCTTTGTTCGGGTGATTCAGGGGCGCGGGAGATGGTGGGATTCAGGAGTCCGTGGCGGGCCAGTTTTCGCTGTTTCCGCAACTGGCGGCGGTGTTCGCGCTCAAGGCGGAGCAGCTCGATGCGGCGGCGCTCCTTGATGCTCTCATCGATGCGTCGCCAGAATGCGCGGGCGTAGCCGGCGGCGGAGACGAGGCCGAACACCATAGCGCCCCACAGCGCGGCTGTGGCGGACGGGTGGAGCGCGGGCCAGTCGGCGGCGAGAAGGGTGAGGGCGATGGCCACGACCTGGGCGACCATCTTGGTCTTGCCGAGGTCGCTCGCCTGGATGGTGAACCCCTCCGCGGCGGCGATGCTGCGGAGCCCAGAGACGGCAAATTCGCGGCCGATGATGAGCACGGCCATCCAGCTGGGCACGTGGCGGATCTGGACCAGCGAGATGAGGGCGGCCGAGACGAGCAGCTTGTCGGCGATCGGGTCCATCAGCATGCCAACAGTAGTGATCTGGTTCCATCGCCGCGCCAGGTAGCCGTCGAGCAGGTCTGTGCCTGCCGCCACGAGGAAGATTACGAGGGCCACCATCTGATTGGAGATCTGCCGCCCGGCGATGACGTAGACGGCCTTCTCCTGCACGAGCACTGCCACCAGCAGCGGCACGAAGAAGATCCGAAGCAGTGTCAGCGCGTTCGGCAGATTCATGACCCTGTGCACAAAGATAAAACAAAAGCCGGCGGATTCCTACCCCGCCGAGGGCGGAGCTTCTGGTAGGCTCGAAGTACGAGGCCCGCATCCGGCCTTACTTTATGCATGGAACCGACCGCGGCAGCCGCCCTGCCCGCAGACTGCTTCTCCTTTTGCTCATGATCGCCACCAACGCCATCGCCGCCGACACGCCGCCTGCCCTGCAGATCCGGCAGAAGACTCTGAAGAACGGTCTGAAGATCGTGGCTGCCGAGGACCGGTCGCGCCCGGTCATCAACCTCCAGGTCTGGTATCACGTGGGTTCGAAGGATGAGAAGGATGGCCGCACGGGCTTTGCGCACCTGTTCGAGCACATCATGTTCCGGGGATCGAAAAATGTGGGGCCCGAGGAGCACATGCGGCTGGTGCGGCAGGCGGGCGGCGTGGTGAACGCCTACACGGGCTTCGACACGACGGTGTACTGGGAGACGTTTCCGTCGAACTACCTCGAACGGATGCTCTGGCTGGAAGCCGACCGCATGGCGTCGCTCGACGTTTCGGAAGAAAACTTCCACAAAGAGCGCGAGGTGGTGAAGGAAGAGCGGCGCCTGAGAGTGGAGAATCCGCCCTACGGGAATCTGCTCGAAGAGGTCCTGCGCAACACGTATGTCCGGTACCCGTACCGGCACTCGCCGATCGGGTCAGCGGAAGATCTGGACCGCGCGACACTGGCTGAAGTGCGGGCATTCCACGCGGCGTATTACGTGCCGAACAACGCCACGGTGATCCTGGTGGGAGATTTCGCGGCAGAGGAGGCTTTCCGGCTGGCGGAGAAGCATTTTGGGGGGATTCCGCGGGGAAAACCGGTGCCGCGGGTGCGCGTGAAGGAGCCGGAGCAGAAGAGCCGGCGCGAGGCGTCGCTCGAGGATCCCAAGGCGCCGCTGGACGCTGTGGTGGCGGCGTATCATCTGCCGCCGGCGGGCCATCCGGACAGCTACGCCCTGGAGATTGCCGCGTCGATCCTGTCCGCCGGGCAGAGTTCGCGGCTGTACCGGAAGCTGGTGTATGAAGACCAGTCGGCGTTGGCCGCGCAGGGTGAGGCCCTGCTACTGGAAGGACCCTCCATTTTCTTCGGTTATGCGATCGCCAATCCGGGAAAAGATATCCGGGAGGTCCTGAAGACGGTGGAGTCAATTCTGGCGGAAATGAGGGGGAAGCCGGTCTCGCAGGAGGAGCTGGACAAGGCGAAAAACCAGATTCTCGCGTCGTTCATTCTGGAGCGCGAGAGCATGCAGGCGAAGGCGGACTTTCTGGGCAAGTGCGCCGTGCTCCTGAAAGACCCCGCCCGCTACAACAGTGAGATCGAGAATTACCGGCGAGTCACGGCCGCCGATGTGCAGCGGGTGGTGAAGCGATATCTGTCGCCGGAGCGGCAGACGCGGGTCTTCATCCACCCTCGGCCCGGCGCCGGGAAATAGCCGGGCAGCGAGGACAACCGTGCGGCTCCTGACTGCCAGCCTGCTGACGATGGCCATGACAATGGATGCTCAAACCATGCCCAAGACCGCGCCGCCTCCGCCGGCGGCCGCCCGCCCCTATGAATTTCCGCGCGCTGTGCCGCGCACGCTGGCCAACGGGCTGCGCGTGTCGGTGATCGAAGACCGGCGCCTGCCGCTGGTGGCGGCTTCCCTGCAAGTGCTTGCCGGCCACGCCTACGCCCCGCCGGAGAAGGCGGGACTGGCCTCTTTGACGGCGGCGCTGCTGCGCGAGGGGACCCGGAAACGGAGTTCGCAGGAGATCGCGCGGGCGGTGGACGACGCGGGCGGTCAGTTGAACGCGACTGCGGGCAACGACGTGGCCACGGTGTCGATGGAATTCATGAAGTCGAAGGCGGAACTCGGCTTCGAGCTGATGGCAGACATCGTGCAGAATCCCGTCTTCGCGGAAGAGGAGATTGCGCGGCAGCAGCAGCAGATTCTTTCATCGCTCGCAGTGCAGTACGCGAACGCCCAATATCTGGCGGGCGTGGCTGCGGCGCGGGCGATCCTGGGCACGCACCCGTACGCATACCCGGGCGACGGGACTCCAGACACGGTGGGAGCGCTGAAGCGAAAGGACCTGGTCGAGTTCTACGAGAAGCACTATGCGCCGAACCGCGCCTGGCTTGTGATCACGGGAGATCTGAGCGCAGAGGAAGCGTTCGCGCTGGCCGAGAAGTGGTTCGGCGGCTGGCGCAGGAAAGGTCCGGCGGACGAGCCGCTGCCGGAGGCGCCGCCGCCGCGCGCGCAGGTGCTGGTCATCGACATGCCCACGGAGAATCAGACGCAGATCGCCGCCGGCCACGCCGGGGTGGCGCGCAATCACCCCGATTACCTGGCCCTGCAGGTCGGCAACCAGATCTTCGGCGGCAGCTTCAATTCGCGGCTGAACATGAAACTGCGGGCCAGCGAGGGGCTGACATACGGGGCGAGCTCCTATTTTGAACCGAGCCGATTTTCCGGCATTTTCCAGGCCAGCACGTTCACGCGAACCGAGAAGACGGCCGAGGCGGTGCGCACGCTGGTGGATCTGCTGAAGGAGTTCCGGGAGAACCCGGCTACGGACGCGGAGTTCGAAGAGGCCAAGGCGTATCTGTCGGGTTCGTTCGCCATCGCCACAGAGACGGCATCCGCGGTGGCATCGCGGGTGCTGGCCGCGGAGGTGAATGGCCTCGGCAACGATTACTGGCCGCGCTTCCGCGAACGGCTCGAGAAGCTCAGCCGCGCGGAGGTGGAAGCGGCGGTGCGGCGCTTCCTGCAGCCGGACGGATTGACGATCACTGCGGTGGGCAACGCCCGGGAGTTCGCCAAGGCGCTGGAGAGTTTCGGACCGGTCCGCGTGATCCCGGTCAGCGATCTCGACCTGACGGCGCCCGATCTGGTGAAGCCGAAGCGCTGAGCGCGGATAACAGGGCTGCCACGCCGTCGGCGCAGAGTTCGGCGGCATGACGCGACGCGGGAGGCAGCTCGCCGATGGCATCCTGAAGCGCCGCGCGCACCGCTTCTCTGGATCCTGCGCGCAGCTCTTCAAGACTCCTGCCGTGCAGCCACTCTGCCAGCGCTGAACCGCAGCCGATGGATGCCGTGCAGCCCTTCACCTGGAACGCCGCCTGCGCGATTCCGCCGTGCTCGACGACGGCGCTGAGCCGGAGCCAGTCGCCGCAGGCGGGGTTTTCCACGTCCACGACGACGGCGGGGGGATCCAGCACGCCGGCGTGGCGCGGGTGGCGGAAGTGGTCGAGAAGACGGTCGCTGTACACGGCGGACTCGCTCCCCTGATTTTCTTCAAAAGGGGGACAGGAAGACAATGCGGCTTTCCTGCACGCTCTGCCGCCCCCGCGAATGTGCCGGCGGGCGTCAGCGCCACTGCCAGCGCCGGAAGTCCGAAGCTCCGATGCGGAGTCAATCCCTTGTTCTTCTCCGGTGCGGGACTCCGGCCGGGGAGCGGCCCGTGCGGGGGCGGGAAGAGAGGGCGGGGGAGGGATGGCCGAAGGAAGAGGGGAAATGTGTCCCTGTCCGCATTTCTGGCGTGAGAGAAATTCAGGCCTGGCGGGCACTGTATGGTCGAGGATCCGGAGCATGGATCGAGACACCAGTTCAATCCTTTCCGGCGTCGACCTGTCGCGCTTCGACGACGGATATGCGCGCGCCGCAGCGCAGCGGTCCGAGACGCAGACCGCCTATGAAGACATTCCCGACGGCTTCTATGATGCTTCCGTGGAGGAAGTGCAGCTCGGCCAGACGGCCAGCACCGGCAATCCGATGATTGTCTGGAAGCTGCGCATTCATGGGCCGGAATGCGTTGGCAAGGCCATCACGAAAGTGAGGATCATCACGGACAAGACGCTGGGGTTTGTGAAGCAGGATCTCGAGCGGCTGGATCTGCGCCTCGACCGGCTGAGCGACCTGCCGGCGCGGGCCGAGCAGATGATAAACCGCGAGGTGCGGATCTTCAAGCGCACGAACCCGCAACGGCAGTGGACGGACGTGTTCTTCGTGCCGCCGCGAAGAGGGCCGGGGAGCGAGGCGCGGCGGCAGGAGGGCTGGGCGACGGGCACGGACGACGACCTGCCGTTCTGAGTCTGAAGGCCGGCGGGAGCGGGCCGCGGAGGCGCCGCCCGGGGGCCTACACGGGCACGCATGATCTCCTGGCCAACAAGGAGGGCTGAGGCGCCCGCCCGCCAGGCGCGGTCCGAAGACGCGCTGCACGGATGACCAGCTCACCGGCGAGATCCGGCGTACGATTCACGAGCCGCCCTTCCACGGCGAAGGCCACCGCAAGATTTGGGCGCGGCTGCGCCTGGCCGGCGTGCGCGCCTCTCTGCGGCGCGTGCTGCGCCTGATGCGCCAGCACGAACTGCTGGCGCCGCAGCGGCAGCCGCAGCCGGTCGGGCCAAAGCGGCACGAAGGCACCATCGTTGCCGAGCGGACCAACCCGATGTGGGGCATCGACGCCACGGCCGGCTTCACTGTCCGGGATGGACGAGTTGCGATCTTCGCCAGGATCGACCACTGCTCGGCCTGCTGCCTGGGCATCCATGTGGCCAGACGTGGCACGCGGTTGGAGGCGCTGGAGCCGGTGCGCCATGACCATGGCTCGCAATTCATGAGCGGCGACTTTCAGCGCGGGATCCGCTTTCTCGGCCTGGAGTCGTCACCGGCCTTCGTCCGCGAGCCAGAGGGCAACGGCCCGATCGAACGCTTCTTCCGCACTCTCAAGGAGCAGCTCTTGTGGGTGCGGCACTTCGAAACTCTGGAGGAGCTGGCCGAAGCGCTCGAACGATTCCGGCAGCGTTACAACGAGCAGTGGCTGGTCGAACGGCTCCGCTTCCAATCCCCGCGGCAGGCTCACCAGGCCCTGCTTGCCCTAGCAGCCTGCTGCACGACGATAATTCTAAGAGCTGTCCATGAAAATCGGGGGCGGTACAGCCACTGCTCCGGCAGGCTTATCGCCGCCCCCGCTCCAGTTCAGCGGACAACTTTTTTCAAATGCTTCGCGCACGCCTCTGCGGTAGATTGATTCGCTCGGAAGCTGTTCTTTTTATGGACGGCGTACGCCCAGACCACATCTCCCGTCTTAATGTTGATGAGCCGCACGGTCGCATCGGTGCTGTCTCTGTGGCCAAGAAAGATTTTGCTAGCCCAGCCTTTTTCTTCATGATGAGCCAGCGCTTCCAGCACATAGTCCGCCTTCTCCCTGTCGGTGACGACACTCACTGGTACTTTCTTTTTCTGGATCGCTGCCGCCATGTAGACGTCGAATCCATCCGCGGCGTCCACGTAGATCGTCGAGCCGGCTGGAATCGTCTTGCCAGCCTCTCCGGCGAAAACACCGGTGGCAACCAGGATGGCGCCAAGCAAGGTGATGAATGAAGGACGACTCATATGGTTTTCGCAGACTCCTTTCGTTTCATGGGCCATGGTCACTTCATGCGTGCAGTCTAGCATCAGCAAGGGCTCACAGAATGAGCCCGCGATCACAAGATGCGCCGGCGTGGAAGGGCTCACAGCGTGAGCCCGTTCTTGGCGTAGAGCCGACCCGCGTCTGAAACGGGTAGAGGAATTTTGGCTGCAGGCGATGGGAGTGAAAATGGTGAGCGCGGCAGGAATCGAACCTGCAACCTACTGATTAAGAG
>DYJN01000179.1 GCA_020723085.1 Arcobacter sp.
CTATACTACAGACTGAGTTTTTTGTCAAGGTCACGGCGTTCGCATGGTGTAGCGCGCACACGTGCGCCGCAAATACGGGACATGCTGCCCGCGCAAAGCCTTGCGTTGCGCCTCCGCCGGACGGCGGTCGTAGCGCGCCGTCGTGGAGGGGCTCGCATGCCCCAGCACGCGCTGCACAAGCACCAAGTCCACCCCGGCGTCCAGCAGGTTGCTGGCCAGGGTGCGGCGTGCGTCGTGCCAGTTCACACCGGACACACCGGCTTGCGCGGCCCGCTTGTAGAGCATCTCCTGGAGTGACTGCCCGCCGATGCCATGCTCCAGAATCTCCCCGCTCTTGCGGATGGCCAGGAACAGCGCCCCCGGGCGGTCGCCGCGCAAGGACAGCCAATCGCGTAAGTAGTTCCCTGCGCCGTTATAGACCGGCACCTGCCGCGTCTTGCCGCCTTTGCCCCGGCGAATCGTCAAGTTGTACCCGCCCTCCAGAAGCGCCACGTCCGCGATGTCCAGCGCGCAAAGTTCCGCACGCCGCATTCCGGTCGCGAAGGCCAGGCTTACAAGGGCTGCGTCCCGCACGCCGGCAGGGGACTCATCACTCACACACGCCTGCAACAACGCGCGCACTTCGCCCTCACTGATCAGCCGACCCGCGGGCGGGCTGGACCCGGGCACTTTGCGCGTTTGGGCGGCCCGTTCCGCTTGCGTGGCGATCTCGTGCCGTTGCGCCGCGGTAAGACGAGGGTCTTCTTGCGCCAAGTCAGCCAGGCGCCGGGCCCACCAGCGCACCGCTGCCAGGCGGTGATTGATGTGCGCGGGTGACAATGCTGGCTCGCGGCTTTGCAGATGCGCCAAGTACGCCTGCACCGTGGTGCGCGTCATCGGGCGCCCTGCACGCCATGCTTCAAAGTCTTTTAGCGCGCTCCAGTAGCCGCGGCGGCTGTTGGCCGCTAGCGGCGAACGGTCTAGCTCGCGGCGGATCACCGCCAAAGGGTCACCTGCCACGATCAGCTCATGCGTTTTCGCCATGTT
>DYJN01000111.1:0-6118 GCA_020723085.1 Arcobacter sp.
CTCCTGGTTGCGTGAGCAGGAGCCGCGGCAGAGGGCCGGGTCCGGGGCAGAGGGCCGGGTCCGGGGCAGAGGGCTCTGCCAAAGCCTGCCACGGGCCGTTCATCCCGCCTGCGTGGGGCTGCACTGTCGGGGTTCTGATGGCCGGCAGCCCGCTTCAGAGGCGGCCCAACCGCAATCCCGCCGCCCGAGGCCGGCGAGGATCACTGTTGGCCCCTCGCCTGGCAAAGAAAGGCTCTTCCTTCCGGCGAAAAGGAAATGGCGCCTGCCGCGCGTGACATGGCGTTTCCTGCCCTCTGCTCAGACCGGCGTCATTCTGGGCGCCGGCGCCCGGGGCGGTTTCGCATTCCTCGCCGGCTATGCTCGCGCCATGACGCCGGCGCTGTCCGCTCTTCTGCTTGCCGCTGGTGATCGTCCACCGCGGGGCGGAGGCGGCGCGCCGCTTCCGCGAAGCCAACGAAGCGCGGCTCATCCGGTCCTTTGTGGAGCTGTTGTCCATCCCCAACGTGGCTTCTGACAAGCCGGACATCCGCCGCAACGCCGGGCGCATCGCGCGCCTCGCTCGACCTCAGGCTTATGAAAGGCGTGGATGGACGCAGGCAGGCGGAAAGAGTGGCGGCGCACGTCCGCGCGCAGGGCTTTCATGTGACCGAAGGCCGCGAGCCATCGGCAGAGGAGCGGCTGCGGCACGCGAAGATCGCCCGCGTGGACATCCACGCCGGCTGCAATGCGCTGCGGACGCCGATGAGCCTCCCCATCCTGCAGGAAATCCTGAGCGTGGCGCGGTCCGTGCGGCCGCCCGTTTACGTCGAACCATCCTTCGGCGGCAGCCTGCCGCTGGTGGTGTTCGAGCAGGCGACGGGAGCGCCACTCGTGATCGTGCCCATCTCGAACCACGACGGCAGCCAGCACACGCACAACGAGGACATCCGCCCCGGCAATCGCTCGGATGGCATCGCACTCTACGCTGCGCTGCCGGCGATAGAAGACGCTCTACCGTCAAACGCCGGCCCGGGGCCGGTTGACGCGCACATGTTCAGTGTCCTGCCGCGGTTCGCCGTCGCATTCGACGGCCAGCGTCGTGATGGGGTGGTCCGGCGGCGCCTCCGGCAGTCCAACGAACCGCACGCGGAACTCGTCCTGCTGGAACTTCACCGGCGTTCCCGACGCCAACAGCCGCGCCGAAAGCACCCTGTTCCTCAACCCGGCGATTGTCACCACGCTGCCGGGCCAGTAATGGACGTGCGCGAACAGCGTGTTGCCTTTGCGCGTGAAGCTCATGTAGTTGGAGCGCGTGAGCGTGCATGGTTCCGCCGTGTAGATCGACGCGCCGTTGCGGCTGAGCCACGCGCCCATCTCGGTGAGGATGCGCACGCTCTCGGGAGGCACGCTGCCGTCCGGCATCGGACCGACATTGAGCAGGAAATTGCCGCCCAGCCGCGCGCAGGTGATCAACTGCCGCAGGCATTGCTTCGGGTTCTTCCAGTTGTCGTCCGCCCGGTGGTAGCCCCAGCTGTCGTTCATCGTCATGCAGGACTCCCAGTAGCGGCCTTTCGACGCCTCGATCCGCTGCTCGGGCGTGTCGAAATCCTCGGGTATCCGGCTGCGGTTGTTGAGGATGATGTCCGGCTGGAGCCGGCGCACCATGCGGTTCATCTTCAGGCTCTCCCAGCCCTCGGCGTCCAGCGGCCAGGCGACGTCGTACCACAGGATGTCCACCTTGCCGTAATTCGTCATCAGCTCGCGGACCTGCGTGTGGATGTAGTCCACGAAGCGGCGCCGCGCGGCCTCGTCGTTGCGGCAGTGCGCGCCGTCGGGGTGGTGCCAGTCCATCAGCGAGTAATAGAAGCCTACGCGGAGCCCTTCGGCGCGAGCGGCGTCCACATATTCTTTGACGAGGTCGCGCCCCGCCGCCTGCTTCGGGGCGCAATAAGATGTTGTCTCCGTGCGGAAGAGGCAGAAGCCTTCGTGGTGCTTGGTGGTCATCACCATGTACTTCATGCCCGCCTTCCTGGCCAGCGCCGCCCACTCGCGCGCCGGCCAGGGCTTGGGGCGGAACCGCGCGGCGAGCTTCTCATACTCGGCTACGGGGATCGCTTCGTTCTCCATCACCCATTCGTGCCGTCCGAGGACGCTGTACAGTCCCCAGTGGATGAACATTCCGAACCGCGCCTCGCGCCACCATTTCATGCGGCGCTCGCGGTCTTCGTCCGTACTCGTCTGCCATGCCGCGGCTGCGGGGGCGGCTGAGATCACTTGCAGATACCGGCGCCGGGAGACTCCATGGCTCATCATGGCGATCATCCTATCACCGGCGGATCATGGCCCTCGGTTGCTGCCGCCGGAGAAAAAGAGGTCTCCCGCCCAGCCGCCGCTGTTAGAATGACAGCGGCTTCAGAAAGGATGTGGTGATGCGCTCTCTGGTTCTGATGCTGCTGATTGCCTCGCCCTCGCCGGCGCAGCCGGCAGATGTCTACAGGCGCGTTGGCCGGCTCATTTGGGTCGTCTCCGACGTAGAGCGGACCTCGGAGGCGTGGCGAAGGATCGGAGTGCCGGTGGATGAGCCGGCGCAGGCCGAGTTCCGCGCCGCGGGAGGCGCTCCGCACCGTGCCTTCGCCGCCACCGGGTGCTTCTCGAATCTCCGGGTCGATTGGGTGCAGCCCGCCAACGCCGCAGGGCCCCTGGCGGCGTTCCTGCGCGAGCGAGGCGGGGGAGTCTACGCGCTGGTCTACGAGTTGCCGGACGCCGCCGGATTGCAGAGCGAGACTGGACGGTATGAATCGCTCGGGGTGCGAGTCCTCGAGCGCGGCTCGTTCCTGCTGGGGCCCGAGCGGTCCGAGTACGTATGGCTGGACACCGCGGCCCAGGGCAAGTTCGTACTGGCCCTGATGACGCCGCCCGCGCGGGCGCCGGGCACGGGCGGCGCGATGCGCGTGTCGCAGCTCGCCTTTGTCACCCGCGATCCAGAGCCCGTCTCCGCCTTCTGGGCGAGGCTGGGATTTCCGGCATTTACGTTCACGCGGCCGGAGATCACCGATCGGGTCTACCGGCGGCGTCCGGCTGCCTTCGAAATGCGGCTCGGCTGGCAGCGGCACGCGCAGATGCCGTTCGAGTGGATTCAACCCCTGAAGGGTCCTAACGTTTACGACGATCACATGACGAAGCACGGCGAGGGGTTCCACCACCTCGCCTTCGATGTTGACGACATGGACAAGGCGATGCGCCGGTGGGAGTCGCTCGGCTATCCGGTGACGATGTCGGGAGGGTGGGGCGAGCGCGGCAGAGCCGGCAGCGGGCGCTTCGCCTATGGGGACGCGCATGCGATTGGGGGTACGGACATCGAGCTGCTCTGGAATTACCGCGCTCCGGCGCCTCCGCCGGCCGCCGGGCCGTTTGTGTTCCGCTTCGGCGCAGGCGAACCGTTGCCCGAGCAGCGCCTGACCGTCGCGAGGCTTGGCTGGCCTTCGGACTGGAGGAGCTGGCAGGCGATTCAGTTTGAGTTTGTCGCGTCCTCGCTGGAGGCCTTCTCCTTCGGATTTTCGGATGGCCGGCAAGTGAAGAGCGCCATCATCGAGCCGTTGCCGGGGATACGGATGCGGGCGGTGATCCCCTTCGATACGTTCTTCCAGACGCGCACCATGACGCCCTTGCTGCCCCTCGGTTACAAGGTGTGGCCGGAGAGGCTGTTCACCTTCGAGCGTGTGGAACAGATCGTCGTACGAATGAAGCATCCCGCTCAGGATTCGACGCTGGTGATCGAGAATCTGGCCTTGACTCCAGTAGCGGGCAAAGACGACATCCTTGACCGGAGGCCGGTCATCGACGCTTTCGGCCAGTGGATGGGGGAGGATTGGCCGGGCAAGGCGCATTCGCTCGAAGAGCTGCGGAAACTGTGGGCCGAGGACAAGCTGCCTCCGGGGAGGTATCCCGACTACTGCCCGCTGGGCGGCTTCCGCCGCTTAAAAGTGAACCCACCGGACGCGGCCGGCAAGCCGGGCTTCTTCCGGGTGGCGCGGGTGGAAGGGCGGTGGTTTCTGATCGATCCTCACGGACACCCGTTTTTTTCCACCGGCATGGATCTGGTGGGGTGGAAGCAGGGATCGTTTGCGACGCGCGTGACCGGCAGGGAGTTCCTGTTTGAACAGTTGCCGCCCCCCGGTCCTGCCTGGCTGACCCCTGGCCGGGATGTCTCTTTCCACGTGGCCAACCTCATGCGGCGCTACGGGGAGAACTGGCAGGACCGATGGAAAAAGGCGATTGTGGAAAGGTTGAAAAATTGGGGCTTCAACACGATCGGGAACTGGTCCGATCCTGACATCGCCGCCACGGCCGGGATGCCGTACGTGATTCCTCTGGGCGGCTGGACGACGAAAAAGGTATTTCCATTTCCCTGGGACTTTCCTGATGTCTTCAGCGAGGAGTTCGAACGCAACGTAGACGAGGCGGCGCGCCGGCAGTGCGCTCCGCTAGCGAAGGATGCCAACCTGATCGGCTGGTTTATCGGAAATGAGCCGCACTGGGCCCGCGAATTCGGCTCGCTCAAGCCCTGGGCCGACATGCTGCTGGAAGACCCTGATCCCTCCGCCACCAAGGCGGAACTGCAACGGCGGCTGAAGGAGAACCCCGGACAGGCGGAGCAGATCAAGCGGGAGTGGCCGTTCCTCTGCGGGCGGAAGTATTTCGAGACCGTGGTGGCGGCCATCCGCCGGCATGACCCGAATCATCTGGTGCTCGGCATCCGGTACGCCGGAACTCCGCAGGACGAGTGGGTCAAGATGTCGTCGCTGTTCGACGTGTTTTCGATCAACATCTACGACGCGGACTTCCGCCCGGATCCCGCGAAGCTCGACCGCTTCGCGCAGCTCTCCGGCAAGCCCATCCTGATCGGGGAATTCACCGCCTGCGCGCCCGGCAGGGGATTGCAAGGACTGTTTTACTGGACTCACAAGGTGAAGGACCAGACCCAGCGCGGCATCGCATACCGCTACTACGTGGAGAACGCGGCCGCGCATCCGGCCATGATCGGCGCGCACTGGTTCCAGCTTGTGGACGATCTGCCCACCGGCCGGCCGTCCGACCTCGAACGGCTCAACTACGGGTTCCTGAATGTGCTCGACCTTCCTTACAAGCCTTTGGTCGAGTATGCCCGCGAGACGCACCGCCGGGTGTATGAGGTCAAGTTCGGCAAGACGCCGCCGTACTCGCGCAAGCCGCTGATCTACTAGCCGGCGGGGGTCTGCGGGGCGCGGGAGGTTCGGGTTCGTGCGGACACAGGATAGCGATTACCGGCAGCGGACCGAGGAGGCCGTTTCACTCGGCGAACAGAGCGGCGGCGCGGTTTGAGGCTTCGGGCCGGGCAGGCGCGGGCTGGCGCGAGTCTGGCGCCCCGCGGCTACGGGATCCGCCGCAGCGGGGGCAGGGACAACCGGGATCACAACAGTTCGGGCGATATTTCTGGCTGATTTTTCCCCGGCTTGCGGATACCGCGGGACGTGGCGCGATGCCGCGTTGCCATGAACAACCTGGAGGTGTAGTCATGGCAGCTTTGCCACAGCCCAAGTATGGGCTTGACCAACTGTATCTGTATCCGGTGTATCAGACGCGGGCCGAATTTCAGGCGGCGACGGGACAGGAGCCGCCGCCGTTCGACCCGACCCGGCCGTCGCAGCACTGGTTCGACCCGGAGGCGGCGAAGTTCCCCAAGCGCGTGCTGGTTTACGATCGGGTGCTGGCGATTGACGAGAAGGGTTTCCCGAAGCGGGATGCCAACGGCAAGCCCTATCTGGAACAACTCGTCCTGCCCAAGACGGAAGCCGCTACCGTCAATATTCCTTACAAGAAAGCGGCTAACGAGCCCTCCAGCGGATTGCCGGACGTGCCCGTGCCCTGCCGCGGACTGCACGAAGACGAAGAGCTCGACTTCGACTTTGGCGGAGTCGTCATTGTGCGGAACAAGAACTTCGCCGACCAGACCGTCGTCGGCTACACCGCCGCCGATCGTGAACTGCTCCGCGCGATTGCCCGGAAGCTGAACGTCAGCCCGCTGCCGTGACGTTGCAATAGGGGGCCATCCTGTCGCCTCCCGCAGCGTGGCAAGCCCGGGAGGCTGCGGGAGCACTTT
>DYJN01000111.1:6218-6335 GCA_020723085.1 Arcobacter sp.
GAAGAATCGCGCCGCGGTCATGGCTTACGGTTGAGAGCGTAGACCGGGTGGCGATGGGGGGCGCCATCCTGTCGCCTCCCGCAGCGTGGCAAGCCCGGGAGGCTGCGGGAGCACTTT
>DYJN01000180.1 GCA_020723085.1 Arcobacter sp.
CTTTCTGAACCCGCCTTTCAGGAGGCCTGCGCCGCCCGCTGCCGCGCGCGGCTCACCGACTGCTTCTGATACTCGGCGAACGCCGCCGCCAGCCGCTCCGCCACGCTCCAGTGCTTGCCGATGCTCAGCCCTTCCACCGACTCCACCGGGACCAGATCCCGCGTTGTCGATGTGATAAACAGCCCGTCGGCTTTCTCCAGATCTTCCAGCGTCAGCGTGCGCTCGGAGACTCGGATGCCGGGCGCATGGACTACTTCGAGGAGCAACTCCCGCGTGATCCCCGGCAGGCAGCCGGAACTGAGCGGCGGCGTCACTGCTTCGTCGCCGTAAATGGCGAACACGTTGGCTGACGTGCATTCGCTCACTTCGCCCCGTTCGTTCAGCAGTATCACCTCGTCCAGGCCCTGCACGTGCGCCTCTTCGTGCCACACCAGATTCATCGCCCAGGAGGCGGTTTTCGTGCCGGCAAACGGTCCCGCGGCGTGCCGCGCCTGCGCCACGACGCCGAGCCGCGCCGATGCGCCCCACTTCGTCCGCGGCGCCGTGAAGGCGATCAGATCGAAATCGCGCTCAAATCCGGGCCCTTCCCACAGCGTGCCGCGGTTGCGCATCACCAGCACCCGCAGCGCCGCATCGTAGGCCTGGTTGGCCTCCACCACCTTCAGCAGCTCTGTTTCCAGTTCCTCGGGCGTCCACGGGAAGGGCACGCGCAGCAGGTCGGCGTCCCTCCTCATGCGCGCCCAGTGCCGCTCGAACGCAAACAGCGCGCCCTCCAGGACACGGATCGTGGAAAAAATCCCCCAACCCGCGAACAGCCCCACCTGCCCGGCGCGGAACAATACCTCGTCCGCGCGGCGGATTTCCCCGGAAAGCAAAAAGTGCGGATGAATCACATAACCAGTGTAATCACCGCCGCCCCCCCGATGCGCTCGGTGCCCCACGGGAAGGTGCCGCGAGTCACAACGAGCGGCCCATTGCGCCGGCGCGGCACAGGAAGGTGCCGCGAGTGACAAC
>DYJN01000112.1 GCA_020723085.1 Arcobacter sp.
CGCCTTCCGCCGCCCGCTCGGGAGCGCGCGCCGCCGGCAGCCGCCGCGGCGCCGTCAGTAGCCCATCGCGCGCAACCGCTCCACCGTCAGTTTCTCCCGCCTCAGCTCCATGTGCTCCAGCAGCCGCTCCACGTATTTGGCCAGGATGTCGGTCTCCAGATTCACGCGCTGCCCCGGACGAGCCGCCCGCAGGGACGTATTGGCCCACGTGTGAGGGATCACCGCCACGGCGAACACGGGTCCCTCCAGACGCGCCACCGTCAGGCTGATGCCGTCGACCGCAATTGAGCCCTTGAAGACGAGATACCGCGTCAGTTCCGGCGGCGCTTCCACCTCGAGCCACCAGTCGCCGCCGCCGCGTTCCTCGAGCGTCCGGATCACCCCGGTTCCGTCCACGTGCCCCTGCACGATGTGCCCGCCCAGCCTGCCGGATGCCGCCATCGCGCGCTCCAGATTCACCGGCGATCCAGACCTCATTTCACCCAGCGTGGACCGCTCCAGCGTCTCCCGCGAAACGTCCGCCGAGAATCCTCCGCCGCTGACTGCCGCCGCCGTCAGGCACACGCCCTGCACCGCCACGCTGTCGCCCTCCCTCAACCCATCCACGACGCGCGGCGCCTCGATCCGCAGGCGGCTCCCGGAAGCCCGCGGCTCCACGCCCGCCACCTGTCCGACTTCTTCCACGATCCCCGTAAACATCACTCTCACCCTACAACGCCGCGCCCCCAGGCTGCCTGCGCTCATGCGAAACGCCGCCTTGCGGCGGGCCCTGGAGGGATGATGACTGGCACGCGCGGAACGACTCGAACGTGCGGCCTGCTCCAGTACTACTGGGGCACAAATAGAACTTTTTGTGCTGCAATTGTTTTGTGCGCAGCGCTCATACGCGGCCAGGCCCTTGAGGCGCGCGCTGCGCGGCCTCAGGCGGAGGGGTTGGGCCTTACGCCGCAGGGCATGCAGACCCTCGCCGGCGGCTCGAGGACTCCTGCCGTAGCTGACTTCCCGTTGAACCGCGGCGCAAACAGCGCTGGTTCCATGTCGCCTGAGTATTCCTGTGGCGGACTGCTGATGGCCGCCGAACGGAAAAGCGTCGAGCCGATGGCCGCCCGGCTCCGTCCGGACCGTGTGCAGGCCGCCCGGCAGTCGCTGCATCACTTCGTAGCGCAGTCGCGGTGGAGCGATGAGGCGGTGCTGACTTCGGTCCGCCGGCAGGTGTTGCCTGTCATCGAGTGCCGCGGCCCGATTGTGGCCTGGACCGTCGATGACACGTAGAAGCCCAAGTTCGGCCCGCGCAGGAAAGCTTGAGTTCGAGGCGGCCGGGCCTGCGGCGCACTCGCAGGCGCGGGGCAGCGGCACGGATCCGGCAGCGGTGCAAAGTACACTCGATTGCGAGCCTACGGCGCACCCTGGCCGAACAGCTGATGCGGCAGCTATCGTGCCGCCCTTTTTGTGGCGCACGATGTGTGTGAGCCAGTATTACTAATGTCCCTTGCGGAGGTCCGGCGTCGCGTCTCCAGCGGCACAAACTCGATCAGGGCGCCGGCCCCAAGGCTCCACGTGCAAACTCCGCAGGAACCGGACATCCGAGGGGGACAACTGATCTGCGTCTGGTTTTGGATGTCAGCGCCGGAGTGGCACCGTCACAGCCCAGAACAAGCGGCCAATCCAGATCAGATACAAGATCCCAAAGAACGCAAATACCAAAGCGCTCGTGAGATCCACCTCGGACCTGAACCCGCGTTCTCCCTTCCGGCCCAAAGCCCGTATAGATGTAAGATACACCTATTATTGCTATTACGTTGACGTTGTTCTTGGTGCGATAATTTCGGCCCTGCGTTGCCGGAGATGCCGGACTCTTCAGCTCCGTTCCAGGATTAGTTCGGCGACCCGTTTGCCGGACAACAGCATGCCTCCAAAAATCGGCCCCATGCGGGGGCCGCCGAATGTGGCGCTTACGGCCATTCCCGTGACCCACAATCCGGGAAATGCCTCCGCGACGCGTTCCACGACAAACGCCTCTCCGGCCGCCGCATTCATCGGCCCTTCCCCCGCAGCGGCCGGTCGCGGAACCAGGAGATTTCGCGTCCGAAGCCGCTCCACGGCCACGGCCTCATGCCCCGATGCGTCAATGACCACTCCCGCCTGGAGGACGATCGGGTCAACAGGCAAAGCACCGGAAATCATGGTCCGGTTGACGACCACGCCGGTCACCTTTCCGTCGTGCACGCACACATCTTCAAGCGTCATCAGATTCAGCATGGTCGCCCCGGCCCGGATGGCCCGAAGGCAGAGAGCACAGGCCAACTCCACAGCATCGATGACGTACAGACCTTCGAACCGGCGGTCGCAGCGGATGGCCGCGGCTTCGAGAACGGGAACGGCCTCCTCTTGAACAACGATGTCGTTCATTCCCATGCCGCCGCCCCAGACACCGCCGCCCGGCGCAAGACGCTTTTCGACGATGGTGACCTTTCGACCTGCGGCCGCAAGATAGGCGGCAGCGGTCAGACCGGCTGGCCCGGCTCCGACGATCAGCACATCCCCTTCGATCGACCGCAGCAACTTTCGGTCGTAGCTGTCCACAATCGCTTTAGAGATCAGAGTTTCCTTCAGTTCGCTCATATGTTCCGCTTTCGGTTGTTCTTGCCATCGTGGGTCGGTTCCATTGACCGAATCGATCGGCCGGCGTTCGGATCGGGGCCCTTTACACCTACAATATCGTACACATGCACGCGAGACGAAACTGGACGGCACATTTGCCGTTCGACGCTGCGGCCAGGCTGCCGGCAGCGATTCACACCGCGGTGGCCGTCGCCGGTTGATTCGCTTCATGGGCGCCGGTGTGGATTGCCGCTGCGTCCTACTCAGAGTGCTCGGGTTCTTCAGCCGCAATCCGGAGCGCTCGGCGGCGCCGCCAGGCGCGATTGTCAGTCCAGCCGGCGGCCGGATCGTTGCGGTGCTGGAGGGTGCTTCTTCGGGCCCCGGGCCAGAAACGGGCCCGCGCATTTCGATCTTCCTGCCGGCCCTGGATGTTCACGCGACCCGGGCGCCCTGCAAGGGGGACAGTTGACGCCGTTCTGGACCGGCCCGGCGGGCGCCGGGACGCGCGGAAAAAATAACAGCGCGCTACAGCCACATGGGACCGTCCCGGCGGGCGCCGGGACGCGCGAGGTCCTGATGCCGCCACGAACGAGAGTAACGGGATTTTGTCCCGCTGCAGGGAAAATTACATAAGCGTGCGCCGGATTGCCGGCCGCTTCGCCCGCAGAGTGATTTGCCGCGTGCCAAGGGGCTCGGCGGTTGACCGCAGTGACCCGATTGGGTTCATCCGGCTCGGGTCCCGGGTCGAGTTCAATCCACCCGCCGGCACAAAGGCCGTGGCTCGCCCTGGAAAGCATGCGCGCGGCGGGCATTCGATCGTGGCATACTGGCCCGGGAGTGCAACTGGTCCGCAACGGCGATATTGCGCGATCTTACTCCCAGCGCCCTTCGACGTCCGCCGAGGCGGCAACCGCCAGTTTGCCCGACTTGAATTGTTCGATGGCGTCGGCGACCGTGCCGGACGCGCCAGTGTAGATCTTCACTCCGCCGGCCTGCAAGGTGGAGAACGCCTTGGGACCGACATGTCCTGTAATCAGGCCCTCGACGCCGAGTTCGGCGATTCGTTTGCCGGCCTGGATGCCTGCGCCTTGTGCGGCATTCTGGTTCACAGTGTTGTCGGCGGCCGAAAACGCACCGGTCTCGGTATCCACCACGATGAAGTACTTCGCCCGGCCAAAACGCGGGTCCAGCGGCGACTTCAGATTGTTTCCTTGAGCAGTGATGGCAAGTTTCATCAACGATCCTCTAAGCACGCGCCGTTCCATTCTCCTGGGCCTTCAGCTTGCGATACAAAGTGCTGACATCAATTCCGAGTTCCCGCGCCGCGCGAGTGCGGTTCCCGTTATGCCGTTTGAGCGCCGCTTGAATCAGGTGCCGCTCCATAGCGCGGAGGCTCATCGACCCGCCGGCGTCGTCTCCCCGGGCCGCAGCCGGCCTCAGTTCGGGCGGCAGGTGATGCAGCTCGATCCATCCGCCACGGCACAACACAAACGCGTGCTCGATGATGTTCTCCAACTCGCGCACATTGCCCGGGTAGTCATGCTCCATCAGCCGTACCATGACCTCCTCCGAGACGCCGATAATATCTTTGCCTTGCAGCCGGTTGAATTTGGCGACGATGCGATCCAGCAGCAACGGGATGTCCTCGCGACGCTCCCGCAGTGCGGGCAGCTTCAGGTGAATGACGTGAATGCGGTAGAAGAGATCCTCGCGGAATTTGCCCTGGCGCACCAGTTGCGCCAGATCCTTGTTGCTGGCCGTTACCACCCGGACGTCAACCTTCACCGGTTCGACCGCTCCCAGCGGTTCGACCACCCGCTCCTGGAGCACCCGCAGCAGGCGAACCTGCAGGGCGGGCGAGATGTCGCCGATTTCATCGAGAAAGAGAGTACCCCCGTCCGCCAGCACAAAACGGCCGGGCTTGTCGCGCCGCGCATCGGTGAACGCCCCCGCCTTGTAGCCGAACAGTTCCGACTCCAGAAGCGCATCCGGCAAGGCCGCGCAATTTACCGCCACGAATCGCTTCTTCTTGCGCCGCGACAGGCTATGGATGGCCCGTGCGAAGAGTTCTTTGCCGGTGCCGCTGGCGCCCTCAATCAGGACGGTGCTGTCGCTCTCGGCAATCTGGGGGAGGATCTCGAATAACTCCCGCATGGCCGGGCTTCGCCCCACGATGTCCTCGAACGTGTATCGGGAATCCAGTTCCTTGCGCAGTTGTTCGATATGGCTGAGGTCCTGAAAGGTTTCGACTCCGCCGGTGACGGTTCCGTTGGCATCTTTGAGAAGTGCGGTGGATATCCGCACCGGGATCTGCTCTCCGGCCGCGTTGGTGATCCGGGCGGTCACGTTCACCATCGGCTTGCCGGTTGTGAACGTGCGCTTGAGGGCGCAGGCGTGCTCGCAGATGCTGGCGCGGAAAACGTCGGAGCAGCAACGGCCGATCGCCTCCTGCCGCCGTACGCCGGTGATTCGCTCGGCGGCAGCGTTGAACGTCGTGATGCGCCATTGGGGGTCTACGGTAAAGACGCCCTCGTTGATCGAATTGAGGATCGGATCGCTACTCACACTTCAGTGTAACTAACACCCTATGCAATTTGCAAGAGCGCGCTGCCGTGAACCTGGGATTTTGCACGACCCGACAAGGCTGGGCCGGCCGAATTTCCTGCCGCCACAATGAGTTGCGGGTGTGGCACGGTGTGAGCCTTTGCCAAGGTTGTGAGGCTGGCGATTCCACACCATGAGGGACGGATCTCGCCGGTGTTCGATACGGCGGGCAGCGTGTTGCTTATCGACGTGGAAGACGGACGGGAGATCCGGCGGGAATCGCGGAGTTTAAGGCGGAACGAGTTACTGGCCCGGGCAGGGGAGTTTCTGAAACTGGAGGCGAATGTCCTCATCTGCGGCGCCATCTCAGCGCCGCTCGAAACCCTGCTGATTTCGTCGGGCGTCCATGTGATCGGGTTCCTGTGCGGGCCGGTCGACGAGGTTGTCGCGGCTTTTCTGAGCGGAAATATCGCGAAACCGGAGTTTTTGATGCCCGGCTGCCGCTCGTGGCGGCAGCGTCTGGGGCAGACAAGGAGAAACATGATGGCAGGAGGTTTTGGACTGGGTTCGGGCTCCGGCCGCGGCCGGGGCCGCGGAGCAGGCGGGGGCGGACGCGGCAGGATGGGCGGACCATCGGCCGCCGGACCGGGCGGAACCTGCGTGTGCCCGAAATGCGGTGAGAAACTGCCGCACACGGCCGGGCGGCCGTGCAATCAAATGGCGTGCCCGAAATGCGGCACGACGATGACACGAGGCTAACGGAAAAAGAAGCCCGAAATTGACCGTAGCAACAAGGGTTTCGAAAGGAGAATTCAAGATGCCACTTGGAGATCGAACAGGTCCGTTGGGACAGGGTCCCAGAACGGGACGCGGCGCCGGCTTTTGCTCCGGCTTCGCGGCGCCAGGATATATGAACCAGGGCAGTGGTTTCGGCTTTTTCGGCCGTGGCCGCGGCGGCGGAAGGGGCCGGAGATACTGGTTCCAGGCCACCGGCCTCACCGGTTGGCAACGGGCGGCGGGCGTTTCTGGCGCGCCTCCGTCGCCGGAGCCCGCCGGAACGACCGGGGCGGGCCAGCCGCAGGAATTG
>DYJN01000042.1 GCA_020723085.1 Arcobacter sp.
CGGCTGGCGGCAGGCGGCCGTCTCCCCGATGCTCGGAAAGCTGTGGCAGGAGTCCGAACTGCGCGAGGGTCCGCAGCAGGCGGCGGCGCATCCGGAGCTGCTGCGCCGCTACCGGATGGAGGAAGGCGCGCTGGCGCGGCTGGTCTCGCCGCGCGGCGCTCGGCCCGTGCGCGTGCGGGCGGCGGAAGCGCGGCCGGACGTGATCGCCGTCTGCGGCGGACCGGCGCTGACTCAGGCTTGCGAAGTCCGTCCCGATGGCGCCTGGACGCTCGGCGAGGCCAAGGTGGTGAAGTCATGAGGAAACCCGGCGCACAGACGAAGACCGCGCGTTACGCGATGCTCATCGATCTGGACCGCTGCAACGGCTGCGGCGCCTGCATGGTGGCCTGCGCGGTGGAGAACAATGTCCCGCCTCCGCAGCCTTCGGCCACGCCGCGCACCGGGCTGAACTGGCTGCGCGTGTTCCGCCTGAAAACGGACGGGCGCGACGCCTTCATCCCGGTGATGTGCATGCAGTGCGGGGACGAGGCGCCGTGCCAGAGCGTCTGTCCCCAGAAGGCGGTGGAGATCGATCCGGCGACGGGCATCGTAGGCCAGATTGCCGAGCGCTGCCTCGGGTGCCGCTACTGCATGGCCGCCTGCCCCTATCAGGCGCGCGTCTTCAACTGGCGGGATCCGCAATGGCCGGCGGGCATGGAGCAGGCGCTCAACCCGCGCATGAGCGCGCGGCAGCGCGGCACGGTGGAGAAGTGCAACTTCTGTCACGGGCGCTGGCAGGCGGCGCTCGAAAAAGCCGCTAGTGACGGCGAGGAAGGGCCCGTGCGCTACACGCCTGCCTGCGTCGAGGCGCGCCCGCGCGCTCGTGAATCTGCACGCGCTCCCGGAGCGACAGCGTGGCCAGCCGCGATCCCTGCTGGTGGCACCGCGAACACTGATGATCCGTGAGCGACAGCCGCTGTCCGATGTCGGCAAGATGCGTGGAAAACGTCACCTCGCCCTGCCCGTTGAACAGCCTCAGCCGGTCGATGCCCTGCTTCTCGGCGATGGTCTGCATCGTCTGATAGACGTCGTCGCGGAGGTCGGCCAGCATGGCGTGCCAGGTGGCCGACGTGATGCTGCCCGAGAGTTGGTCCGCGCCAGCGACGACGACGTCGAGCATGTGCCGCTCCTCGGCGCGGTAGATGGTGTAGCCGGAGACGACTGCGATCAGGGCCACTACCGCGGCCACCGCGAGCATGAGTTTGGTGACCAGGCGCATATCGGACGTCTATATCCGAATTATAAGAGGCAGCGCGCCGGAAGCCAGCCATGTCAGGAGTCAGATTCCCGTACGGAACTGACCACCGTAACGCCGCCCGGCGACACGTGGCAGCCTGCGGCGCGGTCGCGCTCCGGATCCTCGCCGATGACGGAACCCTCGGGGACCTGCACGCCGGCATCGATGATCGCCCGCCGGATGCGCGAATAGCGGCCTACGTTGACGCCGTGCAGAAGGATCGAGTCTTCCACGTCGCAATACGAGTTCACGCGAACGCCCGGGCTCAGAATCGAGTGATGGACCCTGCCTCCGGAGACGATGACGCCGGGGGCGACGATGGAATCGGTGGCCACGCCCATGCGCCGCCCGCCCTGCGAGAAGACGAACTTCGCCGGCGGCGCCTGCGGCATCCGGGTGCGGATCGGCCATTCCGTGTCGTACAGGTTGAACTCCGGCGTCACGCTGACCAGATCCATGTTGGCTTCGTAGTACGCGTCGATGGTGCCGACGTCCCTCCAGTAGCGCACGCACTTCCGGTTCAGATCGCGGAAATCGTAGGCCACAACCCGGCGGGAACCGATGAGAGCCGGGAGCAGATCCTTGCCGAAGTCATGTTCAGAATGCGGATCCCCGGCATCGGCGCGCAAGGCTTCCAGCAGCACGTCCGTCCGGAACAGGTAGATCCCCATCGACGCGGAAATCATCGCGGGGTCGAACGCCGACCGCACGGGATGGCCGTGCTGCGGCTTTTCCTCGAACCCGCGCACCACGTATGTTGACGGATCGATGTCCAAGACGCCGAACCGCGGCGCCTCGCCCGGCCCCGCCCGGATGGTGGCGATGGTGACATCCGCCCGTTGCGCCAGATGGCACTCCACCATCTCCCGGTAATCCATCTTGTAAATGTGGTCGGCGGCGAGAATGAGCACAAGGTCGGGCTTCTCGACGGTGATGCTCTCGATGTTCTGGTACACGGCGTCGGCCGTGCCCAGATACCAATCCGAGTGGATCCGCTTCATCGGAGGAATGACCTCGATGAATTCCCCCATTTCTCCAGAAAACAGATCCCATCCTTCGCGGATATGGCGGGTCAATTCCAGCGATTTGTACTGGGTGAGGCAGAAAATGCGGCGAATGCCTGAATTGACGCAGTTCGACAGCGTGAAATCGATGATCCGGTAGTAGCTTCCGAAGGGCACGGCGGGTTTCGCCGTTCGGCGGGTGAGAGGAAACAGCCGTTCTCCCGCTCCACCAGCCAGGAGGATGGCGAGGAGGCCCTGCATCACTTCCAAGAATACCCGCTTTGCCGCGCTCTTCTGGAGGGCGCCGGCAGGGCGGCTCCGGCTCTCGAGGCAGGGGAGCCGTCTTCGGCACCTTTACCGGCTGCTGCGTATCGCGGCGCGCGCCGCCGCGCCCACCGCCCTATTCTTCCACTTCAAACCGGACCGGCTGCTCGATCAGCTTGGGTTCCTTGCCGCGGGTCAGGATCATCAGGCGATACCGGATGCCCGGCTTCGCCCCTTTGGGTATCACGCTCTTCAGCGTGGTGGCGCCCTGCTCCCGGATCACCATCTCAATGTCGTTCTTGCCGTCGGTGAGGTACAACTTGGCCACGTATTGCTTGTCCAGGTTCTCGCCCGTCACGACAATCTCCGTGCCGATCTTCCCGCTCAACGGCTCCACCGTCGTGCATCGCGGGATCGGCTCCTGGGCCGTGGCAGGAGGAGCGGCGAGAATTCCCACCAGCAGCGCCGCCAGCAACATGAGAGACAACCGCATCTGAAAATCCTCCTACTTCGATCCTAGGCTCCACCGCTGCCGGATGCAAGAGGGAAGAGTCAGGATTTCGAGGAAGAATTCTACATCTTTTCCGCGGGCAGGCCAATCCCCCGCAACCGCATGTTTATGCACAATGGAATCAGGGTGTTGAGCGGCGCAAAGGCGTCCGCAGGACGGGCTTAGCGCTCGTTGTCCGGCAGGTGCAGCCCCTTGTGAATGGCGTAGAGCGCCAATTCGAGGCGGTCTGAAACCCCGAGCTTGTCGAAGATGTTGTGGAGATGGTTTTTCACCGTCTGTTCGCTGATGAACATCTTTTCCGCCATCTCCTTGTTCTTATAGCCCTGCGCCACGAGAGCCACAATCTCCCGCTCGCGTGCGCTCAGCGGGGAGCGTTCCCGCACCCTGCCAGCCTGCGCCGGCGACGGCTCCGCCGATGGCGAGGCAAACTGCCGCATCACGGCAGCCGTCGTCTGGGAGTCCAGCCAGATCTCGCCCGACTGCACCTTGCGGATGCTTTTTACGATCAGTTCGGAAGCCGTCTGCTTCAACACAATGCCCCGCGCGCCAAGCTTCATCGCCTGGACAAACTCGTTCTTGTCTTCGCTGGCGGTCAGGATGATGACCTTCGCCGGGCAGTTCTTCTGCTGCAGCGTCTGCAGCGTCGTGATGCCGTCCAGGTTGGGCATGCGGAGATCCAGCAGAATGATGTCGGGCTGGTGTTCCGTCACCTGGTCCAGCACTTCCCGCCCGTCCGAGGCTACCGCCACCACTTCGATGTCGTCTTCCAGGCTGAGCAGCTTCTTCAATCCGTCGCGAACAATCGGGTGATCGTCGGCGATCATCACCCGGATCTTCCCGCCAGCGGAGGGACTCGCAGCCTGCTCCTGCATTTCCGGTTTCTCAGTCGGGCCCATGGTATCTCCGGCCACGCTTCCTCATCCCAATTCTAGAAAGACCCAGTACTAAAGTAAACTACGCAGTCGCCCCAGGTTTTTTGCCGCCGATGCCTGATTCCGGCCTCGGGCGAAAGTACTAAGGCGGCCCCCCGATCAGGGACGCATGCCCGGTGACAACCGGCGTGGCGGCAGCGGGTCGAAGCAGGACCCCGGCTGCACATGCACGCCGAGCTTGCCGCTGCGCAGCTGCACGTCCACGCGGTTTGGCCGGCCAGGGTGGAATTCCGCGTCCAGCAACGCGTCTCCCACTCGATACCCGCGCAGCATCAGCGGCGCGCTGCCGCAGTGAAGCTGAGGCGCCACCTCGAGCCGCCCGGCCATCGCATCCGGGGCCAAGCCGAGCACGCCGGCAAATAGGGGGTGGATCAGCGCGATGGAGCTGAAAAGTTGATGCGGCACGGCGCGCGGCCCCGGCGCCAGCCGGTCTCCGCTGAAGTATTCGGCCAGGAAGCCGGCCCCGGCGAGTCCTGTAGCTTGCCGAAGACCGTCCAGAGCCGCCAGCGCGGCCGGCGCCTGCCCGTGCCGGAGCAGCGCCAGCAGCACTTGCGAGGTGACAAAGGGCCAGACGCTGCCGTCGTTATAGCCGAGCGGGTTGTAGTAAGGGCTGTCGGTGGCGAACAGGCGCGCGCCCCACGGGGTCATCAGCTTCGGCGACGCCATGGCTGCGGCCGCGCGGCGGGCCAGACCGGCGCGGATGCCGCCCTCGGAAACCAGCATGGCCTGCCAGGCGGAGTTGGCCTCGTAGCGGGTTCCGTCTCTCAGTTCCGCAAAGGCGAAGACGCCCGGACCCGGAACAAACCATCGTTCCGCGGCTGCGCGCGCCTCGGCGAGCATCTTCCCGGCCTCCAGCGCCTCGGTTTCCGCGCCTTTCCACCGCGCCAGGCGCGCCCATCCGCGCAGCCCGGCGAGCCACACGCCCTGGAGATAGACATCGCGGGCGACCTTGCCGCTGAGCGCGCCGGTTTCCACCGCTGCCGCCCCGCCTTTCAGGTTGGACAGCAGGCCGTCCCCGTCGCGCATAGTGAGCGTGTAGCGCCAGGCGCGCTCGAGTTGCGGCCAGTGCTGCTCGAGCCATTGCCGGTCGCCCGTCTGCCGCAGAAACAGCTCCGCCGTATGCAGAAACAGCGGCGTCGTATCGGCGTGATAGTAACCATAGGGGTAGCTGGGCCAATCGAGAAGGGCGGCTGACTGCGTCCACTCGTGCATGATCTTGCCGTCGGCGCGCTGCCGCTCGAGCAGGAAGTCGAGCGCCGCCCGCGCGCCCTCGAAATCGCCGTAATCGAGCATCGCCCAGACGCTCATCATCGTGTCGCCGCCGAAATGCCAGCCGAAGCCGGGGCGCTGGCTGGCGCCGGAGGGCGCCCACCCGGCCACCAGCCCGCAGCCAACGCCTTCATTGCAGGCCCATCCGCGCTCGATCGCCGCGCGCGCCCAATCGTAGGCCTCGGAGAACGGCGCCCAGGCGAGCTCCGCCGTCCGCCCGAAGAAGGCGCGGAAGCGGGCTTCCGCATCGAGCAGAATCCGCTCCGGCGCCTGGACCGCCTCGTCATAGTCCTTGCGCGAAGCCGCGAACAGAATGGGCACGGCGCCCGATCCTTCCAGGTCGAATTCGACCGACACGGTGCGTTCAGGAAGCTGGTGGCCGACCTGCTCGCTGACCCGGCGGAACGCCGGCGAGCCGATCACCGGACGGAAGCGGCGCTGCCCCTCGGTGAACGTCAGCACGCCGGACTTCGCGTCCCACGAGGTCGACGTTCCGCCGAACGACGCGGGCCACATCGGCTGCATTTCGGGAGTGAACGTGACGCGGAAGCGGAGCGGACGCGACGTTTCGACGTCCAGCAGCACCGCGGCGACCGGCTTGTCAGGCGATGCGGTCCAGGTCTGCCGGAGCGTGAACGCCGGGTGCGCGTGCACGAGCGTGGCGGCATGAGGGCGGATTTCCGCCGTTTCCACCAATTCGCTCAGCGGCAGCGGGTCAAGCGCCTGATCCACGTAGACCGAGAGACGGAAGCCGCGCAGCAGTTTGATGGGAAAGACCCATGCTTCCAGGCTCCCGTCTTCGAAGCCGAGCAGCGCGGCGCGGCGGCCGTTGGCGGCGATGTATTTGCCCGGCTGCGCGGGCTTCACAATGAGCGGCTGCGCGGTACAGGCGCAGGCGGCCAGCAGGAACAGGGCGTAACGAATTGGCATGGCAGGCATCCTTTACTTGGTACAGTATTGCTTTTGGGACGTTGCCATGAAACGTGTGCTGGCGACTTTTCTTTGCGTGCTATCCGCCGGCGCGGAGGAGACGCTCACCCTGGAGAGCGCGGTCCGGAGCGCTCTGGAATCGCACCCTCTGCTTGCCGAGGGCCGCCAGCGGGTGGAAAGCGCGCGCGGACAGGTCCGCCAGGCGCCGCTGACGTACAATCCGAAATTGATTCTCCAGGCGGAGAATTATCGCGGGTGGGGAACGCGGCCCATCCAGACAAGCCGCGAGACGGACGATTTCGCCTATCTGCAGCAGACTTTCGAGACGGCGGGCAAGCGCGGCAAGCGGGCGGAACTGGCCACGCGCGGCCTGCGCGCGGCGGAGTTGGAGCTGGAGGTGCTGCGGCGCAACGTGGCCCGCGACGTTTCGCTGGCCTATTGGGCGGCGCTGGGCGCGGAGAAAATGCGCGAATTGCTGCTCGAAAGCGTCCGGAATTTCCAGAAAATCGTGGAATATCACGAAATCCGGGTGCGCGAAGGGGCAATGGCCGAAAACGACCTGCTGCGCGTCCGGCTGGAGCTGGGACGAATCGAACTGGCGGCCAACAATGCGGCTCTGGACGCCGCGAAGGCGCGCATCGAGCTGTTCCGCGCCATGGGGCGCACGGATTTTCCCCAGGTGCGGTTCGCCGATCCGCTTCAGCCCCCTGCCGACGAAGCCGCCGGCTGGAGCGAAGAGCAGGCGTTGGAGCGCCGGCCGGAGGCGCGGCTGGCGCGGGAGCGCGTCGAACAGGCGCGCGCCAACCTCGTGCTCCAGCGGGCGAATGCGAGGCCGAACTTCGATGCGCTGTTCGGCTACAAGCGCTCGATGGGCGAGAACACGCTGATCGCGGGACTTCAGTGGGACCTGCCGGTGCTCAACCGGAACCAGGGCAACATCCAGAGCGCGGCGGCCGGGATCAAAGCCGCCGAGGCCAACCTGGCCGCCACGGAGGCCATCATCCGGGCGGAGGTGCAGGCAGCCGCGGCGGAGTATCAGACGCGCCGGCGCCAGCTCCGGGAGCTTGTCGGGCGGTTGGTGGAAGGCGCGGGCGAGACGGCGAAGGTGGCGCAGGCGGCGTACCGCCTGGGCGGCGCGGATCTGTTGCGGCTCCTGGACGCCGAGCGGCTCCGCATCGAAATCGAGCTTGTGAACTACCGCGCCTGGATGGAGTACCGGCAGAGCCAGGAGGTGCTCGCCTACGCGCTGGGGGTGAAACCATGAACCGGTATGCGGCAGCTCTGGCCGTTTCGCTGCTTTTGGCGGCTTGCCAGAAAGAAGCGCCGAAGCCGGCGCCGGGTGAGTCCGCGGAGGCGCAGGCCGCGCCGCGCTTCGTCGAGCTTGACCGGGCGTCGCTCGGGCAGGCGGGTCTCCGCATCGAGACCGCCGAGGAGCGGGCCGTGCCAGTGACCGTGCGGGCCAACGGCCGTCTCTCGGCCAACGAGGAGCAGACCTGGCGGGTGGGCGCCATCACGAACGGTCGCATCATCAAGGTGCTGGTGCGCGTCGGCGACACGGTGGAGAAGGGGCAGGTGCTGGCCCGCATGTTCAGCCACGACGTGCACGAGTCGCGGGCGATGTACCGCCGTGCCGTCGCCGAGTACAACCGTTTGCAGTCAAATCTCGCTTACGCCCGCCGCCAGAGGGACCGCATGCAGCGCCTGTTCGAAATGAAGGCCGCCAGCCAGGAGCAGCTCGACACTGCGGGCAATGAACTGCGGAACGCCGAAACCGCGCTGCGCGCCGCGGAGATCGAGCTCAGCCGCACGCGCCAGCATCTGGTGGAGTTTCTCGAGATCCCTGCCGAGGGTCCGGAGCGCCGTCAGCCTGGCGAAGCCGCGCTCTCCGACGACGACCTGATCCCCGTCAGGGCCCCCGCCGCCGGGACGCTCATCAGCCGGCTGGTGACGGCGGGGTCCGTGGTGCAGTCGTCCGGGGAGATGTTCGTCATCAGCGATCTGTCCTCCCTGTGGGTCATCGCCAACGTGCAGGAGGAGTTTCTGCCGCGGGTCCGTCCGCGCATGGCGGCCGGCGTTTCCGTGCAGGCGTATCCGGGCCGCCGTTTCGCGGGCCGCGTGATCCGTCTGGACGAGAGGCTGGATCCGGAGACCCGGACCGTGCAGGCGATTCTCGAGATCGACAACCACGCCGGGCTGCTGAAGCCTGAGATGTACGCCGTGGTGGAGCTGGAGGCGGGCTCGAGCGGGCGCGGGCTGTTCATCGCGCAGACCGCCCTGCAGGATCTCAACGGGCAGGCGGCGGTGTTCGTGGAAACGCGTCCGGGGCGCTTCGAGCCGCGGCCCGTGGAGGCGGGGCGCACGCTGGACCGGCTGGTGGAGATCCGGCGCGGGCTCAAGGCCGGAGAGCGCGTGGTGACCGAAGGCGGCTTCATTCTGAAATCGCACTTGCTGAAGTCCACGCTCTCCGAGGACTGAGCTATGCTGCAGCGGATCATCGATTTTCATCTGCGCAGCCGCTGGGTGGTGCTGACCGGCGTGCTGCTGGTGGCCGCCTTCGGCATCTGGGTGATGCTGAATATCCCCGTGGACGCGTTTCCGGATCTGACCAACAACCAGGTGGTCGTGGTGACGGAGTGCCCGGCGATGGCGCCGAGCGAAGTGGAGCAACTGGTCACGTTTCCCATTGAAAGCGCGCTGATGGGCATCCCGCGCACGCAGGGGATCCGGTCGATTTCGAAGCTGGGCCTGTCGATGGTGACGCTGATCTTCGACGACAACGTGGATACATGGTTTGCGCGGCAACTCGTGAATGAGCGGCTGCAGGAGGTGCGCGGGCGGCTGCCGCAAGGGCTCGATCCGGTTCTTGGGCCCATGGCGACGGCATTCGGCGAGGTCTACCAGTACACGGTGGAAGGCGAAGGCTACACGCCGATGGAGCTGAAGACGATCCACGACTGGCAGATCCGCTTCGCGCTGCGCACGGTGCCTGGAGTGAATGAAGTGAACAGCTGGGGCGGCGAGACGAAGCAGTACGCCATCGTCGTCGATCCGGTCAGGCTCCAGCGCTACGGGCTCGACCTGCGCGCCATCTTCGAGCGCGTGCGCGACAACAACACGAATTTCGGCGGCGGATTCATCGAGCACGCGATGGAGCAGTACACCGTGCGGGGGCTGGGCCGCGCGCAGTCGATCGAGGATCTGGAGCGGATCGTCGTGCTGGCGCGCGCCGGAACGCCCGTGCTGCTGCGCGACGTGGCCGAGGTCCGGCTGATGGCGATGCCGCGGCAGGGCGCCACGCTGCGCGACGGCAAGGGGGAGACGGTGAGCGGCATGGCCATCATGCTCAAGGGCGAGAACGGCAGGCGCGTGATCGAGCGCGTGAAGGCGAAGCTGGCCTCCATCCGTCTGCCCGAGGGCGTCCGCGTTGTGCCGTTTTACGACCAGAGCGCGGTGATCGACGGCACCATCCGCACAGTGGCGCGGGCGCTGCTGGAGGGCGGCGGGCTCGTCATCCTGGTGCTCATCGTTTTCCTGGGCAATGTGCGGGCGGCGCTCATCGTGGCGGCAGTGATCCCGCTGTCGATGCTGTTCGGCTTCATGGGCATGGCCGTGTTCGGGGTGACGGCGAACCTGATGAGCCTGGGCGCGATCGACTTCGGCATGATCGTCGACGGCTCGGTGGTGATGATGGAGAACGCCGTGCGGCGGCTGCGGCGCAGCGACTGCGGCGAGGACCGCGAGAAGTGCCTGGAGCGGATCCGGGTGGCGGCGCACGAGGTGGCCCGGCCCATCCTGTTTGCGGTGGCCATCATCATTGCCGTGTACATGCCCGTCTTCTTCCTGGAAGGGCTGGAGGGGCGCATGTTCCGGCCGATGGCGATCACCGTCTGTTCCGCGCTGTTGGGCAGCCTGATTCTGGCGCTGACGGTGGTTCCGGCGGCGGCGTCCGTGCACCTGCGCCCGGGGATGAAGACGCACTCGGAGCGCTGGATGGCATGGCTGCGGGCGCGGTACCTTGAGCTGCTGGAGCGGGCGCTGCGGCGCCGCGCCTGGCTGATCGGCGCCAGCGCCGCCGTGCTGGCTGCGGCCGCGGTGAGCGTCTTCTTCATCGGCACCGAGTTCATCGCGCGGCTCGACGAAGGCTCGATCCTGATCGAGACGCGCAAGATGCCGGGGATCTCGCTGACGGATTCCGTACGGATCAGCAACCGCGTGGAGCGGATCATTCTGAATTTTCCCGAAGTCACGGGCGTGGTGACGCGCATCGGGCGTCCGGACGTGGCGACGGAGGCCATGGGGATCAATCAGGGCGATGTCTACGTGCTGTTGAAGCCGCGCGGGCAGTGGACGCGGTTCCGGACGAAGGAGGAGCTGATCGACGCGCTGGCCGCCGCGCTCGACAAGGTTCCCGGCGTGAGCTACAACTTCACGCAGCCGATGGCCATGCGGCTCGACGAGACCATCTCCGGCATCAAGGCCGATGTGGCGGTGAAGATCTTCGGCGAGGATCCGCGCGTGCTCGAGCAGTTGGCCGAGCGCGCCCTGCGCGTTCTCGCCTCCGTTCCGGGCGCAGCCGACGAGCAGATGGAGATCGTTTCCGGAGTCGCGGAACTGCGCGTCGAGATCGACCGCGAGGCGCTGGCCCGTTACGGCCTGAATGTGAGCGATGTGCAGGACATGATGGATGCCGCCATCGGCGGCCGCACCGTCTCCGAGCTGATCGAAGGCCAGCGGCGCTTCGCCGTGGTGGTGCGCCTGCCGGAGAGCTACCGCGCCGGCGATGAAGCCATCCGCGGGCTGATCCTGAATGCGCCGGGCGGCGAGCGCGTGCAGTTGGGACAGGTGGCGCACGTCTCCATGGCGCGCGGTCCGGAGGTGATCTCCCGTGAAAACGGCCAGCGCCGCATCGTGGTGCAATGCAACGTCCGCGGCCGCGACCTGGGCGGCTTTGTGGCCGAAGCCGAGCAACGCCTGGGGGAGGCGCTGCGCCTGCCGGCTGGCTACTCCATCGATTGGGGCGGACAGTTCGAAAACCAGCGGCGCGCGATGCGGCGGCTGATGATCGTCGTGCCCGCTTCCATCCTGATCATCTTCGGGCTGCTGTTTTTCACCTTCTCCAGCGCGCGTCAGGCGCTGCTGATCTTGACCAACGTGCCGTTCGCCTTCATCGGCGGCATCGCCGCATTGTGGATCCGCGGGCTGAACCTCAACATCTCCGCCGCCATCGGCTTCATTGCGCTGTTCGGCGTGGCGGTGCTGAACGGCATCGTGCTGGTGAGCTCCATCAACCGGCTGCGGCAGTTCGGGCTGCCGATGGAGCAGGCGCTGCTGACCGGCGCGGGCATCCGCCTGCGCCCCGTGCTGATGACCGCGCTGGTGGCGAGCTTCGGCTTCCTGCCGATGGCGCTGGCCACGACGACCGGCGCGGAAGTGCAGCGGCCGCTGGCGTCGGTCGTCATCGGCGGACTCGTCTCGTCGACGTTTTTGACGCTGTTCCTGCTGCCGCTGATGTACCCGTGGTTCTCGCCGAAGCCCGCCGAGCTGCCGCTGCCTTATGACAGGGACGAACTCGCGAAGGCCATCGAACACGAGGTCGATTGACGGATCCGCCCGCGCGGTTCAGAAATCGATCTGCGCCAGCATCTGGCTCGGCTTCAGCCCGAGCGCGCGGGCGATGGCCAGCAGGCTCTCCATCGACGGCAGGTTCGCGCCGCGTTCGATCGAGCTGATCTGGCTCACGCTGAGCCGAGTGGCGGCGGCGAGGTCCTTCAGCGACCAGTCCCGCTCGGCGCGCAGCACGCGGATGCGCTGCCCGAGCCTGTCGCGCAGGCGGTCCGCGAGCGCGCGGCCCAGCCCGTAGCGTTCGGCGGCGTTCGCAAGGACCTGGCGGAGCTGGTTGATCGTGAAGGGCTTGGCCAGGTAGTCGAAGACGTTCTTCTTGAATGTCGCCCGCATGTCTTCCAGCGACGGATACCCGGTGACGATGATCACGCAAAGCTCCGGCCGGCGCTGCATCAGCTTCTCCAGCACTTCGCCGCCGTGCGTGGGGCCCATCTTCATGTCGAGCAGCACGATCTCCGGGCGCCGTTCTTCGGCTGCGGCAAACAACTCCTCAGGCCGCTGAAAGACGCGCACCGCGTACTGCCCCTCGTCCGACAGCAGGTCTTCGATGTAGGTGAGGAAGTCGCGGTCGTCGTCGAGCACCGCGATGTCGATCAACGCCTGTTCCGGCAGCGGATCGGTCGTCATGTCCTTGCATCTCCCTCTGGAGCGGGCAGCACCACCTCGAGCGCCGCGCCCCCCTGCTCTCTGTTGTACGCGCGGATCCGCCCTCCGTGCTGATGCACGATTCCCTGCGCCACGGTGAGGCCCAGCCCCGTGCCCTGCGCGTCCAGGCGGTCGCTGACGAAGGCGTCGAACACCTCCGGCAGGATCTCGGGCGGAATGCCGGGACCGTTGTCTTCCACCGTGACGCGCACCGCGTCCCTGCCGTCGAGCCGCGCCGCGTCCGCGCGCACCGTGATCTCGCCATGGCCGGCGGGCGCGGCGATCAGCGCGTTTCTCAACAGGTTGACAAACACCTGCACCAGCCGCCCGGAATTGCCGCGCACGCGCATGTGTTCCGGGATCTCCGTCCGCAGCGCAACGTCGCCCGCTTTCTCGTCGATGGCGACCAGGTGCCAAGCTTCCTCGATCAGCGGCTGCAACTCCACGCGCTCCATCGTCTCCCGGCGCAGGCGCGCGAAGTCGAGCAGCGAGGAGCTGATCCGGCGCAGGCGGTCGGTGACGCGCTTCATGCGCTCCAGCCGCGCCCGCATCGCCTCGTCGCAGCTCTTCTCGAGCAGCTTCTCGATGGAGCCGTGGAGCACCGCGAGCGGCGTGTTCATCTCATGAGCCACGCTCGCGCTCAACATGCCGAGGCTCACCAGCCGGTCCTGCGCCTCCAGGTTCCGTTTGGCCTGCTCCAGCTCGTCTTCGCGGCGCCGCAGGGCGCGCACTGTATCGTTGTGGGAGCGCAGGATCAGTCCGATCTCGTCGCCCGGAATGAATGCCTCGCCGATGATCTCGGCGCGCCGGTCGCCGCGGCGCGTCGCCGCATCCGCTTCCAGCAGCAGCCGCAGCGGCTGATAAATGTAGCGGGGCAGGACGAACAGTTCCAGCACGAGTACCGCCAGGATGTAGAGCGCTCCAAGCGCGGCGAACAGCGCCAGCCGCACGCCCGCCGCCACGCCTTCATAGAACCGCACGGGCAGCGTCAGCCGGTAGTACCGCTGCGTTCCGGGGATTTGCTTGTAGACGTGCTCGCCCGGCGCGCGCCAGACCCGCCCCGGATACTTCTGCATCCATGCCTTCGCCGTCTCCGGCAGGCCGAACTCCGCCGCCGTAGCCTGCCGCAGGCCGTAGGCGCACAGCGCCATCTCATCGCCCGTCTCGGGGGAGAGGGCGGAGAATGCGTTCAGGATCAGCGTCATCTCGCGCTGCTCCGCCTGCCGCAGGCGGCCCTCGACTACGTCGATCACGGTGAAATATACTGCACACGCCAGGAGGAGGAAGAAGCTGTTGTGCAGCACCATCAGCTTCGGCCGGACTCTGAGGTCGCCGAACCTCCGGCTCACGCCTGTCAGCGGCCGCGCTTCCATCAGCCGGGCGGGCAGCCCGGGCGCCGCCCCAATCGGCTGGGTCCTTTCCGGCTGCGGAGGCATCTGATTATTGCCGGACAAGAATTCTTGCTCCTATTGCGGAAATAGTATGGCTATGGTAGAAAAAGAGACAAGCGCTCCGGCCATGCCGGGGCCGGAGAAACTGCCAGGCCAAGTCAGAGGGGCTGAAACGGGTTTCCCACCTAAAGACATCCTGCCATGACTGTCTTCTCGAAGCAGTTCGACACAAAACTGCGCCTTGCCGCCGGCGCGGTTGTGATTCTGCTCGGCGCAGGCGGCGCCGTCGCGGCTTATCTCCTGCATCCCCGGCAGCTCGACACCGGCTACACGCCGGTGCAGCCCGTGCCGTACAGCCACAAGCTGCACGCGGGCAACCTCGGCATGGACTGCCTGTACTGCCACACCACCGTGGCGCAGTCCAGCTATGCTGCCGTGCCGATGACGGAGATCTGCATGAACTGCCATGTGCGGGTGAAGGAAAAGAGCCCCAAGCTGCAGCCCGTGCGCGACAGCTATTCGAGCGGCAAGCCCATCCCGTGGATCAAGGTTCACCGCCTTCCTGACTATGTGTATTTTAACCACCGGGCCCACGTTACGGCGGGAGTGAGCTGCGCCAGTTGCCACGGGCGCGTGGATCAGATGACGGAAGTGCGCCAGGTCCAGCCGCTGTCGATGGCATGGTGTCTGGATTGCCACCGCAACCCCGCGCCGCACGTCCGCCCGCCTGAGCTTGTCACAAAGCTGGACTGGCAGCCCGAAGGCGACCCCGCCACGCTCGGCGCGAAGCTGATCCGAGACAAGGGCATCCACCCGCCCGACAACTGCTCGGCTTGCCACAGATAATCCCGGGGCTTGCGGCCATGAATGAACTCATCCAGCTCAACCTCTCCAGCCTCACCGGCAGGAAATACTGGCGCAGCCTGAACCAGCTCGCCGACACGCCGGAGTTCCGCCAGTGGGTGGAACGCGAGTTCCCCGAAGGCGCGTCGGAGCTGCTCGACAGCGGTTCTCGGCGCACGCTGCTGAAGCTGATGGCTGCCGGCTTCGGACTCGCCGGTCTCACCGCCTGCCGCCGCCCCGTGGAAAAGATCCTGCCGCTGTCGAAGGGCGTCGAAGGTTACGTGCATGGCCGCCCGCTGCACTACGCCACGGCCGTCGAGGCCTGCGGCGTGGCCGCCGGGCTCGTCGTCGAGTGCAACGACGGACGGCCGACCAAGGTGGAGGGCAATCCGCGCCACCCCGCCTCGCTGGGCGCAACCAATGCCTTCCAGCAGGCCATGGTTCTGGATCTCTACGATCCCGACCGTGCCCGTCAGGTGCAAAGACAGGGCGTGAAATCTTCCTGGACCGAGTTCGAATCCTGGTGGAGGGAGCAGAGCGCGAAGCTCGGCGACGGCGCGGGGCTGCGCATCCTTTCCACGCGCTCCACGTCGCCGTCGCTGGAAGCCCTGAAGGCGGAGATCGCGAAGAAATACCCGCAGTCGGCCTGGGTCGAATATGAGCCGGTGAGCTTCGACCATGCGGTGGAAGGCGCCCGCCTCGCCTTCGGCCAGCCTCTCGTCCCGCATTACAGGCTGGAACAGGCCGATGTGATCGTCGCGCTCGACTGCGACTTCCTCGGACTCGACACGCTGTCCGCGCAGCCGGTCAAACAGTTCGCCGCGCGCCGCAGGCCGGAAGAAGGCAGGGAACTGAACCGGCTCTACGCGGTCGAAGCGAACTTCACCATCACCGGCGCGATGGCCGATCACCGCCTGCGCGCGCGCTCCTCCGATGTGGCGTCGATCGCTCTGGCGCTGGTGCGCGAGCTGAATGTGAGCGGCGCGGAGCTGAAAGTGCTCGGCCAGAGCGGCGGCAAGCAGCAGAAGTTCCTCGCGGCTGCGGCGAAAGACCTGATGGCGCACCGCGGGAGGTCGCTCGTGGCGGCAGGGCCGCGGCAGCCCGCGGAGGTGCATGCGCTGGCGGCGCTCATCAATCAGGCGCTCGGCAATGCGGGCCAGACGGTGGTCTACACGCGCCCGCCATTCGCTCCGGCGGACACCCTGGCCGCGATGAAGAAGCTCGCGGACGATCTCGGCGCAGGCCGCGTGACCACGCTGGTGGTGCTCGGGGGCAACCCGGTGTTCACGCTGCCCGCCGGCGCCGACTGGGCCGCGCTGTTCCGGAAGACCGCCGTCGCGGCGCTCCTGTTCGACGAGAACGAAACGTGGAAGGCGGCCATGTGGCGGCTGCCCGAAGCGCACGCGTTTGAGAGCTGGGGCGATGTCCGGGCTCTCGATGGCACGGTCAGCATTCAGCAGCCGCAGATCCAGCCGCTGCATGGCGGCCGGAGCGCGCTCGAGATCGCCGCGCTGATTGCAGGGCGCGAGCAGCGCCGGGGCTACGAGGTTGTCCGTTCTTACTGGACCGCGCAGTGGGGCGCGCAGGCGGAGCAGAAGTGGAAGCAGGCGCTTTACGAAGGCGTCATCGAGGGCACGCAATTCGCGCCCGTGGATGCGAAGGCGGATGCGGCTGCCGTATTGGCCGCCGTGGAGAGCGCGGTGAAGCCCGCGCCGGCGGGCATCGAAGCGGTCTTCTATCCGTCCTGGCACACGCTGGACGGCCGCTTCGCCAACAACGCCTGGCTCCATGAAACGCCGGATCCGATGACAAAGCTCGTCTGGGACAATGCCGCGCTGCTGAGTCCGGCGACGGCGAAGAAGCTGGGCGTGAAAGACGGCGACGTGCTCGAGATCGCCTCAGGCGGCCGGCAGATCCGCTGCCCCGCGCTGGTGCTGCCCGGCCATGCCGATGATTCCATCTCGCTTGAGCTCGGCTTCGGCCGCTCGGCCTGCGGCCGCGTGGGGCGCGGCGTCGGCCACCGCGTCGAGGGGCTGCGCGCCGCGGCCAACTTCTGGTTCGGCCCTGCCGAGGCGCGCAAGACGGGCGCCACGTACAAGCTGGTCACCACCCAGGAGCACCACACGCTGATCGAGCCGATCACCGGGCTCAAGCGGCATAACATCGTCGAAGAGTTCAGCGTGGAGGAGTACCGCCGGCGCGCCGGACACGGCAGCCACGAGCCGCACCCCGCCACGGACCTGTTCCCCGGCTTCGACTACTCGAAGGGCTATCAGTGGGGCATGGCCATCGACCTCGGCGCGTGCATCGGGTGCAACGCCTGCATGGTGGCCTGCACCGCCGAGAACAACATCCCCGTGGTCGGAAAAGAGCAGGTGTCGAAGGGCCGCGAGATGCACTGGATCCGCCTGGACCGCTACTTCAGCGGCGAGGAGGACGATCCACAGGCCGTCATGCAGCCCATGGCCTGCGTGCAGTGCGAGAAAGCGCCCTGCGAGAGCGTCTGCCCCGTGGCCGCCACCGCCCACAGCCCGGAAGGCATCAACGAGATGGCCTACAACCGCTGCGTGGGCACCCGCTACTGCCTGAACAACTGCCCCTACAAAGTCCGCCGCTTCAACTTCCTCAACTGGAACAAAGACATTCCGGAGATCCGGAAGATGGTCTTCAACCCCGACGTGACCGTCCGCATGCGCGGCGTGATGGAGAAGTGCAACTACTGTGTGCAGCGCATTGAAGAGAAGCGCTCGCAGGCCAAGGCCGAAGGCCGGCGGCCGATCCGCGACGGCGAAATCGTCACCGCCTGCCAGCAGGCTTGCCCGGCTGAGGCCATCGTCTTCGGCAACATCAACGATCCCGAAAGCCGCGTTGCGAAACTCAAGCGGCAGGCGCGCGATTACTCCGTGCTCGAGGAGCTGAACACCAAGCCGCGCACGACGTATCTGGCGCGCGTCCGCAATCCCAATCCGGAGCTCGTCTAGCCCATGGCCGACCTCGCACTCGATCCGCGAACGGAACTGAACCCGCCCCTGGTGAGGGGCGGCATGACCTACTCCGACGTCACCGGCAAGATCAGCGCCATCGTCGAAGGCAAGCCGCCGAAGCAGTGGTGGATCGCGATGGCGTTCGCCGTGCCGCTGGCAGGGCTGCTGTTCGCCTGTCTCGGCTATCTCGTCGCCACGGGCATCGGCGTGTGGGGCAACAATTCGCCGGTGGGCTGGGGCTGGGACATCACCAACTTCGTCTGGTGGATCGGCATCGGCCACGCGGGCACGCTGATCTCGGCGATCCTGTTCCTGTTCCGGCAGAAGTGGCGCACGTCGATCAACCGCGCGGCCGAGGCGATGACGCTGTTCGCCGTCGCCTGCGCCGCCATCTATCCGCTGTTCCATACCGGGCGTCCATGGCGGGCGGCTTACTGGCTGTTCCCGATGCCGAACGAGCTGCTGCACATGTGGCAGAACTTCCGCAGCCCGCTGATGTGGGACGTCTTCGCGGTATCGACTTATGGAACGGTATCGGCGCTGTTCTGGTATGTGGGCCTGATCCCGGATCTGGCCACGCTGCGAGACCGCGCCACGACGCCCGTGCGCAAGACCATCTACGGGCTGCTGAGCCTGGGCTGGCGCGGGTCAGCCACGCAGTGGCGCCATTATGAGCTCGCCTACCTGCTGCTGGCGGGGCTCAGCACGCCGCTCGTGCTCAGCGTGCACTCGATCGTGTCGTTCGACTTCGCCACATCGCTGCTGCCGGGCTGGCACACGACGATCTTCCCGCCCTACTTCGTCGCCGGCGCCGTGTTCAGCGGCTTCGCCATGGTGGTGACGCTGATGACGCTGGCGCGCTGGATCTACGGGCTCGAGAACCTGATCACGATGAAGCACCTTGAGAACATGTGCAAGGTGATGCTGGCGACGGGCATGATCGTCGGCTTCGCCTACGGCACGGAGTTCTTCATCGCCTGGTACAGCGCCAACCAGTATGAGCGGTTCATCTTCCTCAACCGCGCCTTCGGACCGTACGCCTGGGCGTACTGGTCGATGATCGCCTGCAACGTCATCGCGCCGCAGTTCTTCTGGTTCAAGCGGTTCCGCACGTCGATCCCGGCGATGTTCATCCTCTCGATCTTCATCAACATCGGCATGTGGTTCGAGCGGTTCGTGATCATCGCCACGTCGCTGCACCGCGACTTCCTGCCCTCGAGTTGGGGCTACTTCTCGCCCACTTGGGTGGACATCGGGACTTACGTGGGCACTTTCGGACTGTTCCTGACGCTGTTCCTGCTGTTCCTGCGCTTCCTGCCCGCGATCGCCATCAGCGAGGTAAAGGGCGTGCTGCACCAGCAGGTCAGCGCTCCGCATGGAGTCCCCGCGCATGGAGGCAGCCACTGATGCTGGAAGCGGTTCTTTCCAAGCTCGGCTTGCCGGGCTACGAGCCTGAGGCGGAGCGCCGGAAGGTGTTCGGGGTCATCGGCGACTTCGACACGCCCGAGGATCTGCTGCGGGCGATCCGCACGGCGCGCGCCGCCGGATACACGAAGATGGAGGCGTTTTCGCCGTTCCCGGTGCACGGCGCCGACGAGGCGCTGGGCGCGCCGCGCAGCCCGCTGGGACGCATCGTCATCGTCTTCGCCTTGCTCGGGCTTTCCGCCGCAGTGCTGCTGCAGTGGTGGACCGGCGCGGTGGACTACAAGCTGGTGATCGCCGGCAAGCCGCTGTTCGCGCTCGAGCCGTCCGTGCCGATCATGTTCGAGCTCGCCGTGCTGCTCAGCGCGTTCGCCGCCGTGCTCGGAATGTTCCACCTGAACCGGATCCCCACCTACTACCACCCGTTCTTCAACTACTCGCGCCACGCCGGCGCCAGCAACGACCGCTTCCTGCTCGCCATCGAGGCGCAGGATCCGAAATTCCAGGCAGAGGAGGCCGTGCGCTTCCTCGACTCCTGCGGAAGCCGCCACACGGAGGTCGTCGAAGCATGACACGCGCCGCTACCCGCCCGGTTGCCGCCGCGCTGCTGGCCCTGGCCGCCGCGGCGCTCACGGGCTGCTCGAACTTCCCCTCCCGCCAGCCGCCCATCTGGGTCTGGTGGGACATGAAGAAGCAGGACAAGTACAAGCCGCAGGCCGAGAGCCTTTATTTCGCCGACGGCCGGGCCAGCCGCGCTCCCGTGGCCGGCGCCCTCGCACAGGAACTGTACCGCCCTGACGCGGCGTTCTCCACGGGCATCAATCCCGACGGCGCGTATGTGGAGCGCAACCCGCTCCCGATCACGAAGGAGACCCTTATCGAGGGCCAGCGGAAGTTCGACATCTACTGCGCGCCCTGCCACGACCGCACCGGTTCCGGACGCGGCGTGGTGCCCGCCAAGGCGGTCTGGGTGCCCGGCAACCTGCACGACGAGCGCATCGTGAACTTCGTCGACGGCGAACTGTATCACGTCATCAGCAATGGCCGGCGCACGATGCCCGGCTACCGGTTCCAGATTTCGGAGAACGACCGCTGGGCGATTGTCGCCTACGTGCGCGCGCTCCAGCGCTCGTGGCGCGGCACTCTCGCCGACGTGCCGCCGGAGCTGCAGAGCCGGATCCGTTGAGCAGCGAGGAGACCCGAATGGCCCGCCACAGAGAACACGCTTCGGAAGGCTACTTCCTCACGCCGGAAGCCTGGAGCGCCGTGCGCAACTCGCTGGCGCTGGTCGCGCTCGTCAGCTGGCTGGCGCTCGCCGCCGGCTACGCGCTGGACCCCCGGCAGTTCCACTTCTCCTATCTCGCCGCATTCGCGTTTTTCGCGTCCGTCTCCCTTGGCGCGCTGTTCTTCGTCATGATGCAGCACCTGACGGGCAGCGCGTGGAGCGTGACGGTGCGGCGGCTCATGGAGAACATGATGCGCACCGTGCCTCTGGCTTTCCTGCTGGTTCTGCCGGTGTTCGCGGGCGTTCATTCGCTGTACGAGTGGTCGCACGCGGAGGCGGCGAAGGATCCCATCCTCTCGGCCAAGCTCGGCTACCTGAACGAAAAGTGGTTCACCCTGCGCGCCCTGATCGCCATTGCGCTGTGGAGCGTCTTCGCGCTGCGGCTGTATGCGATCAGCCGGCGGCAGGATGAGTCCGGCGCGATCGAGCACACGAAGGCTGCCGCGAAATGGAGCGCCCCGGGCACCGTGGCGCTCTTCCTCACCGCTTCCATGGCTGCTTTCGACTGGATCATGTCGCTGGACCCGCACTGGTTCTCGACCATGTACGGCGTGTATTTTCTTGCAGGCGGCGCCGTGGGCTTCATGGCGATTCTGATCGCCGTCGTGCTGGGGCTGCGGTCGGCCGGATACCTGAGGCAGTCCGTCCGCGAGGAGCACTACCACGACCTCGGCAAGTGGCTGTTCGCGCTGACCACGTTCTGGGCGTATGTGGCGTTCTCGCAGTACATGCTCATCTGGTACGGCAACCTGCCCGAGGAGACCGTCTGGTTCCACAAGAGGATGCAGGGAAGTTGGGCGGCGTTCGGCCCGGTTCTCGCCATCGGCCATTTCATCCTGCCGTTCTTCACGCTGCTGCCGCGGTCCAGCAAGCGGAATCTCAGGCTGCTCGGCTTCATCGCCGGGTGGATGATGCTGATGCACTTCTGCGACCTGTACTGGCAGATCATGCCCGTGCTGCACCCCCGCGGCGTGGCCCTGCACTGGCTGGACGCCGCCTCGTGGCTCGCCGTGGGCAGCGCTTACGGGCTGGTCTTCTGGCAGGGGCTGAAAGAGAAGCCGCTCGTGCCGGTCGGCGATCCCCGGCTGGAGCAGTGCCTGGCATTTCATAACGTCTGAGCGAGCGGAGGCTGGCGATGTCCGAAGTGAAACCCGAACTCGATTCCACCGCCCCCGACACGGCTGTCTTCGTCGAGGGCATCGATTACGACCACCGCGAGGCGCGCGCCGGGCTGATCGCCGCCGTCAGCGCCGGCATCCTCGCCCTGCTGGTCGTGATGATCGCCGGCGTGTACTGGCTTTACGTCGTGGCATACGAGCGGATCGACCAGGAAGTGTATTCCGGCGCGCCCAGCAAAGAGCTTCTGGCCATCCGCGAACGCGAAGAGGAGAATCTTCACCGCTACAGCTTCATCGATAAAGAAAAAGGCATTGTGCGCATCCCGATCGACCGCGCCATGGAGATCCTCGCCGCCGATTATGCGGCTGGCAAGGTGACTTACAACACGAAGACTTACCCGGCGAAGCCCGAGCCTCCCGGCGGGGCTGCCGGAGGCGACGGCGCCGCCGCGCCCGCGCCCGCCGCCGCGCCGGCGAAAAAGCAGTAAAGAGAAGCCCGATGAGCATCGTTCGCGCACTCCTGGCGGTTTTCGCAACCCTGACAGGGACCACAGCCCCCGTGCGCGCGCAGTTGCCGGCTCATGAGACGCCCCGCGAACTCGAGGGCGTGGGCATCGACGAGAAGCTCGGCCAAAAGATCGATCTCTCGCTCCAGTTCATCGGCGAGGACGGCTATCCGCACGCCCTGCGCGAATATTTCTCCTCCGGCAAGCCGGTCATCCTGAACCTCGTCTATTACTCCTGCCCCATGCTGTGCACGCTGGTGCTCAACGGGCAGACGGAGGCGCTGCGAGCGATCCCGCAGGTCGCCGGCAGGGATTTTGAGATCGTGACGGTCAGCATCGACCCGACCGAAAATTACAAGCTGGCGCAGGCGAAGCGCGCCGCGTATCTGGAGTCCTACGGGCGCTCGAAGCAGGGATGGCATTTCCTTGCCGACTATCAGAACAACGCCGCGCGGCTGGCGGATCAGGCCGGCTTCCGCTATCGCTGGGACGACCGCACGAAGCAATACGCCCACGCCGCGGCGATCATGGTGCTTTCGCCGGAGGGGATGGTGAGCCGGTATCTGTATGGAGTCCGCTTCAAGCCCATCGACGTGCGCCTCGCGCTGGCGGAAGCTGCCAGCGGCAGGACGGGCATCAGCGACAAGATCCTGCTGTATTGTTTCCACTACGACCCGGCTGCCCGCAGCTACACGCTGGTGGCCATGAACATCATGCGCATCGGCGGCGCGCTGGCCGTGCTTGTGCTCGGCTTCGCACTCTTCCGCTTCTGGCGCCGCGAGCGCCTGCGCGCTTCAACCCGGACTGGGATGGTGACGGCCAAATGAACTGGTTCCGCGACTTCCTGCTGCCCCCCGGGGCGTCCACGCACGTGGGTGAGATGGATGGGCTGTTCATGTTCATCACATGGCTCACCGTGTTCTTCTTTTTCTTCAATGGCGGCCTGATCTTCTACGCCGTCCGCCGCTGGCGCCGGCGCTCGGCGAAAGAAGTCACGCCCCACATCACGCACGACACGCGCCTGGAGCTCGTCTGGAGCCTCATCCCGCTGGCGGTGGTGATGCTGATCTTCCTCTGGGGCTTCAAAGGCTACGTCAAGGCGTGGGTGGCGCCCAACGACGCGATGGAGATTCTCGCCACGGGCAAGAAGTGGGTGTGGGAGTTCGAGTATCCCGACGGAACGCGCACGCTGAACGACCTGCATGTTCCGGTCAACCGCCCCGTGAAGCTCGTGCTCACCTCGGAGGACGTCATCCACAGCTTCTTCATTCCCGAGTTCCGCCTCAAGCGCGACGCCATTCCCGGCCGCTACACCGAACTCTGGTTCACGGCTACCGAGCCCGGCATCAAGCAGGTGTATTGCACGGAGTACTGCGGCAAGGGCCACTCCGACATGCTCGCCCGCATCTTCGTCGACACGCCGGAGCAGTACGAAACGTTCCTGCGCGAGGGCGACGAGCAGGTGCGCAAGATGCCGCTGAAAGAACTTGGCCGTTTGGTGTGGGAAAACAAGGGCTGCGCCACCTGCCACTCTCTGGACGGCACGCGCGGTCAGGGGCCGTCGTGGAAGGGCATCTGGAACCAGACGCACCGGGGCGCGGACGGCGGCGAGCATCGCGTGAATGCAGATTACATCCGGCAGTCCATCCTGACGCCGCAGGCGGTGGTGGTGCAGGGATTCGAGCCGATCATGCCGACCTATCAGGGGCTGCTGCGGGAGCGCGAGATCCTCGGCTTGATCGAGTTCATCAAAGAGTTGCAGTAGGAAAGGGAGAACGGCAATGTCAGAGGGAGTTCTGTACGCCGGCGCTGGGCACGCCGGGCGCCACGCCGATTACCTCGAGGAGCCGAAGGGGCTCTGGAGCTGGCTGACCACGGTGGACCACAAGCGGATCGGCCTGATGTACATGTGGTCGGTCCTCTTCTTCTTTCTTGTCGGCGGCATCTTCGCCCTGCTGATCCGCCTGGAGTTGCTGACGCCGAAGCAGACGATCATGGACGCGGAGACCTACAACCGGGTCTTCACTCTGCACGGCGCCATCATGACGTTCCTCGTCATCATCCCGGCGATTCCGGCGGCGCTCGGCAACTTCGCCCTGCCGCTGCTGCTCGGCGCGAAGGACGTCGCCTTCCCAAGGCTGAACCTGACGAGCCTGTATGTGTACTGGATCGGCGCCGCGATGGCGGTAGCCACGCTCGCCCTGGGCGGCGTCGACACAGGCTGGACCTTCTATACGCCGTACTCCACCACCACGGGCGGCGGCGTCACGCTGATGGTGCTGGCGGCATTCGTGCTCGGCTTCAGCTCCATCTTCACGGGCGTGAATTTCATCGCCACCATCCACAAACTCCGCGCTCCGGGCATGGGGTGGTTCGAGATGCCGCTGTTCTGCTGGGGCATGTACGCGACGGCGCTCATCCAGATTCTCGCCACGCCGGTGCTGGGCATCACGCTGCTGCTCATCGTGATGGAGCGCGTGCTCGGCGTAGGCATCTTCGATCCGCAGCTCGGCGGAGACCCGGTGCTGTTCCAGCACTTCTTCTGGTTCTACTCGCACCCGGCGGTCTACATCATGATCCTGCCCGCCATGGCGGTGATCAGCGAAGTGATCCCGACGTTCTCGAAGAAGACGATCTTCGGCTACAAGGCCATCGCCTTCTCGTCGGTGGCCATCGCGCTGCTGGGCTTTCTGGTGTGGGCGCATCACATGTTCGTCGCCGGCATAAGCCTGTTTGCGGGCGCGATCTTCAGCTTCCTGACGTTCTTCATCGCCATCCCGTCGGCCATCAAGGTGTTCAACTGGATCGCCACGATGTGGCGCGGCTCGATCTCGCTGGAAGCGCCGATGCTGTTCGCCATCAGCTTCCTGCTGATTTTCACGATCGGCGGGCTCACGGGCCTGTTCCTCGCGGCGCTTTCCACCGACGTGCATCTGCATGACACCTACTTCGTGGTCTCGCACTTTCACTACGTGATGGCTGGCTCGAATCTGATCGCCTTCCTCGCCGGCATCCACTACTGGTGGCCGAAGATGTACGGGCGCATGTACAACACGAAGCTGGCGGCCATCTCGAGCGCGATCATCTTCATCGGCTTCAACATGACGTTCCTGCCGCAGTTCGTGCTGGGCAGCCGCGGCATGCCGCGCCGCTATTTCAACTACCTGCCGCAATTCCAGGATCTGCATGTGGCTTCCACGGTCGGAAGCTGGGTGCTCGCCGCCGGGCTGTTCCTCACTGCGGCGTACCTGCTGGCTTCCTTCCGCCAGCCCAAGGGGGCGCCGGCCAATCCCTGGGGCGGACGGACGCTCGAGTGGGAGACCGCGTCGCCTCCGACGGCGCACAACTTTGAAGGCCAGCCGGTTCTCCAGCACGGGCCGTACGATTACCGGCCGGAGCCCGCGCCGGTGGGCGTCAAGGAACTGGCGCACTGATTTCGGAACGAGAGCCGTTACCCATGAGCACTGCCATACCCTCCGCGCACGCGCATGCCGAAGGCGGCCATGCGCCGTTCCTGCAGCATCACTTCCGCGAAATGTCGCAGCAGTTCGACGCCGCCAAGATCGGCATGTGGCTGTTCCTGGTGACCGAAGTGCTGCTGTTCGGCGGCCTCTTCGTCGGCTACGGCATCATGCACGCCCGCCACCCGGAAGCGTTCATGGCCGCGCACCATCATCTCGACAAGACGATGGGCGCGGTGAACACCGTGGTGCTGCTGGTCTCGAGCTTCACCATGGTGCTCTCGGTCTGGGCGGCGCAGACCAGCCGCAAGAAGCTGCTGGTGCTGTTCCTGCTGCTGACGCTCGCCTGCGCCGGCACGTTCATGGTGGTGAAGTATTTCGAGTACAGCCACAAATTCCACGAAGGGCTGCTCCCGGGCAAGTATTACTCGCACAAGGGCGACACGGTGCCGGGCCAATTCCTGTTCTTCAGCTTCTATTTCATGATGACCGGCCTGCACGGCATCCACGTGCTGCTGGGCATGGCGGCCATCGCCTGGCTCGTCTGGCGCGCCCTGAAGGGGCACTTTTCGAGCGCGTATTACGCGCCGGTGGAGGTCACCGGACTGTACTGGCACCTGGTGGATCTCATCTGGATCTACCTGTTCCCGCTCATGTACCTGATTTCCTGAGGAGGCACGGCCATGGCTCACGCGAACGAACACGCTCATCCGGTTACAGGCCCGAAGACATACGGGCTCGTGCTGCTCGCGTTGCTCGTGCTGACGGTGATCACGGTGCAGGCCTCGTATTTCGACTTCGGCGCCTGGAACACGGTGGTAGCCCTGATGATCGCCTCTGCGAAGGGGTCGCTGGTGGCGCTTTTCTTCATGCACCTGCGCCACGACAAGTTCAACGCGGTCATCTTCGTCGGCGGGCTGCTGTTTCTGGCGATCTTTCTGATCTGGACCCTGTTCGACGTCGCCACGCGGCAGCCGGTGCTGCCCTCGAACCTGAAGACGCCGGTGCAGGAGTTCCCGGGCGCGCCGCTTGGAGGCCCGGTGCGGCCTTCCACCGGCCAGCCCCGCGCGACGCCCGCGCCGTGATCCGGAAGCCGCCGTTGCTCCAGGATTCGTGATTGGACCGCGCTCCGCGCCCCGCGGGGCGCGAGCCGTTTTTGCGGGATCCGGCCGGCGGGAAGCCGGCGCCGGCGCTTTGCGCCGGGGGAGTTTCCAAGGCCGGGCCCGGTCTGTCAAACTGGGGAAGCAACCGCAGGAGACGATTCGGACTATGTACTGGCTTGGCATTGATATCGGCACTGGCGGCAGCCGGGCGTTGCTCGTGGATGAAAAAGGCAAGCTCGTGGCGGGATTCACCGCGCCGCATGAAGACATCCGGATGGAGCGTCCGCTGTGGGCTGAGCAGCGTCCCGAGAACTGGTGGGACGCGGCGCAGGCGGCCATCCGCGGCGTCCTGAAGGAAGCAGGCGTCAGCGGCGATCAGGTGAAGGGCGTGGGGCTGAGCGGGCAGATGCACGGACTCGTGCTGCTGGACGCCGACAACCGCGTGATCCGGCCCTCGCTGATCTGGTGCGACCAGCGCAGCCAGCCGCAGGTGGACTTCATCAACCAGACCATCGGGCGCGCCAACGTGGTGGCGCACACGGCCAACCCGATGCTGACCGGCTTCACGCTGCCCAAGCTGCTTTGGGTGAAGGACAACGAGCCGCGGAACTTCGAGCGGGCGCGCAAGGTTCTGCTGCCGAAGGACTATGTGCGGTTCATGCTGACCGGGGTCTATGCCGCCGAGGTGAGCGACGCCAGCGGCACAGGGCTGCTGGATGTGGTGACGCGGCGGTGGTCGGCGGCGATGATCGAACAGCTGGGTCTGGACGCCTCGCTGCTGCCGGAGGTGAAGGAATCGGCCGATGTGACCGGAACCGTGACGCGGGAAGCGGCCGAAGCCACGGGGCTCAAGGAAGGCACGCCCGTGGTGGGCGGCGCCGGAGATCAGGCGGCCAGCGGCATCGGCAACGGCATTGTGCGGGCGGGCGTGGCGTCGTGCACCATCGGCACGTCGGGCGTCGTGTTCGCCTGTCTGGACCGGCCGCATTATGATCCGCAGGGGCGCGTGCACACTTTCTGCCACGCCGTGCGCGGCAAGTGGCACGTGATGGGCGTCACGCAGGGCGCGGGGCTCAGCCTGCAGTGGTTCCGGAATCAGTTCGCCCCGGGCGCGGAGTACGACACGCTGATGGCCGAAGCGCAAAAGGCGCCTCCGCTGGCGCATGGATTGTTCTGGCTCCCGTATCTGATGGGCGAGCGCACGCCCCATCTGGATCCGATCGCCCGAGGCGGCTGGATCGGGCTGACCGCGAAGCATGGCCGCGCCGAGATGATCCGCGCCATTGTCGAAGGCGTCAGCTACAGCCTGAGGGACTGCCTGGGCGTGATCGAAACCATGGGTGTGGACATCCAGACGGTGCGCGCGAGCGGCGGCGGGGCGCGCAGCCCGTTCTGGCGGCAGATGCTGGCCGACGTCTTCCGCCGCGGCGTGTCGACGCTTGAGAACTCGGAGGGCTCGGCTTACGGCGCGGCGCTGCTTGCGGTGGCGGGCACGGGCCGGTATGCGAGCGTCGAGGAGTTGTGCGGCGTGGCGATCCGCGAAACCGAGTGCCTGATTCCCAACGTGCACGAGTCGGCCGCTTATGAGCGCGGCTACGAAGTGTTCTCGATCCTGTATCCGACGCTGAAGCCGGTTTACAGCCTGATCCAGCAGATGGCCTGAGCGGGGCTTCCACGGCGATGGCGACGCCGGATCGTAAATGGGTGTGGCTGGCGCTGCCGGCGCTGGCGATGTCGCTCGGCTGGGGACTGCGCGGCTTCATCGGCGGCGGACCGCTGGGGGCGATGATCCCCGGAGCGATGACCGGCCTCCTGCTCGTGCTCCTGCTGCGGCAGGAACGGCACGCGTCCTGGCTTGCCGTCTGTTGCGCCGTTGGCATCGGACTCGGCGGGCAGATGACCTATGGACAGACCGTGGGGCTGTCGCTCAGGCCGGAGACTTTCTGGTGGGCGATGCTCGGCTTCGCGGTCAAAGGCGGAGTTTGGGGGCTGGCGGGAGGGGCGGTCTTCGGCGCCGGGCTGCTCCGGGGGCGCGAGGGCTGGACTGACCGGCGCTTCCTTTGGGGATTGGTGGCTCTGCTTGCGGCGACGTGGGCGTGCTGGCGGCTGGTAAACGCTCCGAAGCTGGTCTACTTCTCCGATCCGGTGAACAAGCCGCGCGAAGAGGTCTGGGCCGGGCTGCTGGCCGGAGCGCTGGCGTTTCTTCTTTTGGCCGCGCAGGGCCCGGTGCGGCGCGTAGCGTGGCGGTTCGCGCTGTGGGCGGCGGCGGGCGGCGCGCTGGGCTTTCCCTTGGGCGCGGCGCTGCAAGTCTGGGGCAGGGGATTGGAAGGCTGGGCGTGGCTGGACTGGTGGAAGGGCATGGAGTTCACGTTTGGAGCCCTGCTCGGGCTGGGCTTCGGCGCGGCAGCCTGGTGTTCCCGCCGGGAACTCCCGTCCCTGGATCCTGCCCTTGAAGAGCCCCGGGCGTCTTTGTCCGGATCGCTCCTGCTGGCCGCGGCGGCGGCAGTCGTCCTGATCGGCATCGAATACCGTGTGCTGCTGCGGTTCAACTACAGCCTGGGCGGAGCGCTTGTATTGGCAGCATCGCTGCGCTCTTCGCTGACGGCCCGGCATGCCGCGGTCACGGTCACCATCGTTTCGTTCCTGATGGATTTCGTCGAGAACAAGCCTTCGCTGGCGGGCGCCTCGGGATGGGCGGCGGTGCTCGCAGCGTCCGTGCTCGCGGCCTTCTGGGCATGGCGGGAGCAGGACGCAAAGGCCTTGTTTTTGGGCCTGACGTGGACCGCGGTGGGGGCGTCGCTGGTCAAGTCATTCTGGCCTCCGCTGCCGGCGTCGCCGGGGCACCTGCTGACGGAAGCGCTGTTTGTCGCGATGGCTGCGCTTTGCGGGCTGTGGATCCGCTCTCTGCCGGAGAGAGCGGATGAAGCGCCGGCCGGCGCGCCGGTGGCATCCTGAAGAGCATGGAAGCGCAGCGGCGCTACACACGGTTCGCCTGGGCTCTGCTGGGGTGGAACTTCCTTGTCATCCTGTGGGGCGCATTTGTGCGCGCCACAGGCTCTGGGGCGGGCTGCGGCAGCCACTGGCCGCTGTGCAACGGCGAGGTGATTCCTCCCTCGCCCACGGTACAGACGATGATCGAGTTCACGCACCGGCTCACGAGCGGGCTGGCGCTGCTGGGGGCCGTCCTGCTCGTCTGGCTCGCCCGGCGGCTGTATCCGCAAGGGCGCGCCGTGCGGCGCTGGGCTTGGGCGTCGCTCGGCTTCATCGTCATCGAGGCGCTGCTGGGCGCCGGGCTGGTGCTGCTCGAATACGTGGAACGGAACGCTTCCGCCGGGCGCGCCGTGTACCTCTGCGCGCACCTGACCAATACGTTCCTGCTGCTGGCGGCGCTGGCAGGGACGGCGTGGCACTCCATGACGGAAGCGCGGTGGCGGTTCGGCGCGGTCCCGGGCTGGATGAAAGCCGGGCTGGCGGCGGTTCTTCTGGCCAGCGTCACGGGCGCGATCGCCGCGCTCGGAGATACCCTGTTCCCGGCTGTCTCGATGTTGGAGGGGGTCCGGCAGGAGTTTTCCGCCGGCAGCCCGGCGCTGCTGCGCCTGCGCCTGCTGCATCCGTTGGTCAGCGTGGCGGCGGCTGTGGTGGCGCTTGCGGCGGCTTTCCACGCAACGCGCGGGCTGCTGCAGCGTGCCATCGTTGTTCTGGTGACCGTGCAATTGGCGGCTGGCGCGGTGAACGTGCTTCTTCTGGCGCCTGTGTGGATGCAGATCTTTCACCTTGCTTTGGCGGCGTCGCTCTGGGTGTTGCTTTTTTCCGCATCATTGCCGTCTCTTCGCTCTACCCGGTGAGCGCTCTGTCCTAAAGGAAGGTTCACGAATTTGCTGCAATCTTGTAAGGCGATTTCTGATAAACTCTGGCCATGCAAGGGGTGCGCGGCCGTTTTAGGAAACGACGCGTGGGTTCATTTTGTTAGTTTGATTTCCACGAATCTGCACGAAGGAGATTACCGAATGTTTCAGGTTTTGCGCAGGGTCACTGCCCTGTCGGCAGTGCTCATGCTGTTCGGACTCTGCGCCGTGGCGCAGTCCGACAACGCCGCCATCTCCGGCATCGTCCGCGACCCGTCCGGCGCGGTCGTGGCCAATGCCAAGGTGACAATCAGGAACGAGGCCACCGGATTCGAGCGTCAGACCACGACCAACGAATCCGGCTTGTACAATGTGCCGAACCTGCCTCCCGGCTACTACGAAGTGAAGGTGGAGGCTGCCGGGTTCAAGACGTTTGTCAAGACCCGCAACAAGCTCGACGCCGCGCTGCCGATTCAGGTTAATGCAGAGCTGGCGGTCGGGCAGCTGACCGAGTCGGTGACAGTGGAAGCCACGGTCGCCACCCTGAACACGGAGTCGGCGACGGTGGGCAAGACCGTCGAACAGACGCAGATCCAGAACCTCGCCCTCAACGGGCGCAATCCGCTCTTCCTGGCGATGCTGAAGCCCGGCGTGCGGCGCGGTTCGCCGATGAATGGCCTGAGCTTCGCCATGGACTCAGGCGGCTTCACCATCAACGGGAGCCGCTCGCAGGACAACGTCATCACCTTTGACGGCGCGGTGGCGATCCGCACGCGCGCCAACGGCACGTCGATCGGCAGCGTCGATCTGGACGCCATCCAGGAGGTTCAGGTTCTCACGGCCACCTACTCCGCCGAATACGGGCGCTCCGGCGGCGGGCAGGTGCGCATGGTCACCAAGTCCGGCGGGAAGGACTTTCACGGCACCTTCTACGAGTACTTCCGCAACAACAAGCTGGATGCCAACTCTTGGGCGCGAAACCGCAACGCCGCCACCAACTTCACGCCGCCGCTGAAGTACAACCAGTTCGGGTACAACTTCAACGGTCCGGTGATGATCCCTCGAGTGTTCAACGAGAACCGCGAGAAGCTGTTCTTCCTGTGGAGCCAGGAATGGGTCCGGCGCCGGGTGGAAAGCACGAGCTTCCAGCGCGTGCCCACCGCCGCCATGCGGGAAGGCGACTTCAGCGAACTGCTCCAGCCGAGCATCTTCTACGGCGCCGCCCGCATCCTGCGCGACCCGCAAACCGGCGATCCGTTCCCGGGCAACATCATTCCCAAGGCGCAGCAGAGTCCCAACGGGATGGCGTTCCTCCGCACCTATCCGATGCCGACGGGCGCCTATCAGGGCAACACCAACTGGTTCAAGGTGCGCCCCTCGTGGCAGGATCAGCGCAAGGACACGGTTTCGTTCGATTACAACCCGTCCACAAATCACTTTCTGAAGTTCCGCCACAGCAACTACGCCTTCACGGCGCTGGACGCCTTCCGGTCGGGCTTCGACTACGCCATCACGGACTGGTCGCGCCCCAACAAGACCGCCAGCCTGGGCCACACCTGGACGCTGAGCCCGACCATGATCAATGAGGCTTTGGTGACGGCTTCGGTCGATCGCGTCTACATCGGCGTGGACCGCACTGGAGAGCGCTACCTCCGCAGCCGCAGCGGGATCAACTACCCCTACATCTTTCCGGAGCGCAAAGAGATCTATGACAAAGTGCCGACCATCGTGATCCCCAACGTGGGTACGGTGGACGGCGGTCCCTATCCGTCGAGCTCCACTGGCCCCATCTACCAGCTGGCCAACAACTTCACGATGATCCGGGGCAACCACACCTGGAAGTTCGGGGTGAGCTTCGAACGGTCCGGCCAGAACGACTTCGACCAGATCAACGTCAGCGGCGTGCCCGGTGGCACCAACAATCAGAACGGGCGCTTCGTGTTCGACGACACGCGCCCCGGCGGCGCGCCTGGAACCGGCACGGGGCTCGGCAATGCCGCGCTCGGCCTGTTTTCGACCTACGCCGAAATCGGCCCGCGCAGCTTCACGCCTTACCGCAGCCATATGTTCGAGTTCTTCGGCCAGGACTCCTGGCGCGTGAGCTCGAAGCTGAAGCTCGAGCTGGGCGCCCGCGGAACCTGGATGAACGGCTATTACAAGTCGCTGTGGGGCAACATCGCCGTCTTCCGCCCGGAGAAATATGACCCGGCCAAGGCGGCTGTGCTCGACCGCGCCACCGGCAACGTTCTCGCCGGCGACCGCTATAACGGCGTCGTGATCCCAGGCAAGAAGTTTCCCGACGCCGGACGCGGCCGCGTGCCTGCGATCGACAGCGGCGAGTTCGACCGTCTGCTGGACGGCGGCGGCCCGTATCCGGCCGAGAGCCACCTCTATGTGGTTCCCCGCATTGGCTTGGCTTATCAAGCCACGGGGAAGGACGTCGTTCGCGCCGGCTTCGGCGGGTTCGTCTCGCGCCCCGGCGTCTACGACAGCGTCTTCCTCGGCGGCAATCCGCCCTGGCAGCCGATGGTCTCAGTCACCAACGGCGTCGCCGACAACCCCGGCGCCGGTCCCAAGGTGGCCTTCCCGCAGTTCTTCATGACCATCGATCCGGTCTACCGCATCCCGCGCAGCTACAACTGGAACGTCAGCTATCAGCGGCAGGTGACCGCAGACACCACGGTGGAGGTCAGCTACATTGGCTCGACGGGCCTCAACCTTTCCCGCGAGCGCGACCTCAACCAGTTGCCCACCGGCACCACCTTCCAGCCTTGGGCGGCGGGCGCCAATGTGAACTGGCTGCGCCCGTACAAGGGCTTCGCCAACATCCCCATGCTCGAGCACTCCGGCCGCAGCGAATATAACGGCCTCCAGCTCGAAGTCAACCGCCGTTTCTCGAAAGGGCTGCTGTACAATTTCGCCTACACCTTCTCGAAGCTGATGGACAACAACTCCGGTCCGCGCCAAGGGTTCATCGACGTCTTCAACCAGCAGCTCAACTGGGGCAAGTCGGACAACGACACCCGCCACGTGGCCATCTCCAGCTTCGTGTGGGACATGCCCTTCTTCAACAATGCCCAGTCGCGCTTCGTGCGCACGGCCATCGGCGGCTGGCAGATCTCGGGCACGATCCACTTCCAGACGGGCGCGCCGATCTCGGTCGCCCGCCCGGACGACTACCTCGGCATCGGCTCCTCCAACTACAAGCCCTGGAACCTGAACGGCACGCCCAACCGCCCGCAGAAGTTCGCCAACGTGAACGCCAGCGGCAACTACAAGGGCATCACTGACTACTGGTTCGAGCCGACCGTCAACGGCCAGCCCTGGGCCACCAAGCCGGCCAACGGGACGCTTCCGAACCAGAACCGCAACTCGATCCCGTTCAACAACGTCGGCTTCCAGAACTGGAACCTCACCCTGTTCAAGAGCTTCCGCTTCGCCGAGCGGCAGTTCCTCCAGTTCCGCGCCGAAGCGTTCAACTTCCCGAACCATCCGAACTGGGGCGGCGTCGACACCAACCCGACGTCGGCCACCTTCGGCATGGTCACCGGCAAGTGGAGCGAGCGCAACATGCAGTTGAGTCTGCGCTACAGCTTCTGATATGGAGCGACCCTGTCAAGCCCCACCGGGTTTGGCGGGTTTGAAATC
>DYJN01000181.1 GCA_020723085.1 Arcobacter sp.
CTTCGAACCAGCAGGTCGGGGGTTCGAGTCCCTCCGGGCCCGCCATTTGTTTCTAAAGACCTACGCATGATGGCTTCAGGCTCGAGGTGGACTCTTGCCTGCACGGAACGCAGGGAGAATTCTCCCCGCCTGGGTGGTCTCCATCGAGTTTTCCGTCTCTTTACTCCGATTCCTGTGTATTCATGCACGTCTTGGGCAGAGACTCTGAGAGGACGGCGCTCGCCCCTCCTATGAACCCGGATTGGCTCCATTGGAGGGCGGTGGAGTCTGGTTCGCCGAGGAGCTAACGCATAAAGAGGCTTCACGCCCATCCGGCAGTTGTCAAAGCGGCGGAAGCCGAAGCCACGGCTGCCGATCCGCTTCAACCTGGCGGGGGAGATTTCGCCGGCGGCCGCATATAATCCAGAGCGCGGATCAGGGGCTTGACAGCGGCCAGTCGCTGCCGACTCCAGTGTGGGGAGGCAAACTTCCGCTCGATTTCACGCGGCGGCTGCCCTGCGCTGGTTCCGTTCAGGCCGGCTGCGGGCGCGCTACTGTCACCATCCACTGCACGCCGAACCGGTCCGTCACCATCCCGAAGCAGGAGGCATAAAACGTCGGGCCAAGAGGCATGTCCACGCGTCCGCCGTTGCCGAGCCGCTCAAAGACGCGCCGCGCCTCTTCCTCCGAGCCGAAGTTCACATTCAATGCGAAGCCCTGAAACCGCGCGGGCTGGTCCGTGTCGGCGTCGGACAGCATCACGCGCGCGTCCCCGATCAGGAAGCTCGCATGCATGACTTTCTCGCCCCACCCCTCGGGCAGCTCGCGCCCGGGCGGCGCGGGACTCTCCCGGAACCGCATCGTCACTTCGACTCTTGCTTCAAACGCCTGTTCATAGAACCGCAGTGCTTCTTCACAGCGGCCATGGAAAAACAGATAGGGTTCAATCATCGCCGCTCCCCCCTGGTCAGGAATCTCTGTCCAGCCTTGCTGCCCGGCGCCGCGCGCCGGGGCAAGTTGTC
>DYJN01000113.1 GCA_020723085.1 Arcobacter sp.
ACGGGCGGTGTGCTGACTGCACACCGCTATCTCACCAAAGACTCGCTGATTTACGAGCCCAATTCCCGGTTCAGCCAGGCGCCGCCGGCGCGCTTTGACGGCACCGGCCCGACGGCGCTGCCGATGCTCGAGAACTGGATTGACTGCATCCGCACGCGCCGTAAACCGGTGGCCCATGAAGAAGCGGCCTACTGGTCCACGCTGGCATGCTTCATGATGAACCGCTCCTGGCTCACCCGCTCCCGCGTCGAGTGGCGCCGCGAGTGGGACCTGCCGGCATGAGCGCCCGCGCCGTGGCTGTGCCAGAATGCCTGCTATGGCGCGCGTGATTTTCCTGCTGATGGCCGCCGCGGCGGCGCTGTTCGCACAGGACTGGGATCTGGCCCGGCGCAACGGGCGCGATGCCGCCCGCGCCGCGCGCTTCTCGAAACGCCTCGCCTGGGCGTGGCTGGACCGCGCCGATCCTCACTCCGGCCTCCTGCCCCGCAACCTTGCGAAGAGTCCCTTCTGGAATGCGCAGGACGCCGCCGCTGACAACTGGCCCTTCTACCTCCTGACCGCGGAAATCACCGGCTCGTACCATCTGAAGCTCGCCACGCACCGCATCCTGGAGCAGGAGCGCCGCCTCACTCCGCGCCTCGACAGCCTGCCCGACGACTTTCACTTCGATACGCAGAGCTTTCCCGACAGGCTTGATCTCGGCCACCTCATCTTCGGCGCCGCCGAATACGCCAAGGACGGCCTCATTCCTATCACCGAATGGCTGGGTCCGGGGCCGTGGCTGGAACGTATGAAAGAGCTGATCGGCGACATCTGGAAGCACGCTCCCTACGAGTCGCGCTATGGCCGCATCCCTTCGCGCGTGCTGGAAGTCAACGGCGATCTGCTCCAGGCGTGCAGCCGGCTGTACTGGATCACGGGAGAAGAGAAATACCGGCAGTGGGCGTTCCGCCTGGCGGAATACTATCTTTTCGAAGTGGACCTGCTCGCGCTGCCCCGCATGCAGTTCGACGATCACTCCTGCGAGGTTTTCGGCGGGCTGTCGGAAGCCTATGTCATTGCCGCCCGCACGGATTCCGGGCGCCGCCTCCGCTGGCAGCCGCGGCTGCATCAGATCCTGGACCGGGCGCTCGAAATCGGCCGCAACGCCGACGGGCTGTTCTACAACGCCGTCGATCCCGCCACAGGCGCCGTGCTCAGCAGCGATCTTACCGACAACTGGGGCTACAACTACAACGCGATTCTCACCGTGGCGGAACTGGACGGCGTTCCGCATTACGGCGGTGCCGCGCGCCTCGCGCTCGCACGGATCCACAAATATGCGGACTTCCGCTGGGAACGCGGCGGCGCCGACGGCTACGCCGATTCGATCGAGGGCGCCATCAATCTGCTGAACCGCGTCCCCGTTGAGACAGCCTGGCGCTGGGTGGACGCGTCCATGGAGATCCTGCTTGGCAAGCAGCAGCCGGGAGGGCTGTTAGAAGGCTGGCACGGCGACGGCAACAGCGCCCGCACTGCCTGGATGTGGGCGCTGTGGAAGACGCAGGGCGTGACCGCCGAGCCATGGACCGATGATCTCGAACTCGGCGCCGCGCCGCTGCCCGGGGGCGGCATCGCCCTCACGCTTCGCAGCGAGTTCCCGTGGCGCGGCGTCATCCGGTTCGACCGCGCCCGCCACCGCGAATTTCTCCACCTGCCCTTCGACTACCCGCGCATCAACCAGTTTCCGGAGTGGTTTGTCGTGGCGCTCGACCGGCAGTACTCCGTGTCTTCTCCTGAAGAGGCTTCGCCTCGCCGGGTTTCGGGTGCTGAGCTGCTCGCATGGCCAATTCAGATTCCTGCCGGAGGCGAACTGCGCCTGACCGTGAAGCCGCTCTCAGACTCGCCGGGACAGCGATAACCGGGCGCCGCTTCCGTCCCATGCTGCTCGTCTGCCCCTCCAAGGCAAAAACGGACAACGAAGTATGCTTTATGCGTCCCGTAAGATTAAACTCCTTCCACCCCGTATTTTTCTGTTGACGAGTTAGGGGTCTGAAATGCAATAATAGGATCAAAGATAAGTCGTCATCGACTTAATTGCATCCCCGCGAGGAGTCCCAGCTCCTCGCAAGCCCCTCTGACAGGAGGCCGTGCGGTGCCCAGCCACACGGCCTCATCTCTTTTGGGAACGCTTCCTCCAGATAGCCTCGATCCGGGTGCGGATTGTGCCCCAAGCTTCACCATGAGGGGCGAAATGTCACCCAGCCGCTGGTGGGAGAGCCGCTGCTTCTCCGCGCAAGTCCATGTAATTCCGAGCCGGAGGGTTTGGCACGTGGGTTGCAACCGTAAAGGCAACAAGCAGTCGTCATCGACTCTAACATCCCTCGAGGTGACCCAGCACCTCGTGAAGCCCCTCTAAAGAAGGCCCTGCGGCTCCCCGCCACAGGGCCTTCCCTCTATTCTGGGCGTCCCGGCGGGCGGCCCCTCTGATCACGCCCCCTTGTCTCCTATCCCGATAGCACGCCATCACCGGCCCAACCCGCCGGACCGCACCGCCCGCTGTGCTCGCACTTCGGGGTGCCCCAGGGGAGCCGCGGGTCGAGCTCCGCGGCTGCAACGGACCGCTTGCCCGGCGCTTATCACCCGCGTCACAGCGCAACAAGCGGCCCCGCGGGGCGCCTCCTGTAGTGTGGCTGCGCCCCTGCCGCATGGATTGTCTGCTGCAGATGAACGCGCGCCCTTCAGGCCGGGCGCACTTCGTACACGCCGTTGACGGCTGTCTTGAACACCGTCAGGGCCCCCTCCTGCCTCACCGCCACCGGCTTCCCGTTCCGCGTGACCCTCACGCCGCCCGTCCAGCGCAGCCTTATGGGATTGCCACGGATGGAACGGATCCGCGCCACGCCCAGCCGCCCGCCCTGCCATTCCATCGCAATCTCAAAGCCACCCCGGGCGAGCAGCCCTTCCACACGCCCGGTGTGCCAGGCGCGCGGCAGCGCGGGCAGCAGCCGCAGTTCTCCGCGATGGCTTTGCAGGAGCATCTCGGCAATGCCTGCGGTTCCGCCGAAGTTGCCGTCGATCTGAAACGGCGGGTGCGTGTCGAACAGGTTCTTCAGCGTGCACGTCCCGAGCAGGATCCGCCACAGCCGGTAGGCGCGTTCGCCGTCGCCGAGCCGCGCCCAGAAGTTCATCTTCCACGCCGTGGACCAGCCTGTGGAGCGGTCGCCGCGCGCCTCCAGCGTCTTGCGCGCCGCCGCGGCCAGTTGCGGCGTTTCGTGCATATCGATCAGCTCAGCCGGGTGCAGCGCATAGAGATGCGACATGTGCCGGTGCTGCGGCTCGGGCTCATCGTAGTCCTCGATCCACTCCATCAGCCGCCCGGTGCGCGAGCTGACGCGCAGCTCGGGCAGGCGCGACGCGGCTTCCATGCACCGCCTGCGGAGATCTTCATCGCGGCCCAGCGCCTCCGCTGCGCGCGCAGTGTTCAGGAGCAGGTCGCGGCAGATGGCGATGTCCATGGTGGCGGCGTAGGTGAACATCGCCTCCGTACCGTCCGCCTTGCGGAACTTGTTCTCCGGCGAATGCGAAGGCGCGGTCACCCGCCTTCCCGCCGCCGCCGTGCCTGCGGGCGCCTCCACCAGAAAGTCGAGCACGAACTCCGCCGCGCCCTTCATCAGCGCGTATCCCTGCCTCTCGAGAAATCCGCGGTCTCCGGTGAACAGATAGTGCTCCCATACATGGTGCGCCAGCCACGCCGCGCCCATCGGCCAGACGCCCCAGATGCCATCGGCCGGCGCCGTGTAGCCGAACGGGTCCGTCAGATGATGCACCACCCAGCCGCGCGCGCCGTACATCGCGCGCGCCGTCTTCGCGCCCGGCTCGGTGAGCATTTGCATGAAGTCGAACAGCGGTTGCCCGCACTCGGCCAGGTTCGTGACGCACGCCGGCCAGTAGTTCATCTGCAGGTTGATGTTGGTGTGGAAGTCCGAGTTCCACGGGGCTTTCATGTGCTCGTTCCAGATGCCCTGCAGGTTCGCCGGCAGGCAGCCCGGGCGCGAGCTGCCCAGCAGCAGATAGCGCCCGTACTGGAAATACAGCGTTGCGAGCCCTTCGTCGGCGCCGCCGCTTTTCACCCGCGCCAAGCGCTCGTCCGTGGGCAGAGCTTCCAGCGCCGGATCCGAAGGCAGCTCGAGCCGCACGCGGTCGAAGTAGGTCCGGTGCTCGCCCTCGTGACGTTTCTTCAAGTCTGGGAAGGGACGCCGCGCCTGTTTCAGCGTCTGCGCCACCTGCGCCGCGGGCGCCCGCCCCCGGTAATCCGTGGCTGCGGCCAGACGCAGCAGCACTTCCTTCGCGCCCGTGATGACGAGCTCGGAGCCCTGCACGGCGACCGTGCCGCCCGCCGCCTCCGCTTCCACTCGCGCTTCGAATTGCATGCCTTCGCCGTTGACGCGCCCGCGCAGCACAAGCGTATCCGTCCGCGCGGGATCGGGAGCGGTCATCGCGTGCTGGCTGCGTGTCAGGCGCACCCGCGCCGAGAAGCTCGCGTCACTCCTGATGTGTACGGCGAGCACCTGATCCGGCGCCGATGAGAACACTTCCCTCCGCACCAGCGCGCCCTTCCACCGGAACTCGGTCACCGCGACTGCCCCGCGGAGATCCAGCCATCGGCGGTATTCGGAGACTTCATCGAACTCCGGCATCTCGATCCACAAGTCGCCCAGCGGCTGGTAGGACTCGATGCGGGAGGGCACGCCCAGCATCGTCTTCTCGGCCAGTTTTGTCGCTTCCAGTTCCTTGCCTTCGAACAGCAGCCGCCGCACTTCGGGCAGCGATTTCAGGGCGAGCGGGTTGTTGGGGTCGCGCGGTCCGCCCGCCCAGACGGTCTCCTCGTTCAGTTGGAGCCGCTCGAGTTCGATGCCGCCGAACACCATCGCGCCCAGCCGGCCGTTGCCGACAGGGAGCGCCTCGTCCCATTGCGAGGCCGGCTGCCGGTACCACAGCTTCAGGTCCGCCTCCGGGGGCGCCGCCTCGCCGCTCAGCCGCGCCTTCCACTGGAACAGCGAGGGCTTGCCCCACTGAGCCGAGCCCGTGGCCCAGGCCATCCACTGCGCCAGCCACAACCGTCTGTTGATGCTCATGCCTTGTCTCTCCAGCCCTTCATTCTGTCGCACTTGCGCCGCCGGAAGCCGGGCTGACCCGCTCGCTCCACGCCTTCCAGAACGCCGCCACAAGGATCACCGCGCCGCCGGCCAGCGCCTGCGCGCCCGGCCGCTCGTCCAGCAGGAGCCAAGTCCACACAGGATTCAGCACCGGCTCGGCCAGCAGCAGGATGGAAGCCTCGAACGCGGGCACCTCGCGCAGGCCGCGCGTCAGGCACCAATACGCCACGCCGATCTGAAAAATGCCCAGATAGCCGGCCACGGCCCAGTCCGTCGCCTGTGCGTTCCGCACCGGAAAAGCCCACGGCAGGCACAGCAGCGCCGCCAGCACGTTGCCGGCGGTGATCGTCGACAACGCGGCGTCCTCGTGTTCCGAGTAGTGCGCCTGCCACCGCAGGCCCGCCAGCGCGAAGGCGTAGGTCAGCCCCGAGGCCGCTGCCCAGAGATTGCCTGTGGGCGGATCGGGCGCCGTTGCCGCCGACAATTCGCTCCCCGTGAGGAACAACGCCATCCCGCCGGCCAGCGCCGCGGCCACCAGCAGGTCGCGCCTGCGCGGCTTTTCATGCAGTAACAGCGGCCCCAGAATCAGCAGATACGCGGGCGCGGTGGATTGCAGGAAGATCGCGTTGGCCGAGGTGGTCAGCTTGTTGGCCTGCACGAAGAACACAAGCGTCAGAGCATAAGCGGCGCCCACCAGCCACGCGCGCCCGTCGCGCAGCCGCCGCGCCCGCGGCAGGAGCAGATAGAGCGCCACGGCTGCCACCGCGCTGCGCAGGCCGGCCGTCTGCCACGCAGTCAGCGCCGTGGACTTGATCGCCGCGCCGCCGGTCGAAAAAAGCAGCGCCGCGGCCAGCACCAGCCACCGGCTTTGCATCATTTTCAGGCTACGAAATCCGCGGCAGCCCGGAAGGCAGGAACGGTGCGGCCGGGGACTGCGCCATTGCCGGGGGGAACGGCTGACGGCGGCCCAGGGGGGCGGTGTTTCCGGGGCGGGCGAGGCACTGGGCCGCTTGTTCCGCGCCTTCGGCGCTTCACGCGCGGCACCCTAGCGC
>DYJN01000114.1 GCA_020723085.1 Arcobacter sp.
CGCGCCGGAGAGGAATCCCCGCACGCTGTGGGCCTGCCAGCCGGTGGCCGACTGGATGTCGGCGAGCGTGGCGCCCTCGGGGCGGCGCAGGAGGGCAAGGACGGTGGCCTCCTTCGAGCCCTCGCGCGCCGGGTCGTGAACCGCGCCGTGGGGGGCCAGACGCGGCAGTCGTCCCGCTGCATCTTCCCCCGCTGCGCGAGCGCCTGGAGGATTTTCCGGCGCCGGCCTCCGCCTTTCTGCACAAGCTCTGCCGGCGCCCCCGTCCACGCCTGCCGGTATCTCGCCCGCCGCGTTGGCTGTGCTGGCCCGGCATGACTGGCCCGGCAACGTCCGCGAGCTGGGAAACGCCCTGGAATTCGCGGCCATCCGCACGTCCTCCGGCGTCATCGAACCTCCGAACCTTCCCGCGCACCTCCACAACCCGGTGCGCATCGCCCGTACCCGGGAGTTGCCTGAGCGCGAGCGAATTGCCGCTGCCCTCCAGCAGGCGGAGAACGCGGCCGAAGCTGCCCGCCGGCTGGGACTGAGCCGCGCGACCCTGTTCCGGAGGATGCGCCACTTCGGTTTCGGCATGCCGCGGAAACGCGCTGGAGCCTTGGAGCGCCGGCTTGCGTGAGACCACTTGAGTCTCACGAGCGAGACTCAAGACGAATCGCCTCGATTCCCGTGACGGATGAAAAAGCAGATATTCAGAACCGATTGTTGTTATACAATTGCGAGAGAGAGAGATTTATGCCGCTGTCATCACGTTGGGGGTGCGCCTCTCGTACGCGCAGCCTCGCCATCCTGGGTCTGATTGCGATTCTTCCGTTTTTGTCCGGCGCTCCGAAGAAGAAAGCGCCGGCTAAGCCGACCGGCGCTCCGGCGGACGCCACCTACGTGGGCGATGAAGTCTGCGCCGGATGCCATTCGGACCTGTCGGGGAACTTCGCCCTGAGCCCGCACGGCCGCCTGAAGGAGTTCGAGTTGCGCGGGGCCGGCGGCCGGTGCGAATCCTGCCATGGTCCGGGGAGCAAGCACGTCGAGGAGGGCGGAAACGCCGATTTCATCAGCGGCTTCAAGGGCGCCGAAGCGCTCGAGTCGGCGCGCGCCTGTACGTCCTGCCACTCCGACAACGCGGCCATGGACTGGAAAGGCAGCGAGCACTCGATGGCCGGCCTGTCCTGCGCGAACTGCCATGGCATCCACAGGGCGCGCGCAGCCGGAGCGTCCCCGCTGATGCGGCAGCTCGCCGGGAGCAATCCGCTGCCGGTGTCGAGGAACGCTCCGCCGCCTCGCGCTTCGCTGCTCAAGGCCGAACCGGAACTCTGCTACGACTGTCACCGCGACAAGCGCGCGCGGATGAACTACACCTCGCACCATCCCGTGCGCGAGGGACGGATGCAGTGCTCGTCGTGCCATAACACGCACGGCAGCCAGACCGGGCACCTGCTGCGCAACGCCGAATCCGAGAAGGCGTTTTGCACCAACTGCCACCCTTCCAAACAAGGTCCTTTTGTTTTCGAGCACGCCGCCGTAGAGGAGGGCTGCAACGTCTGCCACAACCCTCATGGCACGACCGCCGACAACCTTCTCAAGCAGAACGAGCCGTTCCTTTGTCTGCAATGCCATGAGGCGCACTTCCACCTCGGGCGTGAAGGCGCCACCAGCCCGGTGATGGTGCCCTCGGGCGGCTCGGCGAATCCCCACGGCGTGTCCGGCTGGCGGCAGGCTTTCGGGACCAAGTGCACGCAGTGCCATTCGCAGATCCACGGAAGCGACCTGCCGTCCCAATCGATCACCAGCCGTGGAAAGGCGCTGACGCGGTAAAGGAGGGGGTTTCCAGTCATGAAAAACGTCATTATTCTTAGCCTTTCGATCTGCTTCGTGTTGTTCTCCGGGGCCTCGTCCGGGCAGACTCCCGCTCCGGCGGCCGGCGCCGCCAAAGACGCCTCCGCCGGCGCGAGCGGCAGCAGTTTCTTTCTCGGCACGCGCGCGCTCGACAACACGGGCTGGGGCGGCCGGGTGAACGAGTACGAGTACAACGGGCAGGGCTTCGCGCCCGTCTTCAGCGCGAACTACTGGTTCGCGCGGGACTCGTGGTTTGTCGATTTCTTCGCCGAGAACCGCGGCGCCTCCCGCGCCGGGTCGTACTGGCTCGACGCCGATCTGAACCGGCGCGTGCGCATCCGCAGCAGCATAGAACGTTTTCTGCACCGCCTCGATCACGATCCCATCACCAACCTCGACGCCGCCAAAGGCACCGTGGTCGTGCGCCACGACAATCTCGCTCCCAACCGGGCGTTTGTCCCCGGCCGCAACGAATTCAGAACCGAGCTAACCGGCGCCGTCACGTCGTGGTTGTCCTGGCGCGTGGCGCACCGGTTCCAGCAGATTCACGGGCAAGTGCAGACGCGCTCCATTTCCAAGTGCGCCAACTGCCACATCACAGGCGAGGCGACCGGCATCGACCAGAAGGCCCACGACCTGAGCGGCGGGCTGACGGCGCGTCTCGGCAAGAAGGTTGTGGTGCACTACGACTTCACCAGCCGCCAGTTCAAGGAGCACGGCGAGACGCCCACCAACAAGTTCGACGTGGCGCGGCACCCGGGGACGCTCGCGCGCGTCTTCTTCAACCGCGTGCAATATGATGGGACGACCTCGGGCGAGATTCCCTATGCGCTGGTCCCCGGCTTCCGCAAGGATACGCACGATGTGAAGCTGAATGTCGACATGCCGGCCGAGTCCCGGCTTTCCGCGCAGTTGCTGCATACCTCGGCGCGCAACACCCACACCAATCTCGATCTCAGCGTTCTGGCCTGGGGCGGCCGATACGTCATTCCGCTGGGCAGCCGCGTCACCTTCAAGGCCCAGTTCCGCAAGGCCGACATGCACTCGGACGATGTCTTCATCCAACTCGACGAGCCGGCCAACGAACCCGGCCTGCCACAGGCGGGACTGACCTATGCGCAAGCCTATCCCGCGTTCGGCTCGGCCGACTGGACGCGCGGCTCCAGCATCAACCGCCGCGACGTCGCCGCCGGGGCGGACCTGGGCGTGCGGCTGGCCAAGCTCACCACGCTGCGCGGCGGCTACCAGTTCCGCTCCGTGCGGCGCGAGAACTCCGACGTCGAACGCAGCGACCGCAACCGGCTCTATTTCCAGTTCAATGCCCGCCGGTCGAAGGCCTGGAACGCGCGCCTGCGGTACACCTTCGACCAGACCGATGAGCCGTTCCTGCACAAACACGCCGCGCTGTCGCCTGCGCTCCAGCCTTACGCCAGTCCGGGGAGCCCCCCTTCGCCGCTGCCGGGCTTGCAGTACTTCGCCATGTACGCGGCGCGGCAGGCGAACCTGACCAACCAGCCGTCGAAGAGCCATTTCTTCGATACGTCCTTCAGTTGGACACCGTCGGCGCGCGCAGCGCTGAGCCTCCACTACCGGACCCGCATCGAGAAAAACGATAAACTCAACTTCGGCGATTGGAACCGCGACATGCACATGCCGGGCGCCGAACTCTGGCTGGCGCCGCTCGATAAACTGAATTTCACCCTCGCTTATACGTTCCAAAACGACAAGTCCAATACCCTGTTCGTGCTGCCCGCCATGGATGGTTGAGCGGGCGGAGTCACGACGGGCCAGTTTGGCTCGTTATACGACCAGATGTACTGGTCGGCGCGCAACCACAATGTGTTTGCCGCCGTGAATTATCAGGCAAGCGAGAAAGTATCGCTGTTCGGCAACTTCGTGTGGAGCGACGGGCGCGGATCGCTGGGCGGAATCGCTCTGGACACGACGCGCTTGCCGGGCGTGCCCGCCGGGTACAACTACGCGGCCATGTCGGAGTTGGGCCGTTACTCGGCGCTGAATGCCGCCCGCACGCAGGACGTGCTAGGGATGAGTTACACGTTCCGGCCGAACTGGATCCTGAACGCGTCTTACTATTTTGCCCGGTTCAAGGACCGCTCGCCCTACCTGCTCGACGCCACCGGCCGCGTGCAGGGGGTGGAGGCGGGCCTCAGCTACGTGTTCTGAAAGACAGCGGCAGGGTTCCGGCTCTACCGGTCAAGCAGCGGCCATAACGCCCCGGAGTCGATCCTGCCCGGGATTGCGTTCGTGGCCGCTTCCTTGACCGCGGGGGCCGGCGCCCGGCACACGAACACCGTGATGTATTGCACCGCCGCGCGGTCTGGCCGCGGCGCTGGATGACAGGCAACAGCTGGCGGCGGACCGAAGCCAGCACCGCCTCATCGCTCCACGGCGAGTGGCTACGAGGTGATGCAGCGACTGCCCGGCGGCCTGCACACGGTCCGGACGGAGCCGGGCGGCCACCGGTTCGATGCGTTTCCGCCCGTCCGAGCAGCAGCTCGCGGCAGGAATTCTCAAGCGACAGGGAAGCAGCGGTGAGTGCTCCACAGCTCAATGAGAAGGAAGCCGCGGCGGGAATCCTTTTGAGCGGCTCGCGGCGGCCGGCATGCCCCGGCAGCGCAAGGCCCAAGCCCTCCACCCGAGGCCGCGAAGCCCGCACCTCAAGGGATTGGCCCCGTATGATCGCCGCGGAAAAAACAATTGCTGCACAAAATGTTCAACTCATGAGTGAGTAGTAGTGCTCTCTTGCTTTCTTCGCGCGTTCTCTCCGCCATCGTAACGGCAGAACGCGCGCTCCATTTCCAGCCGAGGCGGAACAGCGCGGTGAGCAGCACCCGCTTCCCCCTTTATGGCGTCAAGCCAGCCGGCTATTTCACTTGCCTCTTGTGCCAAGCGTTCAGTTGTGATACAAACAATCCGTCAGGAGACATTATGATTTTCGGAATTCACTCCCTTCTCTTCAAGGAGACCTTCATCGAAAAGGACCTGCCGCTTCTCGATAAGTGCAAGAAGCTCGGCTTTGACGCCGTCGAGCTGCTTCCCTTCGACCCCGACAACTTCCCCGCGGCGAAGGTCCGGCAGGTTGCTCGCGACATCGGCCTGGTCATCAACATGGGTTACGGGATGCCCGCGGAGTACAACATCATCTCGCCCGACCCGGCTGTCCGTAAAGCAGGACTGGACTTTTCCAAGCGGCTTGTCGACCTCAGCGTCGAAGCCGGCGCCCGCGTCTTCGGAGGCATGATCTATTGTGGCTGGGGATATCTGACAGGCCGTCCGCGAACCGAGCAGGAATGGAACTGGGCGGTGGAGGGATATCGCGAAGTCGCTGCCCATGCCTTGCAATCGGATCCGTCGCTTGTGCTCGGAATCGAGCCCGTCAACCGCTTCGAGTCGCATCTGATCAACATTGCCGCTGACGCCTGCAAGTTCATTCGGGATGTGGGGCTGCCCAACGTCAAGGTTCACCTTGACACGTTCCACATGATCCGGGAGGAAGATGACTTCACGGGGGCAGTGCGGGCGGCCGGCAAGGACCTCGGCTACGTGCACGCCTGTGAGAGCCACCGTGGCATCCCTGGCCGTGGGCTTGTTCCTTGGGCGCCCTTCTTCAAGGCTCTTCGCGAAGTCTCCTACGACGGCTGCGTCACGATCGAGTCCTTCGATCCGGACATGGAGAGGATCGCCAAACTCTGCTGCATGTGGCGCAAATTCGCTGACTCGCCGGAGCAATTGGCCAGCGAGGGGCTGAAGTTCCTGAAATCGGTCCACGCTCAGGTCACCCGGCCAGCGCCGGAGGCGGCGTAATCAGACCAAAGCGTCTGAGGGCCCCCGCGAACGGCTTTGTTTCCCGGAAGCGTGGACGCGATGGGCGGCCTGACTTCGCCGATCGTCCTTGGGCGCCCGCTCAATGACGTTGCGCAGCCAGTGTGGGGCAAGCGTTGCGCGAACTGGATGGCGCCGGACAGCTCGTCAATCGCCGCCCGCAGCGCCTTGGCGCCATCAAGGACGGGCCGGTAGCGCCGTGCGGCGCCGGGGCCGTGCCGCCGCAGATGCGCCGGCAGATCCTTCACCGTAGCCGCGTTTTCCGCGGCTCCCGGTTGGATGCCCAGCGCATGTTTGCGCCTTTCCAGATCCACGCCCGCCGCAGCGGTCACATGCTGCGAGCCGAACCGCATCCCATCCGGGAGGATCGCCAAGAACTCCGCGCCGTCCCAGCGTCGTGCCGAGAA
>DYJN01000043.1 GCA_020723085.1 Arcobacter sp.
TCGCGGGCCAGGCATTCCGGAAGAGCAGCGCGGGGCGGTGTTCGAGAAGGAACGAGGCGGCCGATTCGATACGCGCCGCCTCTACGCCGGCCAGCTCGGCCGCGCGCTGCGGCGGCATGGCTTCCGCCGTCTCCCGCCAGGCGGCCGCGCCGGCGAGCCGCTCCAGCCGGTCCCGGATCTCTGCCCGCGCGAGCCAGCAATGGCCGATGGCCAGCAGCAGCGCGGTCTCTCCGCCAGGCTTCACGGGCAGCCATTCATCGGCGAGCCCTGCGGTGCGCGATCGGCGGGGCTCCGCCTGAATCAGCCGGAAGCCGCGCTCGACGGCGAAGGAGGGAGCGGCCCAGCCGTCGAGCACGGGTGTGCCGAGCGAGAGCACGGCCTTGACGCGCGCCAGGTCGGCGTCGAGTTCGCAGCGCGTTTCCAGCAGCGCCGCCACCGCCTGCGCCGTGCCACCTTCAATGGCCGGCGGCGTGAGACACGCTCCGCCGATTATGGCCATGTGGCGCCGGTGCAGCAGCGATGCCGCGCGGCCAGGCGCAAGATCCAGAACGGCAACCGCGCCGCGGCGCTTCTCCGTGGCGGAACGCAGGGCTGCGATCGCCTCCTCCGTCCGCGCGGGCTTGTCCCCGTGGCGGCACTCGCGCAGCCGCAGCGGATGCCACGCCAGATGATGCGCGGCGAAACCCGCGGGGCACATCGCCGCGCCGTTCGGACGCACGCCATGAACTACGCCGTTCGTCATGCGCAGCTTCACCGGGCACGCCGCCGGGCACAGCGTGCAGCGCGCCTCGCGCTCCTCGATGGCGCCCCGCGGCACGCGCGGCATCCAGTGCCAGTTCTGGCTCCAGATCGCCGTGTCGCCCAACACCCTCCAAGGCAGCGGGGACGCGGCCAGCCCGGCCGCGGCGCCACCGGCCAGGGACAGGACATCTCTGCGGTGCATTCTCATGAGTCTCGCCTTCTCCGTTGTCACTTGTGGCAATCGAGGCAGCTATGCTCGATCCGGTTCTGCCGGTGGCAGGCCACGCAATCGTCCATGCGCATCCCGCCCGCGCGCTTCAGGCCGAGCGGTCCGGCGCGCTTCCCCATTACGTCCTCCGGGTACCCGGTGAAGCGGTGTACCCGGTAGACGGGCAGCTTTTCGGATTTCCCGATATCGCCGTGACACTTCTCGCAGGCGATCTTCCCGCGCAGCACATGGGACGCGTGCGGGAATGAGGCATTGTCGGGCTGGCGCAAATACGCCTTCCACCGCGGCTCGATGCCGGGCTCGACGAAGCGCGCGATGAAATCCTTCTCCGCCTGCGTGGCGCCCATCGGCGCGCTGTGGCAGGCGGCGCAGGTCTCCAGCTTCGGAATGCCGGCGAATGTCCCATCTTCCCGGAACGCGTGGCAGTCCTCGCAGCTCATGCCGCCCTTCTCGCTCGTGTGGGTGATGTGGCTGAACTGCGCCGGCTGCGGCTCCTCGCGGTAAAGAAGGCGCGGCACGCTCCACCAGCCCGCGCTGAGCGCCACGCTGAATCCAGCCAGAAACAGAATGCCAGTCCGAATCATGCTCGTCTATCTCCGTCGGCCCGCAGCCGCCGAACCCGTTTCGGAAAGCAGGCGCAGCGCCTCCTCCGGCTCCAGCAGACCCAGCAGTCCCTCTTCAAACAGCCCGCCGTCGGCCATCGCCGGGACGGCGCCCGCCGGGTGACGGGATTGCAGCGTTTCGTTCACCATCCGCGCATCCTCTTCCATCAGGCGCCTCGCCTCGGAAGCGGACACCAGCAATGTCTTCAGTACAGCCGTCTGATCCTCGGCGAGGCTTCCACGGAACAGCCAGCCCGCCGAGTACGGCTCGCGCAGCGTCCGGCGCGGATCCAGACGCAGGTGGGGGTTGACTGCTTCGATACGGAGCCGCGCGGGGAAGGTGGCCGTGAAGTCGGTCCCTCCACAGGTGAACACCACCGCAGGAAACGCCGCGCCTCGCGGCGTCAGGATGCCGGCCCGCTCCACCCCGCTCAAGAGGCGGGCCAAAAACGCGTCGACGCCCAAGTGGCACAACCCCTGCTCCTGCAGATCGATCCACCAGTGGTTCCGCGTATACAAGAGATCCTCGGGCGCGGCGAACTCGTGGCCCTGAAGCGGCGGACGCGCCGCCCGCAGGATGTCCAGATAGAAGTCGCAGTATTTGTGGGCATCGCTGCCGCACCGCGTCAGCAGCGGCTCGCTGAACGGCACGAACCGTGTCAGCGGCGAGGCTTCACAGTATTGCACCAGCGCGTGCTCCAGGTGCGGGCAGGGCGGCGCGGCGCGCCGGAACTCCGGCGAGACCCAGGGGCAATCGCGGAACGCCTCGCTCAGGCAGCGGCAAGCCGCGTCGTCGCTGCGCGTGTCGGGAATCGGCTTGCGGATTCCCGCCGCCCGGCACCAGCGCACTCGCGCCTCTTTCAGGAATGGGCACTGCATGGCCCTGTCTCCCCTGAATCCGCGGCTCAGGACTTCCGCGTCCTGCGGCGCTTCTTCTCTTCCACAGGCTTTTCCGGCTCGCCGCCGTCGGCCATCGTAAGGCCCAACTCCGGCAAATGGAAGCCATGCGTCGCCATCGTGGCGTCGGCTTCGGTCTCCGCCGCCGCAGCCCTTTTGTAGCGCGCCGCCAGTTTAGCCAGACCGGCATGCACGGCGACTCCCACGCAGATCAGAGTGATGATGCCCAGCCCGAGGTTGGTCAGGTTGAGCCAGAGCGTTTGCGGGTCGTTCCAATCAACGCCAAACATCGAACACCTCCCGAACGGACTTGCCGTTCGTCCTTGGTGTTGCAGTCTGCGGGCCAAACCGGCGCGTGTTGCATTTGCAGGGGTTGCGCGCAAACGCATCCCGTCGGCGTGACGGAATTTCCGACACGCAAGTCTGAAAATCAGACGCGGCCGGGCCCGCCGTACGGCCGCAGGCTGATTCCCTGCCGGAGCGCCGAACGCCTGTGCCACAATGGAATTTCAGTGCTTTTCATCCCCACCCTGAACAAGAAAGGACTCCTATGACTGAGATCGTCGACATCGTCGCCCGCGAGATTCTCGATTCGCGCGGCAATCCCACCGTGGAAGCGGACGTGTTCCTGTCCAGCGGCAGCATGGGCCGCGCCGCCGTGCCGTCGGGCGCGTCCACCGGCGAGAACGAGGCCGTCGAGCTGCGCGACGGCGACAAGGCGCGCTACCTCGGCAAGGGCGTGCAGAAGGCCGTGAAGAACGTGGTGGACGAGATCCTGCCCGCGCTGGCCGGCATGGATGCGGCGGCGCAGCAGGAGATCGACGCGAAGATGATCGAGCTGGACGGGACGCCGAACAAGGGCCGCCTGGGCGCCAACGCGATTCTGGCGGTCTCGATGGCCTGCGCCCGCGCCGCCGCCGACGCCTTCGGCCTCCCGCTGTACCGCTACCTGGGCGGCGTCAACGCGCGCACGCTTCCGGTGCCCAACATGAACATCATCAACGGCGGCGCGCACGCCGACAACAGCGTCGACTTCCAGGAGTTCATGATCAGCCCGCACGGCGCGGGCTCCTTCGCCGACGCCATCCGCATGGGCGCGGAGGTGTTCCACAACCTGAAGAGCGTGCTGAAGAGCCGCGGCTATTCCACGTCGGTCGGCGACGAGGGCGGCTTCGCGCCGAGCCTGAAGTCCAACGACGAGGCGGTGGAGGTGATCCTCGAAGCCATCACGAAGGCCGGCTACAAGCCCGGCGAAGATGTCTCCATCTGCCTGGATCCCGCCGCCAGCGAACTCTACGACACGGAGAAAAAGAAGTACGTCTTCAAGAAATCCGACAAGCGCGAACTCGCCTCCGAGCAGATGATCGAGATCTGGGAGAGCTGGGTGAAGCAGTACCCCATCATCTCGATCGAAGACGGCATGGCTGAGTTCGACTGGGAAGGCTGGAGACTGCTGACCGGGCGGCTCGGCGGCAAAGTGCAGCTTGTCGGCGACGACATCTTCGTCACCAACCCCTCCATCCTCGCCCGGGGCATCGAGACGGGCGTGGCCAATTCCATCCTCATCAAGCTGAACCAGATCGGCACCGTCACCGAAACGCTCGAGTGCATGGAAATGGCCGCCAAAGCCGGCTATACCTGCATGGTCAGCCACCGCAGCGGCGAGACGGAAGACTCCTTCATCGCCGACTTCACCGTCGCCACCGGCGCAGGGCAGCTCAAGACGGGATCGGCTTCGCGCAGCGACCGCCTGGCAAAGTACAACCAGCTGATCCGCATCGAGCAGGAGCTGGGCGCCGCCGCCCGCTACGCCGGGCGCAAGGCTTACCGCCGCTGAAGGAGACCGCCGCGCGATGTACAAACTCGTACTCATCCGCCACGGCGAATCCGCCTGGAACAAGGAGAACCGCTTCACCGGCTGGACCGACGTCGACCTGAGCGAAAAAGGCGTCCAGGAAGCCTATGAAGCCGGGCGCGTGCTGAAGGAAGCGGGCTTCGAGTTCGACTTCGTCTACACGTCGGTGCTCAAGCGCGCCATCAAGACGATGAACGTCGTGCTCGACGTGATGGATCAGGACTGGCTGCCCGTCGAGCGCCACTGGCGCCTGAACGAACGCCACTACGGCGCTCTCCAGGGGCTCAACAAGAGCGAGACGGCGGCCAAGTTCGGCGAGGATCAGGTGAAGATCTGGCGCCGCTCCTACGACGTCCCGCCGCCCGCGCTGACGCCGGACGACGAGCGCTTCCCCGGGCGCGACCGCCGCTACGCCTCGCTCTCGAAGGCGGACCTGCCGCTCACCGAGTGCCTCAAGGACACCGTGGCGCGCTTCCTGCCCCTGTGGCATGAGTCCATCGCGCCGCGCATCAGGTCAGGCCAGCGCGTGGTCATCGGCGCGCACGGCAACAGCCTCCGGGCGCTCGTGAAGTACCTCGACAACATCAGCGACTCCGGCATCATCGAGCTGAACATCCCCACCGGCATGCCGCTCGTCTACGAGCTGGACGCGGATCTCAAGCCCATCAAGTCCTACTACCTCGGCGACCCCGAGAAGGTGAAAGCCGCCATGGAAGCCGTGGCGCGCCAGGGCAGGAAGCAGCCCTGAACCGGGGGCTTGGAACAGAATCCCCCTTTTTTGTTCCTCCTGCGGGGCAGGGCCGGCGCTCGATGCCGCCCCCTGCCCCGTTCTGATCTCAGATCCCTTCCAGCTCCCGCCACAGCCGCGCGTTCTCGCGCAGATGCTGGGCGGATTTCGTCCCCACAAGCACGAAGCCGTCGAACGCCTGCGCGCGGATGAACTCGAACGCTCTGCGGCGCGCCTCGCTGCCTTCCACCGGACGCCCGTCCGGATTCATGAGCAGCGCTCCCTCGGCAAACGGGCGGTTCACCAGCAGGCGGATCCCCCGCTCCCGCGCCAATGCGAACACGGGCGCCATCTCCTGCCGCAGCGGGTTGTACGGGATCTGCAACCACCGGAACCAGCCGGATTCGACGGCGATCCGCGCCGCCTCCATCGTCTTGACGCTCGCGCCGAACTCCGCGATGCCGCGCCGCCGCGCGGCCTCAAGCGCCCGGTAGACGTCCTCCCGCCTGAGCGCCTCTTCGGTGGCGCGGTGCACCTGGAGCAGATCGATCCGCGGCAGCCGTGCCAGAGAGCGGTCCAGGCTGCGGACCAGCGCGGCATGGGAATGATCCCCGTAAGACTCCTCCATGCCCGGCTCCCAGACGTCGCCGAACTTGGTCGCCAGAGTCACGCGGCCCAGCAGCTCCGGCCGCTCTTGCAGAAACCGCCCGATGCGCTCTTCGCTGCATCCGTAAGAGGATGCCGTGTCCCAGAACGTCACGCCTTCTTCGACCGCCGCTTCCAGCAGCCGCTGCACCTGCTCTTCGGAGGGAAGCCCCGCCCATCCGGCGCCCCAGGGCCGGCCGATTTCGATCAGTCCCAGACCGAGATGCATCGCACTGCCATTCTGACAGACCGCACCGTGGCGGCAGGGCTCCCCCGTTCCGCCCCGGCACGGCGCCCGCCATGCGGATTCGCGCAGCCCGTCACGCGCTGCACTGGCCGGCCGCGCGGCGCATCCATCCCACGGCTTCCAGGATCCGCTCCGTCTCCTCGAAGCCATAGGAGAGCCGCAGCTGCCGCCGCGAGACTTCTCTCAGTTCTCCGTCCGCGGCCACGCAGTACACGCCCGGAATGTAGATCACCCGCGGCGCGTCCCCGCCGCGCGCGAGGATCGAGAAAAACTTCGACTCCGGATGCGTCTCCAGCGCGCGGAACGTGAGGTAAAAGTAAAAGCCCGCCGAGCCGCCGGTGACGGATTCCAGCCAGGGGCCGAGCTCTTCTTCGATCGCCGCCCGCACGGCCACGGCCTTGTCGCGGTAGCCCTGATTCACCCGCCGGATCTGCCCGTCGATGGGGCCGTCCAGCATCCAGGACGCCATCTCCTGCACGAACAGCGGCGCGCTGAAGCCCGCGTCGCTCGTGCGCTGCACCATCGCGTTCATCAGCGGCCCGTCCGGCCCCAGCAGATAGCCGATGCGAAGCGAAGGCGCGAGGATCTTCGACAGCGTTCCCACTTCATAGGCGATGCCCATCGTGTCCTCGGCGAGCACGGACTGCGGACGGGGCAGCGACGGGTCGTGGACCAGTTGCTCGTAGGCGAGATCGAAGACCACCGGCACGCGGCGTCGCACTCGCCGGGAGAGATCCGCGGCGATGGCGAGCACCGCCCGCCGGCGGTCGTTCGACAGCACGGCGCCCGTCGGATTGCTCACCGTCATCACGTAGAAGAACGACACCCGCCCCGCATCCCCGCCAAGCGCCCGGAGCCTCTCTTCCAACAGATCCGTGCGCAGCCCCTCGCCGTCTTCCGGTACGGCGAGCAGGCGGAATCCGCGGCGCGCCAGGGCATCGAGATAGATGTAATAGCCGGGATCGGAGGTGACGGCGATGCCGGGCGGGCGGATCTCCGCGAACCCTTCCAGCACGCTCATCGCGCCGCAGGGGCCGATGATCAGGCGTTTCGAGGCAAGCGTGGCTTCGTCCATCCCTGCCTCGTGCCGGAGCAGGAAAGCGCGCAGAGAGCGGATGAGATTGGGCGACCCTTCGGGTCCGCCGTAGTTGAACGCCTGCCGGTAGCGCGCCGGATCGCCCGCCACCGCCTCCATCGCTTCCACGAACAGGCGCGTGGGAATGGTGCGCTCATTGACGTAGCCGACGCCGAGGTTGATGTCGAAGCCGTCGCGGAAGCCGCGCGCGAAAGCCGCCATCATGCGGTTGGCGGGCGAGGGCGCGGCGCTTCGCGCGCCATATTCGGACAGAAATGTTTCCAGGCCGTTCACAGGGCCGCGCCTGATCAATGCCCTCCGGCTTGGAGGAACCGTTCGGCTTCGATCGCCGCCATGCAGCCGGCGCCAGCCGCCGTGATCGCCTGGCGGTACACGCGGTCCTGCACGTCCCCGGCGTGGAATACGCCCGCCACGCTCGTCCGCGCCCCGCCGTGGCTCACGATGTAGCCGTCGGCGTCGAGTTCGATCTGTCCCACGAAGGGCTTTGTGTTCGGAATGTGGCCGATGGCGAGGAACAGCCCGTCCACCTCCCGCACCCACGTCTCGCCGGTCTTGACGTTGCGAAGCTTCACGCCGGTGACGTAGCCCTTCTCCACGTCATAGACGTCCTCGATGACCGCGCTGGTGATCCACCGGATCTTGGGATTGGCGCGGCAGCGCTCGAGCATGATCTTCGAGGCGCGGAACTCGTCGCGGCGGTGGACGATGGCCACTTCCTCGCCGAAGCGCGTGAGGAAGTTCGCCTCTTCCATGGCCGAGTCGCCGCCGCCCACCACCATGATCTTCTTGCCCCTGTAAAAGAAGCCGTCGCAGGTGGCGCACGAGCTGACGCCGTGGCCGATCAGCTTCTGCTCGTTCGGCAGCCCCAGCCAGCGGGCGCTCGCGCCGGAGGCGATGATCAGCGTGCGGCACTCTTCCCACTGCCCGTCGATGCGGAGGCGGAACGGGCGGCGGCTCAGATCGGCTTCTTCGACGAGCCCCTGCGCGTATTCCGCGCCGAACCGCTCAGCCTGCTTCTTCATGTTCTCGACAAGCACAGGTCCCTGAATTGTCTCCGGGAATCCGGGGAAGTTCTCCACCTCCGTCGTGAGCGAGAGCTGCCCGCCGGGCTCGAGCCCGCTGACGACCAGCGGCTTGAGGCCCGCACGGGCGGTATAGATGGCCGCGGTGTTGCCCGCGCACCCGGATCCGACAATGATCACGTTTCTCATAAAATTTCACGCTCCGGTTGGTTGATGAAAACAGAATCCGCCGGTTTTGTTCAGACTTTCTCCGGCACCACGTATGGCGGCCGATACTTGCGCGTCTGCATCTCGTTGGCTTGGGCGTCGCCGATGAAGCGCCCGTCCGCATCCAGCCGCAGCGTGCGCCCCACGCGGTAGGCGATGTTCGCCAGGTGGCAGAAATCGGCCGAGCGCGCGGCAATCTCGATTTCCGCGGTGAGCTTCGTGTGGTCGCGCGACTTCACCGCTTCGAGGAAATTCTTCATGTGCGCGCTGGTGCCCTCGCCGGTGGCTTTGCCCTCGGCGGTCTTTTCGTACCTGTCGCGCCCGCCCGCGCCCGCGCTGCGCGCCCCGACGAAATCCGCCATCGTGCTGCGGTAGACGGCGAAGCCCGCCTGATCGAGCACCATGAATCCCTTCTCGCCGAAGAAGATGTTGCCCACGTAATTGGCGCCGCGGATGGGCGCCAGCGCCTCCGGCGGCGTGGGCAGGTTGCGCACGTCGAACGTCATCTCGCCGTCGTCCCAGTGGAAAGCGGCGTGCTGCGTGTTCGGCGTCTCCTGGTCGTCCTGCCAGAGGAACTTGCCGCCGCCGCCCATGACGGACTTCGGCCAGTCTTTGCGGCCCAGGCCCCACAGTGCGATGTCCATCTCGTGCACGCCCTGATTGCCGATGTCGCCGTTGCCGGTGTCCCAGAACCAGTGCCAGTTGTATTCGAACTTGTTCACGCTGAACGGCTTCATCTGCGCGGGTCCGAGGAACTTGTCCCAGTCGATGCCCGGCGGCACCGGCTGGTCCGGCGTGTGGCCGATGGAGAAGCGCCGGCGGAAGCACAGGCCGCGCGCCATGTACACCTTGCCGATGACCCCTTCCTTCAGCATCCGGATGGCCTGGATCTTGTGCTCCGTCGAGCGGCTCTGCGAGCCCACCTGCACCATGCGCTTGTACTTGCGCGCCGCCTCCACCATCTTGCGGCTCTCAAACATGTTGTGGCTGGCGGGCTTCTCCACGTAGACGTCCTTGCCCGCCTGGCAGGCCCAGATGGTGGCCAGCGCGTGCCAGTGGTTGGGCAGCGGCAGCGACACCGCGTCGATCTCCTTCGACTCGAACATCTGCCGCATGTCGGCGAACTCCGCCGGCTTGTAGCCCTTCGCCTTTTCGATCATCGCGATGGCCCGCTCGCGGGCGGCCTGGTTCACGTCGCACACCGCCGCGATGCGGCAGTTCTCGATGGCGTTATACAGTTCGATGTGATTCCGCCCGCGCCCGCCGAGGCCGACGATGCCGACCTGCACGCGGTCGTTCGCGCCAAGGATTGGCATCCGCGCCGTCGCCGCGGCCGCCGCGGCTCCGAGAAAAGTCCGTCGTTCTGTGTTCATGGCAAAATCCGCTCCACTTCTGTCATTCTAGGCGAGCGGGCCTGGCTGCCGTTCGCCCCATCCGGGCGATAGAATACCCCACAGCCATGCCTCCCCGGTTCCTCCACATTTCTTCCATCCTTCTCCTGCTCGCGTCGATCCCCGCTGCCTCCCAGCCTTCACAGCCTCCTCTTCCGGATGAGGAGCGCACGCGCTGGTTCCGCGAGGCGAAGTTCGGCATGTTCATCCACTGGGGCGCGTACTCGGTGATCGGCCGCCACGAGTGGATCCGCCATCAGGCGCAGATCCCGCAGGCCGAGTATGACAAATACGCCCGCCGCTTCAATCCCGTCCGTTTCAACGCCGACTCGTGGGTGCAATTGGCGAAGAATGCCGGCGCGCGTTACATCGTCATCACGTCGAAGCACCACGACGGCTTCAGCATCTACCGCAGCCGGGTCAGCGATTACGACATGGAGATCACGCCCTATCCCGGCGATCCGCTCAAAGACCTCGCGGCGGCTGCGAGGCGCCACGGGCTGCGCCTCGGCTTCTACCACTCGATCATGGACTGGCATCACCCCGACTACCGCCCGCGGCGCTCCTGGGAGCACCCGGACAACTACAAAGAAGGCGGCGACAACAACCGCTACATTGACTTCATGAAGGAGCAGCTCCGCGAGCTGCTCACCGGCTATGGCGACGTGGCGGTCATCTGGTTCGACGGCGAGTGGGAGCATACGCTCGCCCAGACGAAGCGCGATGACGAGATCTACGATTTCATCCGCAAGCTGCAGCCCAACACGCTGATCAACGACAGGCTCTACGAACGCAAGCCCGGCAACCGCGCCGATTTCGGCACGCCCGAACAGTTCGTGCCCGCTACGGGTCTGAAGAGCCCGGACGGCAAGCCGGTGCTGTGGGAAGCCTGCGTCACGATCAACCAGGACTCCTGGGGCTACAACAAGTACGAGACCGTCTTTAAGACCGAGCGCGACCTGATCCGCATGCTCGTGGAGGTCGTGAGCAAAGGCGGCAACCTGCTGCTGAATGTGGGTCCGAAGCCCGACGGAACCATCCAGGAAGAGTTCATCACGCGGCTCAATGCCATAGGCCGCTGGATGCGCGTGAACGGCGAGTCGATTTATGAAACGGCGGCCAGTCCGTTCGATCGCATGTCGTTCTTCGGGCGCGCGACGGCGAAGGGGCGCACCCTCTACCTCCACGTGTTCCAGTGGCCCGCCGGCGGCAGGCTGCGCGTGGCCGGACTGAAGAACATCGTCCACAGGGCGCGTCTTCTGGCGGATCCGAAACGCCCGGTGAAGGCGGTGCGCGATGGAGCGGACATCGTGCTGGAGCTTCCGGGCGAAGCGCCGGACGAGACGGCAAGCGTCATCGCCCTGGAACTCGACGGCGCACCCGTCACGGAGCCGTTCGCCAACCGGCCGGACGCGAAGGGCGTCATCACGCTGGGCGTCGAGTCCAGCGAAATCGACACCGAGTTCGAACAGCGGGCCAAGAAGGAAAACGCGCTCGGCCACGTGTTCCTCACCCAGTGGACGCGCGAGCGCGACGTCCCGTACTGGACCGTCGAAGCGCCCGGAGGCGGCCGCTATCTGGTGGAGATCAGCTACGCGGCGCGGCGCGCAGGGGCCGGCTTCACCGTCGAAGCCGGTGGGACGAGGCTCCAGGGCAAAGCCGAAGCCACCGGCGGCGATTGGGTCTTCAAGACCCGCCGCGTGGGGCAAATCCAACTGCCGCCCGGCCGGAGCCAGGTGCGCGTGCGCATCGCCCCCGCCGCGGGCACGATGAATCTGGAGCGCGTGGTTCTTCGCCCGGTGAACTGACCAATCCCGGGGAACATCGCTCAGGCGCGGACCGTATTCAGCAAAGGAGGCGTGCAATGAGCGGCAAAGCGGCCGGCTGGGCGGTGGTGGCGTCCCTCTGCGCGCTCGCGCTGGCGGGCTGCAGTGTCCCTCCTCAGGGCGGCGTGGGCGAAGACCGCCACGAGAGGGTGGTCATTGAGAAGGCGCGCGCGCAGGGCGCCGAGCGCATCACGGCCGAGATCCATTTCGCCGCGGGCGAACTGACCGTCTCCGGCGGCGCCCCGGAGTTTCTGGAAGCGGACTTCACTTACAACGCGCCCGCGCTCAAGCCGCAGGTGCGGTTCGAGGACAGCGGCTTCCGGCGGCGGCTCCATATCTCCCACGGGAACCCTCCGCCCGCCCTTGGCAACGTGACCAACCAGTGGGAGATCCGCCTGGGAGGCGATGTGCCGCTGGATCTGTCCATCCATTGCGGCGCGGGCGACAACAGGCTGGATTTCCGTGAAGTGCCGCTGCGGCGCCTGGACATGAACCTGGGCGTCGGCGAAGTGAGGGCCGATCTTCGCCTGAAGCTCGATCACGACGTCGAGGCCGTCATCAACGGCGGCATCGGGCGGGCGGAAGTGCTGGTGCCCGCCGAAGGCGTGGAGGCAGCCGCACGGGGCGGCATCGGCAACATCCAGGTGATCGGCTTGCAGAAGGATGACGGGCGGTGGAGGAGCGCAACAGCGGGCAAGACCGCCGGACGTCTCAAGCTGGAAGTCAAGGGCGGCATCGGGGAGATCGTGATCCGGGCCGAGTAGGCTGCCCCGGTTTGGGAACCATGTATCGCCCGCCCGGGGGATTGCCCCGGACATAGGCGGATGCGCTTTCATGGAATCAGGATCCATGTGATGAGCCCATCCGCCGTCTCCTCTCCGGGGCGCGTCGCCGTGCAGCCGGTGACGCAGCACGCCATCCGCCGGGTGCTGATTGCCGGCTACGGGCTGGTGATGCTGTGCCTGCTGGCCGCCGGACTGCTGGGCGTGCGCAACATCGCCTCCATTCGCGCCGCCTCGGCCGCCCTCCGGCTGATCTCCGGAGACAGGACCAATAAGGCGATCGCCGCGCTGCTCAACCTCGGCGTCTGCACAGTGGACGCGCACCGCGGCCGCATCCTGGAGAAGCTGAACCTCCACTCGACCGGCGAGCTCGTGCGGTTCGCGCTGCGCAAGGGACTCATCGACTGAGTGCGCTGCCGTGGCTGTACGCTATGATGCCCAATGGTGGTTCCCGAATCCTCTGCGCCTGAAACCCTTCCTCCGCTGGTCTCCGCCGTCATCGTCTCCCTGAATTGCCGCACGGAGCTGGAACGTTGCCTCGACGCCCTGGCCCGCAGCACCGTTCTCGACCGGCTGGAAGTGCTGGTGGTGGACGCCGGCAGCCGCGATGGCTCCGCCGAAGTCGATGCCGGGCGGCCCTGGGTGCAGGTGATCCGCATGCCGATGTACTTCGGCAAGACCCGGGCGCGCAACATCGGAACGCGCACCGCCCGCGCGGATCTGATCCTGTTCCTCGACCCGCGCGTGGAGCCGGCTCCGGACTGCGTGGCGAAACTCGCTGCCGCGCTCGAAGAGCAGCCCGGCGCCACCGCCGCGTTCCCCGTGTTCCACGACCCTGACGGCCACGCCGTGGACTGCGCCTTCCGCCTGCCGGACTCCGCCCAGCTCCGGCGCGCCAGCCTGGAGCTCGAGCCGCTGCCCCGCGCGCCTCTGAGCGGCGATGCGGCGGAAGGCGTCGAGGATTGGGCCGTCGCCGTCCGCAAGTCCTTCCTCGGCGGGATGAACTATCTGAACGAGAAGAGGTTCTCCGAATACTGGGCCCTGCTCGACGTCTGGCGCCGGATCCGCGGCGCCGGCAAGCGGATCGTCTGCGTCACCGGCGCTGCCGCCGTGCTCCATCCGCCGCTGCCGCCGGTGGCGGCGCGGGAGGAGCTGGCGGCCGACGCCGTGGCCGGCGCCGCCTCGTATCTTGCCAAGCACGAAGGATTTTTCGCCGCTCTGCTGTTCCGGATCCAGTGTTTCTTCGCCGCCCTGCTCTCCTTCCGCCTCTCCCTGGCCTGGAACATCCTCCAGGGGCGGCGCCTCGACCCGACACAGTAGGGCGTTCCCCCGGCTAAAGTCCGCCGCCGGCCCTGCCGATGGATGTGCAGGATATGACTATGACGGCGCTCGTCTGGATCCTGCTGCCGCTGTTTATCGCCATGGGCAGCGCTCTGCTGAGTTACTACGTCATGCAGGCGCGGCTCGAAGTGGCCGTGGCGAAAGAGCGGGAGAGCCTCGCCGAAGCGCAGGCGATCATCCGCAACCAGGAGAAGCTGATGGAAGAGAAGGTCCGCGCGGCCGAGGAGATCGCCGCCCGGCAAGCCTTCGACCAGCTCCTGGCTGATTTCCGCGTGGAAGAGCGCCACTTCATGCGCGAGAACAAGTCGATGTTCGTCAACCGCAAGTCTCTGGTGATGCAGGAGCGCCTGTTCTTCCGCAACATTCCTCTCTCGAATTGGGTCGAGCATGAGATGGTGGTCGAGGAAGGCAGCGACATGAAGTCGCTGACCGAGCAGGCCTCCATCTTCAACGCCCGCGCTCTGGCCGCCTCTGCCGCCGGTAGCGCCAACGGCAACGGCGACATACAAAACCACGGCGTGCGTCTGCTCCGCTCCCGCGAAGCCCGCACGGCTTGAACACTGCTCCCGAAGGCTGCCCAGCCGGAACCGCAATGGAGCAGGCGAGGGCTGCGGGTGGCAGCCCTGCACCCACGCAAGAGCAGGTTCTGGGCGCCCGCGCCTGAGGGCGGCGTCAGCCGCCGGGACAAGCCGCCCAGTGTCTCGCGCAATGCACTGTCCTTCAAGGCGGCGCACCGGACGGCGCCACGCTGGAAGGCCGCCCAACAACCGCGGATACGGCGCGGCGAACGCACGCTGCGGACAACCGCTTCCCCAGAGCGGCTTGCCCGCCCTATGCCGCTCCTTCCGGCCGCTCATGCGGCCTCCCGCCGCGCCTGCCGGGAGGTGTATCGTTCTGCGCCGGTTCCTGCCGCGCCAGCAGCGGCCGTAGCGGCCGCTCCCCCGGTTCCCGGCCGCGCGAACGGGCCTTCGCCGCCCCCATAGTACAATCAGATTTCATGCGAAAGTCTGTGATTTTCGCTGTCATTGCGGCGTCCGCCGCCATGGCGCAGGTTCGGGAGCCTGTGCGCGCCCGCCACGCCATGGTGGTCGCTCAGGAACCCTTGGCGGCCGATGCGGGAGCGGAGGTTCTCAAAAAGGGCGGAAACGCCGTCGACGCCGCCGTGGCGGTGGCCTTCGCGCTCGCCGTCACCCATCCTTCCGCGGGCAATTTGGGCGGGGGCGGCTTCCTGCTCGCCCGCTTCTCAGATGGCCGCTCCGCCTTCATCGACTTCCGTGAAACGGCCCCTCTGGCCGCGTCTCGCAACATGTATCTCGGCGCAGACGGCAAGCTCACGGAAGACTCGCTCATCGGCTGGCGCGCCGCCGCCGTGCCCGGCACAGTCCGCGGACTCGAGCTGGCCCATCGGAAATTCGGCAGCAGGCCGTGGGCGGAACTCCTCCAGCCTGCCATCCGCCTCGCTGCCGGCGGCGTCACGCTCTCCTACGCTGAAGCCCGCTCGCTCTGCGGCGCCCGCGCGCGGCTCGCCCGTTTCGAAGAATCCCGGCGCATCTTCCTGAAAGACGGCGCATGCTACGAACCCGGCGAAACGCTGCGCCAGCCGGACCTGGCCCGTACTCTGGAACGCATCGCCCGCCACGGCGCCCGCGATTTCTACGAGGGAGAAACGGCGCGCATCCTCGCCGGAGAGATGCGGCGCCACCGCGGACTGATCACGCTGGAGGACCTGCGCGGCTATCAGGCCATCGAGCGCGAGCCGCTGAAGGGCGGCTACCGCGGCCACACGATTCTCACCGCCCCGTTGCCCAGCTCGGGCGGCATCGGCATCCTCCAGATGATGGGCATGCTCGAGGGCACAGGGTACGAGAAAACGGGTCTCGGCTCGGCCGCCTCCCTGCACTGGATCGCCGAAGTCATGCGCCGCTACTTCGCTGACCGCGCGGAATTCCTGGGCGACTCCGATTTCGCCCGCGTCCCCGTGCGCGGACTGCTCGATCCCGCCTACATCGCTTCCCGCCGCGCGTCCATCCGCCCGGACCGCGCCACGCCAAGCTCGGAGCTCGGCGCCGGCAGCCCGGCGCGGGAATCGGAAGACACCACGCACTTCAACGTGGTCGACGCTCAGGGCAACGCCGCCGCCCTTACTTACACGATCAACAATTCCTACGGCAACGCCGTCGCCGTCCCCCGCCTCGGTTTCCTGCTGAACAACGAAATGGACGACTTCGCCGTGCAGCCGGGCAAGCCCAATATGTTCGGCCTTGTTCAGGGCGAGGCCAACGCGATCGCCCCGCGCAAGCGGCCGCTGTCGGCCATGACGCCCACGATCGTGGAAAAGGATGGCCGGCTCCTCATGGCGCTTGGCGCCCCGGGCGGTCCTCGCATCATCTCCGGCGTGCTCCAGGTGCTGCTGCATGTCATCGATTTCGGCGCCGGCATCCAGCGCGCCGTCGACCAGCCGCGCATCCACCATCAGTGGATGCCGGACCGGCTCTACCATGAGCAGGGCTTTTCTCCCGACACTCTGGAACTCCTCCGGCAGCGCGGCCACAGCCTCGCCCCCATCTACGCGGTAGGCTCCGTGGAAGCCATCATGGTAGAGGAGCCGCGCGTGCGCGCCGTTGAGGACGCCACCACAAAGGGCGCCAACGTCACCGAGCGCATCCGGTGGCTCGCCGCCGCACAGAACGGCCGCAGCGCGGGAAAGGCCTCGGGATTCTGACCTATGCAGCGCGCGCTTTCCACGCACCTCATCGTCAACCACCGCCTCACCACCGTCTGGCTGGAACGCATCCACGGCGCCGGCTTCCCGCTCGTGGAGATCTTCTGCGCCCGGCAGCACTTCGATTACCGCAACCGCTCCCAGGTGGCTGAGCTCGGCTTCTGGTTCCGCGACTCGCAGCTCCGCTGCCATTCGCTCCACTCGCCCATGTACAGCGACGACTGCTGGGGACGTTCCGGTCCCGGCGCCGTCATCTCGATCACCGAGCTGACCAAGCCGAAGCGGCTCGCCGCCGTCGACGAGATCAAGCGCGCCCTGGATGTCGCCGAGAAGTTCCCCTTCCGCTACCTGATCCAGCATCTCGGCGTGTCCGATGAAGAGTATGACGAGAGGAAAATCGACGCCGCCTTCACCGCCCTCGAAGACATCTGCCTCTTCGCGAAACACCGCGGCGTTGAAGTGCTCCTCGAAAACATTCCCAACCGCCTGTCCTCCGCCGAGCGCCTGCTTCACTTCAACGAGCTGACTCATCTGAACCTGAACTTCTGCCTCGATACCGGCCACGCGCACATCATGGAAGGCGTCGAGAACGCTTTCCACCTGCTGAAGGACCGCATCCGGTCCACGCACATTCACGACAACGACGGCGAACGCGACATCCACCTCTTTCCCACGCTCGCCGCCGGCGGCAGCATCGACTGGCCGCGCATTATGCCGCTGCTGAGGGAGCGCGGCGATCAGTTCCCGCTCCTGCTCGAATTGAAAGAGTCCCCCGATTTCCCCAATCCGATCGAGTCGGCCACACTGGCGGCCGGCAACCTGGAGTCCTGTTGATGTCCTCCGTTCCCAGAATCGCCATCGAACACGCTTCTCAGTACGTCGGGCAGACCGTCGAGATCGCCGGATGGCTTTACAACCTCCGCCGTTCCGGCAAGATCATCTTCCCCCTGCTCCGAGACGGCACCGGCATCATGCAGTGCGTGGCCGTCAAGGCTGACATCAGCGAGAAATGCTTCAACGATCTGCGTGACCTGACGCAGGAATCTTCGGTGATCGTGCGCGGCCGCGTCCGCGCGGAAAGCCGGGCGCCCGGCGGCTACGAACTCGATGTGGAGGACGCCGGAATCGTCCATCGCATTCCGGAAGATCAGCCCTACCCGATCACCCCCAAGGAACACGGCATCGAGTTCCTGTTCGACCACCGCCACCTTCACCTCCGCTCGCGCCGCCCCCACGCCATTCTGCGCGTGCGCCACGAGATCATCCGCGCCATCCGCGACTATTTCGATTCAAACGGCTTCACGCTGGTCGACACGCCCATCTTCACCCCAGCCGCCTGCGAGGGCACCACGACGCTGTTCGAGGTGGATTACTTCGAGGACGAGAAAGTCTACCTCACGCAGTCCGGCCAGCTTTACAACGAAGCCACCGCGATGGCGTTCGGCAAGACCTACTGCTTTGGCCCGACCTTCCGCGCCGAGAAATCCAAGACGCGGCGCCATCTCACCGAGTTCTGGATGGTGGAGCCCGAGATGGCATACGCCACGCTGGAAGACGTCAAGCGCGTCTCTGAAGAGCTCATCTGCTTCATCGTCCGGCGCGTGCTCGAACGCCGCCGGCATGAACTGGAGACGCTCGAGCGCGACATCGGCAAACTGGAGGCGATCCGGGCGCCGTTTCCGCGCATCTCCTACGACGAAGCAGTGGCGATCCTCCAGCGCAAGGGTTCGGAGATCCAATGGGGCGGCGATTTCGGCGGCACCGACGAGACGCTGCTTTCGGAGGAGTTCGGCCAGCCGGTGATGGTGGACCGCTTCCCGGCTGAAATCAAGGCATTCTACTTCCAGCCCGATGAACAGCGGCCGGAGGTGGTGCTCGGCGTCGACGTGCTGGCCAGCGAGGGCTATGGAGAAATCGTCGGCGGCGGGCAGCGCATCCACGACTACAACCTGCTGCTTCAGCGGATCCGCGAACACAACCTGCCGCAGAAAGCCTTCGACTGGTACCTCGACCTCCGCCGCTACGGCTCGGTGCCCCACGCCGGCTTCGGCATGGGCGTGGAGCGCACGGTGGCCTGGATCTGCGGGCTCGACCACATCCGCGAAACCATCGCCTTTCCGCGCATGCTCTACAGGACGCGTCCATGAGGAAGATGCCTCAGACCATCGCCGTCCTCGGAGTCCCGCTGGACCTCGGCGCCGGGCGCCGCGGCGTCGACATGGGTCCCTCGGCCATGCGTGTCGCCGGTCTCAACGCGCGGCTCGCCTCCCTCGGCTACCGCGTCGATGACCTCGGCAACATTGAAGTCGAGCAGCAGGAATCCACGAAAGTCGGCGCCGAAAACGCCCGCTATCTCAAGCCCATCGCCGCCACCTGCCGCTCGCTCGCCGCGCGCGTGGAGCGCGCCATGCGGCAGGGCCGGTTCCCCATCGTGCTCGGCGGCGATCATTCCGTCGCCGTCGGCGCCGTCAACGGCGTGGCGGCGCACTACCGCCGCCGCGGCCACCGCATCGGCGTCATCTGGCTGGACGCCCACACGGACATGAACACGCCGGAAACATCTCCGTCTGGAAATGTTCATGGCATGCCGCTGGCCTGCCTCGTGGGCTCCGGCCCGCGCGAGCTGGCCCGCCTGCTGGGCGTGGCGCCGGTGCTCGATCCGCGCAATGTCGCGCTGGTCGGCATCCGTGATGTCGACCTCGACGAACGCCCCGTGGTGCGCGAGTCCGGCGTCACCGTCTTCACCATGCGCGACATCGACGAGCGCGGCATGCGCGCCGTCATGACGGACGCCATCGGGATCGCTTCCCGCGGCACGGTCGGCATCCATCTCTCGCTCGACATGGACGGCATCGATCCGGGCGAGGCTCCCGGCGTCGGCACACCCGTGCGCGGCGGCATCTCTTACCGCGAAGCGCATCTCGCCATGGAGATGCTGTGCGACTCGCGGCTCCTGCGGTCGATGGAAGTGGTCGAGGTCAATCCGATTCTCGATTCCGCCAACCGCACGGCTCAACTCGCCGTGGAGCTGGCCCTTTCGGCCATGGGGAAGCGCATCCTATGAGCAGCCTGCGCGTGGCGGTCCTGCACGGCGGGCGGTCCGGCGAGCACGAAGTCAGCCTGCGCTCGGCGGAAGCCGTCATCGACGCCCTCCACCGCAAAGGCTACAAGGCGGCCCCTTATTTCATCTCGAAGGACGGCCGCTGGCGCCCGGCGCCCATCCTGCCGGTGCCGGGAGCCAATCCCGAAATCGATGTCGTCTTCCCCATGCTGCACGGAACCTTCGGCGAGGACGGTACCGTGCAGGGGCTGCTCGAGATGGCCGCGCTGCCCTACGTGGGAGCGGGCGTCTTCGCCTCCGCCGCCGCCATGGACAAGGATCTATTCAAGCGCATCTGCCGGGAACGCGGCCTTCCAGTGGCCGACTACGCCGTCCTGCATTCACGTTCGCTTGACGCAGCCCTGGTCATGCGGCGCTTTCCGTTTCCCGTTTTCGTCAAGCCGGCCAACCTGGGCTCCTCGGTCGGCATTCACAAGGCGCACAATGCAGCCGAACTGGACGCGGCGCTCGCCGATGCCGCCCGCTACGACACCAAGATCCTCGTCGAGCGCTGCATCGCCGGACCCGAAATCGAGTGCGCCGTCATCGGCAACCACGAGCCGGCGGCTTCCACGCCCTGCCAGATCTTTCCGTCGCGCGAATTCTACGATTACGACGACAAGTACGTCCTCGACAAAGCGCGCGCGGTGATCCCCGCCGAAGTCTCCGCCGAGACGGTCCGCGACGTCCGCCGGCTCGCCGTCGAGTGCTACCGCGCGGTCGAGTGCAGCGGCATGGGGCGGGTCGACTTCCTCGTCGAAGCCGCTACCGGAAAGGTCTTCATTAACGAGCTGAACACCATCCCCGGATTTACCTCCATCAGCATGTTTCCCAGGATGTGGGCGTACGACGGGTTGCCCATGCCGGAACTGGTCCACCGTCTGGTGGAGCTGGCGCTGGAGCGCTTCCGCGAGCGCCAGGCTCTGCGGTTCGAAAAATGATCCGGCGCGCCGCGGCACTGCTTCTGCTGGCCGCCGTGCTGCGCGCCCAATCGCAGCCGCCGCCCGCTTCCACGGAAGATCTCGAACAGGCCGTGCGCCGTTTCACGGCTGCGCTCGCAGCCGCGATGGAAAATTCCGCCGATCCCGTGGATCTGGATGCCGCATTCTACCGCGGCGCCATCCCCGGCATGCTCCGGCGGCTCGATCCGCATTCGGTCTTCTTCGACGCGCAGCAGTTCGAGCAGTTGAAAGAGCTCGAGCGCAGCGTCGCCAAGGGCTTCGGCACCGTGGTCAGCCTCCTGCCGGGACGCGTCATCATCCTGCAGACCATGCCCGGCTCGCCGTCGCAGAAAGCGGGCCTGTCGCCGGGCGACGAGATCCTCGTCATCAACAACATCCCGCTCGCCTATCTCGATCTCGATCAGCTCGTCGAACTGCTCGCCTACACGCGCCAGCGCGAGGCGCGCCTGCTCGTCCGCCGGCAGGGCGAGCCTCGCCCGGTCGAAGTGACTCTCTCTCCCGCGGAACTCGAATCGCCCAGCGTGGACCGCAGCTTCCTGCTTCAGCCCGGCGTGGGATACGTCCGCGTGTCGAGCTTCGACGCCAAGACCGCGGAGGCGTTGAGGCAGGCGGTTCAGCAACTCGGCGGAGAAAATCTCCAGGGGCTCGTGCTCGATCTGCGCAACAACCAGGGCGGCGTCGTCCAGTCGGCGGCTGCCGCCGCGGCGCTGTTTCTCGAAGCCGGCTCGGTGATCTTCTCCGCACGCGGGCGCAACACGCCCGCCGAAGAGCTGAAGGTGCCCGAGGGCTTCGCTCCCTACCGCTTCCGCCTCGTGGTGCTTGTGAACGGCAAGACCGCCAGCGCCGCCGAGATCTTCGCCGGCGCGATCCAGGACAACGACCGTGGCGCCGTCATCGGCGAGCCCACTTTCGGCAAAGGGCTCGTCCAGAGGGTCTTCCCGCTCAGCGGCGGCACGGGGCTCGCCCTCACCACCGCGTTCTATTACACGCCCAGCGGCCGCTCCATCCAGAAGCCTCTGAAAGGCACGGAACTGGAGAAGGCCACAACGGAGCCGGCCCGGGAGTTCCGCACCCGGCTCGGCCGCGCCGTCCGCGGCGGCGGCGGCATCGAGCCGGACTTCATCGTCTATCAGCAGGCCTATTCGCCTCTGGGCCGCGTGCTGGAAGCCTCCGGCGCTTATCCGAATTTCGCCACGGAGTGGCTGAAAAATCATCCGGGAAACGAATACCGGAACTGGGAAATTACACCGGAAATTCTCGATGAATTTCAGCTCTGGCTTTCGCGGCGCAATATCCGTCCGTCGCTCGCCGAGTGGACCTCGGAGCGGGAGATCATCCGCCGCCGGCTGAAGCAGGAGATCCTCAACCAGGCCGCCGGCGTGGCCGCGGGCGACGAGGTGGAACTGCGCGCGGACCCCGTGGTGCTGCGCGCGCTGTCACTTCTTGCCGGCTGATGCCGCGGCCGGCTTCCGCCGCCCCGGCTTCGCGGGCGCCTCAGCGCGTGAGGGAATCCCCTGCGCTTCGGCCGCCGCCAGCCACCAGAAGGCGCACAGCAGCAGGACCGGCCACGCCTGCAGCAAAAGCCGGTCCGCCGCCGTCCTCAACTGCCACTGGACATCTGCCGCCACTCCCCACATCACCGCCGCGTCCGCCGCCAGCAGCAACAGGGCGGCTGCGGCCGGCCACAGCGGCCGCCACGGCCACTTCGGACGGAAGGCGAACAACAGCAGCAGCACGAACAGCAGCGGGTGCGCTGGAAGATCTCCCAGCGCCCACGCCTCCGCCGCCATCCCTTTCAGCACCGCCCCGAGCCGCCCCAACTGCTGGAAACTCGCGCCGCTCAACATGGGCTTCGGCGGCGCCAGCAGCCAGTGGAACAGCCCCGTCAGCACGAGCACCGGCGCCGCGCCCGCCAGATACCACACCGCGCGCACCCGCGCCGCCCCAGCCAGCGCTGCGGCCAGGATGATGCAGAAGGCGAGCCCTTCGTTTTTGGTGAAGGCCGCAAAAGACGCCAGCGCTCCGCTCAGCGCCAGCCCCGCCGCGCTCCATCCTGCCTGCTGCGCGGCGGCGGCGGCGATCACCGCGCCCAGCACGAACATCGCCAGCGGAACGTCCGCATACTGGCCCGGCGTGGTCCGCCACAGCGAAACGGTCATCAGCAGTGTCGCCGTGCCCAGAGCCGCCCATTCCCGTCCCGCCCGCGCCGCCAGGCCTGAAGCAAAGAGCAACACGAGCGTCACTGCCACAACGAACGCCCCTGCCTGCGGCGCCGAGTGCGCCATCTGCCCGCTCTCCGCCCACGCCCTCGCTACGGCGGCGGACCACAGCAGCGGATACTCCGGATGCGTGGCGGTCAGCTCCGGCGAAACCGCGTTCCTCCACAGTCCCTCATGCGCGAGGAATTTCGCCCGCACGTTCCAGATGGCCCATGCGTCCCAGTCCCCCTGCGGACCCGCCTTCAGCATCAGCCACGCGCCCGCCACAAAAGCGGCGCCGCAAGCTGCCGCTGCGATCACCGCCAGCCACCCGTAAGGCAGCCTCGCCGCCTGCGGCGCCGATTCCGCCGCAATCTCGCCCCCGCGGCGCAGCGCCCACACGGCGGCCCCTGACACGAGAACGGCCCCATCAGCCGCCCAAGCCGCCGCCTCGGGCGTAAGCCCCGCCCACAGCAACGCAAAAAACACGGCTGCCGTGCCGCCGATCCCGAACGCCAACCCCATCGCCGCTTCCCGTCCCAGCCGGATCCACGCCGGCGCGGCCGGCCGAGGCAGCAGCGCACGCGCCCAGAACCAGCCCGCCAGACCCGTTGTGAGCCACGCCAGCACGTTCATCGCGCAGGCTCCTGCCGCCGGTACAGAATCACGTATCCGCCCAGATCCTTCTCGAGCACAAGTCCCCGCCGCGCTCCGGCCTCGGCAAAGTCCTGCTGCCGGCTGAAGACCGCCAGCCAGTACCGGACATTCTTCCCGCCGGCCGCGTCTTCCTTCACTACCAGGCGCGGAGCGAACGCATACTGCGCCGAGAAAAACGCCGCCTGCCCGGCAGGCACGCTGGAAGGCACATCCGACAAATAACCCACGCGCTCGGTGACCGGAATCAGGTCCGCAATGCGGCTGACTTTTTCCTCCATCTCCAGAATGTTGTACGGATCACGAACCTGCGCCGCAAAGGCGTCCGCGTATCCAAACTGGATCACCGCATTGTAGGCAGCGACGACGCTGAGAGCGGCCACCGCCGCGCTCCGCTGCCACGCTCGCGGCTCTTTCCTCTCATCCGTCATGACAAGTTTTCATGATACCAGCGGACCCGGGGATACAATGTGGCGCAAAGGAGTTCCTATGCCTCTTTCTCTCTCGCGCCGCTCCCTGCTTGGCGCCGCTCCCGCATCCCTTGCCGCGGACCGGATCGAAGCGAAAGCCCGCATCGAACAGAACGCGCCCATGCGCGCGCGCGATCCGCTCCGGATCACGCGCCTGGAAACATTCCCGGTCAAACCTCGCTGGCTGTTCCTGAAGATCCATACCAACGCCGGCATCACCGGCCTGGGCGAACCCATTCTGGAGGGCCGGGCGCAAACCTGCGCCGCCGCCGTCCAGGAGATCGAGCCCTATCTGATCGGCAAGGATCCGCGCGCCGTCGTCCACCACTGGCAGGCCATCTACCGCCACGCCTTCTACCGCGGCGGCCCAATTCTCACCTCCGCCCTCAGCGGCATCGACATGGCTCTCTGGGACATCAAGGGCAAGGCGCTCGGCGTGCCGGTCTACGAACTGCTCGGCGGCCCCACGCGCACCCGCGTCCGCGTCTATGCCCATGCCGGCGTCAACAACCCGGACCGCGTCCGCGAGGCCGTCCGTCAGGGATTCACCGCTTTCAAGACAGGCCCGGCGCGCCGGCGGAAGTATCCGCGTTACGTGGAATCTCAGGCGGAGGTCGAATATGCCGCCGAAAAATTCGCGGAATTCCGGAAATTGGTCGGCCCGGAAATCGACATCGGCGTCGATTTCCACGGCGCCATTTCTCCCGCCCTGGCCAAGGTCTTGATCAAGGCTCTGGAACCGCACCACCCGATGTTCATCGAAGAGCCTTGCCAGGCCCAGAACCACGACGTAATGGCGGAGATCGCCCGTTCCACCCACATCCCCATCGCCACCGGCGAGCGCGTGTTCACCAAATGGGGATTCCGGGAGATCCTCGAGAAAAAGGCCGCCGCCATCCTCCAGCCGGATCTGTGCCACGCAGGCGGCATCACCGAGGTCCGGCTCATCGCGGGCATGGCCGAGGCCTACTACGCGGCCATCGCCCCGCACAATCCGTTAGGCCCTATCTCTCTCGCCGCGGGCATTCAGCTCGCGGCTTCGATCCCCAATTTCCTCATCCAGGAGCAGGTCTCCCTCGGCGAGGGCTACCTCAAGCAACCGTTCACCGTCCGCAATGGTTACGTGAACCTGCCCTCGGGACCCGGTCTCGGCATCGAACTGGACGAGAACGCCCTGGCGGACAAGATCGGCCACAACTGGAAGAATCCGGAGAGCTACGACGAAGACGACTCGAGCGTCGTCGACTGGTGAAGCGCGACGGCAAAGCATAGCGGCGGGGGCAAGTCCCGGCGCCGGGCGCGCGTTGCAGGCGGGACACGGAGTGAACGGGGGGTGCTTACGCCTACGGGCGCCCCGCGTCCCGACATTCGTGTCCCGTACAACTCGACTCGCCCTGGTAAGCGTTCTGCCTGTTTCCTGCCGCCCTGCACGGCTCGAGAACCCTGGGGCCAATGGCCGTAAACAAGGCTCCTCTGCCGCCGGCGAACCAGACCGCAGGTCCGCTGGAGCGGGTGGTCGCGAACCGCGGAGTCCATGCGCCCTGACCGGCGCGCTTGCACTGGGTTTTTCGCGGACTCGTGAAGGCCCCGGTTCAGGAATTCCCCATCGTCTGACCATGCTTCCGGGCGCAATCCTCGGAGCAGAAATAGAGCGTCTCGCCGCCCTTCACGCGCTTCACCGCCGACTGCTCGCTGACGTAGACGCCGCAGACCGGGTCGCGATGGAGCTTCCCGCCGATTTCAGGCCGCGGCCTGCTCCCGCCCTTCCCCAGAAAGTCGGTCAGCGCCCGCGCCGCTGCGCCGATCAACACGCGGATCAGCGGCACCACCAGGATGAACAGCAACAGAAACGCGAGCAACCGCAGCATCGCTCTTCACTCTTGCATGCAAAAGGGGCGCCCGCAAAGGGCGCCCCTGTCTCTGTCCGCCGCCAACGGCTTACCTCTTCTTCTTCTTCGGGGCCTTCTTGGCGTCGGGATTCTGGTACGAGGTCTCGATCTTTCCGGTGATCATCTGGAGCAGTCCTTTCGCGCCTTCCGCATTGGGACCGTTCGGCTCCAGCTCCAGATACTTCTCGCACGCTTCTTTCATTCCCTCCGGGGGAATGGGCGTCCCGTCGGGCTTGAGCTGCATCTTGCCGCTCAGCGCGCTGCAGTACTGGAACCACGCCGGCGCGTACTTCGGATCCAGCTCCGTCGCCTTCTTGAACGCCACCGTCGCCGGCTCGATCTGCCCGGTGTTGATGTACACCGCGCCCAGATTGAACATGTACTTGCCGCCGCCCGGCGGGTCGAGGGCCGTCGCCTTCTCCAGCTCCGCCGTCGCCTCGTCGAACTTCTTCATCTTGGCAAGGACCAGCCCGTAGTTGTTATGGATGCCCGCGTCGCCCGGCTGCAGCTCAAGCGCCTTCTGATACGCTTCGGCTGACTTCTGCAGCGCCGCATCCTTGTCCGCGCCGGTCTTTGTCGTGGACATGCCGTCATATGCCGCCGCCAACTGCACCCATACGGCCACCTGCTTCGGATCGATCTCGCCGGCCTTCTGCAGGTTGTCTACCGCCGTCTGGTAATCCTTCGCCTGGAGGGCGGCGTAGCCGGCGTTGAACGCGTCGTTCAGCGCCTTGTTCTTCGCCATCTGCGCTGCGCGCTGCTTCAACTGACGTTCCATCTGCGCCCGCTGCTCCGGCGTCATCTCCTTCAGCACTTCCTGCGAAACCTGTCCGGTCTGCTGCGCCCGCTCCATGGCTTTGCGCTTGGCCGCCAGCTTCTGGATGTCGCAAAAGTCCTTCAGCTCCACGGGATCGCCCATCTGGCTGCGCACGCCGTTCAGCACGTCCATCACCTGCCCGTTGAATTCGCAGCTGATGGTAAAGATGCCGCCGATCGGCATGCCGCTGTAAACCCACTCGCCCCGTTTGTTCGTCTTCGTCTGCCACTTGCCCCTGATATCCTTCCGCTCGATCTTGATGATCACGCCCTGCAACGGCTTGCCATCCTCTCCCAACACCCGCCCCATGAAGGTTCCCATCTGGGCGCTTGCCAGGCCCGCGCTTGCGGCGCAGACAGCCGCCCATACAACAATTCGCTGGATCGTGCGCAGCATCTAAAAGACCTCCAGATCCTATTCAGACCTCTTTCTCAGCGTACTACACGGCCCATGCCCGTTGCATGACGCCAAAGTACGTGATTGCTTCCACATCACGGCAGGAACTGCGCCAGATAGCCGCCGCTCTGCAACAGCGCTGCCTGCCGCATTTCCAGGCTTCCCTCGTACGCCCGGTCTTCCACCTCGATGCACACCGGGCCGTCATAGACCTCCACAAGCACCGAGCACAGCCGGCTCCAGTCCACATCGCCCAGCCCCGGCAGCTTCGGAGTGTGATACTCCAGCGGACAAGCCAGCAGTCCCGCCTCGTTCAGCCGCTCCCGGTCCACCCGTGCATCCTTCGCATGGAAGTGGAACAGCTTCTCCCGGAACTCGCGCAGCACCTTCACATAGTCCATGCCCTGCCACACGAAATGCGAAGGGTCGAAATTCAGGCCGAAGTTCCCCGACGGAATGTCGTTGAACATCCGCCGCCAGACCGCCGGCGATGTCGCCAGATTCTTTCCGCCCGGCCATTCGTCCTTGGTGAAAAACATCGGACAGTTCTCAATCCCGATCTTCACGCCGTGATCCTCGGCGAACTTCACCAGCGGCTTCCAGGTCTTCAGGAATCGCGGCCAGTTGTCATCCACCGTCTTCGAGGGATCTCTCCCGATGAACGTGTTCACCACGCCCACCCCCAGCAGCTCCGCCGCCCGGATCACCTTCTTGATGTGCTCGACATACACTTTCGCCTCTGCCGGGTCTGCCGCCAGCGGGTTCGGATAATAGCCCAGCCCGCTGATGCCCACGCCCGTCTCCTCGCACAGCTCCCGCACTTCCTGCGCCTTGCTCTTGGTGAAACCGTTGACGTCGATATGCGTCACGCCGGCGTAGCGCCTTTCGGCCTTGCCCACCGGCCAGCACATCACCTCCACGCAGTCGAAGCCGCTCTCGCCCGCAAACTCAAGCACCTGCTTCAGATCCAGGTCCGGCAATATCGCGCTGACAAATCCAAGTTGAATCATTCCGCGATCTCCCTCTCTACTCTACGCTGAACTTACTCCACTCTCCACCGCTTCAGCGCCACACCCCGCCGCGGCGCCATCTCCACCTCCAGGCGCACCGCCCGGGTCTCCACTTCCCGCCCGTCCCATTCTTTCCACGCGCCGCCGCTTTCCACCAGCACGCGCCACGCCTGCGGCGCGCCGCTCTCGCCCCACTCGGGCGCCGCTCGCCGCACCATCTTCGGCCACGGGTATCGGTACTCGATCCATTCCTTCGATCCGCGCGCGCCGCCAAAACGGAACCCCTCCCTGTCCGGCGGATCTTCATGCGTGGCGCTCGATGCCAGTACGATGGGCGTGTTCGCCTCCCACCGCGTTTCGCCGCCCGCCACCGGAAACATCGTGATGCGCAGCCGCGCCGCGCCCATCGGGATCAACTCGATCTCCTCCACCGGCTCCTCCGTCTTCACCGGGCTCGCCTGAATCTCGCCCGGCAGCCCGTTCGGCTCCAGCCGCCACTCCGGCACGCGCCGCCCCCGGGCGCGAATCCGTACCGGCGCCGCTTCAGGATCAAACGGCTGCGCCGCCTGCCCCGCCCTGCGCTCCACCCGCAGCGGCGCATCCGCCTCCAGCGCGTAGTTCCACGGCGAAGCCGGCAACACCTCATATTGTTTCCACTCCCCCTCGCCGCCATAAGGACGCCAGTCTTCCCGGATCCGGAGCGAAAACGCCAGCGGTCCGTAATGCACCGATGCCGCGTTCTTCTGTTCCGCCCACCTTCGAACCTCAACCTCCGCCGGCAGCGTCAACTCCACCCTGTCTCCCTCCGACCACTGCCGCTCCAGAGTCACCCACGAAGCCCGCGCGGGGATTTCCACCCCGTGCCCGTTCACCGCCAGGCGCGGCTCGCGCGCCCAGGAGGGAATCCGCAGCGCCAGCGGGAATCGCGCCGGCGCCTTCAGGTGCACCGTCATGCGCACCGTCCCGTCAAATGGATAATCCGTGGTCTCGCGGATCGTCGCCTCCTCTCCCCGCCCTGCGCGCGCCCGCACCGTGTTCGTGGAATAAAACACCGCGGCCAGCCCGTTGCCTCCCGTCGCCATCCACTGCCGCTCCGCGAAATACGGCCACCCCATCGCCGCGTTGTGCTGGCAGCACCGGTAGCCGTAAGGATTGAAGCTGTACATGTCGCCGCTGTTGTCGATCGCCGGCGCCTTGTTCCGCCGGTCGAGCTGCGGCTGGTTCGGCGCCGTCAGGTAATGCAGCCCTCGCAAGTCAGGCGTCATGGACGCCGGCAGCGAGTTGAAGGCGATCTCCTCGGCGCGCTCGGCCCACTTCGCGTCTCCGGTGATCCCGAGCAGCATCTCGTGGCTGAACATCAGCTCCACCCACGTGCAGGTTTCCGTCCCCTGCCGGGGACCGCGGAAACCGGGCCGCGCGTTCTCGTCCGCCGCGAACCCGCCCCCGGGCCCGTTGCCGTAAAGCCGCATCATCGTGCCGTAGTTGCGTTCCGCCGCGCGCAGGTAGCGCTCATCGTGCGTCTGCTGGAAATATTGCGCGGGCTCGCGGAAACACTGCCCGAAATTCACCCCGTGCCAGGACTCAATTCCCCCAACCCAATCCGCCGTCCTTTCGTGATTCACCCGCGCCGCATCCAGCAGCCATTTTTCTCCCGTCTGCGAATACAGCCAATAAATGTGATCCAGATTGTCCCCGCCCCGGTATTTCTGCCAGCTCGCCGGCAGCAGATTGTGCAGCGGCTGTGAGTGGAACCACCGGTAATACCGCAACAGAAAATCCAGCACGCGTTTGTCCCCGGTGGCTTCATAGTGCGTCCGCAGCACGTAGATCATCACCATGTTGGGCCACAGGTCCAGCGCCTCCAGCCGCCCCAGCGTGTGCTCCCCCGCCAGGTTCGCCGCCGGTCCGAAATACCCGTCCTCGCGCTGCGACTTCAGCGCCGCCTCCACCCACTCGCGGCTCTCCGCAGTGATCCGCGCGTCCCGCAGCACATAACCGAGGTTGATGTAACCTTTCAGCCAGTACGGCAGCTCCTCCCAGCCGAACCGTCCCTGCCCGCGCGGATCGAGCCATGCGTTCCCCTCGCGCCGGCAATACTGGCTCAGCTCCGGCAGCCGCCCGCTGAAGCCCTGCGCCATCCTTTTCAACTGCTCGCCCAGCCACCCGCCCGCCTCCACCGCTCCCACGGGCAGCTTCACCAGGGGAAGTTCTTTCAACGGCGCGCGGTTGCCTGCGTACAGCGTATTCTGCCCCGCGGGCAGTCCGGCGCGCACGCCGGATGAAGCCGCCACGGGGCCTTTCACTTTCGCCGCAGGCGCCTGCGCCATCGCGCACAGCGGCGCCAGAACAGCCGCCGTCCAAAACACAGCCGGTTTCATGCGATTCAGCATAACGGACGGCGGAACCGCGCAGAACCGGATTGCGTATGCTGAATCGACGGGCTTCTCCTCGCCATGGATCCCCTCCAGACACTTGCCATCGCGCTCGGCGGCGGCGTCGCCGCCGGACTCCGGCTGTACGCCACCGTCCTCGGTCTCGGTCTCGCCATCCGCCTCGGGTGGCTCCACCTGCCCGCGGCGCTGCAGGGCTTGGAGATCCTGGCGCATCCCGCCGTGCTGACCGCCGCAGCCGTTGCCTACTTCGCCGAATTCATCAGCGACAAGATCCCGTGGTTCGACTCCTTCTGGGACGCCGTGCACACCTTCATCCGCCCTGTCGGCGCCGCCATGCTCGGCGCCGCCGCCTTCGCCACGCTCGACCCAGCCGCCCGCGCCTCGCTGGCGCTGCTCACCGGCGGCGCCGCCTTGTCCGCCCACGCAACGAAAGCCGCGGTGCGCTTCGCCGTCAACCACAGCCCCGAGCCGTTCTCCAACTGGCTGCTCAGCCTCGCCGGCGATTTCACCGTCCCGGCGCTGCTCTGGCTTACCTTTACGCACCCGCTCGCCGTGCTCGTGCTCGTGACCATCTTCCTGATTGTCTTCGCCTGGCTGTCGGTAAAGATCTTCCGCCTCCTGATCCGCGCTCTCGCGGCGCTGAAGCGGCGCCTGTCCGGCGCGCCCGCAGACTCCTGATCACCGCTTCTCCACAGATTCTTCGTATACGGCGCGCCACCGCTCCACCATCCGGTCGAGCGAGAATTCGCGCTCGCACCGCGCCCGGTTCCTCTCCCCCGCTTCCCGCCTCAGCCGCTCATCCGACGCCCACCGCCTCAGCGCCTTCACATATCCGCTGAGATCTCCGCGCGGCATGATCGCCGGCAGGTCCGGCGAATCCAGCATCCACGCCGAATCCCCCGCGTCCGTGCACAGCGCCGGCAGCCCCGAAGCCATCGCCTCCAGCAGCGCCAGCGGCATCTGCTCCGTCACCGATGACATCACGAACAGATCGAACATCCGGTACCACGGCGCGGGCTCCACGACGCCCGGAAAGAGCACACGCCCGCTCAACCCCAGTTCCCCGGACAGCTTCTTCAGCCTCTCCCGCTCCACGCCCTCTCCCGCGATGACCAGACGGCACGATTCCAGGCGCGCCTCCGCGAACGCCCGCAACAGGAACCCGTAGTCTTTCTCCGGCCGCAGATGCCCCACCGTGCCGATCACCAGCTCATCCACGCCCACTCCCAGCTCCCTCCGCAGCGCATCGTTTCTTCCGGGGCGGAATGCCAGGCAATCCACGCCGTTCGGAATCCGCTCGACTTTGCCCCGCGGGAGCCCGTATCGTTCCAGCGCGATCCTTTCAAGCGTGGAAGATGGCACGACCACCCGCCGCGCAAACGGCAGCACCACACGCCGCGCCAGCACGCGCCGCGCCTTTGGCCCCTCCGCTTCATCGGCGCCGAAGCCGTCTTCGGTGTGCACCAGCGGGCACGCGCGCGCCAGCACGCATCCTGCTGCCGCGTCGAACGCTCCCCAGTTGTACGTCTGCACCAGGTGCGGGCGCAGCCTGCGGATCAGCCGCGCGAACTCCAGCGGCGTGCTCTTCCGCGGCGTTTCCACGATCTCCCAGTCCACACCAGGCTCGAACTTCCGCTTCGCTGAGTCGCGCCCGGAAATCGGCGCAATCCAGTGCCGGTAAGCGCGCCCCAGGGCGTTGGCCAGCCGCACGAGCCGCATCTCCGCGCCTCCGGTTTCGAAGCCCCACATCACATGCAGGATCGCCGGCGGCCCGCGCCGCGCCTCTCTCGCTACGCCTTCCACGCCGCACATTGTCGCACGGACGCGCGCTCCGGGCGCGGGCGGCAGGCGCGACAAAGTTCCCCATTCCTGTTTCAAACAATCCGGCCCCGGCCTCCCGCGCTCCCGCGGTTTCTTCCACCCGCCTACACTACGGTTCATGGATGCTCTCGGCGCGCTTGCCCGCCTCGGCGCCCGCTTCCGCCGCCGCCGGATGCGGCGGCTTGCCGCGCTGTTCGGCATCCAGCCTGACTGGCTCGTGCTCGACGTCGGCGGAACGCCCGCCATCTGGGACCTCTGCCCCGTCCGTCCGCGCCTCGTCATTCTCAACCAGCCCCGCGCCCGCGAACCCGTCCCCCCGGGAGTCCTGTATCTCGAAGGCGACGGCGCTGCGCTGCCCTTCCCCGACAAGGCTTTCGACCTCGTCTTCAGCAACTCCGTCATCGAGCACCTCGGCTCCCCGGGGGCCATGGCCCGCTTCGCCTCTGAGATCCGCCGCACCGGACGCCGCTATTTCGTGCAGACACCCGACGCCGCTTCCCCCGTCGAGCCCCACCTCTACACCCCATTCCTCCACTGGCTGCCGCCGCGATGGCAGCGCGCCCTCGCCCCGCGCTTCTCCCTCTGGTC
>DYJN01000004.1 GCA_020723085.1 Arcobacter sp.
AGCCGGGAAGTTGACCATGGCTTCGATGACGCGCACGGGCGCGCCGGGGGCGCCGGGATTGGCCCGGCGGCGCTCGTACAGGATGGCGAGAATGGCCATGCGCCGGCCGGCTTCCGTGGTGACAGCGTCATAGAAGCGCCGCGGAGACAACGTGGGCGCCGCCTCCTCTTCCTTGGGCATCAGGGAATCGAAAGCCGCCCGCGTCGCCGGGTTCGAGAGGACTTCGTAGGCCTCTGTGACGGCGTCGTACTTCTGTGGATCCGGCGATGCGCCGTTTCTGGGGTGGTGCTTGGAGGCCAGCGCCGAGTAGGCCTTGTGAATCTCTTCAGACGTGGCCTTGCGCGGCACGCCGAGCACGGCGTAGTGGTCCTGGAATCTCGTCGAGGGCAGGGAAGCGCTCATCGGGTCTCCTGGTCGAAAGATCGTCAGAATGAGCGCCGGACTTGAGCCGCCGCGGCGCGAATGACTAAAGCGTGCGGCGCCGGCTGCCGATGGAGGAGTGTGGCCCGCCCGGCCTTCCTGCTATTCGTGTTTGCCGCCGCCGTGCAGGGTGCGGAGATCAGCCGTCTGGAGACAGGGCTGGCCGTGGCGGCGGACGCCTGTCGCCTCTCCTGTCAGGCTGCGTCGGTGCAGTCGCATGAAGCCCACATTCTGGTGCGGTTCACGGCGCGGGTAAGGGCGGACGAGTCGTTCGCGGTGGAATGGGTCAGCCCGGCGGGGGCGGTCGTGGAGAGCGCCGAGTACAGGAATCTGCCGCCGGGCAAAACCGTGTGCGTGGTGAACGCGCTCCAGATCGGCGGCTTCGTTCCGGCGACACAGCCCGGGCGGTGGCGCGTGCGCGTAGTGTCAGGCGGCCGCGTGGCGGGCGAACGCGAATTCGAGATTCTCGGCAAGGCGACACCCCTGGCCGTGCGGGTGTCGGCGGTGGGCCCCGGTGGTCTGATCCTCGACACGGTGGGCGCCGAGCCCGATACCACGGTCAACATTGCACGATACCGGGACAATGCCGGTTGGGAATACGTGGCGGTGGTGCTCCCCTCGCAGCGGGAGGGCGACCGGCTGCGTGCGGATCCCGGGCCGCTCGCGCCGGGCGAGTATCTTGTGATTCTGCGCAACCCGAACGGCGACGAAAGCCCGCCGGCGCGCTTCGTCGTGGCTTCCGCGGAGACCTACCGCAAGCCGTTCCCCGAGGGGCAGGCGTGGCGCGTGACGCAGCGGCCCTATGGCGCCTTCTCGCATTACGGACGGGCGCTCCATGCCTGGGACTTCGCACCCACGGAGGGCCGCTATGTGACGGCCATGCGGGGGGGCGTGGTGCTGGCGCGCGATCTCCGGCTGGGCCAGACGCCGAACCGGCGCCTGTTTGGCAACTACATCACCATCGACCACGGCGATGGAACCTTCGCTCATTACGCACACCTGAAAACCGGATCCTTCCGCGTGCGCACGGGGCAGCGGGTCGAGGCGGGGCAGATTCTGGCCGAGGCAGGCAACAGCGGCTATTCTTTCGGCCGTCATGTGCACGTGCACGTTACGAGGGCGCCGCCGATCGCCGCGCCGAGCATCCCATTCCGGTTCCAGGACGGCGCCTCGGGGCCGGTGGTGGCTTCGGCGGCGCCATCCCGGCGGCGGTGGGAGGGCGCCGCCGCCTTCGCGCAATGGTGGACGCGGCCGATCCGGGTGCCAGGCAACGCCAAGAAGCTGGCCGTGCGGCTGGAGTACGGCGGTTCCGGCGCCGAACTGGACCTGTGGCTGGTGAGCCCTGAAGGCAGATGGATTCGGGCCGGCGGGGCGAGAGCCGAAGTGGCCCGCCCGCAGCCGGGCATTTGGCGCGTAGCGGTGCAGAGCGTCCGCGGGGAGGGCTCGTTCCGGGTGGAGCCGGAAATCACACTATCCAGTCCATGATTCGGCCGCGGGGCTATACTTGTAGGCGAGGCCCCATATGAAGACCTACCTGCGATTCGGCATCCTCGTGGCGGCGGTTCTCGGCACGCTGGCATGGCTGGCGGCGAGCGGCATCCGCGAATCGAAGACGTATTACAAGACGATCTCCGAGCTGAAGTCCATGCCGCAATCGGAGGCGGGCAAGCGGGTTCGGGTGACGGGCGACGTGGTGGCGGGATCCATCCGGCGCGAGGGAACGGCCGTGCATTTCCAGATCTGCGAGAAGGAACGCGGTTCCACGCTGAATGTCGTGTACACGGGGAAAGATCCGCTGCCGGACACCTTCCGCGCCGAGGCGCAGGCGATGGCGGACGGCAAGATGGCCCCGGACGGGACGTTCCACGCCAGTTCGATCGCCGCCAAATGCCCGTCGAAGTATGAAGCCGCGCCCGGGAAAGCTGCGCCTCAGCCGCTGAACCCCGGCCCCTCGCGGTCCTCTCTGTAGTGCGGTCCCAATCCACGTTCGGAGCGGAATCATGGAGACTCTCGGCGCATACAGTCTGCTGCTGGCGCTTTGCCTGGCGGCATATGCCCTGCTGGCTTCCGTCATCGGCGGCTGGAAGAACAAGCCCTTCCTCGTAGAGAGCGCGCGGCGCGCCGTCTACGGCGTATTTCTGACGCTGACGGCGGCATCGGCCATTCTGGTGTACGCGCTGATGACGAGCGATTTCCGGTTCGCCTATGTGGCGGAGCGCTCCAACCGCGCCATGCCTGCCTTGTACAAATTCGCCGCGTGGTGGGGCGGGCAGGAGGGGTCGCTCCTGCTGTGGAGCTGGATGCTGTCGCTGTACTCATCCATCGTCGTCTGGACCAACCGCGCAAAGCACCGGAATCTGATGCCGTGGGTGATGGCCGTGCTCGCCTTCACGCAGACGTTCTTCTGTCTGCTGAATGTGTTTGTCGAGCCGCCGTTCCAGATGCTGGCGGTGGGGCGCGGCGTGACTTCGGTGCCCGACGGCAACGGTCTGAATCCGCTGTTGCAGTACCCGATGATGGCGATTCACCCGCCGGCTCTGTACCTCGGCTTCGTGGGGTTTGTGGTCCCCTTCGCCTTCGCGTTCGCCTCGCTGCTGAAACGCGAGCCGGGCGAGGGCTGGATCGCCACCACGCGCAGGTGGTCGCTGGTGACGTGGGGCTTTCTCTCCATCGGCATCATGCTTGGGCAGGCGTGGGCGTACGCGGTGCTGGGCTGGGGCGGCTACTGGGGATGGGATCCGGTGGAAAACGCTTCGCTGCTGCCCTGGATCACGGGTACGGCCTTCCTGCATTCGGTGATGATGCAGGAGAAAAAAGGCATGATGAAAGTCTGGAATATGGTGCTGATTTCAGCCACCTATTTCCTCTGCATCTTCGGCACTTTTCTCACGCGCAGCGGCATCGTCTCGAGCGTCCACGCCTTCGCGCAGTCCTCGCTGGGTTCCTGGTTCGTGGGCTTCCTGGCCATCAGCATCTCGGTTACCGTGTTCCTGATCCTGCGGCGCCTGGATTACCTGAAGAGCGAGTCGCACCTGGAAAGCGTGCTGAGCCGCGAGTCGAGCTTCCTGTTCAACAACCTCCTGCTGCTGGCTTCCTGCTTCGCCGTGCTGTGGGGGACGCTGTTCCCCGTGCTGACGGAGGCGGCGATGGGGGAAAAGATCACCGTGGGCGCGCCGTTTTTCAACAAGGTGAACATTCCGATCGGGTTGGCGCTGCTGCTGCTCACCGGAGTGGGGCCGCTGATTGCGTGGAGGCGCAGCTCGTGGGAGAGCCTGAAGCGCGCCTTCCGCTGGCCGGTGCTGGCGATGGGCGTGGCCGTCGCCGCGCTGCTCGCTTTCGGGGTGCGGCATTTCTACGCGCTGGTGAGCCTCGGGCTGTGCGCCTTTGTCGCCGCGACCGTCGTGATGGAGTTCTACAAAGGGGCGCGGTCCATCGCCGTCCGGAACCAGATGAACATCCTCCGCGCCACCGTTGAGCTGACGCACCGCAATACCCGGCGCTATGGCGGCTATCTGGTCCACACGGGCATCGTGCTGATGTTCATCGGCTACACCGGCTCGGCGTTCAACAAAGACACGACCGAGGAAGTGAAGATCGGCTCGCATTTCACCATCGGAAGCTACCAGTTGCAGATCAAGGAGGTGACCGACGGTTCGAACCCGAACTATTCCTGGCAGCGCGCCGTCATCGCCGTGCACTGCAATGGCCGGTATCTGGGCGATCTGAAACCCGAGCGGCGCGTCTATGCAGCCTCGCAGCAGCCTACTTCGGAAGTGGCCATCCGCAGGCGGCTCAACGAGGACCTGTATCTGAATTTCGCCAGCATGAGCCAGTCGGACCCGGAGGCGGCCATCATTCAGGCATATGTCTTTCCGCTGGTGAGCTGGATCTGGATCGGCTTCTACGTGCTGCTGTTCGGCACCGTCGTCTGCCTGATCCCGAGCAAAGTGAAATATGCTTATCCGAAGACGCAGGTGGTGGGCGTGTATGAACGCCAGGCTGAGCCGGCGCAGTGACGCCGCGGGCGCGCCGCAAGCGCCCGCGGGTGGAAAGATGGTTCAACCGAGATGATATTGGCAGTGGCTGTGGCGCTCACCGCGGGTGTGCTGGCCTTTGTGTTTCTTGTCCGTCCGCAGGATCTTCCTCCGGAGGAAGCGCCGCCTCCGTGGGCGCACCTGGAAGAGCGCCGGGAAGTTCTCTACGACAACCTGCGCGATCTGAATTTTGAGTACGGGCTGGGCAAGCTTTCCGACGGCGACTATGCGAAGGCGAAGGCCAGGCTGCAAGCGGAGCTGAATAAAGTGAACGCCGAGCTGGAGCGGATGCAGGGGCCGGGTCCGGCCAAATCCGCCAAGCCCGCCGCGGCAAGACAGACGCCGGCGGCGCGGCCCTCGCCGGGCACGGTGTGCCCGCACTGCGGGGCGAAGTTCGACAAGCCGCTCAAATTCTGCGGCGAGTGCGGCAAGCCGATGGCGGGAGGCGATGCATGAGAGGCGCGTGGATATTGGTGCTGGCGGCGCTGCCGGCGCTGGCCGACATCAGCGGAACCGTGATCAACCGCACGACGGGCAAGCCGCAGGCTGGCGTCTTCGTCCATCTAGCGCAGATGGGGGAGGGCGGGACGGCGCCGGCGGGCAGCGCACGGACGGGCGAAGACGGGCGCTTCGTCATCCGCGCGCAGGGCGCGGGTTCGCTGCTGTTGCAGGCTGTATACAAAGGCGTGAGCTATTCCCGTCCGGTGGAGGCGGGCGCAGCGAACCTGGAGGTCGAAGTCTTCGACGCGGCGCCGCGCGTGCCCGGCGTGCGCGTCACACAGCACATGGTCCTGGTGGAGGGCGACGGCAACGAGTGGGTGGTCAACGAGACGGTTCTGTTCGAAAACGGCACCAACGTGACCTGGAACAATCCGCAGCAGGGCACGCTGCAGTTCACGGCGCCGGCGGCAGCCGGCGGCAATGTCCGCGCGCGCGCCACCTCGCCCGGCAGCGTGCCTGTGGAACGGGAACCGCGGCGCGTGCGGCCGGGCGTGTTCGCGCTGGATTTCCCGGTGAAGCCGGGGGGCGAAACACGGTTCGATATCAGCTACAAGTTCCCCGCGAAGGAAAACACCGTGCTCGAGGGCCGGATCCTGCACGCGCCCGGGCCGGTGCGGCTGGTGGTTCCGGAAGGCATTCAGGCGGAAGGAGCGGAGCTGAAGCTTCTGGGGCAGGAGCCCTCGACGCGCGCGGCGGTCTTCGATATCACCGGCAGCAGTTACGAAATCCGCCTTTCCGGCACGGGCGCGCTGCCGGAGATACCCGCTGCGAGCGAGAGCGAAGAGGACGGCCCGAGGATTGAACGGATCCTGCCGCCGGGCTACGAGCGCTGGTGGAAGATTGCCCTGGTTCTGCTGGCGGCGTTCCTCGCGCTCAGCTTCTGGGCGCAGTGGATCAAGTCCGGCGCAGCCGGCAAGCGCAGCGCGTGATGACCGCTCTCGCCGTCGACAACGTCTGGAAATACTACGGCGACTTTCCCGCTCTGCGCGGATTTTCCTTCGAGGCGCCACAGGGCGCCTGCGTGGCGCTTCTGGGGCGGAACGGCGCGGGAAAGACGACGCTGCTGCGAATCCTGGCAGGATTGTCGAGGCCGAGCAAGGGAGCGGTGCGCGTGATGGGGCAGGATTGCCTTTCGGCGGAAGTGCGCCGCATGACCGGGCTGCTGGGCCATGGGATCGGCATCTACGAGGAGCTCTCCGCCTATGAGAACCTGCGGCTGTTCGCCGCGCTGTACGGCCTGCCGGACGCGCGCCGCGCGGCGATGGAATGGCTGGAGCGCACCGGTCTTGACCGCGTGCGGGACGGGCTGGTGCGTGAGTTCTCACGCGGGATGAGGCAGCGGCTGGCGGTGGCGCGGGCGTTCCTGCACAAACCGTCGCTGCTGCTGCTGGACGAGCCGTTTACGGCGCTCGACGACCGCGCGGTTGCCCTGTTGCAGGGACTGCTGCGCGAATCGCTGGATGCGGGGGCGACGATCGTGATGTCCACTCATCAGCTCCGCGAGGCGCTCGAGCTGGCGACGCACGTGGCGCTGATCGTCCGCGGCAGGCTCGCGCACGCCGGCGAGCGAACGGCGGAGATGCTCGACGATCCGGGCTACCTGTACCGGACCTACGGAGAAGCCTGATGCTGTACCTCCGCCAAGCGTGGACGGTTGCGGCGAAGGATCTCCGCAGCGAACTGCGCACGAAGGAGGCGCTGAACGCCTCGCTGTCGTTCGCGCTCGTGATCCTGCTGCTGTTCAGCTTCGCCTTCGACCCGACGGCGGAGCTGACGCGGGAGATCAGCGGCGGGCTGCTGTGGCTGGTGTTCGCCTTCGCCGGGGCGCTGCTGCTGAACCGCAGTTTCGCGCGCGAGCTGGACAACGACTGCCTGGACGTGCTGGTGACGAGCCCCGTGCCCGCCTCGGCGCTGTTTCTGGGGAAAGCTTTGGCCAACTGGCTGCTGCTGCTGGGCATCGAAGTGGTGTGCCTGCCCGTTTTCGGGGTGTTCTACAACGTGGACTGGACGCGGCAGCCCGCCTGGCTGGCGCTGGTGCTGGCGCTGGCCACTTGGGGCGTCACGGTGATCGGAACGATGTTTTCCGCGCTGACGGTGAACCTGCGGCTGCGGGAGCTGATGCTGCCGATGCTCGTGTATCCAATGCTGATCCCGTGCCTGATGGCGGCGATGCAGCTGACCACGGCGCTGGTGGCGGGGCAGGCGCCGGCGGGGGACCAACTCGCCTGGCTGCGGATGCTGGTGGGATTCGATATCATCTTCACTGCGCTTTCGGTGGCGCTGGTGGAGACGGTGCTGATCGGGTGAAGGGATGAGAGAAAAGATCCTCTACACGCTGGGCGCGGCTGCCGTGCTGCTGCTGGCGCGCAACATCTGGGTGATGCTGACCGGGCTGCCCGACGAGGCGTTTCAGGGCGCCATTTTCCGTATCATTTTCTTCCATGTGCCGGCGGCATTTACCTGTTTTCTGTGCTTTTTCGTGGCGCTGATCGCGTCGATCGGCTACCTGAAAACGGGGCGGATGGACTGGGACGCGCTGGCGGTTTCGACGACCGAAGCGGGGCTGGCTTTCGGGGCTGCGAATCTGATCAGCGGCATGATCTGGGCGCGCATCATCTGGGGCATCTGGTGGACGTGGGACTGGCGGCTGACCTCGATGCTGGTCTGCTGGCTGCTCTACGCCGGCTATCTGGTGCTGCGGCGGGCGGTGGAAGAGCCGGCGCAGCGGGCGCGGCTGGCAGCCGTGCTCTCGATCCTGAGCTTCACGGTGGTGCCGTTCGTGTTCTTTTCGATCAAGTGGTTCCGCACGCAGCACCCGCAGCCGGTGCTGTACGGGGAAGGGAAGATGGACGCAGGCTACCGCGCCATGCTGTACGGCAACTGGGTTCCGCTGCTGATGATCGCCGTGATCCTGGTGATGGTGCGGATGGAGCAGGAGAAGCGCCTGCGCGAGCTGGACGCGCTGCGGCGCGAGGCGCACGCATTCTAGCCGGAAAGGAATTCGCTCATGGGTGACGCCGCCGCGAGGAATTTTCAGTATCTGGCCTACGGGCTCATCGCCGTGTGGGCCATCCTCGCCGTGTATGTATTGACGCTCGCGAGCCGGGAACGCAAGATCGGGCGCGAGATCGAAAGCCTGAAGAGGATGATCGAAGACCGGGAAGGGAAGTGATGCCATGAAGCGCCGAAGCCTGTTGGGAGCCCTGGCTGCCGCCCCGCTGGCGGCGCGCGGATCGAAGGCGCAGGAAGCCGCGGCACGCGCCGCGCGCGGGATGCCCGCGCCGCGCATCCGCGATGTGCAGGTGATCGCCACCGCGCCGCAGGGGCTGCGGCTGACGGTGGTCAAAATCGTCACCGATCAGGACGGGCTGTACGGATACGGCTGCGCCACCTACACGCAGCGCGCCGAGCTGGTGGTAGCGGCGGTGGAGCGCTACCTGCGGCCGTTTCTGATGGGGAAGCCCGCCGACCGCATCGACGACCTCTGGCAGGCGATGTACAACTCGTCCTACTGGCGCAACGGACCGGTGCTGAACAACGCGATCAGCGGCGTCGATGAGGCGCTGTGGGACATCAAGGGGCGCATGGCGGGCATGCCCGTGTACCAGCTGCTTGGGGGCAAGTGCCGCGAGGCGGCCGATTGCTACGGGCACGCCAGCGGGCGCGAGATCGCGGAGGTGATCGACAACGCGCGGAAGCTTATGGCGCAGGGTTTTCGCCACATCCGCGTGCAGGTGGGCGTGCCGGGGCAGGCGGGCTATGGGGCGGGCGCGGGCGCCGGGCAGACGGCCAAGCTCCACGACGCGCCGGTGTTCGAGCCGGAGGATTATCTGCGGCGGGCGCTGCGGCTGTTCGAGACGGCGCGCAAAGAGCTGGGCGAGGAGGTGGAACTGCTGCACGACGTGCACGAACGGATCTCACCGATCCAGGCGGTGCGGTTCTGCAAGGAGTGCGAGCGGTTCCGGCTGTTTTTCCTGGAAGACCCGCTGTCGCCCGAGGACATCGAGTGGTTCCGCATCATCCGGCAGCAGTGTTCGACGCCGCTGGCGATGGGCGAGCTGTTCAACAGCCCGCACGAGTGGACGCCGCTGATCCGCGACCGGCTGATCGACTTCATCCGCATCCATGTGTCGCAGGCTGGCGGGCTCACGCCCTGCCGCAAGATCGCGGCGATGGCGGAGCTGATGGGCGTCAAGACCGCTTGGCACGGACCGGGCGACGTCTCGCCGGTGGGGCACATGGCGAACATCACGCTGGATGTGGCCTGCTACAACTTCGGCATTCAGGAGAGCGTGTTCTTCCCTGACGCCGTGCGGGAAGTTTTCACAGGATGCCCGGTGCTGAAGAACGGGTATTTCTATGCGAACGAGGCGCCGGGGTGGGGCATCGAGGTCAACGAAGCGGCGGCGAAGAAATACCCGTACGGTTACGGCGAGAAGGGCGAGCGGCAGCGGCTGAACGGCGGCTGGGGCGAGATCCGCCGCCGCGACGGAACAGTCATCAAGCAATAGGCGGGGAGGGCGGACGCGGGCGCGCCCGCCCCAACGGCAGCCGTCAGTAGCGCCTGCCTCCGTCCGGCTCGCCGGCGGAGGCCGCCTCCGTTGCGGCGAGGCGGGTGCGGAGGTCTTCCGCCCTCATGCGGATCTCGGCCGGACTGCGGTATCCCCGCCTCTCCAAATCCTCTATCCGAAGGGGTGCGGAATCCGGAAGGTGCGGGTGCAGGATGCTCTTGTAATCCTGGCAGGCTGGCCGTCCGATGTCAGTCGAGCAGAGAAAGGTGAGGAACTCATAAACCGTCTCCATCCGCGTATTGAAAGATCTATGCGCGTCCGCCACCGGAATGATGTCTTCGAAGAACTGAGTCATCAACCCGGCGCTGCCGGTCGCCATGGCGAGCTTGGATAGGGCGCCCGCGGCGGCGTAAGCGTCATAACCGGAGATCATGGCGAACATCGCTCCCCAGATGTCGGCGTCGAGTTCTACGTTGTCCGGATGCCACAGGAGCAAGCCGCCCGCCCTCTGCTGAACAATGTGGCCGAGTTCATGGCCGACCACGTAGGCGAGCTCGCTGTCGCTGTCTCCCAACAGCTCGCTCAAGCCCATGTAGACGCCCACCTCGCTCCCGCCCTTCGCGTAAGCGTTCACCTGTTTGTCATACAGGATGACGAGACGCGGGGATGGGCCAGTGATGAAGTCGGTTTCGCGGGCGGCGTGCAAGACCCGCTGATAGACGTTCCAGATCCGGTCCCAATGGGAGATGGGAGGCGTAACGTTGCCGGGCGGGAGGCTGGAGAAGGTCCCGCTCGCGTCCGCGTTCATCGTCCAGGCCAGAAACAGGTCATCGGGACACGACACGCACTCCAGCCTGAGCATGGAATCGCGGAAGTCCGCCGCCGGGAAGCGGTCCCGCACGTTGAAAGCCGTGTGGCCATAAGGCGGCAGCGCAATCAGCGACGGGCCCAGCAGAGCCCCGTCGGCGGTGAGCAGCGAGGCTGTCACCTGCAAAGAGCGGTTCCGCGGATTGGCGACCGCCACGCCAAGCTCCCGGTTCGCGTAGGACGCATAGTAGGCTGTGGGCAGAGTAGGAGGGGCGGTCACTTCCTGAACAGCCCTGCCGCCCAGCCAGAGCCGGTAGGAGGCGCTTCCCATGAGGGGAAGATCGGCGAAGACCCGGGCCCACCCGCTGCGGACGGGCACGGTGGAGGGCCGGCTGGCGAGAGTGACGGAACCTTCGGGCGGGATCTGCACCATGTGTTTCGACTGCATGCCGCCGCCGAAATCCACCGGCAGCTCCGCGCCCTGGCTGTTGTAAAACTCGATGAGGGCCTCAGCGCCTTTCGTGTTCGTGTTCACCAGCGTGATGACGGTCTGCCAGCGCCCGCCGTCAAACTGGCCGTCGGCGATCTGCGCGAAATACAGGTTGACGTGCGCCGAGGCGGGCTGGGGCTGAGCCTGCGCCACCCACGGAGCAGAGGCCAAAATGCAGGAAAAGATGGAGGGCAAAAGCCGGAAACGCTTGTTCGAGAACCGCATGCCATTCTTTTAGCCGGCCCACCGGCTCACAGGATGATCCTTTCGCGCCACGTTGGAGAAAAAACGTTCCGAGTCTTGCGGCGCGGCGCGCCTCCGGGGGCGCACGGCATGGGGCGGGCTTAGAGCTGGAACGGGCGGCTGGGCGTGACTAGGGCTGGCGATTGAATCGGGATGGGCCTGGCTTCCACGCGAAGGGACGCGAACTCAAGCCTGCCTTCCACGGCTTCGATGCGCAAGGCGGGGACAGCGCCCCGGCGGGCGGGGCGGGACAGTTCGAACACGCCCCACCCGGCCGCCGTGCTCCAGAAGCCACGGAAGGGGCGTGTCTTCAGCGCGGGCGCGATCTCCAGCGACCGGTCCGCGGCGTTGTAAAAGAAGCCGCAGCCCAGGACGACTGCGCTCCAGGCCGAGAGCGCCCTTGCATAATGATGGCCGCACTCCGGCTCGTCAAACGGGTTGCGCCGCACGCCGTCATGCCGCCGCCGAGCGGCCTCGATGATGGCCAGCCCCTCTTCCACCATTCCCAGGCCGATCATCTGCGCCGCGGCCGGGTACTCGATACCGGTCCATGCCTCGGCGAAGTAGGGGAAGGGGATCCGCGGCCGGGGCGCCTTGCCGTAGTCGCAGATCAGCAGGCCGGACTCGTCGTTGAGCGCGTACGTGCGCTGCATGTTTTCGTGGTCTTCGAGCGAGGAGCGCCGGTTGTAACGGTAAATGGAGGAGAGAGCACGGCGGATGTTTTCCTGCTTCAGCAGCGGGCCGAGACGGCACAAGTCGGCCTGATATTGCCCGATGAGCTGATCGGCAAGACATCCTTCTCCCAGCTGGTAATCGGGCTTTTCGGTGTCGTCGGCGCCCATGGTGGAGACGAGCGTTTCGGCGATCGATTTCCGCGGGATTCCCCGCACTTTCTGGATGTAATAGTCGCCATTAAACAGATTTCCGTCGATCCAGGCCGAGCCGCGCCGGGAAAGCTCCATGCAGGTTTCCGCAAACGCCGCATCACCGGCAGCGCGGGCGAGTTCCGCTGCGGCGCGCAGTCCTCCCAAATAATAAATTCCGCACTGCGGGTTCGGCCCGAAGAACTCGATGTCGTAGGTGTTGTGCTGTGCGCCTTCCATCACGCCGTCGCGGTCGGCGTCCCAGCCGCCCGCGATCCAGCAGAATTCCACGGCTTTTTTCACCGAAGGCCAGATGGCGGCCAGCCATTTCCGGTCGCCGGACAGGCGGAAATCCAGCCAGGTTTTCATCACCTGGCCCATCTGCCCGTCGGCGGCCGCCAGGCCGGAACGCCCCGTGCCTTTCGGCAGGATTTCCCGGAAGTGGATGGCGCCGCGTCCATCCATCATGTGCCCGAACGTGGCGTTGCGCAGGCTGCGCGCCAGCTGAGGGAAAAGATGGCTTGTCGTCGATTCGTAATTCCACACGTGCGTGCAGGAGCCGAAGCAGCAGCCGCTGTGGTCATTGGCCCCTTCGAATGCGTGGAACTCCCCGTCGGCGGTGCGGAAGCAGACCTGCGTGGCCAGCGTCGTCAGATTGCTCATCGCCGCGTCTTTCACGCAGCCCGGCAGGGACGCGGACTTCATGGCATCGACGAAAGCGCGCGTGTGCTTCTCGAGCTCCGTCAGGTGCGCCGCCAGGTAGCGCGCGGCGTTCCACGCGCCGGCGAACCGCGTGGCGTACCAGTTGCCCACCACGGCGTGCTCGTTGCCTTTTGACGCCGACCAGCCGCAGCGGGCCGGCGTGCGGTTCGGACAGCGCCAGGCAAGAATGAATTCGAACCGCGCCTCGCCGCCGGCGGGGATCTCGCGCATCAGGTGCACGGCGCCGACCGTGCCCGGCTGCTCGGGTTCCGGGCCGAGCTTCGCGTCCGCCTTGAAGGCATCCCAGAACAGCATCGGGCTGTTGAACCAGCGCGAGCGCGGCCATCCGCGCCACACGGTGCAGGCGGCCGGATCGAGCGCCGCGAGCACGAACTCTCCCGCCGCAGGGCTGCCTGCGTCCAGCCCCGAGTTCGTCATGACGAGGCCGGCGAGCAGTTCGTCCCGGCGCGGCTGGTTGCGTCGCGCATCCCGCGCCGGCCGCGCGGCGCCGGAGTCCGGCGCGGAGCGGAACGGGTTGTCGATCGAGAAGCAGAGGCTCGCCTTCGCCGGCGCAGGGCCCGGATTGCGGACGATATACCGCAGCAGCGCGGCGGGCAGCCCGCTCGAATCGGCGTCGAGCGGAAACACCGGAGTGAACGCTTCCAGGGAGAGCCGCACCGGCAGCCGCCGGTCTTCGAAGTCGATCCTTGCGATCGGATAGGACGACGTGAACACCGCCGAGGCCAGCCGCGGCATGCCGGGCACGTTGTTCGATCCAAGCCCGGAGGCGCCCTCGAACGGCGGCAGGAGGCGCGCTTCCGCAATGCGCGCCACGGGACGGCGGCCCGTCGTCTCCACGCGGATCGCTGCAAAGGCGAAGGCCGGCTGGTTGCCCTTGTCCGGGCGGTTGAAGATCTCCCAATCGCGCAGCTGCCCGCGCCCGCCCAGCGAGATGGAGCCGGCGGCGATGCCGCCCAATGGCATGGCGATGGTGGACAAAGCCGGACCGCGGAACACGCGCGGCCACTCGATGGTGAGCGCCGCCGCCCGCGATTGCGGCTGAGCGCCCGCTGCGGCGGGCAGGGCGGCGGTGGTCTTCAGGAACGTACGCCGGTCGGTGGGCATGCCTGGGACTCTATCACTCGACAAGGCCCTTGACAAATGGCGAATATAAGGCGAAAATCAGAGCATGGGCGCTGCGCTGGCGGAGAGGGCGAAGCAGGCGGAATTGCTGCTGGGGAAGGCTCGGACCGAGTACCGGCTGCTGCCCGCCGGGCGCATGCTGAACCGCTGCGCGGCGGGCTCGCTGATGCCGTTTCAGTGGACGATCAACCCCTACCGCGGATGCGAGCTGGGCTGCTGCTACTGCTACGCGCGCTACACCCACGAGTACCTGGAACTGGACGGCGGCGCATTTGAGCGGATCATCTTCGTAAAACAATTCAGCCGGAATCTGTTTGAACGGGAGCTGCGCGCCGTGCGTGCCGGCGAGTGGATCGCCATCGGGACGGCGACGGACCCTTATCAGCCCGCCGAGCGGCGCTATGGGGTGACGCGGGCGCTGCTGGAGGTGCTGGCGCGGCAGGCGGGGCTGCGCGTGGCTCTGACCACGAAGTCCGATCTGGCGGCGAGGGACGCCGGGCTGCTCGGGCGGCTGGCGGAGCGCAACGACGTGCGGGTGAACTTCACCGTCACCACGCTGGACGCCGGGCTGGCGCGGCGGCTGGAGCCGGGCGCGCCGCGCCCGGAGCTGCGGCTGCGGGCGCTGCGGAGGCTGGCGGAGGCGGGCATCGAGACGGCGGTCTTTGCCAGCCCGGTGCTGCCGGGGATCAACGATGGCGCGGGCGAACTGGAAGCGCTGGCGCGGGCGGCGCGGGAGGCGGGAGCGAAACATTTCGGGGCGCAAATGTTGTTTCTCCGCGATCCGGCCCGGAGCGTGTTTCTGGCGGCGCTGGAGCGCGATTTTCCCCATCTGGCAGCCCGCTACCGGCGGCTGTACGCGCATGGATCGCGCGTGGACGCCCGGATGAGGGAGGCGCTGGAGCTGCGCGTGGCGCGCATCCGGCAGGATCTGGATCTGTCCCGGCGCGCCTCCGCCTGCGCCGCCGCGTGGGGGCAGCTCGGCCTGTTCGAGAACGCTGCGACCGCGCCCGGCGGCGGTGCGGGCGTCCTGATCCGGCTGCGGGAAGCGGTCGAGGAGGCGGCGGCGGAAGCCCGGGGGTAAGGGGCGGCGGGCTGCGCAGCGGCGTGGCGGCCGCCTGCGGCTGCGCCGGCTGTGTCAGACTGCTACGCATGCGACGGCTTTTGTTTCTTCTGGGTATTCCCTGCTCCTGCCTGCTCGCCTGGCAGGCGCCCGTTCCGGCGGCGCGGCAGGCGCCGCCGCCGCCCTACGAGCAGGCGCGCCCGCTGATCGTCTCCAGGCACGGCATCGTGGCGGCGTCCAACTTTCTGGCTTCGCAAGCGGCGGCAAAGATTCTGGAGCAGGGCGGCAACGCCGTGGATGCGGCTATCGCCGCCAACGCGATGACGGGGCTGGTGCAGCCGTTCGTCAACGGCGTGGGCGGCGATCTGTTCGCCATCGTGTACGAGGCGAAGACAGGCAGGGTGTACGGGCTGAATTCCAGCGGCTGGGCGCCGAAGGCTCTGACGCTCGGCTGGGTGCGGGAGCGGCGGGTGCGGATCAACGAGCGCACGAAGAAGTTCGAGGACCTCAGCGTGCACACGGTGACCGTGCCCGGCTGCGTGGCCGGGTGGCATGCGCTGCGGGAGCGTTTCGGTGCCAAAACATTCTCCGAGATTCTTGCTCCGGCCATCCATTACGCGGAAAACGGTTTCGCGCTGTCGGCGGTGAGCGCGCGCTCGCTGGTGCAGCGGCGGTATCTCCAGCAACCCGGGTTCAAGGAGACGTACCTGGCGGCGGGCGAAACGCCGCAGCCGGGCGACCTGTTCCGCAATCCGGCGCTGGCGGCGACGCTGCGCCGCATCGCCGCGCAGGGGCGCGACGGCTTTTACAAGGGCGAACTGGCCGAGCGCATGGTGCGGTTCTTCCGCGAGCAGGGCGGGGCGCATGCGGCCGAGGATTTCGCCGAGTTCCAGCCGGAGTGGGTGGAGCCGGTGTCGACCACCTACCGCGGCTGGACCGTCTACGAGCTGCCGCCCAACGGGCAGGGCGTGGCGGCGCTGTCGATGCTGAACATCATGGAGCGCTTCCCCCTGGGCGATTACGGGCAGAATTCGGCCGCCGCGCTGCACGTGATGATCGAGGCCAAAAAGCTCGCCTACGCCGACATGGAGCGCTACGTCGGCGATCCGCGGTTTACGCCCGTGCCGGTGGCGCAGATGCTGTCGAAAGAGCTTGCGGCGGAGCGCGCCCGCATGATCGACATGCGGAAGGCCGCCTGCCGGGTGCTGCCGAGCGAGCTGAAAGAGTCCTTGGCCGCCAAGGGCAGCGACACGATCTATCTTTCCGTTGTGGACCGCGACGGCAACATCGTGAGCCTGATCCAGTCCAACTATGGCGGCTACGGCACCGGACTGGTGGCGCCCGGAGCGGGGTTCACCTTCCACAACCGCGGCGCGAGCTTCGACATCGAGCCGGGCAAGCCGAACTCGCTTGCCGGACGCAAGCGCCCCCTGCACACGATCATTCCCGCGCTCATGAGGAAGGACACGACGGTGATCGGCTTCGGCATCATGGGCGGGTGGAACCAGAGCCAGGCGCATGCGCAGTTCGTCTCTAACGTCGCCGACTTCGGCATGAACGTGCAGCAGGCGCTGGAAGCGCCGCGCTTCACCAAGACGACTTTCGACGGCTGCGATGTGCAGATCGAGAGCCGGATTCCGGAAAACATCCGCGTCGAGCTGCAGCGGCGGGGGCATGTGGTGCGGCCCACGGCGCCCTACTCGAGCGTGTTCGGCTTCGGCAGCGCTGTCGTGCACGACCTGAAGCGCAAGGTCCAGATGGCGGGAACGGATCCGCGTGTAGACGGCGCCGCTGTGCCCGAAATGCCGAACTTCAGCCCGGCTCGGTAAGCACTTGCAACAGCGGGCATTGACGTGGGTGGCTGGGGGGAGGAGGAGAATCCCCCCAGCCAAGGCGTCTCCGCCGACCGGTATCGCGGAGCCGCAAACGGCTCGGCTCCCGGGCGGAAACCCGTGTTGTTTACATTGTATCGGAAACAAACTCATTTGGCGCGGGAATTGATCGTGGCAACAAGTTAAGTTCGCGCAAGCCGACTCAATTCGCTCGCCCCGGGACGAGGCCTAACCTTCCTGTGCTCTATGCATTACCGGAACCTGCTGCCGGATCGCCGGTTCATTTGCGCCCCCCGCGCGTCATGGGGCGGCAGAAAACTGGCTAAGGATGGGAGCACTTGAGCAGAAGCGGAGCTAATATCGTTCTGGGTTCCTACGGAATCTTGTAACCGCAAGCAGTGCAATGGGTTTTCCGTTCCATTTCATGTAACTAATCCTGTAGTACTGTTGGCACGCGGACTGTGCTGTGAGATACTGAAATTGAAGCGAGGGCCATGACACTGCTGAGCGAGGCGATTGCCCGCTATCACCGCATCCTGGAAGAGCTGGCTGCCAATGGCGAGCCGTGGACAGAAGAGCTGCGCGAGCAGTTGCGGCGGCGCGGGCTGGAGGGCAGCGGCAGCGGGGTGTCCCCTGTGTTGCGCCCGCATTTCCTTTCGCGGCGGCAGTACGACAATCTGGTTTCTTCGGCGGAAGCGCTTTCGCGTGCGATCCACCGGGTGAAGGAGATGGCGCTGGCGGATCCGCAGGTGTTGGCGCGGCTGGCGTTGCTGCCCGGCGAGCGGATGCTGGTTTCCCTCGATCCGGGGTATTCGACTCCGGCGGTGGCATCCGTGCTGGATGCGGTGGTCGTAAACGGACACCTGCACCTGTCTTCACCGCGGGCTGACCTGCCGCGGGGCGCCGTCGCGAGCGACGTCCTGGCGGAGGCGTTTCTGGAAACGGCGCCGATGAAGCAGTTCCGGAAGCGTTACAAGGTGACGCGCCCGCCCGGGGCGAAGCCGCTGGTGGCGAGCCTGTTGAAAGCCTGGAAGGACTTTGGGGGCAAGGGCAAGCCGAATGTGGGAATTCTGGACTTCCCTGGTCCGCAGGGCGCGGGCGAGACGCCCGAGGACGCGCTTCTGGAGGAGTTCCTGCGCTCGCAGGGGCTCGAGGCGCAGCGGCTGTGGCCAGAGGATCTGGAGTTCTCGGGCGGCGTGCTCCGCCGCGGCGATTTCCGCTTCGATTTGATCCTGCGTGGAGTCAAAGCGCAGGAACTGCTCATGCGCTATGACCTGTCGCACCCGCTGGTGCGCGCCTGCCAGCAGCGCAAGGTATGTCTGGTGAACAGTTTCCGCGCGGAGGTGTTGCGCAAGCGGGCGCTGCTGGCGCTGCTGACTGACGAGGCGGTGACCGGCAGCTTCCCCGCCGACGAGCGGAAAGCGATCCGAAACACGATTCCGGAGACGCGCGTCGTGGCTCAGTGCAAGACCACGTGGCAGGGCGAGACGGTCGACCTCGTGGAGTTCATCCTGAAGAACCGGCCGCGGCTGGTGTTGCGGCCGAACGAGGACACGAGCGAGTTGCACGCCACCGACGGAGCGCGCGTGGACGACCTTGTCTGGGAGCGCGCGCTGCGGACGGCGCTGCGGTTCCCTTATGTCGTGCAGGAGCGGGTGGAGGCGCCGCCGTGTCTGTTCCCGCTCGACTATTTTGGCGAGCTGACCTACCGCGAGATGACGGCGGATGTGTCGCCGCACTTCTTCCTCGGCAAGATGCACGGCTTCTCGGCGCGGCTTTCGGCGCCGGGCGGCGGTTTCTCTTCAGCCGCGGGGCTGGGGCCCGCCATGATCCTGGAAGCCCGCTGAGTCGTCCGGCCACGGCCGGGTACGGATTCTGGAACGCGCGCTCCGGTTTTTGGGATCTGCCGGGCGGGGATGGAATCCAATTTTTCCCTTTGCATGCACTGCCTTCCGGTGTAGGCTGAGAGTAGCAGGCGGTCTTGTAGCATGGCACGCGGGTTGCAAAGCTGCGTTTGGGCGTCGTGTATGCCGGCGATGACGGCCTGTGGAGTCTAAGGTGGAACAGGGACTGAAAAGCCAGTTCCTCGGCGCGCTGCTTGTTGTGCTGACGCTGACGGCCATCATCTGCGCGGGCGTCAATTACCAGCAGCAGCGGCGGTTCCACCTTCCTGAAGACGGCGCGGCGTGGATGGATGCTGCCGGACCGAACGGCGCCACGAGAGTGGTGGCGGCCTATGTCAAGCCGGGCGGACCAGCCGACCGGGCGGGCATCCAGCCCGGCGATGTCCTGCTGCGCGTCGCCCCGATCGAAAACACGCCGGCGGTGGAAGTCCGGCAGGCGACCGATGTGGTGCAGCTGCTGTTCCGCACGGGAGTCTGGGGAAAGGCGAATTACACGCTGCAGCGGGGCGGGGTGGAGATCCCTGCCAGGGTCATCGTGGCGGACGCGAACCGGGACCGCGCCTTGTATGCGCAGTACGCGGTGGGCGCGGCATACCTGATCATCGGGCTGTTCGTCTTCTTCCGCCGCAACCGGGCGCCGAAGGCGCTGCATTTCTACCTGCTGTGCGTGGCGAGCTTCGTGCTGCACACCTTCCACTACACCGGCAAGCTGAACGCCTTCGACACGGTCATCTACATGGGCAACGCGGCGGCGGGGCTGCTGGCGCCGGCGCTGTTCCTGCACTTCTGCCTGACCTTCCCGGAAGGCCGCCGGGCGTTTCCGCTGCGCCGCGCCGCGTCGATCTACCTGCCGGCGGTCTCGCTTATGGCCCTGCAGCTGGGATTCGCCGCGGGCGTGGTGCGGAGTTCCGTACCGCTGGTCGAGCTGAACTGGCTTCTGGACCGCATCTGGCTCGCCCTGTATTCGGCCTGTTATCTGGCGGGCGCGGCGGCGCTGCACTTCAGCTTCCGCCGGGCGGAAGACCCGATTCAGCGGCAGCAGCTGAAGTGGCTGCGGAACGGCGCGCTGGCAGGCATGGTTCCGTTCACCCTGCTGTACGCCGCGCCGTTCGCCGCCGGAGTGGTGCCCACCGAGGCGATGCGCCTGAGCGTGCTGTTCCTGGCTTTCCTGCCGCTGGCGTGGGCCTATGCCATCCTGCGCTACCGGCTGATGGACGTCGACATCATTTTCCAGCAGGGTTATGTCTACCTGCTGGCGACGCTGGCGGTGCTCGGCATCGTGTCGCTGCTGATCTATGCGCTCGGACGGCGCGACGAGTTGAGCCCCACGGCGGTGATGCTGCTGGTGCTGATCGCGGCGCTGGTGTTCGAGCCGCTGCGCCACTGGATTCAGGAGCAGCTGGACCGCCATGTGTTCTATAAAGACCGTTTCGACCACCGCCGCACGCTGCTGAGCTTCGCCCGCGAGCTGACGTCGGAAATGGATCTGGACCGCACGCTGCGCAGCGTGGGCGAGAGGCTGCTGTCGACGCTGTCAGTGGACCATGTGGCGTTCTTCCTCTCGCAGGAGGACGGCGGCGGCTTCCGGCTGCATTCGGCGCTGGACCGCGACGGCGCGCTGCTGCACCTGCAGAAGGAGCCGCTGGACCTGTCCTTCCTGCCCGAGCCGCCGCAGGAGCCGTACCTGTTCTTCGAGCGCACGCAGCATGCGCTCGACATCGTCTCCCGGCGCCTGCCTCCGCCGGTGCGGGAGACGCTGGCGGTGCTGGATCTCACCTACTACCTGCCGTGCCGCTTCCGCGGGCGCACGCTGGCGTGGCTCGGCGTGAGCCGCACGGCGAAGGGCGACTTCCTGACGTCGGACGACATCGAGCTGCTGATCTCGCTGGCGGGCTACATTGCCATGGCGGTGGAGAACGCGCGGCTGTACCGGTCGCTGGCGGACAAGGTGCAGCAGTACGAGCGGCTGAAGGAGTTCAGCGAGAACATCGTGGAGTCGATCAACGTCGGCATCCTCGCCGCCGATCTGGAAGACCGCGTGGAAAGCTGGAACTCGCAGCTGGAGCGGCTCACCGGCGTGCCGCGCTCGGCGGCGGCCGGGCGGCGGCTGGGGGAGCTGTTCCCGCCCGAGCTGTCGGTGCACTTCGACGCCCTGCGGGCGGAGACCGAGGTGCACCAGTTGTACCGGATTCCGCTGCGCCGCTCTTCGCTGCCCCCGCATGGATCGGGCGGCAACGGGGACGGCGGCTCGGATGCCGCCGCGCGCGACGCCATCGTGAACCTTGCCATCGCCCCGCTGGTGACCAAGGACGGCCAACGGATCGGGCGCCTGATCATCTTCGACGACGTGACCGAGCGCGAGGAGCTGGAGCGGCGGCTGATTCAGGCTGACAAGCTCAGCTCGATCGGGCTGCTGGCGGCGGGCGTGGCGCACGAGGTGAACACGCCGCTGGCGGTGATCTCGACTTACGCTCAGATGCTGGCCAAGCAGCTGATGGGCGACGAGCAGAAGACGCGGCTGCTCGACAAGATCGCGCGGCAGACCTTCCGCGCCTCGGAGATTGTCAACTCGCTGCTGAATTTCTCGCGCACCTCCGGCGCCGAGTTCGAGCCTCTGGATCTGAACCGCGTGATCCGCGACACGGTGTCGCTTCTCGAACATCAACTGGAGAAGCACGGCATCGAGGTCGTCTACGATCTGGCGCCGGATGCGCCCCCGATCCGGGGCAATACGGGCAAGCTCCAGCAGGTGTTTCTCAACCTGCTGCTGAACGCGCGCGACGCCATGGCGGAGCTGCCGCCGGGCGCGCCTCGCCGCCTCGTGCTGCGCACCCTCTCCGACGGCGCCACGGTAAAGGCGGAAGTGCGGGACTCCGGTCCGGGCATCCCCCCCGAGCATCTGCCTCGGATCTTCGATCCGTTCTTCACCACCAAGGGGGCGCGCAAGGGCACCGGGCTCGGCCTCAGCGTCACTTATGGCATTGTGGAAGAGCATGGCGGCCTGATCGAAGCCGGGTCGCTGCCTTCCGGCGGCGCGGTGTTCCGGCTTGAATTTCCCGCCGTGAACCGGAAGACTGCGGATGCCTCTGCCTGATCCAGAAATCCTCGACAGCGCCGCCGCCGCCGCGCCGCGCGGCCGGATCCTCGTGGTGGACGACGAAGCCGACATACGCGAATCGCTTCAGATTCTGCTGGAAGGGGAGGGCTACGCGGTCTCGACGGCGGAGAACGCCGTGGAGGGGCTCCGCCGTTTCGAGTCCGGCGTCTTCGACCTCGTCCTGCTGGACCTGATGATGCCGGACCGCTCCGGCTTCGAGGTGCTGGACGAGATCCGCAAACGCGACCGCGAGACGCCGGTGTTCCTCATCACCGCCTACGGGTCGGTGGAAGTGGCCGTGGAGGCGCTGAAATCGGGCGCCAGCGACTACTTCTCCAAGCCCTGGGACAACGAGAAGCTCCTGATCGAGATCGACCGCCAGATCGCGCGGACCCGGCTCGAGCGCGAAAACCGCGAGCTCCGCCGCGCCCTCAAGCAGCGCTACGCATTTCCCAACATCGTCGGCAAGAGCGAGCGCATGCTGCGCGTGCTCGATCTGGTGGCGCAGGTGGCGCCGTCGAAGAGCAACATCCTCATCACGGGAGAGACGGGCACCGGCAAGGAGCTGATCGCCAAAGCGATTCACGCCAACTCGCCGCGCGCCGACCAGCCGTTTGTCGGCGTGAACTCCGGCTCGCTGCCTCCGGATCTGCTCGAATCCACGCTCTTTGGCCACGTCAAAGGAGCCTTCACCGGCGCGGTGGCCAACCGCCGGGGCTACTTCGAGACAGCCAACCACGGCACCATCTTCTTCGACGAGATCGGCACGCTCACGCCCGACATGCAGGTGAAGCTGCTGCGGGTGATCCAGGAGCGCGAGTTCATGCCCCTCGGATCGGCCGAGACGATCCGCGTCGATGTCCGCATCCTCGCCGCCACCAACGCGGATCTGGCCAGGCTGGTCGAGGAAGGGCGCTTCCGCCAGGACCTCTACTACCGGCTCAACGTCATCAACCTCCACCTGCCTCCGCTGCGCGAGCGCAAAGAAGACATCCCGCTGCTGGTCGAACATTTCTTTCAGGCCTACTGCCGGGAGAACAACAAGTTTCTCGACGCCGGGGGGCGCTCGATGCTGCGCTTCGAGCCCGAAGCCATGCACCTGCTGATGGACTACAACTGGCCGGGCAATGTGCGCGAGCTGGAAAACGCCATCGAACGCGCCGTCGTGCTCGCCACCAGCGAGGTCGTGTCCGTAAGCGTGCTGCCCGAGCAGCTTCTCCAGTCGACGGGCGTGCGCACCACCGAGCCTTCGGGAGCGCTGCCGCCCGACGCCTCGCTGTTCGAAAAGGTCGCCGACTTCGAGGCGCGCACGATCATCGAGGCGTTGGAGGAAACCCGCTATTCGCAGACGGAAGCCGCGGCGCTGCTGCGCATTCCGCTGTCCACGCTGAATCAGAAGATCAAGCGGCTCGGCATCCCGATCCGCAAGCGGTCTTCCTGATCGAACCAGGAGATCCAGGATGCTTACTGTTGTGGCTGAAATCATCGCCAAACCGGGCTGCGAAGAACGCCTGCGGGAAGAGCTGCTGCGCTGCATCGAGCCCACGCGGGCGGAAGACGGCTGCCTTCAGTATGATCTGCACGTGGCGACGGACAGGCCCGGGCACTTTCTGTTTTATGAGAACTGGACCTCGCGCGAGGTGCTTGACCGGCACCTGGCCACCCCGCATCTGGAGCGGCTGTCGGGTCTGCTGCCGGAACTGGCCGAGGGCGAGCCGCGTATTTCGACGTTCCAACGCATCGCCTGATGGATTTGAGAGGCGGCAGCATGGCTGCAACCTCCGGGCGTCCGGCCCCGTCCAATGCGGCGGCTGGAGTAGCAGGGAAGGGAAGGATCAGCTCATGAATGAATGGAAGCGCTACCTTGCCGGCGCCGCCGGCCTGCTCCTGATGGCGGGGACTGCCGCGGCGCAAACCGCCATCTCCGCCCGCGCCGGGATGATTAACGTGGCCGAGGGCGACGTCTTCTTCCTCGACGCCCGTGATGCGGCGCCGCAGCGCGTCGAGCCCAAGCCCCAGGAACTGGTTTCCATGAAGGAGGGCCAGACGCTGCGCACGGAGGAGGGCCGCGCTGAGGTGCTCCTCACGCCGGGGGCCTTCCTGCGCCTGGGCGAATCGAGCGCCGTCAGGCTGCTTTCCGGCCGGCTGTCCTCGGTCAAGTTCGAACTGCTGGAGGGCGGCGCCCTGATCGACGTCGTCGAACTGCTGAAGGACAATTCCGTGATCGTCCGCGTGGCGGGGGCCGAAGCCGAACTGGAGAAAGCAGGGCTGTACCGGTTGGATGCCGAACCTCCACGCATCCGTGTTTTCCGCGGGCAGGCGGAGGTGCGCGCCGCCGGAAAGTCCCAGACGCTGAAATCCGGACGCGAACTCCGGCTGGAAGGGACGCAATGGGCCATGCGGAAGTTCGATGCGGACAAAGAGACGGACTCGCTCTACCGCTGGTCGAAGCGCCGTTCCGGCTACATCGCCATGGCGAACGTGTCGGCGGCGCGGCAGGCGGGCTCGCTCTGGGGGATGAACAGCCTGCGCGGCGGCACGTGGCTCTGGAATCCGTATTTCGGCTTCGCCACCTACCTTCCGTGGGGCGACACGGTCATGAGCCCGTTCGGCTACTACTACTACACGCCACGAACGGTGTATCAGGTTTACTACCCGCCACGCAACGCGCCGGCCTTCGGCGGCGGCTTTGACCGCGGCGGCCCGGCATTTGCCGGATCGATGCCGCGGAGAAGCGCCGGATCCACATACACGCCCGCCGCGCCGGTCTCAGCCTCGGCGCCTTCCGCGCCGGCGGCGGGTGCGGGCAGCGTGGGCAGCCGCGGCGGCGGAGCGGCCGGCGGCAGTGTGGGCGGCGCCGGCGGCGTGCGCGCCGGCTCTGGCGGGCGCGGCCACTGACGGCAGCGGCCGCAAGGTCAGGCCGCGGCGGGGGCGGGTGCGCGTTTCAGGAGCGCGCCGGCGATCTCGTCGAGCGGAAGCACCTGCTGGACGGCTCCCAGGCGGACCGCCTCACGGGGCATGCCATAGACGACGCAGGTGTCTTCGTTTTGGGCGATGGTGCCGGCGCCGGCGCGGCGCATCTCGAGCAGGCCCGCGGCGCCGTCGGCTCCCATGCCGGTGAGCAGGACGCCGATCGCGTGCGAGCCGGCTTCGCGGGCGACGCTGCGGAACAGGACGTCGACCGAAGGCCGCTGATAGCAGACTTTGGGGCCGTCGTGGAGCCGCGTGCGCCAGCCGCCGCCGCCGATGCGCTCAATCTCCAGGTGGCGGTTTCCGGGCGCGACCACGGCCATGCCGCAGGACAGGATTTCTCCGCCCGCGGCTTCCCTGACCTCAAGGGCGCAGATCTTGTTCAGCCGCTGGGCGAAAGTGGCGGAGAAGCCCGGGGGAATGTGCTGGGCGACCACGATGGGGGGCATCGACGCGGGCAGATTTTCCAGCACGCGCTCGATGGCGACCGTGCCGCCGGTGGACGCGCCGATGGCGATCAGATGCTGGGCCGGCTGGCCGTTTTTGACAGCCGGCGCCGATGGCGCCACGGGCGCGGGTGTCCGCGGAGCGGGTGGCGGCGCGGCGGCGCGCAGCCTGGCTGCGGCGGCGGCGCGCACGCGCTGCGGCAGGTCGTCCTTCAGATCCGCGACCGAGTACGGCCCGCCGGGCTTGGCGAGCACGTCCACCGCGCCCCGGCTGAGGGCCTCCAGCGCGGCGCGGGTCGAGTTCTGCGTGAGCGAACTGACCACGATCACCGGCAGCGGATAGTGCTTCATGAGCTTCTCGAGGAAGGTCAGCCCGTCCATGCGGGGCATCTCGACGTCGAGCGTGAGCACGTCGGGCCTCAGCGCGACGATCTTGTCCCGCGCCACGAAGGCGTCCGGCGCCGTGCCGGCGACTTCGATGTCGGGCTGCTGGCTCAGGATGTCGGTCAGGACTTTCCGGACGATGGCCGAATCGTCGACCACGAGGACCCGGATTTTCCGTGCAGCGGTCATTGCACCTCCTCGCTGATAAGAGTCACCGCCACCTCGCCCGCAGCGAGGGGAAAGCGCAGCCAGCGGCGGCCCTCGCAGGGCGGCATGCCGCGGCTCGCCTCCGGCGGCGCAATCCGCAGGCGCCCGTGCGGCTCCAGCCGGCTCAACGTGGCGCCGCAGAGCATGTTGGCCAGCTCGGACGCCATCAGCAGCACCTCCTGACCGCCCACCTGCTCCTCTTCCAGCCCCAGAAACGCCGCCGCCAGACGCCGCGGCGCCTCGCCTGCCAGCGCCACGTGCAGCACCCCTCGCAGGCTGCCCTCGAAGCGCGCCGAAGCGCGCAGGTCGGCTCCAGCCGGCGCGGGGCCCGCTTCCGGCTCGGCGGCGGGAAACTCGAAGCACATCGTCTCCAGCACTTCCAGCACCGCCTCCTCCAGCGCCTGCCGGACTTCGGCGCTTTGCTGCTTCGTCTCTTCCATAGTCAGAAACCCTCCTCCGCCGGCGGCGCGCCGCCGGGCAGAAGCCCGCCGAGCACTTCGCTCAGCCGCTCCGGCGGGAACGGCTTGCGCACATAGTCGCTGGCTCCGAGCCGCAGCAGCGCGCCGACGCGGTTCTCAGTCGAGTCGGTGGAGACGACGACGACCGGAATCGAACGCAGACCGGGGTCGGCCTTCAGTTCGCCGATGAGCTGTTCGCCGTCCATGACAGGCATGTTGATGTCGGTGAGGATCAGGTCCACGGCGGGCGAAGCCGGCGAGCCGCGCAGCTTGTCAAGCGCCTCCCGGCCGTTGGAGGCTTCCAGGATCTCCGACGTCTGGAACCCGGCCAGGGCGATGGTCCGTTTCACAAAGGCCCGCATCACGGGCGAATCATCCACAATCATGAGGCGGCTCGGCACTCCGCACCTCCTTCCGGCACCGCGGCCGGCTTGCCGGCCCTCAATTCCCGCACCACGCCCGACGGCTCGCTCACCGTGCACCGGCCCGTCTCCACATCCAGGCGCACCGTGCGCGACACCGATCCCCCGACCTCCTCTCCATGAACCAGCACGCCCGCCTTCCACAGGATCTTGCGCACCGCGGCATGGTTGCGGCGGCCGATGTTGAACACGCCGCCGCTGTCGACCACGTTGGCCCCTCCGGCCAGCCGCACCTGCAGCCGGCGCTTCTCGGCGCCTTTCTCATAGGCCAGCCGGAACAGCAGCGGCGTGCCGGTGTCAGCGTAGCGGAAGGGGTTTGCGCGCCCTTGCGTCGCGCGGTCCACCGAACTGTCGGGCAGCATGAAGTGCAGCAGCCCGCCCACCTTCACGACCGGATCCCAGATCGCCACGGCGATGCACGAGCCCAGCGCGAAGGTCACCAGCTCTACCGGCTCCGCCGCCACTTTGCAGTCTCCAATGCCCACCACCAGCGTCCTCACACGCTCCTCCCGCCGCCCAGGGCGGATCTCGACGGCTTGCGGTACACGGCCGGCTTCACGTAGTCCAGCTCATGCCGCACGCCCATCAGCCCTTCGCTGTGGCCGATCAGGAACCACCCTCCCGGCTCGAGCCGGTCCGTGAAGCGCGCCACCAGCCGCTCCTGCGTCGGCTTGTCGAAATAGATCATGACGTTCCGGCAGAAGATCACACGGAAGCGCGGCAGATGCGAGAAGTCCTGCATCAGGTTCAGCCGCCGGAACTCGACGCGCGCGCGCCATTCCCGCTTTACCCGCACGCTGCCCTCCCACCGGCCCTCGCCCTTCTGGAAAAACCGCTGCGCCCAGCCGGGCGGCAGCCCCTCCAGGCGCTCCCGCGGATAGATGCCCGCCTTCGCCGTGTCCAGCACCCGCGTCGAGATGTCGGTCGCCAGCAGCTCGAGCGCGCCGATCCGCTCCGCGCCGAGCACGTCAGCCGCCGTGAACAGGATCGTGTACGGCTCCTCGCCCGTCGAGCAGCCCGCGCTCCAGATCCGGACCCCGCCCCGCCCGCGCAGCGGCGGCAACACCGTCTCGCGCAGCAGAGCGAAATGCTGCGGCTCGCGCAGGAAGCTCGTGTGGTTCGTCGTCAGCGCGTTGATCAACCGCTCGAGCTCCTCGCCCGTCCGGTCCGCCTTCACCGCCTCGACATACTCCGAAAGGCTGCCCAGCCCGAGTTCCTGCACCCGCCGCGCCAGCCGCGCGTTGACCAGCGCCTCCTTGCCCGGGCGCAGGTCCAGCCCGAAGCTGCGGTAGGCCAGCTCCCGGATCTCCCGGAATTCTTTCTCGGTCAGCCCCTGCATCTTGCCTTCCTTCCGCCCTCTCCGCGCTCAGCTCCGCAGCACCGCCCCGGCCTCGCCCGCGATCGCCGCCAGGTCGAGGATCAGGCCCACGCGCCCGTCGCCCAGAATGGCTCCGCCGGCGAAGCCGCGCGCGTCGCGGAAGGCCGGACCCAGGCTCTTGATCACCACCTCCTGCTTGCCCGCGAGCTCGTCCACCAGCAGGCAGAACACGCGGCTGCCGCTTTCGCCGACGATCATCAGCCCCTGGCAGGGATCTTCGCTGCGCGGCGCCACGCCCAGTCTCGCCGCCAGCCGCACCAGCGGCAGGAGCCGCCCGCGCACCATCACCATCTCTCCCTTGCCTTCCACCGTGAAGACCTGCTCCGGCGACGCCTTGAACATCTCCCGCACGGCGAAGATCGGCACGATGAACCGTTCGCCGCCCACCGACACGATCAGCCCGTCAATGATGGCCAGCGTCAGGGGCACCTTCAACAGGAACGTCGTGCCGGCTCCCGAAGAGCTGACGATCTCGATCCGGCCGCGCAGCTTGTTGATGTGCTTCCGCACCACGTCCATGCCCACGCCGCGGCCGCTGACATCGGTCACCTGTTCGGCCGTCGAGAAGCCGGGTTCGAAGATCAGATGGAACGCCTCCGTGTCGCCCAGCTTGGCGTCGGCCGGGATCAGGCCGCGCTCCACCGCCTTGCGGATGATCTTGTCCCGGTTCAGTCCGCGGCCGTCGTCGCCGATCTCGATGACGATCATGCCCGCCTGATGGGACGCCGCCAGCCGGATGCGCCCGGCGGCCGGCTTGCCCTTCGCCTCGCGCTCGGCCGGCATCTCCAGCCCGTGATCCATGCTGTTGCGCAGCATGTGCACCAGCGGATCGTGCAGCTCCTCGACGATCGTCCGGTCCAGCTCGACGTCCTCGCCCTGCAGCTCGAGCTCGGCCAGCTTGCCGGACTTGCGGGCCAGGTCCCGCACGAGCCGCGTCATGCGCCGGAACAGTTGCCCGATCGGCACCATGCGCATGGCCATCGCCGTCTTCTGCACCTCGCCGGTGACGCGCGTCAAATGGGCGATGTCGCGCTGGAGCTTCGGCGAGCGGACCTGCGCGAACTCCGGGTTGTGCCGCAGCATGGTCTGCGCGATCACCAGCTCGCCCACCATGTCGACCAGGTATTCCAGCTTCGACGTGTCCACCTTCACGAGCGCCGCATCGGCGCCGCCCCGGCTTCCGCTCCTCTCCGCCGGCGCCGCCGCCTCCGGAGGGGCCGCTTCAGCCTGCGGCGCGGCCTTTTCGGGTTCGGCCGGTTCGCCTTCCGCGGCCGCCTGCACGCGCGCGATCAGCGCATCGGGCTCGGGCGGCGGCTGCGCGGGGCGGCCTGCCGCCGCGGCCTCGATCGCATTCAGCCACGTCCGCAGATAGTCGCCCGCGGACAGCACCACGTCCACCGTCGCCGGCCGCATGACGAGCTTGCCGTTGCGCGCCAGATCGAGCAGCGTCTCGGTCTCGTGCGCCACGCGCTGCATGACCGTGTAATCCAGGAAGCCGGCCAGGCCCTTGATCGTGTGGAAGCTGCGGAAGGCCGCGTGCAGCGTCTCCTGCGAGTGCACGCCCTGCTCGATCTCCAGCAGGCAGGCCTCGATCTGCGCCAGGTGCTCGCGCGCTTCCACCAGGAAGTCCTGCACGAGCTCCGGATCCTGCGCCAGCGGATTGGCCGCCGCCGCGGCCGAGTCCATGCTCTCGGCCAGCGCCCGCAGCCCTTCGGCCGCGTCCGGCCGCGCAGAGGCGGCGTCCTCCAGGCGGTCCGGCCCGGCCGCCGGGCCGGATTCTTGGTTGAGCTTGTCCTCAGACATGGTTCTTCGCCCAGTGCCACCGGTTCGGTCTCGGGCCTCCGGCCCTCAGAAGTCGCGGAATCCGTCCTCGAGCGGAATTTCGTTTCGCGCCGAAGTCCGGACGCCCGCGGGCGCCGCCGTCTGCGCGCGCCGGGGCGGGCGTGGCGCGGCAGCGCCTCCCGCCGGGCCGCGTTCGAAGTCTTCGTCCGCTCCCGCCAGCTCCCGCAGCCGCTCGACGGCCGCCTCGAGGGCCTGCGCCTGCGCCGTCATCTCCTCGCCCGCCGAGGCGCTCTGTTCGGCGCTGGCGGCCGTCGACTGCGTCACCTGCTGCATCTGCGCCACGGCGCGCGCGATCTGCTCGATGCCGCGGGCCTGCTCCTGGCTGCCCATGTGCACTTCGCTCGACAGCACGCGGATGCGCGAAGCGTTCTCGAACACGCGCGTGATGCAGGCCGCCACTTCGTCCAGCCGCACCTTGCCCTCGTTGGACCGCACGATCGACTCCTCGATCAGGTCCGATGTGTCCTTGGCCGCCTGCGCGGCGCGCTGCGCGAGATTGCGGACCTCGTCGGCCACCACCGCAAAGCCCATGCCCGCCTCGCCCGCGCGCGCCGCCTCCACGGCCGCGTTCAGCGCCAGGATGTTGGTCTGGAAGGCGATCTCGTCGATCACCCGGATGATGCGGCTGATCTTCTCGCTCGAAGCGTTGATCTCCTTCATCGACTCGAGCATCTCGCCGAGCTTCTCGTTGGTCTCCTTGAGCAGCTGATCGGCCTTCTCGGTCTCGCCCGCTGCCAACGAGGCGTTCTCGGCGTTCTTCTGCGTCATCGAGTTCAGCTCTTCGGTCGACGCCGAGGTCTGCTCGAGCGACGCCGCCTGCTCGCTGGATCCCTGCGCCAGCGCCTGCGAACTGCTCGACACCTGCGCCGCCGCGCCGGCCACCTGCCGCGCCCCGTCGGCGATCTCGGCGGCGATGCGCTTCAGCGTCCGGTCGGCCCCCCGCATCACCCAGATCGCCGCGCCCGCCACCGCCGCGGCGACGATCACGCCGATCACCAGCAGAATGATGGACAGCCTGGACCGGAAGTTGGCCGCCGCGGCCGACTCGTCGAGCAGGCGCCGCTGCAGCGCCGCCATCGCCGCCGCATCCTTCTGCGCCCGCTCCATCACCGGACCGATCGCCGCCGCCTGCAGCCTGGTCGCCTCGTCGAAGCGCTGTTCCCGGATGTGCGCGTCGAAGACGGGCGCCAGGCGCGACCATTCCTCCAGGTCCGCTTTGAGGCTCGCCTCGATCCGCCTGCCCTCGCCCGACCACAACAGCGGATCGATCGCCGCCACGGCTTCGCCCGCCGCGCGCTGCGCCTGCGCCGCCTTGCGCTGCGATTTCTGCAACAGCGGGGCGTCGCCGGTCATCGCCCCCAGCAGCATGCCCCGCAGCGCGCCCTCAGCCGCCGCGATGTTCCTCTCGATTACGAGGGCGTTCTGCACCTTCCGCCCCTCCCTGTTCACGGTCTGGCCGACCAGCCCGCTCAGCATCGAAGCGCTGTAGATGCCCCCGGCGCCGACCAGCAGCAGGAACCCTCCGGTCAGGCCCAGGCTCAGATACATCTTGCTGCCCAAGTTCCGTTTCGAAAACGACATTGCTTGCTTCCTTCCTTGCAAATGCTGGAATTCGTCCGATCCGCCCGGCGCCGCTTCTACGCTTCCGCCGGAGCCTCTTCGCCCAACGGCAGCAGTTCGAGCCCGCCGAGCTCCTGCGCCGTCATCACCTCGTCAATGTCGAGCAGGATCTTCACCCGCCCCTTCACCTTCGCCATGCCGAGGATGTAAGGCAGGCGCACGTCCTCGCCGAACGACGGCGTGTCCTCGATCTCCTGCTCCTGGATGGTGAGCACCTCGCTGACGCCGTCGACGACGACGCCCATCAGCAGCGGATCGCCCGACCCGCTGCGGCGCCGCACCTGAAGGACGATGATGCAGGTGCGGGAGGTCTGCTCCCCGTCCGGCATGCCGAACTTGCGCCGCAGATCCACCACCGGGATCACCTTGCCGCGCAGGTTGATGACCCCCCGCACGTAATGGGGCGTCTGCGGCACCTCGGTGATCTCCTGCAGCCCCATGATCTCGCGCACCTTCAGCACGGCCACGGCGAACTCCTCGCGGCCAAGGTGGAAGACGAGATACTTGCCCTGGCGGCCCTCGGCCGTCCGGCCCTGCTTGCTCACAGCGCTCTGCACGCCCATACGTCCCGCTTTCCTCGCCATCGGCGGCCGCGCTCCGGGATGCGAGCATCCGCGGGGCGCGGCTCTCACCGCTCATATCGGATTGCGAGGGATCAATCGCAGGAAAAGTTCGGGCCCGTGATATGCTTGACGGCAGTCCGCGGTCCTCGCGGATGCCGCGAAGGAGGCTCGATGCGTTCCGGGATTCTCACCGCCATGCTCGCCGCGCTGGCCTTCGGCCAAGCGGCCGCCCCGCCGGAAACCCATCTGAAGCCCGGCGGCGAGGCGCCGGACTTCCGTCTGAGCACCACCGGCGGCACGGAGTTCCACCTGGCCGCTCTCCGCGGCAGGACCGTCGTGGTAGCCTTTTTCCCGGCCGCCTTCACCGGCGGTTGAACGAAGGAGATGACGGCGTACCAGGCTGGTATCGCGGAATTCCAAAAGACCGGCGCCGCTGTGGTCGGCGTCAGCACGGATAACCTGCCCTCCCTGCGCCACTGGGCGCAGGAGGTCCTCAAACTCGGCTTCCCGCTGGCCAGCGACTTCGCCCGCCGCGAGGTGGCGCGCGCTTACGGGGTGCTGAACGAGGCGAGCGGCGTCGCCAACCGCACGACTTTCGTCATCGGGCCTGACGGCCGCATCCTGCACATTGACGAGGGCCCGGCTGCGCTCGATCCCGAAGGCGCGCTCGCCGTCTGCCGCCGGACGAAGAGGCCATAACGCCAGGCTGGCGGCCACGGAGCCGCGGCCCCGGCGGCCGCCGGGGCCGAGACTGTCCCGGCGCCTGCCGGGCGCAGCCTCAGGGCAGCTCCCGGATCCAGATATCGCGGAATTGCATGTGGCCTTCTCCGCCCGAGTGGAGCTGCAGGGCGATCGTGCCCGTCAGGAACGGCGCCCGCGGATCGGTGAAATCGATCATCTGGACGCCGTTCAGCCGCGAACTGTAGCGGTTGCCGTTCACCGTGACGAGCATCTCGTTCCACTCATTCTGGCGGACCACCGTTTCGTTTTCCGGGGCGGGCCAGACGATCCAGGAGCGGCCGAAGCCGTAGACGCCGCCCGTGTGGCGGCCGATCCTGCAGTCGATCTCGAACTGCGCCCCCTGGCTGACGTCGGCGGTGCCGGGCTTGAAACGGGTGTGGAAATACACGCCGGAATTTCCCGTTCCGATGCACTTGAATTTCAGCGAAAGCTGGAAATTCCGGTAATCCTTCGTTGTCTCCAGATACCCGTAGTCCTTCGTCACGGCCCGGCCGATGAGGACGCCATCGGACACGGTCCATTCTTCCTTGCCGACGGGATTCCAGCCGGCGAGATCCTTGCCGTTGAACAGCCGCACCCAGTCCTCTCCGGGCGGGCGCGCGCCCTTCGGCAACTGGGCCAGCAGCCCGGCGGCCGCGGCGGCGCAGAGGAGGGTGATGGTGAGAGAACGCTTCATGCATTCCAGCTTATCGCGGCCCGCGGCCGCGTGCTAGACGCCCGGCCAGCGGTTGCAGGCCTCGATCACGGCGTGCGCCTCGGCATCGGCGAGGTAGGGATGAATCGGGAGGCTCGCTTCGCGGCGGCAGAAGCGGCGGGCGGGTCCGGGATCTCCCGCAATCTGATAAGCCACGCCGCGCATGGCGGGTTGATCGAACAAGGGAAGGGGATAATGTTCCGCCGTCTGCACGCCGCAATCGGCCATGTGGCGCCGGAAGCGCTCCTTGGCGCCATCCGGCACGAGCACGGGGAAGAGGTGCCAGACGGAATCCGAACCGGGGGGCGGCGCCGGGATCTCGATCTGCGGGTGCCGGATTCCTTCGATGTAAGCGCGGGCGATCGCGCGCCGGCGGGCGGTCCACGCCTCCAGCCGAGGCAGCCCGGCATCGGAGAGGAACGCCGCCTGGAGCTCGTCCAGCCGGCTGTTGACACCTGCCACGGCGTGGTCGTACTTGCTCCTCTGGCCGTAATCCCGCCAGCAGCGGGCCTGCGAGGCCAGTTCCGCATCAGAAGTCAGGATGGCGCCGCCGTCGCCCATGGCGCCGAGATTTTTGGTCGGATAGAAGCTCGCCGCAGCCGCCCGGCCTGCCGAGCCGCAGGGGCGTCCATTCCAGCGGGCGAGGATGGACTGCGCGCAGTCTTCGACGATGCGGACGCCGCGGGCGGCGATGGCGCCGAGCCGGTCCATGTCGAGACAGTGGCCGTACAGATGCACGGGGAGGAAGAAGCGGATGGCGGGATCCCGCTCGAGGATCTCCGCGCAGGCGTCGAGATCGGCCAGTCCGTTCGGCGAGCAGGGCGCGAAAACGGGCGCGCCGCCGGCGTGCAGCACGGCAAGCGCGGTGGCGAAAGCGGAGACGGGCGCTAGCAGCACGCGGTCCCCGGCGCGGAGACCCAGCGTGCGGAGGGCGATCCCGAGGGCGTCGAGCCCGCTAGCGACGCCCACGGCATGGGGGAGCCCCCAGACGGCGGCGAGGCTCTGTTCGAAACGCTCCACTTCGCGGCCGAGGATGTACCAGCCGGAAGCGCCGGTGCGCTCGAGCGCGCGGTGAAAATCCTCTCCGGCATCCGCCCACTGGCGCCGGAAATCATTCATCAGGATCATGGGACGCAATTCCGATTCAAAGGCGATTTGCGGGGAATTTCCACGCCGGCCGCCGCGCCACGCGGGCTCCCTTTCCAGTTGCCGGCCCGGCCGCCTCGCCCAAGACAGGCGCGCCGCCTTCCTGCCGGCCATGGATGCCAGTATAGCGGCGGGGGCTGGATTCCGGCGTGCGGCAGTGCTAGCTTGTGGCCAAGGGTTCCAACGGAGGTGAGCGATGGCGCTACGCGGATGGCTGGGCGCGGCGGCGCAACGCGCCGGCGCGCGGATTTTGGCTGCTGCGGGCAACCCGCCTGTACGCATTCTGCTGCCGGATGGAACTGCGGTGGAAGCGGCAGGAGAGGGGGCGCGGTTCACGCTGCGGATTGGAAGCTGGCGCGCGGTGGCGGCGATGCTGGCGGATCCGGAGACCGGATTCGCCGAGAGCTACGCTTCCGGCGCCGCGGAAGTGGAAGGGCCGCTGGCGGAGTTCTGTGAAGCGATCTACCGGCATTATCCGCGCCAGGGAGAAAGCCGCGGGGCGTGGAAATGGCTGTCGCGGTATCTGGACTGGACGCAGCGGCGGTCGGTGCGCGCGGCGAAAAAGAACATCCGCCGCCACTATGACCTCGGCAACGAGTTTTACCGGTTGTGGCTCGACGAGGAGATGCTGTATACGTGCGCCTTCTTCCCCCGTGAGGACGCCTCGCTGGAGGAAGCGCAGACGGCGAAGATGGAGCGGGTGGCGCGGAAGCTGGCGCTCGAGCCGGGCGAGCGCGTGGTGGACGCGGGCTGCGGGTGGGGCGCCTTCGCGCTTTACATCGCGCGGGTGCACGGCTGCCGCGTGCGCGCGTTCAATATCAGCGAGGAGCAGATCGCCTGGGCGCGGCGGCGCTGCCGCGAGCTGGGGCTCGAAAGCCGCGTCGAGTTCGTGCTCGACGACTACCGCAACATTACGGGCGCTTACGACGCCTTCGCGTCGATCGGCATGCTGGAACATGTGGGCCGGGAGCACTATGGAGAGCTCGGCGAGACGATCCGGCGCACGGTCGGCGAGACAGGGCGCGGGCTGCTGCACTTCATCGGGCGCTCCCGCCCCGCCCCGCTGAGCCCGTGGATCCGCAAGCGGATCTTTCCCGGCGCGTATGCGCCCGGGCTGAGCGAGATGCTGCCGCTGCTGGAGGCGGGCGCCTATCACGTGGCCGACGTGGAGAACCTGCGTTCCCATTACGCGCGCACGCTGCGCTGCTGGCGCGAGCGTTTCGAAGCGGCCGAGCCGCAGGCGGCGGCGATGTTCGATGAAGAGTTCGCCCGCGCCTGGAAACTGTATCTGGCCGGATCGGAGGCGTCGTTCCGGAGCGGCGCCCTGGAGCTGTACCAGGTGCTGTTCGCCGGGCCGCGCTGCACGAAGAAGCTGTGGACGCGGGACATCCCGCTGGAGGCGGCGGCGCGGGCCGGGGGACGCGCATGATCGCCTACGATGCGATCATCATCGGGGGAGGGCCGGCGGGTTCGGCGTGCGCCGCGCGGCTGACGCGCGGCGGGCTGGAAGCGCTGGTGGTGGACCGCGCCCGCTTCCCGCGCGACAAGCCCTGTGCGGGCTGGATCACGCCTGAGGTTCTGGCGCGCCTCGGCCTGCCGCCGGAGGAATATGCACGCCAGGGCAGCATAACGGCCATCAAGGCTTTCCAAGTGTCGCTGCTCGGCGGCAGGCCCTTGCCGGTGGAGTACGACGCGCCGGTGAGCTGGGCGATCCGGCGCTGCGAGTTCGACACGTTTCTGCTGCAGCGCGCGGGCGCAGCGGTCCGCAGCGGAACCGAGGCGGCCTCGATCGAACGCCGCAACGGCAAGTGGGTGGTGAATGGCGAGTGGGAAGCGCCGGTGCTGGTGGGCGCCGGCGGCCACTTCTGCCCGGTGGCCCGCCTCCTGGGCGCCAAGCCCTCGGAGGAGCCGGCGGTGGCGGCGCAGGAATCCGAGTTCGAGATGACGGAAGAGGAGGCCGCGCGCTGCGCGCTGCCCGGCGGTTGCGTGGACCTGAGCTTCGCCCGCGATCTGGAAGGCTACGGATGGTGCGTGCGCAAGGGGCGCTGGCTGAACACGGGCTTCGGCACGCTGCGCCATCACAGCCTGAAGGCTCTGCTGGAGCGGTACATGAACTGGCTGCACCGGCGCGGCATCGTGCCTCAGGGCCGTGAAACGCCGGTGCGCGGCCACGCCTACCTGCTGCGGAGCCTGGCCCGGCGCCCGGTGTCTGGCGACGGCGTGCTGCTCGTGGGGGACGCCGCGGGGCTGGCCCATGAAGCGAGCGGCGAGGGCATCCTGCCGGCCATCGTGTCCGGAACGCTGGCGGCGGAAACGATCCTGGCCGCCGGGCTCAGGCCCGAGCGGCTGGACGGGGCTGCCTACGCCGCGGCGCTCGAAAAGGAGCTGGGGCCCCGCGGCACGGGCAGGAAAGGCGCGTCCTGGCTGGAACGGCTGGCTGCGCCTCTGGCCTTCCGGTCGGCTGACTTTGTGCGGCGCGAGATCCTCGAGAAGCGCTTCCTGCGGCGGAATGGATCAGAGACGGGGAGCTGATTCCGGGAAGAGGCAGCGCTGCAATTCGTCCAGGCAAAGATAATTCGGAATAATATAATCGGCGCCCACAGAAATCAGCCGGTTCCTTTTCCACTCATCCACCCGCAGGCATTCCGGCTCATCCGTGGCTACTCCGACGGCCACGCCGCCCACCGCCTTGACGTTTTCGATCTCCACATAACCGTCGCCGAATCCCAGCAGCTCGCCGCCCGCGGCCTCCGACCGGCTGATGATGCGCTCAATGAGGATTTTTTTCGAGAAACTCCGGTAGTCATCCAGCGCGCCGAAGACCCCGCCGTCGAAATACTCCGTCAGGCGCAGGAGCTCGGCCTCGCGGCGCATGAACGCCTCGTCGGTTCCGGAGGCGAGATACAGCTTCAGTCCGCGCCGCCGCAGCATCTCCAGCAGGGCGCGGGAGCCCGGCACAAGATACTTCTCCGGCGGCGCGGCGCCGGACTCCAGCTCCTCCAGCCGGTGGCGGATGCGGGCGTGGAGCCGGTCGAGATACCGGTGCTTGTAGACGAGCGGATCCTCCGGCTTGCCGCCGCGCAGCTCCACTTGGCGGGCGAGCTCGATCATCTGGTAGATGGTCTGCTTGCCTGTCAGCCGGTAGACAAACTCGCGGACCGTGCGCTCCAGCTCTTCTTCCGGCTCGCCGGTGGCGAGGGAGGCAAGCGCCTCCACCATCATCGGCACCATCACGTCGAACCACCCGGAGCGGACGAGCGACAGAGTGCCGTCGAAATCAAAAAGCGCCACGCGCGCGCGCGTGGCGGCGGCGCCCGAGACGATTTCCACTCCCATCAGCCGAGCGCCTTCTTCAGCCTCTGGGCCACATCGCCGGCGTGGTCGATCATCATTTGGGGCAGCACTTCTTCGATCTGTTTCGTGAATCTCGCTTTGGGCATGGACATGCTGACCGCCGCGAACACCCCTCCGTCGGGCAGAGGAATGGGTGCGCCGCAGCAGATGCCGCCGAGCACGGTTTCCTCGCGGTCCCAGGCATAACCGCGCTCGCGCACGGCGGCGAGGTCGTCCTGGATGGCGCGGAAATCGGTCAGCGTGTTCGGCGTGAGCGCGAAGATGCCGTATGTATAGAGCAGGCGTTGCGCCAGTTCGGGCGTCTGGAATGCGGTAATCGATTTGCCCAGCGACGAGGCGTACGGCTGCAGGATGCCGCCGCGGTAGTTCGACATGCGGATGTGATGCGTGCTCTCGATCACTTCCACGACGCGAATGATGTCGTCGAAGAGAAAGGCGAGCGCGACCGTTTCACCCAGCTCCGCGTTGAGCCGGGCGAGCACAGGCATGGCGCACTCCCGCAAGGCGGTGAGGCGCATCTGCTGCTTCAAGGTGGGCCAGACACGCTCGCAGTAATAACTCTCGTGCTCATCGCGGTGAATGTAGCCGAGCCCCTGCAACGTGCGCAGCAGGCGGAGAGTGGATGCCTTGCCCAGACCGATCAGCGCCGCAATCTCCTTGAGCGGCATCGCTCCGTCACGGGAGGCGAGCGCCTCCACGATCATCAGCCCTTTGGCCAGGGAGCGCGACTCAAGGCCTGAGGCAGCGGCCCGGGTTGCGGTCTTCGTGGAACGACGTTTCGATTTCGGGTTTGACTGGCTCAACATCTTTGTATACCATACTGAATAGCGATCTAGCGGGGTACAGGGCCACGACGGCTCTCCCGCGATCTGGAGTACACCATTATGTCTCGAAATTTGCCGCTTCGTGGCGTTATCGCGGCGGTGCTGCTGCCGCGGGATGAGGAGGGGCGCCCCGAATGGGACGAATTCGAGCGGCTGGTGGCATTCGTGCGCTCCTGCGGCGCGGCGGGCGTGTGCGTCAACGGCGCGACGGGCGAATACGTCCGCGCGGCGCCGGAGGAGAGGCGCACCGCCGTCGCTGCCGCACGCCGCGCCGCCGGCAACGGCGTAGTGATCGCTGGCGCAGGCTCGGCTTGTACGCAGATGACGATCCGGCTTCTGCGCGAGGCGGAAGCGGCGGGCGCCGATGCGCACCTGGTGCCTCCGCCCTCCTTCTTCCGCTACCGCGGCGATGATGTCGAGCAGTTCTACCGAGCCGTGGCGGCGGCGGCGGAGAAGCCGATTCTCATTTACAACCTGCCCGCGTTTGTCACCGAAGTGAGCCGCCCCACTGTTGTCGAGCTGCTGCGCTCGGAGCCTCAAATCGCGGGCGTGAAAGACAGCAGCGGGCGGCTCGAGATTCTGGAGCATCTGACGGCGAATCCGGCGCTCGGGGCGAGCCGCTTCATCGGCAACGACTGGGTGCTGGCGGAAGCCTGCCGGCGCAGGCTCGCCGACGGGGCGATCTCCGGCGTGGCGTGCGTGCTGCCCGAACTGCTCGTTGCGCTTTGGGAGGCTACGCTGCAAGGCGATCCCGCGCTGTCGGCGAGGCTGGAACAAACCCTGGCGGAAGCGCTCGCATGGATCGACGCCTGGCCCGCGCCCATGGGGCTGGAGGTGCTGGCGGAAGCGCGCGGGCTCCGCCGCTGCCTGCCGGCGGTGCCGCTGTCGCCCGCGCGCCGGGAACAGGCCGAGGAGATGAAACGCTGGTTCGAACCGTGGTGGCAGAGCCAGCAGGATGCACTGGCTTCACCGCTCCTGATCCGGCGCTGACCCCCTGGCTGCCCGCCGGGTTCAGTCTCCTCCCACCGGTTCCGGAATTCAGGAGCGCCACCCGTGTCAGCCCGGCTGAGATCGTGCCGCCAGACAAGCGGGGTTCTGGCGGCAATCCGCCAGAACCCCTGCCCGCCACCCGGCGGCTGTGGCATCCCCCGCCGGCGGCATGCACGCTCCTCCGCGATGCATGCGCCGGCGCGCCCAAACTCGCAGGCGGGGCCGCCGCTGCATTCGGCAACGGCCCCGCCCTCCTCCTCCACTCTCCGGATCGCCGCCGGCTGAGACCCGCTCCCGCCGGGCGGCTCCGTTCTCACCGATCCAACGCCGGTCCTCTATGGCCGGGCATCCCCTGAAATCCGGTCCGCTTCCGCTCCGCCAGGTGCGGCCAGGCGGCGGATCCGGGAATCGCAAATCTCGCGCCCCCTCCAGACTGATTTCGCGCCATGACGTTCATGCCAAGCCGGTCCGGCATGCTCCCGCTGGCTGGCATGATCTGCACCAGCGCTCCGGCTTCATTGGAACCGGATGGGCGCTTCTCCTGAACTTCTCCGGGCAGCGCGGAGACCTTCCCGGCAGCGGGCAGTGCGGCCTTCGCCAGCAGGCAGTCGCGCGCCATCCCTGTTTCAGCGGCATTTCCTGGCAGGCGAGTTTCCGGTCGCCCGGGGCAGGTCTGCGCCGCCACCGTATGAGGGGTCAGCCAGGCGGCTCCTCGAGCCGGGGCGACGCCCCGCACCCGGTTCAAGACTGGCGCCTTGTTCATATCCCTCTGTCCAGACAACGGATTTTGACGCCGAGTTTTTGCGGTGGATCGCCATAGATTTTGTATTTCCCGAGCCCGGCGCCTGATCTCGCGCCGTGCCATGGCGCCAGCCGCCGCCTCGCGAGAGCCGCGCGCCCCCTCGCTGCGGGAGGACCTTGTTGTCCGGCGATCCTGCCGGCATCCGCGCGGACGGTCAACAGTGCCGGCGCCGCCGGCGGGAGGGGGAATGATGCAGGCGCCCGGTCAGACCGTTTCTCTCGCGCGGCGGATTTCCGCGCGCCATTGGTCGAGCAGTTCCTGAAGAGGGTGCTCGCCCCAATAGACGTGCTGGTAGCCTACCGCCACACTGCGGAGGAACATCACCGCCAGCCGCACGCGGTTTTCCACGCGCCTCGCCACCCAGCGGTACTCGCCGCTGGAGATCAGCCAGACGCACTCTCCTGAGCCGGACGTCTCCAGGTCGTCGAGAGCTGCCGAAAGGTCAGCAAGGGCGGATTCCGGGTCGGCGCTGAAGACGGAATGCTGCTCCTGCCGGTCGCCGAGAACGCATTCGAGGCGCCCGAAATCGTCCTTGCGGAGGCAGAAGCGCATACGGCCATCTTATCGAGTTCCGCATGCGCTTCTCCGGTTCGTGCGCCGTTACGGATTGGGGCCGTTGTGGCAGCTATCGCAGCCGATCAGCGTTCCCTTCGGGAACGAGAACGTCCCCTGCCCGGTGTTGAAAGTGCGGCTCGCCAGCGCAGCCGGCAGGACGGTTCCGCGCAGGTCCCCGCCATGGCGGTCCCGGCAGGCGCCGTAGCCCTGGCTTTCCACCAGGCCGCCGTGCTCGCCGGCCCAGGACGCGGCCGCGGGATGCATGCCGCGCGGGCCCTTCAGGAAGTTGCTCGCCGCGCTCCCGTGGCACGGCGAGCACTCCGAGAGGGCGCCCGATCCGCCGCGGAGCCGGGCAGGTTCCTGCTGGCGGACTTCTGCTGCTGATTGGTGCGCGTGACCGCATGCGGGTGCGGCGTCAGCAGGACCTGACCTGAGGGGGATCGCGCCGGCTCTACGGCTTCATCCGGCGGTGAGGAAACGCCGGACCGTCTCGAGCAGCTCGCGGGCGTGCACCGGCTTGGTGAGAAACGCCGCCATGCCGCGCTGCCTGCATTGCTGGCGCAATTGAGCGTTCACTTCCGCGGTCAAGGCCAGCACGGGCGTCGATTCATAGCCGGGGATCTGCCTCAGGCGTTCCAGCGTTTCCAACCCGTCCATGCCCGGCATGAACAGATCCATGAGCACGAGCCGGTACCGGCGCCGCGCCGCCGCTGCCAGCGCTGAGGCGCCGTCGCTGCAGCATTCCATTTTGTAATCGCCCTTGGCGAGGACCGCGCGCAGGACGCGCTGGCTCACCGGATTGTCTTCGACCACCAGGATGACGGCGTCCGCCTCGCCGCCGCCGGCGCCGGCGCCGCCCTGTGGCGAGTGTCCAGGCAGGCGGGCTGGAATCTTCGCCGTCAGCCGCACCTCGCCCTGCGCGTCCTCGAACTCCAGGGTGCCATTCATCAGCCGGGTGATGGAGCGCGCCAGCGCCAGGTCCAGGGCCAGGCCGTGGAAATGGCCCGCCCAGCCCTGTCGCTCTGACTCAAACTCTTCCGCCAGAGACCGGACCGCATCCACGGTGAGACCGTTGCGGCACTGCAGCACGATCGCCAGAGTCACCGTTTCGGCCTCTCCCGCGGCGTCCAGTTTGGTGCCCACCATGACGCCGCCGGAGGAGACCGTTCGCATGGCGTAGCGAAGCATGAACCGCAGAAGTTGTGTGAGCCGGCCCGCGTCTGCATGGACGATCCGCGGCAAAATCGGGTCGAGCACCCATTGCAGCTCGAGCCGCCGGTCCTCGGCCTGCGCCATGAATTCGGTCATCACCGCCTGGAGGGTGTCGCGCAGGTCGAACTCGGCTTCGTCAAGCCGGCCGAGGCCGCTGGCCAGGGAGTTGTACTCCAGCGTGTTGTTCAGCAGATCCAGCAGGCCGCTGGCGGACTCCCGCGCCATCATGGCGAACTCCCGCTGCTCGTCGGTCAGCCGCGTCTCGAGCAGCAGGTCGATCGCTCCCAGCACGCCGCTGAGCGGAGTCCGGATCTCGTGGTTCAGGCTCGTCAGCAATTGGACGGGCTGCTGCCCGCCGGGGGCCGGAGCCCTGAAGGAGGTCTCCGCCTCCGGCGCCCCAGCGGCCTGCACAGCCTCTTCGGGCCTCGTAGTCATGCGGGCATACCGCTCCCTCCGTATCATCGGCGCATACACGCCCGCACTTTACCCTTCTGAGGCCGCCGGTTCAGTCCTCGCTGCGGAAGAAGCCGCCAAGCGACTCGAGCGGACTCCGCTCGTCGCCGCCTGCCTGTCCGGGGCTCAACTCCCGGCGCAGCTTCTCAAGCGTCATGCTCTGGAGGATCACTCTTCCCGGTCCCCGCAGCGTGGCCAGAAACAGCCCCTCCCCGCCGAAAATGGCGGTCTTGATGCCGCCCGCGAACTGCACGTCATATTCAACGCTCTCGTCAAAGGCCACGATGCATCCCGTGTCCACCTGAAGGACCTCGCCGGCTCCGAGGTCAAACTCGATAAAATCTCCGCCGGCGTGGATGAAGGCGATGCCCGGTCCGGTGATCTTCTCCAGGATGAAACCCTCTCCGCCGAACAGTCCGGCGCCGATCTTCTTCACGAACGCGATGTCGACCCGCGTGGAAGACTGCGCGCAAACGAAACTGTCCCGCTGCGCGAGAATCGACTGGCCCGCTTTCAGATCAAAGGCCTGAATGCGGCCCGGATAGGCGCCGGCGAAGCCCACTTCGCCGGGCGCGGAAGCCCGGAAATACGTCCAGAACAGCGATTCGCCCATCAGCTTGCGCTTCAGCGCGCCCCAGATCTTCTCGCCCATCGACTGGCCCGACATCCGGCTCTCCCATTGCACGGCGGACGTCTTGTAGATCATCTTGCCCGCCTCGGCGTAGACTTCCTGACCGGGCTTGAGGCGGATGCGCACTACCTGCAGGTTGTCACCCTGAATGCTGTATTCGACCGGTTCGGCGGGCGCGAATCCGAATGCAGGCGCGGCGACGGCGCCTCCCAGCGAGGCTCCGCACCGGGCGCAGAATTTCGCCCCCTCCGCAGCCTCTGATCCGCAGCTCGTGCAATAGGGCATGGTGGTCCTCCCTCACGGTTCAGCCGCTATTCTGAAGACAGAGCCCGCAACGGCGCTGCCGCCGGGTCCGTCCATTGGGTGAACATTCATGATACGAAGATCTGTCCTGGCAGGTTCCCTCCTCCTGTGGCTGGCGGCTGCCGTGTCGCCGGCGCGCACCGTGCCCCGCGTCTGCGGCACGGAGCGCGGGGCCCGGCTGGCCGCTCCGGCCGAGCACGAGGCTCAGTGGCGGCAGTCGCGGCGGCTGAAGCCGGCCCTGCGGGCGGCGGCAAAACCTTGGGCGCGCGATTACGGCCAAATTGCTGTGCTGGACGCCCAGGGCGGCGTCGTGATGGAGCCGAATTCCTTCAACCTCACAGGCCGCAGCGTCACTTTTCTTCCCGTTGTCCCCGGCGCCTCGCGCTACAGGCTGGTCACCGGGCCGCAGGGCTACGACGGGCAGGCGGCCGATCAGGGCCAGGCCATCCAGGGCCTGGGGGATGACGATTACCGTTCCATCGGCCTTCCTTTTGATTTCCCGTTCTTCGGCCGGCCGCACCGCAGCATGCTCGTCCATTCCGACGGCTCGGTCACTTTCGGCCAGCCCGATGCGGACTCGTCCTCGCGCAGCCTGGGCCGCCTGTTCGCCGGTCCGCCGCGCATCGCCCCCCTGTTCGCCGACCTCGACCCCTCGCGCGGAGGATCGGTGATCGTGAACCTGGACGCCAACCGCGTGACCGTCACCTGGCGCGACGTGCCGGAATACCGCGACTACGGCACAGGGCCGCGTCAGACCGTGCAGCTTGTGCTTGAGCCCGGCGGCCGCATCGCCTTTCACTATTTCTCCGGCGCCCCCTCGGCTGCTGTTGTCGGCATTGCGCCGGGCTATCTCCAGGGCCAGGCCGAAGTCGCCGACTTTGACGCGCCGCCGGCCGGCGAGTTCTCCTCCGCCCTGGCCGAACGCTTCGGCAGCGAGCGCTCGCTCGACATCGTCCGCATCGCCCAGCGGTTTTACGAGACGCACGAAGACGCCTACGACTATCTGGTCATCTTCAACTCGCTGGGCATCGAGGCATCCCAGGGGGCCGTGGCGTATGAAGTGACCGTGCGCTCGAACACGACCGGAATCGGCGATCTGCCGCTGGACCGCGGATTTGTCTACGGCTCGCCGTGGCGGCTGCAGGCGGTGATGAACATGGGACCGCTGAGCCAGTATCCGCGCGATCCGTATGCGCGCGTGGGCTCGCGCGGCGCCATTACCGGCGATTCGACGATGACCCTCCTCGGCCACGAAGCCGGCCACCTGTTCCTCGCGCTCGCCAGCGTGCGCGACCCCGAGCGCCCGGGCGACCTGCCCATGCTCGGAGCGCAGTTGGCCCATTGGAGCTTCAACTTCCACTCCGATGCATCGCTGCTGGAGGGCAACCGGATCGCCGACAATGGCGACGGCACTTTCCTCACGACGGCCACCGTGGAAGGCTTTTCCGCGCTCGATCAATACCTGATGGGGCTGCGCGGTCCCGGCGAGGTCGCGCCGTCCTTTTACGTGGCCGGCTCGAACGTCTCGCGCAGCGCGCTGCCGCGCGTCAACGTGACGCTGCGCGGCTCGCGCCGCAACGTGACCGTCGAAGAGTTGGCCGCGGCCGAGGGGCGCCGCACGCCGGATGACACGATGGCTCAGCGCCTCTTCCGGTTTGCTTTCGTTCTCGTTGTGCCGCCGGGCGCGGAGCCTTCAGCCGAAGAGCTCGAGCAGCTCGAGGCCTACCGCTCCGAATTCGAGCCGTTCTACCACCGCGCCGCGGGCGGGCGCGCGTGGGCGGGCGCGTCGCTGCAGCGCATGCTGAAGTCCACGCTGTGGCCGGCGGCGGGCGGCGTCGCCGGCGAACCCATCCCTGTCCGGTTTTCCATTGCGCGCGCGTTGGATCACGATCTCCGCATCCGCCTCTACGCATCCAGCTTCATCGAACCCATGCCGCCGGTTGTGATTCCCGCCGGCGCCACGGAGGCGGGCGCGCAACTCCGCGCCTCGGCTGCCGGTGTCGCCGACGTCTACTTCTTCGCCGACGATCCTTCGTTCGAGGTCCTGCATCAGAAGCTCGAGGTGAAGGCCTCGCGCGGCGACGTGGCTCTGGTGGACTACTGGCGCGACGAAGGGCTGCTTGTGCTGCGCGCCACGGATCCGAATCGCATCCCCTACCCCGGGCTGCCCGTCCGGATTGAAGGAATGGACCAGCCGGCGCTCACCGATTCCGGCGGGTTTGTCTGGCTTGCCTGGGATGGCGCGGAGCCGGTGGCTGCGTGGATCGACGGAGCCCCGTCGACCCGGATCGAAGTGCGGCCTTGAGCCCTCCTTTGGAAGGAGGCGGAGAGCGCGCTTGCCAGGATGGCGGCTCAGGCCGTGGCCACTCGCTCCTGGTAAGTGCCCTCGGAAGTGTTCACGCGGATCACGTCGCCTTCGTTGACGAACTGCGGCACGGTCACCACCAGGCCCGTTTCCACCTTCGCCGGCTTGCCGACATTGGACGCGCTGGCGCCTTTGATGCCGGGCTCGGTTTCGACGACCTTCAGATCCACCGTCGGCGGCAGTTCCACGCTGATCGGCTTTCCTTCGTAGAATTCGACATGGACGCGCAGGTTGGGCGCCAGGTATTCAGTGCCGTCGCCCAGTTCGTTCTTGGTCAGGTGGATCTGTTCGAAGTTCTCGGTGTTCATGAAGTAGTAGAACTCGCCGTCGTCGTACATGTACTCCATCTCCACTTCCTCGAGCACGGCCTTCTCAACGCGGTCTTCGGATGAGAACCGGTGTTCGATCATCGCGCCCGTGCGCAGGTTGCGCATCTTGGCCTGGACAAAGCCGCGAAGGTTGCCGGGCGTGCGGTGGAAGACGGAAAACACAGAGTGCAGCTCGTTGTTGAACTTGATCACCATGCCTGGGCGCAGTTGGGTCGCCTGGATCATGCAGAGTCACGCTCCTCGCTGTAAGATGGAAACCTTCAGTTTATCGAAATTTCCCGCCTTCCGCCCGCGCCGTGCATCTAAGCGAACAGGCCGCGTATGAAGTTGCCGTTGCTCCTCACCCTGGCCTGCCTGAGCCTGCCCGCGCAGGAGCCGGCCGCTCCAGCCGCGGCGGAGCAGCGCGAACCTGTCGCGCAGTCCTGGGGACGGTATTTCAATACAGTGGAGCGCGGCACGTGGCGGCCGCTGACGGGCAAAGAGCGCTGGCGCATTTACTGGCGGGCGACTTACGCCTCGCCGGGTACGATTTTCCGAGCCGCCGGACCGGCTCTCGCGGATCAGCTGAACCACCGTCCTGAAACGTGGCCGCAGGGCGTGGAGGGCTATTCGCGGCGCTTCGCCAACCGCTTCGCCCGGTTTGCTTTGCAGGACTCGATGTCGCACGCCGCATCCGCTGCCCTCGGCTACGAAGTGCGCTACGTGAGATGCGGCTGCCAAGGCTTTTGGCCTCGCTTCGGCCATGCTCTGCTGTGGAACTTTCTGACTCTCGACCGCAACGGCGCCACCGTGGTGAACATGCCGCGCATCGGCTCGGCCTTCGCAGCCGAATTCATCGGCAACGCGTGGATGCCCCGGGGCTACCGCACCAACGCCGAAGCGTTCCGCGGCGTGGGCGTGCAATTGGGGGTGGGCGCGCTGTTTAATACGGTCCGCGAGTTCGCGCCCCGCGGCAAAAGGCGCTGAGCGCAGCGGCTACTGCTTCACCTGGACGGTCACCGGGATGCCCTCGCGGACGCTCTGCGAGACGACGCAGAAGTTCTCGAACAGCTCCAGGCAGCGCGCTGCCTTCTCGCGCCCGCCGGGCGGGAAATGCGGATCGATCTCGACTTCCAAGGAAGCGATGCGGAGCCTCCCGCGTTCGTTCCGGCCAAGCTGGACGCGCACGCGCGTCTCCATCGGGCCCAATTCCACGCGCGCCTTGCGCGTGCAGAACAGCAGGCTGGCGCTGAGGCAGTTGCCGATCGCCGCGGCCAGTATTCGGGTGGCATTCGGCGCGGAGTCGCTGCCGAGCGGTTCAGGCTCATCCATGTGCAGCGGCGCGTACTGTTCCTTGTCGAACCGCACCTCGAACCGGTAGTTTTCGAGCTGCCTCACCGAAATCGTGAATTCGTCAACGATCTGCATCTGCGGATCTGCCATATCGTCTCCCGGCAATGCCAGCGTACCCTGCCCGGCAGCGGCTTCCTCGGGCCGCGCTGCGGCGTTCAAAGCCTCCTGAAATCCCGGCCGGCGGCTCGAGCCGTGCAGCCATCCGAATTCCTTCCCCGGCTCCTTCGCCTTCGCGGCGCCGGGGCGGAGGCCACACGAGCGCCCGGCGGGGATCTCCGCTCCCAGGCGGCGCACCACCAGAGCCGGTCCGCTCAGCAAGCGCGTCTGGAAGGAGAGCTGCCGTGGCGGAGAGGGGGGGATTCGAACCCCCGGTAGAGGTTTAGGCCCCTACGACGGTTTAGCAAACCGCTGCTTTCGACCACTCAGCCACCTCTCCGCGAAGTGCGTGGTCATTCGCATCTTACCATACGCGGCGCGTGCGGCAGGCGTTCTGGCGCAGGTGGTGGCGCTGGCTCGGAGAGCGGGAGTCCGGCATGGCGAGGAGTGTCTCGGCGACCGAAAAGGCGCGGCTGGCAGAGGCACGGGGCAGCTTCACAGGCGCCGTTCAAACGGGCTGCTGATCGACGATCTCGATGTTGAAGCCTTCCAGCGCCACAACCTTGCGCGGGTGGTTGGTGAGCAGGCGGATTCTGCGGAGGCCGAGGTCGGCGAGGATCTGCGCGCCGATGCCGGTTTCGTGCTGCAGCAGGCGCTGGCCAGCCGGGGAAGCGTAATGCATGTAGGCGCGCGTGTGGGAGACGAGCCGCGGCAGCCCTCCCGAGGGGGCGGGATCGATCTGCCGGATGCCGGGACCGGTTTGGTGAAGGTAGACGAGCACGCCGGCGCCTTCCGCCACGATCTTTTCGAGAGCCGAGCGCAGGATCCGGTGGCAGTCGCACTCGATGGAGTGGAACACGTCGCCATAGGTGCATCGCGTGTGCATGCGGACCAGCGCGGCGTCGCGCAGCCAGGGCTCGCCGTAAACCAGGGCGAGATGGGTTTCAGGATCGATGGACGAGGCGTAGGAGATGGTGCGGAAATCGCCGATGTCGGTCTTCAGCAGCCCCTCGGCGGCGCGGCGGACGATGCTCTCATGCTCCAGACGGTAACGGATCAGGTCCGCCACGGAGATCATCTTCAGGTTGTGCTCGGCGCAGAAGCGCTCCAGTTCAGGGACTCGCGCCATCGAGCCGTCGTCGTTCATGACTTCGCAGATCACACCGCCCGGGCGGAGGCCGGCCAGGCGCGCGAGATCCACGGCGGCCTCTGTCTGACCGGAGCGGACGAGGACTCCGCCTTCACGGGCGCGCAGCGGGAAGATGTGGCCGGGGCGGGCGAGATCGGCGGGCTTCGAATCCGGCTTGATGGCAACCTGAACGGTGCGGGCGCGGTCGGCGGCGGAGATGCCGGTAGTGACGCCCGTGGCGGCGTCTATGGCTTCGCAAAAAGCGGTGCCGAACTGCGACGTGTTGCGCGAGGACATCAAGGGGAGGTTCAGCCGGTCGCAGATCTCAGGCGCGAGAGCGAGGCAGATCAAGCCGCGGCCGTACTTGGCCATGAAGTTGATCGCTTCCGGAGCGGCGAACTCGGCGGCGAGGGTCAGATCGCCTTCATTTTCCCGGTCCTCGTCGTCGACGACCACGAGCATCTCGCCGCGGCGGAACGCTTCGATGGCGTCGGGGATGGGTGCGAACGGCATAGGGTTCCGCCTTTCATTATCGGCGAGGCGGCGTCAGCGGGGCGGGCGCACACGGTGATAGATTCCGGACATGCGAATCCGCATTGTCTTTTCTCTTCTCGCCTCGCTCTCCGCCGCGGCCGCGGAAGAGCCTGGCGCGGGAGTACGCGTGAACCAGGCAGGTTACCTCACGGACGCACCGAAAGTGGCCGCCGTCGTCTCCGCAGGCGAGGGGCGGGAGTTCACGGTGCGGCAGGCAGGCACGGGCAAAGAGGCGTTCCGCGGGAAGCTGTCGCCGGCTGTGCAGGACGCGGACAGCGGAGACACGGTGCGGCCGGCGGACTTTTCCGCGCTCCGGAAGCCGGGCCGGTATTTTGTCGAAGTGGCAGGCGCGGGGAAAAGCTCCGAATTCGAGATCGGGCCGCGCCCCTATGACCGGGTGTTTTATCTCGCCATGCGGTCTTATTATGGGCAGCGGTGCGGAACGGACGTGGACCTGGGGCCGGAGTTCCCTGGATACCGCTACGAGGCGTGCCACCGCGAAGGCGCCTGGCACCCGTCCTCCGGCAGGGAAGGGAAGGCCCCGTCGGTCAAAGGATGGCATGACGCCGGCGACTACGGGCGTTACGTCGTGAATTCCGGGATTGCGACCGGCACTCTCCTGTGGACATACGAGCTTTATGGGGACAAGGCGGGAAAAGTCCGCCTGAATATCCCCGAGTCCGGCGACAAGACTCCGGATATTCTCGACGAAATCCGCTGGAACCTGGACTGGATGATGACGATGCAGGACGCCGACGGCGGCGTCTGGCACAAGCAGACGACGGAGAGATTCTGCGGGTTCGTGATGCCCCATGAGGACACGATGACGAGCTACGTCATCGGCGCAGGCGCGGCGCCCTACAAGAGCACGTGCGCCACGGCGGACTTCGCGGCGGTGATGGCGATCGCGGCGCGGCTGTACCGCCCCTTCGATCCGCAGTTCGCCCGGAAGGCGCTGGAGGCGGCCGAAAGGGCCTGGCGCTGGACGGAACAGAATCCTGCGGTCCTGTTTTCAAATCCGAAAGGCGTCTCCACCGGCGCCTACGGCGACCGGGACTGCTCCGATGAACGGCTCTGGGCGGCCGCGGAGCTCTGGAGAACCACAAGAGCCCGGAATTACGAGTCGTATTTTCTCGGGAACTGGGAGAAATTCCGGCCGCAGATCGCCGATGACCGGCCGCCGGCGTGGCCGCAGGTGGCGCCGCTCGCCCTCTGGGGCTGGGCGCTCTCCGGCGGTCCTGGCGCGGAGAAGATCCGGCCGCTGATCCTGGAGGCCGCAGACAGGCTGGCGGCGCGCACGGCGCGGAACGGCTACCGGGTGAGCCTGATGAGGAAGGACTACATCTGGGGTTCGAACGCCGTAGCGGCGAACTACGGCATGCAGTTGCTGGTGGCGCACCGGCTCCATCCGAAACCGGAATACCGGGCGGCAGCGCTGGACAACCTGCACTACCTTCTGGGCAGGAATGCATTATTGCTGTCTTTTGTCTCTCAGGTGGGCGCCAACCCTTGCCGGCATCCGCACCACCGGCCCTCGGGGGCGGACAAAAACCCCGAGCCGTGGCCCGGGCTGCTGGCAGGAGGGCCCAACGCGCGGCGGCAGGATCCGGCAATGAAGAAGCTCCCTGAAGGGCTTCCTCCGGCGAAGATGTATCTCGACGAACAGGAGTCTTATGCCACCAACGAAGTGGCCATCAACTGGAACGCGCCTCTCGTGTTCCTGCTGGCGGGCGCGATGAGCGGCCGTTGAGCGCGCCGGTCAGCGGGCGCGTACGAGTTTCAGCGCCGCATCCGGCCGGAAGGCTGGCGTGGGGAGACGCAGGAACCCTGCCGCGTGCTCCACCGTCTCTGAGGCCAGCACGGCCCCGTCCTCGGGCCGGATCCACTGCGCGCGGTACGCGCCGGGCGGGACGTCCAGCAGGATATGGGCGCCGCCCTCGCCGGTGAGGTAGACGGCGTAAGCTTCGCCGGGTTTTGCCAAGGCGACCGCCTCGGCGCCGGGGGCGTGCCGGACGAGTTCGCGGGCGGGCTTCATGGAGAGCAGCGGCAGCGATTCGAGCCACTCGCGCAGAATCCGGAACTGCCGCCGCAGCGCCGGGCTGCCGCCGCCGGGGCTTTTGGCCTGACTGTCCGTGCCGTCCTCTCTGCCCACGCTGAAGGAGTAGTCGAGGTGGTTGAACAGCCCGCCGCCGGAGAGCATGAACCGCCACGCCTGCCTGCGGTAGGATTCATCGCGGGCGCCGAGGAAACCGGTTTCGTCATACGAGATGGGGAGGTTCCACTCGTAGTTCCACCACACCGCCTCCGGGTAGGTGTAGTGGAAATTCACGATGTCCGCGTTCTTGAGAATGGAACGCAGAGGCGCGCGGAAATTGCAGGCGTTCCAGGCGATCAGGTGGCGCTTTGGCAGGGGTGACTCTTCTGAACGGATCCATTCGGCCACCCGTTCCTGCCACCGCAGCGAAGCCTGGTCGGCGCAGTCAGCGGTGTTGGGCCAGCGGCCCATGGCGTAAGGGTTGACCGGCTCTCCGGTGACCGTGCGGTCGGCCCAGGGCTCGTTCTGGATCTCGAAAATCACGTTGGAGTAAGAATTCAATTCACGGACGAATTTCCGCACGAGCTTTTCCTGCATGGGCAGGATTTTGCCGTTGTCAAGGGTGTGCAGAAACTTCCAGTCTTTCACTTCCGTGGCATTGGAATTGTTCGAGGGGTTGAAAGGGCTGACGCTCCACTGCTTTGCACCGTAAGTGGAGCAGAAAAGGGTGATCTCGACCGCGATGCCGAGCTTCTCGGCTTCGGCGACAAACGCCTTCAGGCGCTCAAAGTAGCCTGGGTTCCAGGTCTCGAGATCGAATTTGCCATCTCGCTGCGGCCAGGGAGCGATGAAGCGCACCGGCGCCAGCGTGTTGCGCTCGATGCCGAAATCGCCCGGAGTTTCCCTATAAGTCCCGGTGAAAAGGCGCGTATAGTTCATGCCTTCGCGAGCCAGCGTGGCGAGATATCTGCGCCAGTCGAAATCGCCGTTCAGGACGGCTCCGTAATGTTCGCCTGAAGTGACTACAAGAAAAGGCTTGCCTTGCCAGAGAAGGTAGTGCGGATTGCCGGGGTGGACGCGGATGGGTTCTGCTGCGCGGGCGCAGGGCGCCAGGACGGCGCACAGGGCGGCAAGGAAGATGGAGTGCTTCATGGGTGCACCTTTCGATAGAGTAATGCGGGTCCGCCTGCAGCGGGGCGGGCGGCGCGGACGCGTGTCCGCATAGAATACGGACATGCGATTTCCGGTTGTCCCCGCTTTCCTCGTTTCATTGCTGGCGGCAGCGGCTCAGCAGACGCCGCGGCCCGAACACCCGCAGCCGCAGTTCATGCGGGCGGAGTGGCGGAGCCTGAACGGCCCGTGGCAGTTTGCCTTCGACGACAAAGACGAAGGGCTGGGCGCTGGCTGGCACAGTTCGGCGGAGCCTTTCAAGCGGAACATTGTAGTGCCCTTCTGTTTCGAGAGCAGGCTGAGCGGGATCGGAGACACCTCCTTTCATCCCGTGGTGTGGTACCGCCGCCAGTTCGAGGTTCCGGCTGAGTGGAAGGGGCGCCGCGTGCTGCTGCACTTCGGGGCGGTGGACTACAAGGCGACCGTCTGGGTGAACGGGCAGGCGGCGGGCGAGCACGAGGGCGGCAACACGCCGTTCCGGTTCGACATCACGCCGATGCTCAAGGCGGGCGCGAACACGGTGGTGGTGCGTGCGTGGGATCCGCCGCAGGACCGCGCCATCCCGCGCGGCAAGCAGTATTGGGAGCCGAGGTCGCGCGGCATTTTCTACACGCGCACAAGCGGGATCTGGCAGAGCGTGTGGCTGGAAGCGGCGGGACAGAGCTGGCTGGAGCACGCGCGGATCGTGCCGAGGCTCGACGGTACGGTCACGATTCATGCGAGGGCGGCGCGCCCGCAACCCGGGCTGATGCTGCATGTGACGGTGAAATCCGGCGATCAGGTGGTGGCGGCGGGCATGGGCTCTCTGACGGACGCCAAGTACCTGGACGCGGCCGTGCTCGTGCGGAACCCGCGGTTGTGGACGCCCGGGCACCCGAACCTGTATGACGCCGTGCTGGAGCTGAAGAATGGCGGCGAGGCGCTCGACACCGTGCAGACGTATTTCGGCTTCCGCGAGGTCTCCATCGAAAACGGGCGCTTCTGCCTGAACCACCGGCCCGTGTATCTGAAGCTGCTGCTCGATCAGGGCTACTGGCCCGAGAGCCTTCTCACCCCGCCTTCGGACGAAGCGATTCAGTACGACATCCGGATGGCGAAGGAGATGGGCTTCAACGGCGTGAGGAAGCACCAGAAGGTGGAAGACCCGCGCTTCCTGTACTGGGCTGACAAGATGGGTTTCCTCGTGAGCGGGGAAATGGCGAACGCGTATCTGTACGACGAGCAGTACGTGTCGCGGTTCCTGCGGGAGTGGACCGAGGCTGTGGAGCGCGACATCAACCACCCGTCGCTGGTGATTTGGGCGCCGCTCAACGAGAGCTGGGGCGTGCCCGACCTGCGCGACCCGCGGCAGCAGGCGCATCTGCGCACGCTCTACCATCTGACGAAGTCGCTGGACCCGACGCGCCCGGTGATCGACAACGAGGGCTGGGAGCACGTGGAGACGACGGATCTCTATGCCGTTCACGATTACGCCCCGGCTCATGACGCGCTGTACGGGCGCTGGGCGAAGGTCGAGGCGAAGCCCGGCTCGCCGCTTCCCCCGAACGGGCGGGCCTATGCGGCGCCGGGATGCCAGTACAACGGCGCGCCGCTGTACCTGAGCGAATTCGGCGGCATCGCCTACATTCCCCCGGGCGCGAGCGTGCCCGAGTCCGCCTGGGGCTATGCGGGCGTCGAAAAGACGGCGGAAGCCGCTCTGCAACGGCTTGCCGGACTTTACGACGCCATCGCGAAACTCCCGTTCATCGGCATCTGCTACACGCAGATCACCGACGTCGAGCAGGAGATCAACGGGCTGATGACCTACGACCGGAAGCCGAAATTCGACCCGAAAGCGATCAAGGCGCTGAACGACAGGCTCCGGTGAGCGGCTTCCAGCACTGGAGGGCGCGGCAGGCCGGAAAAATGTGCAACCCGCCTGAGGCCGGTCCGTAACAGAAGGCAGATGGACAGGACGCCCGACTTTGCCGAGATCGTCCGCGAGCATCAGGCGATGGTCTACAGCCTGGCGCTCCATGCCCTGCGGGACTCCGCCGCGGCTGAAGACATCACGCAGGACGTGTTTCTCGCCCTGCATCAGAACCTCGGCCGGCTGGAGGGCCCGTCGCACATCCGGCACTGGCTCGCGCGAGTGACCAGCCACCGCTGCATCGACGAGATCCGCAAACGCGGCTACCGCCGCGGACCGGCGCTTGAAGAAGTGAGCGAGCCTGGACGGAGCGACACGGACCGCGACCCGCTGCTCCGGCAACGCCTGCGGCAGATGGTGGCGGCGCTGCCCGCGCCGGCGCGGCTGATGATTCTTCTCCGGTATCAGGAGGAAATGGAACTGGCAGAGATCGCCCGGGTGCTGGATGTGCCGGTGCAGACGGTGAAGAGCCGGCTGCACCGGGCCCTCGGTCTGCTGAGAGAGAAAATGGGCCGCCAAAGAGCCGCGGTCACGGAGGCACGGTCATGAATCCTGTGGATCCTTTCGAGCAGCAGTTGCGGGAAGCGTTTCGGCGCGTCGAGCCGCCGCCGGGGCTTGAGCGGAAGATTCTCCTGCGGATCCAGCCGCGCCAGCCGCGGCGTCTGCCGTCGTGGTTCGCCGTGGCGGCAAGCCTGGTCCTCGTCGTGGGCGGCTCGCTGGGGGTGATGCGGTGGCAGGAGCATCAGCAAAGGCAGCGCGAGGCGGAGCGCGTGCGGCAGCAGCTGGCGCTAACGCTGGAAATCACCTCGCGGACGCTTGCCAAAGCCGACCAGCGTCTGAAGTCCATCGGAGTGGAACGGATTCGATTGCAGGAGGTTTCTTCATGGCAAGAATACTGATTCTCGCCTCCATGCTGCTGCCGCTCGGCGCCCAGCAGATCGACTACAGTCTTTTCGACAGGCTTGCTGAAAAGGCGAAGGAGTCGGCTGTCGTCAACCTCGGACCGGAGCAGCTCTCGCTGCTTGCCGGCATGCAGCCGAAAGAGGGAGGCAAAGACCTGGCCGATCTGGCCAAGACCCTGAAAGGGATTCAGGTGCGCAGCCTGGAGTTCGACTCGCCCGGGCAGTATGACCTCAACGAGGTCCGCGCGCTCGGGGCGAAGATCAAGGGCAGCGGGACGTGGATGCCGCTGGTCACCGTGAAAGAGAAAGGCGAGTTTACCGAGATCCTGATCCGCAAGGGGGCGGACGGGAAATCGAACGGGCTGCTGATCCTGGCGGCTGAGCCGAAAGAGCTGACGCTCGTTCACATCGACGGCGTGGGCGACATTGCGTCTCTGGCCAAGCTCGGAGGGCTGGCGGGGATTCCTGAGATCGCCGGCGCGCTGGGAGGCGGCAAGAAATCCGAATCGAAGAAGGCGCCGGCGCCGAAGAAGAACGACGAGTAGCCGGAGAGAGGCAGGAGCGGCATCTGCCATGAACAAAGGGGCGGCTTGCCGATAACCGGAAAGCCGCCCCTGTTCATTTCCGCCGGTGCGGGCCTGATTACTGCCGGAGCGGGGTGAAGCGGAACTGGACCGTATCCGTCCAGCCGTCCTGAGCCACGGTGAGCAAATAGCCCTTCATCAGTTCGAGGTCGAAATTGGGAACCGCGGCGAGATTCACCATGATCGTGTCCGAATTGCCCGACTGGCGCCACATGGCGTCCTGGGGCACCACGATGTCTTCCAAAACCACATACGTCTTTGCGTCGGGGATAAACCGCCCCTGAATCTCCAGCCAGTGCCCGGCGCCGCTCCAGAACTGCCGCCACGAGTTGATCCCCGGCACCATGTAGTCCACGTCGACGATGTCGCGGAAATAGCCTCTTCCAGCGAAGTCGGCCGCGGAGGCGGACTGCGCGCCGTCCGGCGTCTCCACGATCACCAGGTACGTGGTGAGTCCGCTCTGCCAGAAGTCGCCGAGCGTTTTCAGCCCCGGCAGGTAAAACGAGAAGCCCGGCGGCAGGTCCTCGTCCGCTTCCAGCGCCTCCATCGCCCACTCCTGCTCGTTGTCGGGCGGCAGGATGAAGAACTGCACCAGGCTGCCCATGGGCAGGGTCTCTGTCAGGACAAAGTACGCCTCGCGTCCGGAGTCGAACAGATTGATCTGCACGACGCCGGGCGCCATCGCTTCCGGCAGCACCCCCCGCTGCGACGCTGCCGCCCGCCGCATGCCGCGCTTGTCCCGCGCCAGCGCAAAGGACCGCGCCGCCTTCCGCGCCGACTCGGTGAATTTCGCCTTCACCACCTTGCCCGCCATCTGCGCCTGCACGCGCTCGGCGCGCGTGGCGCGCTCCGCCATCGCGGGCATCAGTACCAGGCAAGCCGCCGCTCCCGCCAGCCAAATAGTCCGCATCATGTCGTGAATTCTCCTTCCTCGTTCCAAGCCGGCCAGCGCACTGAAAGACGCAAGTTGCGCGCCGCCGGTTGCATCCATTCTCCCTCAAACCGGCAGCTCGATCACGGTGCGCGTCCCCTCGCCCTTCTGAGACGTGATGCTCAATCCATAATTGGCCCCGAACAGGACCTGCAGCCGCTCGTTCACGTTCGATACGCCGATGCCCGCCTGGTTGAGGATCGACTTCAGCCGCTCTTCCTCCATGCCCACCCCGTCGTCGGCGACGGTCAGCACCAGGCGCCGCCCCCGCCTCTCCTCATCGATGCGGCTTTCGATCCGCACCTCGCCGCCGTCGATCTTGTGCGCCAGCCCGTGCCGGATGGAGTTTTCGACCAGAGGCTGCAACAGCATGGCGGGCACCTGGCAGTCCAGCGTCCGCTCGTCGATGTCCTTCACTACGCGCAGCTTGTGCCCGAACCGCGCCATCTCGATGGAAAGATAGTCGTCGATGAAGGCCAGCTCCTCGCGCAGCGGCGCGAAGTTGTCCGTCTTGCGCAGCAGCCGCCTCAGAATGTTCGACAGCCGGTAGACGACCTGGCGCGCCTTGTCGGGATCGGTGCGGATGAGCGAGCCCACCGTGTTCAGGGTGTTGAACAGGAAATGCGGGTTGATCTGCGAACTGAGCGCGCTGAGGCGCGCCTGCACGAGCAGCCGCTCCTTGCTTTCGAGCAGCCGCTCGTTGCGCGCGCTGCCCCAGATCTTGATCGGCAGCGAGACGGTGAAGATCGTGGTCACGAACACCGCCACGTTGGCCCAGCCGCGCGCCGGATCGTACAGCGTGAAGATCATCTTCGGCCCGAACAGCTGGTAGACGGTGTAACGCATCAGCTCCGACAGAAGGATCGCCGCCAGCCCGGCGATCTGGAACAGGCTGCGCAGGCGGTCCTCGGGGTGGAAGATCAGCCGCCATAGGCTCAGGTCGAAGAACGGGCTGATCCGCCAGACCTCCTCGGCGCGCGGCGCGAGGTCCCGGAGGAGGCCGCCCAACACGCCGACGGCTGCATAGAGAGGCATCGCCAGGTATTCGCCCGAGAAGAACGCCGGCATCGACGTCAGCACCCCGGACACGAGGCCCGGCACATACCCGCCGATGATGCCGGCCAGGAGGCTGCCCTCCATCGCCATCTCCGCCGCCGAGTAGCTGCCGGTGGCGATGCGGATGAAGCTGCCGGCCACGCAGAAGGCTGAAATCATGCCCGCCATTTGCAGCCCTTCGAGCGACGTGCGCTCCTCGCGCAGCAGGAGCCCGAGGAAGTGGCTCGAGCGCGACAGGATGCTCGCGATCGAGGCCGCCGCCGCCAGCTTGATCATCAGGACGATGATCTGGTTGTTCATCGCTGCCTGTCCGCCTGACGGAGCCTCCCGGCCCCCATACTAGAATAAAGATAAAGAGCCCCCCTGATATGGAAACCTCCTCAGAGATCACGCTACGGCACGTGGCCGACGCCGATTTCCCCAGCGAATTCGGCCATTTCCGTATCCACGGCTTCGAGGGCGAGCGCGGCGGGGCACGCGAAGAAGCGGTCGTGCTCGTCATGGGCGAGCCGCAGGGTGCGCCGCTGCTGGTCCGGATCCATTCGCAGTGCTTCACCGGCGACGTGCTCCACTCGCTCCGCTGCGACTGCCGGGCGCAGCTCGAGCTGGCGCTGGAGGCGATCGCCGCGGCAGGCCGCGGCATGATCATCTACGAGATGAAGGAGGGCCGGGGAATCGGGCTCATGAACAAGCTCCGGGCCTACTGCCTTCAGGATCAGGGCGCCGACACGGTCGAGGCCAACCAGCAGCTCGGCTTCGAGCCGGACCTGCGGGCGTACGAGTTGCCCGCCGCCATCCTCCAGCACTTCGGCGTGGCCGAGGTCCGCCTGCTGACGAACAACCCTGACAAGATCGCCGCGCTCGAGCGGGCGGGCATCCGCGTAGCCGAACGCGTCCCCTGCCAGCCGAAGCCGCTCACTCACCACGCCGCGCGCTATCTGAAAACGAAGAAGAAGCGCATGGGGCATCTGCTCGAGCTATAGAGGTGCGCCGCGCGGACCGGAGCCGCCAGGGTGAAGGAGAAACCGAACTTCTCTGCCGTCCGCTTCTCCCGCCGCTCGCTGCTGGCTGCGCCGCTCTTCCGCCGCCCGCGCGGAGGGCTGTTCCGCGGAACCTTCTTCCAGCCCTGGGCGCGCCATCTGGATTGGACCCCCGGACAGTGGGAGGATCTGTTGGATGCGCTTGCCGCGCTCGGGTGCGAAGAGATCGTTCTTCAGTGGTGCCGCTATGACGGGTTCGATTACGCGCCATTGGCCGCGCGGCTGCTCGACCTGGCGCGCGCCCGCCGCATGCGGCTGCTGATCGGCCTGCCTTACTCCAGCCGGTGGTGGAAGGGGATCGAGGCCGATGCCGCGCAGGCGCTGGAGGAATTGGCCGACCGCGCCCGGAGTTTCTCGGATTCGGCTGAGGCCAGCCTGTGGCGGCGGCACCCTGCCTTCGCCGCCTGGTATCTGCCGGAAGAGATCGACGACGATCACTGGTCCGCCCCGGCGCGGCGGCGCATGCTCGCCGGCGTGCTGGACCGCCTGGCCGGCAGCCTGCGTCCGCTGGCGGCCTCGGGTTTCACGAATCGCCGGCGCTCGGCGTTCGAGGTGGCTGAGTTCTGGCACGAACTCGCCGCCCGGCGGCGGCTCGCGCGGGTGCTGTTCCAGGACGGCGTCGGGTCGGGCAAGATGACGCTGGCGGCGTGGCCGGCGTATCTGGAGGCGTTGCGCTCGCGGCTGGGGCGGAGGCTGGACGTGGTCGTGGAGATTTTTGAGTTGCGGCCGGCAGAGGCAGGTTTTGATGCCGCGCCCGCGCCTGTGGACCGGATCCGGCGGCAGGTGGATCTGGCGCGGCGCGCCTTGCGCCGGGCGCCACAGTGTTTCAGCCTGCCCGACTACGCCACGCCGCAGGCCGGCCCGGCCGCGGCGGAGTTGTATCAGACTCTGGCAGCTCTGGCGGGCCAGGGCTGATTTTCTTTCAAGGACTGCCGCCATGGACCGATAAGGCCCGTGACTCCCCGGAACTGCAGCCGGGGACGCACGAGTCCAAACCCAAGGGTCAAGGAGAGAATCAGAATGAACATTTCCCAGTGGATCCGCTGCGCCGTGGCCGTGGCCATAGCTCTTGCGCTGCCCGCATTCGGCCAGCAAGAGATGACCACGGCAAACGCAATGGGCCGAGTTGTCAAGAAGGTTGCCCCAACCTATCCCGTGGCCGCCAGGCAGCTCAGCGTGACGGGCTCGCAGGACCTCCAGATCGTCGTCGATGAACAGGGCAACGTCATCGACGCCAAGGTGCTCAAGGGCAACGCCCTGTTCACTCAGTCCTCGCTCGCCGCCGTCAAAGAATGGAAATTCACGCCGCTGCTCAAGGACGGCCAGCCCGCGAAATTCACCACTGTAATCACCTTTAATTACACGAAATAACCCGCAAATCCCCCCTGGGCGGGCGCGCTTCCGACGAGGCCGTCCGCCCCCGGTTCGCCCTCTCTTGCCCGCGCCGGGCAAAATGAAAACACATGGCCGCCCGGCTCTCCATCACCCTCCTCCTCGTCTTCCTCGCCCCCACCGCCTCAGCTCAGACTCTCCCACCCACCTTCCAGGCTCGCGTCATCTCCATCACCGACGGCGACACCTTGACCGTCCTCCACAACCGAAGCATGATCCGCATCCGCCTCTACGGCATCGATTGCCCGGAGCGCGGCCAGCCCTTCCACTCCCGCGCCGCACAACGCACCGCGGCTCTCGCCTACGGCCAAACTGTCACCATCCGGGCCGAATCCCGCGACCGTTACGGCCGCCTCGTCGCCTGGATCGTGCTGCCCGGCGGACGGTCGCTCAACGAGACGCTTGTTGCCGAAGGCCTTGCCTGGCACTTCCGCCGCTACGCCCCGCGGAACAGAAGGCTCGCAGACCTGGAACAATCCGCCCGTCAGGCACGCCGCGGCCTCTGGCAGGACCGCAATCCCATCCCCCCATGGGAATGGCGCCGCCACTCCCGCCGTCCCGCTGGGCGACAATGATCCTTGCCATGAAAAGCTACCGGAAAGAGCTGTGGTTCGAAGTCCCCTCGCGCCGCGCCTTCATCAACATCACGCCTCAGGTAGAGCAATGCCTGAAGGAAAGCGGCGTCCGCGAAGGGCTGTGCCTCGTCAACGCGATGCACATCACCGCCAGCGTCTTCATCAACGACGACGAATCCGGCCTGCACCACGATTATGACGTCTGGCTGGAAAAACTCGCCCCGCACGAGCCCGTCTCCGCCTATCGCCACAACCGTACCGGTGAAGACAACGCCGACGCTCACATGAAGCGCCAGATCATGGGCCGCGAAGTGGTCGTCGCCATCACGGGCGGCAAGCTCGACTTCGGCCCCTGGGAGCAGATTTTCTACGGCGAGTTCGACGGCCGCCGCCGCAAGCGCGTGCTCGTCAAAATCATCGGCGAATAGCGCGCACGCCCCGCTACACTAGAAGATGACCCTGAGCGATCTATGCCCGGCCTCCTCGAACGACTCAAGCAGGGAATCCAGAAAACCCGCGCCGGCCTTGTCGGCAAGGTGGAAGACGTCCTTCTCGGCAAGAAGGAAATCGATCCGGATCTGCTCGACGAACTCGAGTACACGCTCATCACCGCCGACGTCGGCGTGCGTACGGCCACCGAGATTCTCGAGTCCATCCGGCAGCGCGTCGACCGCCATCTGGTGAACGACCCCGGTGAGCTGCGCCAGCTCATCCGCGAACACCTCCTGAATGTGCTCGAAGCCGGCGACCGCCCGCTCAATTGGCCCGCGCAGCCTCCGGCTGTCATCCTGCTGGTGGGCGTCAACGGATCCGGCAAAACCACGACCGCCGGCAAGCTGGCGGCGCAGTTCAAGGCGCAGGGCAAGAACGTGCTGCTGTGCGCCGCTGACACCTTCCGCGCCGCGGCCATCGATCAGCTCGAAGTGTGGAGCCGCCGCGCCGGAGCCGACATCATCCGCCAGGGCGCGGGCGCCGACCCGAGCGCCGTCCTGTTCGACGCCATTCAGGCAGCCAAAGCCCGCAATGCGGACATGCTGTTCGCCGACACTGCCGGCCGCCTGCACACAAAATCGAACCTGATGGCGGAGCTGGAAAAGATGCGCCGCACGGCTGCGCGCCTGATCGACGGCGCGCCCCATGAAGTGTGGCTCGTCCTCGACGCGACTACGGGGCAGAACGGGCTCGAGCAGGCGCGCCGCTTCACGGAATCGGCGGGTGTCACCGGGCTCATCCTGACCAAGCTCGATGGCACGGCCAAGGGGGGCGTCATCGTGGCGATCGCCCGCGAGCTCAGCCTGCCCATCCGCTACGTCGGCGTCGGCGAGCAGGCAGACGACCTGCTGCCGTTTGATCCGCACCAGTTCATCGACTCGCTCTTCGAACCATGAACCCTGAGTGGATCCGCGAAGCGCTCGCCCTGGCCCGCCAGGGCGCCGGCCGCGTTTCGCCCAACCCGGCGGTCGGCGCGGTGGTCGTCGCGGGGGGCCGGGCCGTGGGCCGCGGCTATCATACCTGGGCCGGCGTGAAGCACGCGGAAGTGCTGGCTCTGGAAGAAGCGGGAGAGGCGGCGCGCGGCGCGGATCTCTACGTCACGCTCGAGCCCTGTGCGCACACCGGCCGCACGCCTCCCTGCGTGGACGCCATCCTCCGCGCGGGCATCGCGCGCGTCTTCTCGATCACCGAGGATCCCAACCCGCAGGTCAGCGGTAGAGGTTTTGCGCGGCTGCGCGAGGCGGGCGTCGAGGTGGCGCTTCTGGAAGAGTTCGCCGAGGAAGCGCGGCGGCTGAACCTTGCCTTCTTCCACTTCATGCGCACGGGCCGCCCGCTGGTGACGCTGAAATCGGCGCTCACGCTCGACGGCAAGATCGCCGCCCCGGAAGACAACACCGGCTGGATCACTTCCGAGCGCGCCCGCGCCCATGTGCAACTGGTGCGGCATGAGCACGACGCAATTCTGACGGGCATCAACACCGTGCTCGGCGACGACTGCCTGCTGACCGACCGCAGCGGGCTGGAGCGCGCGCGTCCGCTGCTGCGCATCGTTCTCGATTCGCTCCTGCGCCTGCCGCCGGACAGCCGCATGGCCGGGAGCTGCCGCGGCGACGTGCTGGTGGTGTGCACGTCCGTGGCGCCGGCGGCGCGGCGCGCCGCGCTGGAACAGCGGGGCGTGGAAGTGGTGGCGCTTGACGGAGCGGGCGGGCGCCCGGACCTGCTGCGCGTCGTCGCGCTTCTCGCGGAGCGGCAGTATCAGTCGCTGATGATCGAAGCGGGAAGCAAGGTGAACTGGTCGGCGCTCGAGTCCGGCGCCGTGGACCGCATCCTGTTCTATTACGCGCCCAAGATCCTGGGCGGCGTGGATTCGCTCCCTGTAGCCGGCGGCCTTGGACGCCGGCGCCGCTCCGACGCCATCCTGTTCCGCGACGTCCGCCTGATGCCGATCCCGCCGGACGAGTTCCTGCTGGAAGCCTGGCTCGTGAAGCCTTGAGCCGGCTGCGGCGCTACTGGTTCACGTAGGACAGCAGCCGCTCGTGCACCGCCTTGGCGCGCTGGTTGTCCCAGCAGGCGACGAACACCGTGTCGTCCCCTGCGACGGTGCCGGCGACCTCCGCCCAGTCCTCCTGATCGAGCGCCACGGCGAGTGAATTGGCGCTGCCCGTGGAGGTCTTGAGGATGACGATGTGTTGCGCCAGGCGGACGTCCAGCAGGTACTCGGCCATCACCTGGGCGAGGCTGGGTCCCGTGGGGTCCGGCAGGATTTCACGATAGCCATCGGCGGTTTTCACAATCCCCATCTCGCGCAGGTCGCGCGAGAGAGTGACCTGCGTGACTTCGATGCTCTGGGCGCGCAGTTCCTGGGCGAGTTCTTCCTGCGTATTGATCCGCTTCGAGCGGACCAGCTTGAGGATTTGTCCCTGGCGGTAGTTCTTGGTCATGAGATCGACTCCAGGCGCCGCCGGGCCTCGGCCAGCGCGGCGGCGACGGTTTGCGGGGCGGCGCCTCCGGGCGCCAGGCGCGTTGCGAGCCCCTTTTCAGGATGGAGCAATTCGGCCATCCCGGGGGCGAACCGCGGGTCGAAATCGTGCAGCGCGGCGCCCGTCCAGTCCTGCGGCTTGCGCCCCGTGCGCACGCTTTCCAGCACCAGCCTTCCGACCAACTGGTGGGCGTCGTGAAACGGCACGCCGGACCGCGCCAGCGCCTCGGCCAGATCCGTGGCCACCAGCCAGCCCTCCGCGGCCGCCCGGCGGGCTGCTTCGGGCCGGAGCTGGGCCGTCTCCACAACGGCGCGGGCCATTTCCAGCGCGGATTCGGTCTGATCGGCGGCGTCGAACAGCGGCTCCTTGTCCTCCTGCATGTCGCGGTTGTAGGTCAGCGGGAGGCCTTTCATGGTCATAAAAAGTGACGTGAAACAGGCGAAAACCCGGCCGCATTTGCCGCGGATCAATTCCAGCGAATCCGGGTTTTTCTTCTGCGGCATCAGCGATGAGCCGCTGGTGACGCCATCGGCCAGCTCCAGCCAGCCGAACTCCTCCGACGAATACAGGATCCAGTCCTCGGCCAGCCGCGACAGATGCAGCATCAGGAGGGATGCCGCGGAAAGAAAATCGAGCGCCCAGTCGCGGTCCGCGCTGACGTCCATCGAATTGGCTGTGATCCCGTCGAAGCCCAGTTCACGGGCCAGCGCTTCGCGGTCGACGGCGAAGCCGCAGCCGGCCAGCGCGCCGGAGCCGAGCGGCATCACGTTGACGCGGGCGCGCGCCTGCCGGAGCCGCTCGTGATCGCGCTGGAACATCTCGAAGTACGCCAGCAGGTAGTGAGCCCAGGTGACGGGCTGTGCGCGGCGCAGGTGCGTGTAGCCGGGAATCACCGTGGCGGTGTGCGGGGCGGCGGCGTCGATGAGCGCGGCCATCAGCCCGCGCAGCCGCGCCGCGCAGCGGTCGATCGTGCCGCGCAGCCACAGGCGCGTGTCCAGCGACACCTGTTCGTTGCGGGACCGGCCGGTGTGGATCTTCGAAGCCAGCGCGCCGGTCTTTTCCTTCAGAACCCGGATGACGTAGGTGTGGATGTCCTCGTCCGGCGCATCCGCCGGCGGGGGAGGCACTTCGGTCAGGGCGCGGCAGAGCTGTTCCGCTTCCGCCTCCGTGAGGATCCCGGCGCGGGCAAGCGCGCGCGCCCACGCCTGCGAGCCGAGGATGTCGGCTTCAAACAGCCTCCGGTCGAAATGCAGCGACCACGAAAACCGCTGGAAGACCTCGCTCGGCCCCTGCTCGAACCGTCCGCCCCAAAGCTTCACTCCGGCGCCGCCTCCTTCCCTTAGTGTGCCGGACCGTCCAGCAGCATGAGCAGCAGCGCTTTCTGCGCGTGCAGCCGGTTCTCCGCCTGCTCGAACACCAGCGAGACCGGCGATTCGATGACGTCCGCCGTCACCTCTTCCTCGCGGTGGGCGGGCAGGCAGTGCAGGAAGAATGCGCCCGGCCCGGCCATCGCCATCAACTCGCGGTTCACCTGATAGGCGGCGAAAACGCGGGCTCGCTCAGCCGCCTCGTGCTCGAACCCCATCGACGCCCACACGTCCGTGTAGACCGCCCCGGCGCCGCGGAGCCCCTCTTCCGTATTGTTCGTGACCTCGATCAGCGCGCCGGTCTCCACGGCGAACTGCCGCGCCATTTGGACGATCTTCGTGTCGGGCTCATAGCCCGGCGGCGTGATGCAGACGAAATCGAGCCCCAGCCGCGCGGCGTCCAGCATGAGCGAGTGCGCCACATTGTTGCCGTCGCCCACAAACGCCAGCTTGCGGCCCCTCCACCCGCCCCACTGCTCCCGCAGCGTCTGCATGTCGGCCAGCGCCTGGCACGGGTGGTATCTGTCGGACAGCGCGTTGACCACGGGAATCTTCGCATACCGGGCCAGGGCATCCACCGTCTCCTGCGAAAAGGTTCTGGCCACGATCAGGTCCGTCCATCGCTCGAGATTGCGCGCCACGTCCTCCACGGGCTCGCGCCCGCCAATGGGGCCGGTCGTGAGCAGTGCGTCGCCGCCCAGTTGCTTGGCCGCCACTTCGAATGTCATGCGCGTGCGCAGCGAGGGCTTCTCAAACAGCAGGCTGAGGATGCGCCCGCGCAGCGCAAGCCGGAACCGGTTCGGCTGGCGCTTGACCTCGGCGGCGAGATCCAGCAGCGTGCGGAGCTCGGCGGCGGTCAGATCGAGATCGGAGGTCAGGTCGCCCGAGCGCACGCGGGGGAAAGGGGACGGGGCCGGTTCGATCATGGCGTCAGGCAACATTCCTCCCGGTTGTCGTGAATAAGTATGCAGCCAGATGTATAATTACACATCCAGCCCCGTCCGTGCAAGCCGGGCTCAACGGAGCGCCTCTTCGAAGAAGCGGGTCTGCTGAGCCCAGCGGTGCCGGCTGGCGCGGCCCATCAAACCGTGGCTTTTCTGTGGATAGATGAGCGTTTCAAAGGGCTTGCCGGCGAGCTGCAGCGCGTTCATCATCTGCAAGGCGTTGGCGAACAGGACGTTGTCATCCTCGATGTTGTGGATCAGGAGGAGCTTCCCTTTCAGGTTCGCGGCGGCGTGGACCGGAGAGCTGTCCCGGTAGCCCTGTTCGTTCTCTGACGGGAGTCCCAGGTAGCGCTCGGTGTAGATGGTGTCGTAGTTGCGCCAGTCGGTGACTGCGGCGCCGGCGGCGCCGGCTTTGAACACATCCGGCGCATGCAGCAGGCAATACAGCGTCATGAAGCCGCCGTAACTCCAGCCCTGGACGCCGATGCGCTGCGGGTCAATGAAACCGAGGCTCTCCAGATACCGGATCCCTTCCAGCTGGCCGGCCAACTCCTGCTTGCCGAACCGCCGGTACAGCGGGGTTTCGAACCTGTGGCCGCGGCCGGCCGAGCCGCGGTTGTCCATCTGCCAGATGACGAACCCCTTGTGGGCCATCACCTGCTCCCAGTTCAGGCCGCCCGCCCAGGCGTTGCGGACGCTTTGGGCGTGCGGGCCGCCATAGACGGAGACAATCACCGGGTACTTCTTCGCCGGATCGAAATTCGCCGGCCGGATGAGGCGGCCGTAAAATTCCGTTCCGTCCGATCCTTTGAAGCGGTGAATTTCCGTCTTGAGAATCTCGTATTCCTCCAGGATTTTCCGGTCCGCTTCGCGCCACACGCGGAGTTCCTTTCCGCCGGCGTCATGGAGCGTGGTGCGGGGCGGGGCGTCGAGACTGGAGAACGCATCCAGGTAAAAGTCGCACGCCGGGCTCATCTGAATGGAGTGCGTCCCCGCGCCCGGACTGATCAGGGCGGGAGCGGCTGCCTCAAACGACGTGCGGTACAGATGCCGTTCCAGCGGGCTTGCCATCGTGCCCGTGAAGAAGATGCGCCCGCCGGCTTCGTCGACGCAGGCGACGGAACTCACCTCCCAGTCGCCATGCGTGAGCTGCCGCAGCGGTTTCCCGTCCGCCGCGTGCAGATACAGGTGACGGAAGCCGCTCTGTTCGCTCGTCCGCAGGATGCGGCCATCGGCGAGGAGATGGAAATCGCCGGTGATGTTGATCCATGCAGGATCGGTCTCCTCAATCAGCAGCCGGGAGCGCCCGCTCGCGGCATCGGCGGCGAGAATCCAGAGATGGTTCTGAACGCGGTTCAGCCGGTGGACGATGACGGACTTCGAATCGGGTGACCAGTGCAGGCGGGCGATGAGGAAGTCGCGCGTCTCGCCGAAATCCATCCACTTCGTGGCTCCGCCCGAAGCGGTTGCCACGCCCACGCGCACGTCGGCGTTCGGCTGTCCCGCCTTCGGATAGCGTTGGGGTTCGGCGACAGCCGCCGGCTTGAGAAAGTCTCCATGAGGGTAAAGCGGCTCGCGGCTGACGTCGAACTGCAGGTAGGCGATCCGCGTGGAATCGGGCGACCACCAATGGGCCGTCCCAAGATCCAGCTCTTCGGGATACACCCAGTCCAGCACGCCGTTCCACAGCGTGCTGCTGGAGTCGTGCGTCAGCCTTGTGACCTTCTTCGAGGAGATCTCCAGGACGTAAAGTTCGCGCTCGCGCACGAAGCTGACCCGGGCGCCGTCGGGCGAGAGCTTTGGGTCGCGCTCGGCTACGGGCGTGGCGGTGAGCTGCGTGACGGCGCCGGCCGATTCGTCCCACAGGAACAGATCGCCTCCGGAAAGAAGGAGAATCCTGGTCCCGTCGCTGGACCACTGCAGGCGCTGCTGGCGCACCCGGCGGTTGTCCCACGACATCTGCTCCGGCTGCGGGTACGGCTGCGCCTGCCGCGAGAGATCAGCGAGGTTCGCAATCTCCTTTTCGCTGCCGGTGGCAGCGTCGTGCACCAGGACCTTGTCCGCCCGGATCACGGCCAGCCTCCGGCCGCGCGGGGACCAGAACGCCTGAGCGCCGGGCGCCATCATGCGCGCGCCCGCCGAGGAAAGCGCCTCGAGCGTGACGGGCTTCTTCGCCTGAGCGGGGGCGGGCGGGCACGAAAGCGGAACGAGCGCAAGGAGGGCAACGGCCGGCGGGACTCTCAGCAGGTTCATGCGAAACAGCATGGCACAATCGGGTTGTGGGCAGGATTCTCGCGCTCGATGTGGGACGGCGGCGGATCGGGCTGGCCATCGCGCTCGAAGGAAGCGCGGCGCACGGGCTCGGCGCGCTCCTGCGCCGGTCGTTGCGAGAGGACGTGGAACGGCTCAAGCGGATGGCGCAGGAGCGCAGCGTGGAGCGGTTCGTCGTCGGCCTGCCCCTGAATATGGATGGCAGCGAGAGCCCGATGGCGCGGGAGGTGCGTCAGTTTGGCGAGCGGTTGGGAAGCGGGACGGGAATCGAAGTGTCGTATCAGGATGAGCGTCTGACGTCGTTTGAAGCGGAGGAGAGGTTGAAGCGCCGGGGCATGAGCCTGAAACGGATGCTCGAGGCCAAGCGCCAGGGAGCCGTGGACGAGATGGCCGCTGTGATCGTCCTCGAAGACTATCTGGAAAGGGCGGGCAGGGCATGAAAGGCGGGTGGCGCGCGGGTCTGATTGCGGCTGCTGCGGCGGCTGCCGCCTCGCTCTACCTGGTGAAGGCGGACCGCTATGCGGGCTTCGCGGAAGAAACGTTCGTGGACATTCCGCTGGGCACCCGGTCGGTGCGGATCGCCGGAATGCTGGCCGATGCAGGCGTGGTGCGGCATCCGTGGCTGTTCCTGCTCGCGCGCGCGCTGCATCCGGCGTGGAAGCCGCTGGCCGGGGAATACCGGTTTTCGGAACCCGCTTCGCCGGAGCGCGTGCTGGAGCGGCTGGCGCGCGGCGACGTGTACTCCGTGGAGCTGCGCGTGCCGGAAGGCACGGACGTGTACGAACTGGCGGAGCTGGTGGAGGCTGCCGGGCTGGCGCCGGCCAAAGGGTTCCTGGCGGTGGCGCTGCCGCACGAAGGATACCTGTTCCCGTCGACCTACCGGTTCTCGCGCAAAGCTGGAGCGAAGCAGATAGTGGAAACGATGCGCCGCCACTTTGAGCATGTCTGGCAGGAGCTCGGGGGGCCGGAGGAGCGCCGGAGGGAGACCGTGATCCTGGCGTCGCTTGTGGAAGCTGAGGCGGTGAAAGACGGCGAGCGGGCGCGCATTGCGGGAGTGTTCGTGAACCGCCTGAAAAAGGGCATGCGGCTGGAGTGCGACCCGACGGTCGTGTATGCGGCCAGGCGCGAAGGACGCTGGCGCGGCTCGATCTACCGCAGCGATCTTGAGAGCCGCAGCCGCTACAACACGTATGTGTGGTACGGGCTGCCGCCCGGTCCGGTGACCAACCCGGGACGCCGCTCGCTGGAGGCCGCTCTGCATCCGGCTGAAACGGAAGACCTGTATTTTGTCGCGCGCGCCGGCGGCGACGGGGGCCACGTGTTCAGCCGCGACTACGAGTCCCACAGGAAAGCGGTGAGAGAATATCGGCGGGGAGCCAACCATGCGCCGCGGCAAGGCGCAAATTCTCGAATGGCTGGAGAGGCAGGGCGCAAAGCGCGTTGATGAAGCCCTGGCCGCGCGTCTTCGTGCGGAGTTTCCCGAGGTCTCCGAATCCACTCTCCGCCGGGCCCTGCGGGAAAGCCGCCTGCCGCTGGATCCGGCCGTGGAGGGCGTGCGGCAGGAAACGCTCGGGGAGCTCGAGCGCACTCTCCTGGCTCTCGCCGCCGAGTACGAGCGGGGCGATGCCGCGCGGCGCGCGCAGGTGCGTGCGCTCGTACTGACGGCGCGCCGCCACACGGAGCTGGCGGCGCGGCGCAAGCCAAAAGACGAAGAACTGCTGTGGCTGAGGACGTGGCTCGAGAACCCGCTCGTATTCCCCGTCTGGGCGCGGCTGCGCCGCCGCGCTTGCTCCGGCCGCGGCGATGCGGTTTGATGGACGCATGCATATGGACCGCAGACGATTCCTGGCCCTGCTGGCTGCCGCGCCGGCGGCGGGGCAGCGCAGGCAGGCCTGGCTCTATATCGGCGCGTATACCAGCGAGAAGAACCGCGGCATCACGGCGGCGCGGTTCGACCTGTCCACCGGCGCCATCTCGGACATGATCCTGGCCGCGGAGACGCCGAATCCGACGTTTCTCGAGATCCACCCCAATGGCCGCTGGCTGTATGCCGTGAATGAGATCGCCAATTACGGAGGCAAGCGCGAAGGCTCGATCACCGCCTATGAGATCGACCGCGCGACGGGCCGCCTGAAAAAGCTGAACCAGGCCTCCACCCGCGGCGGCGGACCGTGCCACGTGAACCTCGACCGCACCGGCCGCATGGCCATGATCGCCAACTATGGCGGCGGCAGCGTCGCCTCTTACCGGATTCTGGAGGATGGCCGCGTCAGCGAATCCGTGAGCTTCTTTCAGCACCAAGGCAGCAGCGCGAATCCGAAGCGGCAGGAGGGCCCGCACGCGCACTCGATCAATCCCTCGCCCGACAACCGCTTCGCCGTCGCCTGCGACCTTGGCACGGACGAGATCGTGATCTATGCGATCGATCCGCCGAAGGGGGCCATGCAGCGCCACGGCGCCGTGAAGCTGGCTCCCGGCAGCGGACCGCGCCACTTCGCCTTCCATCCCAACGGCCGCTTCGGCTACTCCGTCAACGAGCTGCTGTCCACGGTCACCGCCTTCGAATACCGCAATGGAGCGCTGAAGGAGATCCACACGGTCTCCACGCTGCCCGAGGGCTTCTCAGGCGAGAACTGGACGGCCGAAATCCGCGTGCATCCCTCGGGACAGTGGCTCTACGCGTCCAACCGCGGCGAGGACTCGATTGCGGCGTTCCGCATCGACGCGCGCAGCGGCCGCCTCACGCGCATGGGCAACACACCAACGCAGGGCCGCACGCCGCGCAACTTCTACGTCGAGCCTTCGGGGCGGTGGCTGCTCGCGGCCAACCAGAGGTCGGACACGGTGGCCGTGTTTGAAATCGACGCGAAAAGCGGCCAGTTATTGCCCGCCAAGCACGGCATCACCGTGGGGCAGCCCGTGTGCCTGCGGCTGGCGCCGTAGCCGCGCGCCGGGAGCGAATGCCTTTTGCGTGCCGCCCGTACGAGATCTCAAGTTCCGCGCGGGTGGGGCCGGCCGCGAAGCCGGCCGGAAAGGCGCCGGGTGCGCGCCGCGCCGGAGAGGCCAGGAGCGCGCCGGTGAGTTGAGCCGGGCCGGTTTCCGCTGTTTCTCAAGAAAAGGCGCGCCCGCAACTCTGAGGAGCGGCGCCCGGGATCTCATCCCGGGCGGCGGCCCGGGGAGTTCCCGGGAAAGCCGCAGGCTGGAGATCACCGGCGAGCCTCGCACATCCGGCGAGGACCCGCATGTGGCGCGTGAAGCCGCAACCGTGCGGGCTTCCGCGACGGCCTACGGTTCCTGCCGCCACGGCCCGGACGCGAAATTTCTCACGATCAGGAGGACGGCGCGGATGTGCGGACTGCGGCTGGAGGGCGGAGACCGCAAGGGGCGGACGCGGAGCTTTCAGAAAGAGCGGTGTGTCTGCCGCCGCTCAGCCGGCGCTCACTGGCCGGCTGCTTCGCTGGAGGCGGAAGGCGCCAATGGCTGGCTCTGCCGGCCTTCCGGCAGGATGATGACCGTTTCGCCGGGCAGCGCCTTGTTCAGATGCTGGCGAATGGCGCGCCTGCGTTCCTCCTCGCTCACCCTCAGCCGTTCCACTTCCTGGCGCTTCCGGTGCACCTTCTCGCGCAACAGGCGCACCTCCTCATCCACAGCCTTCATCTCGCGGTACTTGGCCAGCAGCAGCGGCACGCCCTGCGGCCGCAGCAGCGCCGAGGCGAGGGCGGCGAGGCAGAACATCGCGGCGGTGAAAAATCCGAGCTTGCGGAGCAGAGGAGTCATGGCCGAAACATTTCGCCTATTTCTCGTTTATAATCCGTCTCGCGGGAGAAGTCCACACCCCGGAGGAAATAATGACGGACAAGATCCTGGTTTCGGCCGCCTGCGGCTCGGCGGAAGAGGCGCAAAAGCTGGCGCGCATGCTCGTGGAAGAGCGCCTGGCTGCCTGCGTGCAGGTCGTGCCGCGGATCCGCAGCGTCTACCGCTGGCGCGGCGCCGTGGAGGAGAGTGAAGAGTGGCTGCTGCTCGCGAAGAGCCGTCGGGACCTGTTCGGGGACCTGCGGCGGCGGCTGCGGGCGGCGCATTCCTACGAACTGCCGGAGATCATCGCCCTGGCGGTAGTGGACGGCGAGCCGGACTATCTGGCGTGGCTCGATTCCTGCCTGCGCGGCGCGGACTCCTTGCGGGACGAGCCGGCGGTGTGATGGGATAGTGGCTCATGACCGCGCCGCAAGCTCCCTCGCGCGCCCGCCATTGGGTGGTGGTCTTCGCCGTTACGCTGGCGGTGCTGGCTTACATCGACCGCGTAGCCATTTCGCAGGCGGCGCCGCTGATCTCGAAAGATCTGGGCTTCTCGAAGCAGGAGATGGGCTACATCTTCTCCGCCTTCGCGCTTGCCTACGCCATATTCGAGATCCCCGGCGGCTGGATGGGCGACTGGATGGGACCGCGGCGCGTGCTGATGCGCATCGTGCTGTGGTGGTCGTGCTTCACGGCGGCGACGGGCTGGGCTTGGAGCTTCGTCTCGATGTGGATCGTGCGCTTCCTGTTCGGCGCGGGCGAGGCGGGCTGCTTCCCGAACCTCACCAAGGCGTTCACGACATGGCTGCCGGAGCACGAGCGGGTGCGCGCGCAGGGCATCATGTGGTCCTTCGCCCGCTGGGGCGGCGCCTTCACGCCGCCGCTGTTCGCGCTGCTGTTCCGGTGGATGGGCTGGCGCGACGTCTTTCACGTCTTCGGTCTGATCGGGCTGGTGTGGGCGTTCTTTTTCTTCCGGTGGTACCGCGACAATCCCAAAGACCACCCGTCGGTGAACGCCGCCGAACTGGCGCTGCTGGAGGGCGCGGAGGCGACGGCCTCCGGGCACGGCGACGTGCCGTGGGGCAAGATGGTGCGGCGCGGCTCCGTATGGCTGCTGTGGGCGCAGTATTTCCTGCTGACCTATCCCTGGTACTTTTACATCACCTGGCTGCCCACCTATCTGCAGGAGGCGCGCCATATGGACATGGAGACGAGCGCGCGCTACGCCATCCTGCCGCTGCTGTTTGGAGGCATCGGATCCATGTTCGCGGGCTTCCTCGCCAAGCACGTTTCGCTCTGGGCCGGGTCGGTCGGGCTCGCGCGAAAGTGGATGGGCGCGGCTGGCTTCCTGGGCGCGGCGGCGTTTCTGCTGATCTCCACGCTGACGCGGGATCCTATGCCGGCGATGCTCGCCATGGGGCTGGCTTCCTTCTGCAACGACCTGGTGATGCCCGGGGCGTGGGGCGCCTGCATGGATGTCGGCGGCAAGTACGCCGGCACGCTGTCCGGCTCCATGAACATGATGGGCAACATTGCGGGGATTCTCGCGCCCTCCATTGGGGGCTTCATCCTGGCTCATACGGGCAATGACTGGAACCTGTTCCTGTTCACGATGGCCGGCGCTTACTTCCTGGGCGCCTTCTGCTGGCCGTTCATCAACTCGACGCGCCCGCTGGAGGACTGAGCGCGCCGTGCTGCCCCGTTGCGTCCTGATGTGGTTGCTCGCGCTGGCGCCCGCGGCGGCCGGGATCGTCACAGAGCGCATCTTCGGCCCTGAAGTGCCAACCGGCTCCTACAAGCATCCGGCTTCGATCTGCGCACTCGACAACGGGGACCTGCTGCTCGTCTACTACGGCGGCGAGGGCGAGTACGCGCAGTCCACAGCCCTGTTCTTATCCCGGCTGCCCGCGGGCGGCAGCCGCTGGAGCGAGCCCCGTGCGGTGGCGCGCGATCCGTTCCGCTCCACCGGCAACGGCGTCTGCTGGCAGGATCCCACAGGGCGCGTGTGGCTGTTCTATGTGATCCGCTTCGGTGAGACCTGGAGCACATCCCGCATTGCGGCCAAGGTCAGCGGCGACCGGGGGCGGACGTGGTCGGATCCTGGCCTGCTCAGCCTGGAGGAAGGCTGGATGGTGCGCGGCAAACCGATTGTGCTTTCCACCGGCCGGTGGCTGCTGCCCGTCTATCAGGAAGTGGCCGGCAGCCGCGAGCGCGTGGAGCCGGAGACATCGTCGTTCTTCCTGATCCACGATCCGGGCCGGAGCGGCTGGAGGCCCAGCGGCAGGATCCGCTCGAAAAACGGCAACCTGCAGCCCGCGCCGGTCGAACTCGATCCAGGCCGCCTGTTGGCGTTCTGCCGCCGGGGCGGAGGATACGGACCCGGGGAACGCGGCTTTATCGTGGCGGCCGAGTCGCATGACGGCGGCCTGACCTGGAGCGATGGCCGCGACACGGACCTGCCGAATCCCAATTCCGCCGTGGAGCTGACCCGCCTGCGCAGCGGCCGGCTGCTGCTCGTCTACAATCCGTCCATGCACCGCCGCACGCCCCTCACCGCGGCGCTGAGCGAAGACGGCGGCAGGACGTGGAAGTGGCGCCGGAACCTGGCCGAGGGCGATGACTCCTTCGCCTATCCCAGCGCCGTCCAGACACCCGACGGCCGCATCCACGTCGTCTATACCAGCGGCGAGCGCACGGTGGTGCGGCGCGCCGTGTTCCGCGAGGCCGACATCATGGCCGCACCGAATGGGCGTTGACTTTCGATTTGAATTCCGGTGTATATTGAGGGAGTAGGGAGCGAGTCCTGAGGCTTCCCAGAAATACAGGAATCTCCAGAGTCCGGGCGCGCAACGGCAGCAAGTGCCGGTGCACGCCCGTTTTCCGTTTGCGGAGATCCGGACTCCATCAGGTGTCACCCGCCAAGAACAGACTGCATGCATCCTAGATTTCCCCGCCCGCGCGTCAGAATCCGAGAGAACGTAAACGAAGCCATCCGGGCGCGAGAGGTCCGCGCCGTGTTCCCCGATGGCGCCGTCGAGATCATGCCCACGCAACAGGCGATCCGGCGCGCCAAGGAGCTCGGGTTGGACCTCATCCTTGTCGCGCCCACCGCCGAGCCGCCCGTCGCCAAGGCGATGGACTACGGGCAATGGCAGTACGAGCAGAAGAAGAAGCAGCAGGAAGCGAAAAAGAAGCAGCATGTGATCCAGGTGAAGGAGCTGAAATTCCGCCCCAACACCGACGATCACGACTACGATTTCAAGCTGAAGCACGCCATCCGCTTCCTCACGGAGGGCAATCGCGTCAAAGCGTTGGTGCAGTTCCGCGGGCGCGAGATCGCCCACGCCGATCTCGGCAAGAACCTGCTGATGCGGCTCGCCAAGGATCTGGAGCAGTATGGCGCCATCGAAGGACAGCCGCGGCTGGAAGGACGCTTCGCCCACATCATCATCACGCCCGTGAAGAAAGAGGGCAAGAAAGAGAAGCCCGCCGAGCCCAAACCCTCCGCGCCTTCTCCGGTCAAGCCGGACGCGGCGCAGGGCTGAGCGGCGCCGCGGAGCGCTCCGACAGCGGCGCTCCGGCTCAGATTTCCAGCGGCGACACCGGCACGCGGGAACGCCGCCCTTCCACCACCACAATTCCGCTCTCGGTGACGTGGTATTTCTTGCGGTCCGATTCCAGATCGTGGCCGATCACCGCGTCTTCCGGCACGATGACGTTCTTGTCGAGGATGGCGCGCCGGATGCGGGCGCGGCGTCCGATGTCGCAATTGTCGAAGATGATGGAATCCTCCACCACCGCGCCGGAATGCACGCGCACGCCGCGTCCGATCACCGAATTGCGCACCATGCCCCCGGAGAGGATGGAGCCCGAGCTGACGATGGAATCGATGGCTTGCCCGCGGCGGTTCTCTTCGTCGAAGGTGAACTTGGCGGGCGGGTCGTCGTACCCGGCGGTGCGCAGCGGCCACTGGCGGTTGTAAAGGTTCAGCACCGGGCTGACGGCGCGCAGGTCCATGTTGGCGTCGTAATAGGCCTCAATCGTCCCCACGTCGCGCCAGTACACCGGCGCGCCGACGGGGTCGCCCGGGATGTGGTTGGTGTTGAAATCGTAGGCGAACACGTCGCCGCGGGCCACCCACTTCGGCAGGATGTCCCGGCCGAAATCGTGCGTGGATTCCTCGTCGCGCGCATCCTCGTACAGATACTTGAGCAGAGCCGTGGTGGAGAAGACATAATTGCCCATCGAGGCGAGCACGCGGGAAGGATCTCCGGGGATGGCGGGGGCGTCGGCCTTCTTCTCGTGAAACGCCAGAATGCGGCCGTCCGGCGCCGCTTCGATGACTCCGAACTCCGCGGCCATCTCCTTCGGAACCGGGATGGCGGCGACGGTGGCCTGGGCGCGCTTCTGTTCGTGGTACTCGATCATCTCGCGCACGTTCATGCGGTATACGTGGTCGGCGCCGAAGACGGCCACCACGTGCGGCTCGGACTGCTCGATCAGATTCACGTTCTGGAAAATGGCGTCGGCGGTGCCGCGGTACCAGGTTTCGCCTGGTGAGCGCATCTGCGCCGGCACGGGGATGATGTAGCGGTCCTTGAGGATGCCGGAGAACTCCCAGCCGTCGCGCAGATGCTGCAACAGCGACTGGCTCTTGAACTGGATCAAAACATAAATCGAATGAAGGCCGGAATTGACTAGGTTCGAAAGCACGAAATCGACGATGCGGTACTGGCCGCCAAACGGTACTGCAGGCTTGGCGCGCTCCTTTGTGAGGGGATAAAGACGGGTTCCTTTTCCCCCGGCGAGGACGAATGACAGAACGCGCAGATGCATGGGTGCAATCTCCTTAGGCGTGCATGATACCACCGGCCTCCGCAAGCGTGCTTTGTCAACGGGGGGTGGCTGGCGGGGCGGCGCAGGCGCGTTCCAGAGAGGCGCGCAGGGAGGCCTGCCGCGCGGCGTCCAGCGGGGCGCCCGCGTGCGTGACGTAGAAAACGTCGATGGCTTTGTGCGCGCGCGTATCCACCAGCACGAGGCGGATGCCGCAGCCTTCAGCCGAGATGGCCGAGGCCAGCTCATGCAGCAGAGCCGGGCGGTCCTGCGCCACCACTTCCACCACCGTGGCGTGACCGGCGAGATCTTCGAGAAACGTGATGGCCGGCGGCATCGCGGCGGCGCGCGCCGGCAGGCGCGGCGCGGCGCGCCGGCAGAGAAGTTCAGCAGCGGAGGCGCGGCCGCAGGCGGCGCGCACGAGTGTCTCCGCCAGGCGCTCCTGTTCCGGCGGGTTCAGCTCGAGCGTGCGGTGCGGGTCGGCGAACCGGAAGCTGTCGACAGCAAAACCCGCCTGATGCGTGAACGCCTCGCACTGCACGATCTCCATGCCAAAGGAGGACAGGGCGCCGGCGAGGCCCGAAAACAGGCGCGGGTGATCGGCGGCGGCGATCACCGCGCTCCAGGAGCCGTCGGAGCAGGACAGCCGCACCGCCGCTCCCTTCGAGCGCGCGGTCTCCAGCAGCAAGGCGTCCTGTTCGAAGTCCTCCGCCGTCCTGCCCCACCGGTAGCGCGCCGGCAATCCTGCGAGCAGCGCGCGCGCCGCCGGGCTCAGCGAAGCAGGCAACCCGGCGCCGTTGCGATCCGGCTCCTCGAGGCCGCTTTCAATACGGGCGTGCAGCGTCCGGTAAAGGCTGAGCAGTTGCGCGGCGCGCCAGGAGGCCATGCGGCCGGCGCCCACGGCGCTGATGTCGGCGTAAGTCAGCAGCACGAGCATGCGCAGCCGGTCCGCCGTGCCGATCTCGCCGGCCAGCCACTGCTGCACCTGCGCCGCGGCCACATCCCGCGTTTGCATCACTTCGCTCAACAGCAGGTGCTTCCCGATCAGGAACAGCAGCGCCGGCCGTTCCTGCGGCGCAAAGCCTTCGCGGTCGAGAAACGCGCGGGCGATGTCCAGCGACTCGAGCGTATGATTGCGGCCGGATCCTTTGCCGATGTCGTGCAGGAGCAGGGCGAGGCGCAGCAGCCACTGATCGCGCCCGCATTCCCCCCAGATCCCGGCGAAGAAGCGCCGCGGCTGCGCCGTCTCGCCCGCAAGGTCTTCCAGCACTTCCAGCGCGGCATTGGTGTGCTCGTCCACGGTGAACCGGTGGTAAAAGTCCGGCACGACGAGATGGTCGATGCGCCCCCATTCCGGCAGCACCCTCGGCAGATATCCGGCGGAGCGCATGGCGCGGACAGCCGCAGCGGCGCAGGGCAGGCGGAGAAGCTCTCGCCAGAAGGCGGCGCCTGCCGGGCGTCCGGCGCGCAGATCCATCCATGCCGGCGCGTGACGCTCGAGCCGCGTCTCGGTCTCCCGGGAAGGCATGAGGCCATGCCTCGCCGTGAAAAGAAAGAGCCGCAACGGCAGCTCGGCATCGCTGTCCAGCAGGCCTGGATTGCGCAGAAAAACGCGGTCGCGCGATACGGTGAAGTCCGTTGTGGAAAGCCGGCTCCGGCGGCTGAACCAGAGGGAGAGCCTGCCGCGGTCCCGCGATTCGAAATCCTCCATCGCGCGCTCCGCCCCGCGCAGGACTGCGGTTGCGTTCCGGTACCAGGCGCGCATCAACGCCGCCGGATCGCCGGCGCCCAGGATGCCAGCCCGCGCCGCCGCGTCCTGCGAGTCGAAATCCAGCACGTTGTTGTCGCGCCCGTGCCGGAGATGCAGGAACGTGCGCACCGACGCCAGCGGCTCCAGCAAAGCCGTCGAGGCTGGGGCGCCCCTCCCGCCGCAAAGCTGCTCCAGCCACTCGGCCGCCTGCAGGTCGCGCAGCCCTCCTGGGCCTTCTTTCACGTCGGGCTCCAGATGGAAAATCGTCCGCTGGAACCGCGCGTGGCGGGCGCGGGCCGCCGTGCACAGCAGCTGCGCAACTTCGGCTCCGCGGGTCTGCAGGAAGCGGCGCCAGCGGGACTGGAACTCTTCCAGCAGGGTGGGATCTCCCGCCAGCGGCCTGTGGTCGAGCAGCGAGAAGGCGAGTTCGGGATTGCCCGGCTGGAGTGTGCAACACTCCTCCACCGTGCGGACCGAATGCGAGGCCCGCAAGCCCGCATCCCAAAGCCGGCGAAGGAACTCGCCGGCGCGGTCGCGCTCGCGGATGGTGGAAAACGGCCGGGCGGACAGGATCAGCAGGTCGATATCGGAATGGGGGAACAGCCTGCGGCGTCCGTAGCCCCCGGCGGCGAGCAACGCCACGCCGGGGGCCGGCAGATGTCTGGCGAACGCCTCCTGTGTGAGCGCGTCCACGCTCCGCGTCCGCTCCTCCAGCAGGGCGGCGGCGGATTCAGAGGGCATCCACGCCGCGGTCGTCATTGCGGATCCGGACAGCCTCCTCGACGGGCAGGACGAAGATCTTCCCGTCGCCGATCTTGCCCGTACGGGCAGCCGCGGCGATCACGGAGACGATCTCGCCGGTGCGCTCGGCGCGACAGAAGATTTCGATCTTCGCCTTCGGCAGCAGATCGACTTGGTACTCGTGGCCGCGGTAGACCTCCTTGTGCCCTTTCTGGCGCCCGTGGCCGCGCACTTCGATGATGGTCATGCCGTCGACGCCGATGTTCTTCAGGGCCTCTCTCACGTCCTCAAGCTTGAAGGGCTGGATGATGGCTTCGATTTTCTTCACCGCTGCACCTCTTTCTTACGCCTCGAAACTGTAGCCTTCCTCGCCATGCATCGAGAGGTCGAGTCCGTCGGTCTCGTGCTCCGGAGCCGCGCGCAGGCCGCAGATCATGTCGGCGATCTTCAGGCAGATGAAGCTGCCTGCGGCGGCCAGCACGATGGCCGTCAACGTTCCAAGGCCCTGATTGACAATCTGCATGGGGTTGCCGTCCACCAGCCCGAGCGGTGCCGGGTTGCCGGCGGAATCCTTCAACGCACTGTTGACGGCGTTGGTGGCGAACACGCCGGTCAGCAGCGCGCCCAACGTCCCGCCAACGCCGTGCACGCCGAAGGCGTCCAGCGAATCGTCGTAACCGAGCCTCATCTTGACCACCGCCACCATCGCGTAGCAGCACACTCCCGCCAGCACACCGATGAGCATCGCGGGCATGGGAAGCACAAACCCGGAGGCGGGCGTGATGGCGACCAGCCCCGCCACGCAACCCGAGATGCCTCCGAGCACCGACGGCTTGCCCGTGCGGAGCCACTCCGCCGCCAGCCAGCCCGCCACCCCTCCGGCAGCGCCAAAGTGCGTCGCCACGAACGCCGACGCCGCCAGCGGTCCCGCGCTGAGCGCGGAGCCCGCATTGAACCCGAACCACCCGAACCACAACAGGCATGCGCCGGCGAAGCTCAGCACGAGCGAGTGCGGCCGCATCGGCTCCTCCAGATAACCTGCCCGCGGCCTGAGATACAACGCGGCGATGAGCGCGGACACGCCGGAAGTGATATGCACCACCGTCCCGCCGGCGAAATCCAGGCACGGAATCCTGCCGCCCAGAAATGCGTTGAACAATCCTCCCTTGCCCCACACCATGTGCGCCATCGGAAAGTAGACCAGGAGCAGCCACAGCGCCGTGTAGACGACCATGCCGCTGAACTTGATCCGCTCCGCGTACGCGCCCGAGATAAGCGCCGGCGTGATGATGGCGAACATCATCTGGAAAGCCATGAACGTCAGGTGGGGCAGCGTGGCGGCGTAGTCGGCGTTCGGCGCCATGCCCACGCCGCGCAGGAACAGGTACTGGAAGCCGCCAATCACGGCATTGCCCTCGCCGAAGGCGAGGCTGTAGCCCACGGCGGCCCACAATACCGTGGCCAGCGCCATCAGAATGAAGCTGTGCATCATCGTGCCTAGCACGTTCTTGCGCCGCACCAGCCCGCCGTAGAACAGCGCAAGGCCGGGGCCGGTCATCAGCAGCACAAGGGCGCAACTGGCCAGCATCCACGCGTTATCGGCCGAAAGTTGCGCCGCCGCCGCGGCTGCGGAGGCGGCTTTGACGGCTTCAGGCAATTCATCCGCCGCCGCTGTGGCGGCGGTTGAGAGAAGCAGGCTTGGTAGGTACTTCATTGCGGTTCGTTCGGTCCTGTCGTGATGGATTTCGGTCGCAGGCGCCGCGCCTCGGAGAAGGCGCGCGCCGGACAGTCAGCCCTGCTGCGGCGGCGTCATGGCGCACGAAAGGCAGAGCAGTCCGGATGTCTCTTCGGATCAGGGTTGCCGGACGAGGGCGACGGGGCGCACCGTGCCACATCCCAGTTGGGCGGCGCAGCGAAGGCGCGCCCGGCGGGGGCCGCTTATGGTGATGCTAGACCGCGGACCCGGCGGAAATCCAACAGATTATTCTTCTGAAGCTCAATCAAAAAATGTATCGGCGCCGCAGCGTGCGCGGCCGAGCGCGGCTTCGATACACTCAAGAACGTAACGTCGCAGGTTCGTGCCCCTCCGGATCTGCTGCTGCCGGAAGCGCGGAGACCGCGCCTGCCACGCCGGGCATCTCATGACGTTGTTCAACCACCCCATGCTGGCTTTCCTCTCCGCAGGGGAAGCCGACACGCTGCCATTGCAGATGCTGGTGGTATTCGGTTTCGCCAAGCTGCTGGCGGAGGCGGCCCAGCGGCTGCGAATGCCCGGCATTGTCGGCGGGCTTGTGGCGGGCGCGGTCATCGGTCCGTCGGGCCTTGGCTGGATCCAGTACGGCGAGCTGCTGCACGCCATGGCGGAGCTCGGCGTGATGTTTCTGCTTTTCCAGGTGGGGCTGGAGGTAAAGGCGTCGGAGCTGCTGCGCGTGGGCAAGGTGGCGCTGCTTTCCGCCTCGCTGGGTGTGGCGCTGCCATTCGCCGCCGGCTGGGCGATCATGGCGGCTGCGGGCCACCCGCGGATCGAGTCGATCTTCATGGGCGCGGCGATGGTGGCCACGAGCGTCGGCATCACGGCGCACGTGCTGGCCTCGAAGGGCGTGCTCAGCCACCGGACCGCCCAGGTGATCCTGGCCGCGGCGGTGATCGACGACGTGCTGGGGCTGCTGGTGCTGGCCGTGGTTTCGTCGATGGCGAAGGCTGGGGGCGCCGACTGGGCGGGCCTGGCTGTAACCACCGCTGTCTCCATCGTCTTCGTCGTGGCGGTGGCGAAGTACGGCACGCGCACTGCCGGAATCGTGGTTCCCAGGCTGACGCAAAGCCTTCGTCTGGACGAAGCCGAATTCGCCGTGGCCGTGACGTTCCTGTTCCTGATGGCGATGGTGGCGGCATACTCGGGAGTGGCGGCCATCGTCGGCGCTTTCCTTGCGGGCATGGTGCTGGCCGAGACGGCATCGGACCATCTGCACACGCTGGTGCGAGGAGCGGGCGAACTGATGGTGCCGTTTTTCCTGGCCTCCATCGGCTTGCAGCTGGACACCGCCGTGTTCCGCAGCGGCAGCACGATTGCGCTCGCTTTGGCCATTCTGGCGGCGGCGGTGATCACGAAGTGGATCGGGTGCGGGCTCGGGGCCATCTCGCTGGGGTATCAGGATGCCTCGAGGGTCGGCGCCGGCATGGTGCCGCGCGGGGAAGTCGGCATGGTGGTGGCGCAGGTGGGACTCGCGGCGGGAGCCATCTCCCAGCCCGTGTACGGAGTGGCCGTGTTCATGGCCGTGATGACGACCATCCTCGCCCCGCCCGTGCTGAACTTCTTGTACAAGGGCGTTCCCGCCGGCCCTCGCCCCACGCCGCCTTCCGTAGAGCTGGGATGAACGGAGGCACGCATTACTGCGGCACGATGACGGCTGCCAGCGGCTTCGGTCCCACGGGGATCATCGTAAACAGCGGCGCGGTCTTGCGGCGGCGCGTGTCTACGGGAATCGCGGGGATGCGAATCACCGCCATGTCCCCGGAGCCGCGGTTCAGAACCAGCGCGAACTCCTGGTCCGGCGTGATGTAGATCGCTCCCGGATCTAAACCCACGCCCGTGACGGAGACCACTCTCTGCTCGGAGATGCTGAATGTCGTCACCGAGCCGGCTTGGGGATTGGAGACGAACAGCAGCGGCGGATCCGAACTGGCCGCCATCTCTCCGGGCTTGCGTCCGCTGAGAGATGTCTGGGCGATCTCGCTGCGGTACGGGTAGGCGATGACCACTGAGTCGCTGCCCTCGCCCGTGATGAAGAACTGGCCGCCGTCGGCGCTGAAGCAGAACCGCTCCGGCACGATGGCCAGCGGCAGTTGCACGATCACATCGCGGGTCTGCGGGTCGAGCAGGATCAGCTGCCGGCGGCCAAGCCCCGCGACAATCGCCATTCTGCCGTCGGAGCGGAACCGCACCGTGCCCAAGCGGTCGTCCACCAGCCGCGGCGGCAGCACGAGATTGGAGCCGAGGTGGATGAAGAGGGCCTCTCCGCCCTCGAGCGCGACGCAGGCGCGCGGCTCGGCGTCCGCGATGTCGAAGCTGATGGGCGCTCGTGGCAGCGGGATGGCGGGGCGCATCCGCAGGGGATCCAGGTCAACCGGCACGAGCCGCGGCGGGGCCGCCATCAGGCACCAGAGCTTGCCGTGTTTCAGCGCCGCCGTCTGCGGCGCGCCGCCCAGCCGCAGCAGCGCCACTGGCGCCAGATGTGCGCCGTCGATCACCAACAGCGAACCTGCCCGGGGGCACAGAGCGTAAATCTTGCCCCGGCGAGCCATCACCGCCGTCGCCGGCGCCGGCAGCGGCAGCGTCCGTTCGAAGGCGAACCGCTCCAGGTCCACAACGCCCAGCGCGGCTTCCGTGGAAGAGGCCACAAAAAGCCGGCCCGGATAGCCTCCCCGCTGCCGGCGCCGGCAGGCGGCGCCGAGACCGGCAAAAGAGGCTGTGAACGTGCGCCGGGTGATCACAGGAACGCCGTCGTCTTGATGCCGGAAACCTCGATCGTGCGGCCGCACCGGGGATTCTTGCATCGCACCTTGTCTTCAATGAGCACCATGTAGCTTTGCGCCTTCGCGAACTTCGCGCGGTCGCGCTCGTCTGCGCCCGCGGGGAGGCGGTCTTTCTTGCGCCTCACCAGCCACTGCAGCTGGTATTCCTCCACGGTGCGGCAATAGGGACAGTTCAGCCGCGCCGGCTTCGTCGTCTTCGATTCGCTGTAGAAGAGCCGCTCATCCACGTCATTCAATCTTGGCACATCGGATCTGCGGCCGGAGCGCGATAATGAGAGCGTGCTGGCTGCCGTAGTGATGCTGACAGCAGCGCTGTCGTCCTGGAAAGCGGAAATCGAATCGCGCGGGGTGGCGGTCGTGGTGGCTGAAGCGCGCCAGTCCGCCGGCGGCGGATTGGCTGTGGCGCCGGACACTCCCCACCTGGACCTGCTGGCTCCCTATCTCGGATCGCAGGACTTCGCGCGCGAGTTTGCGCTCATGGAGGCGTCCATGGTGTTCCAGCGCGCGCCGGGCAGGGAAGTCGCTTTTGTGCTCCTGAATGGAGACAGGCGCGCCGAATGGGAATCCCGCCAGGAGGCGCTGATCGCGCACGAATTCGGCCACGCCTGGATCAAGGCGGAGAAGTACCCCGCGCCCGTCTACGTGTCCGGCGGACCTCACGCCTGCCTGGCGATCCACACCGGAGACATCACGCAGCACGTGCTCATCCGGCGCGAGATGGAGCGGCGCGGCATCGAATACCGCAGGAGCTGGCTGGAGCAGTTGGAGAAGGTGATCCCGGTGAGGGAAACCGCACCGCCGCCCCCGGAGGAGGACCGTTGCGCACGGGCGCAGCTGGCCGCCGAGTGGGTGGACGTGAAGCTGGCTCTCAAGCCCGGCGAGTGGCCCGCGCAAGCCAGATATGAGGCCGCCGCCCGCCGTTACATGCCGGAGGTGGCCTCCACCGTGGAGCGGATTGCAGACTACGTCCGCCGCCACGATCTCAGCGACAGGGGACAGCACCGGGAGGCGTTAAAAGCGGTCTTCGAGATGCTGAAAGACCTTGTTTATTACCGGGCGAAGGAATTCCGCGTCTATGGTACTCTCAAAAGGAAACGGGCGGCCGGCTGACGGTCGCGCGCTCCGCCAAGGCGCAGGCCCGGCGGGTTCCGTCTCCTCCCCATGAACATCCGGTCTTTATTCAGCCTTTTCTCATCCGACCTTGCCATCGACCTGGGCACGGCCAACACTCTCGTCTTCGCGAAAGGCAAGGGGATCGTCGTCAACGAGCCCTCCATCGTCGCCATCAACAAAGTGACGGGGGAAGTGGAGGCCGTGGGCAGAGAAGCGAAGGAGATGCTGGGCCGCACGCCCGGCAACATCGTCGCCATCCGTCCGATGAAGGACGGCGTCATCGCCGACTTCAAAGTCACCGAGCGGATGCTGAATTACTTCATCCAGAAGGCGCACGGCCGCAAGATGCTGGTGCACCCGCGCATCGTCATCGGAGTGCCCAGCGAGATCACGCAGGTGGAGAAGCGCGCCGTCATCGATTCCGCCTACCGCGCCAAGGCGAGCGAAGTCCACCTGGTGGAGCAGGCCATGGTGTCTGCCATCGGCGCCGGGCTGCCGATCACCGAGCCTTCCGGCAATATGGTGGTCGACATCGGCGGCGGCACCACCGACGTGGCCGTCATCTCGCTCAGCGGCATCGTGTATGCGCGGTCGGTGCGCGTGGCCGGCAACGAGATGGACGACGCCATCATGCAGTACCTCAAGAAGAAGTACAACCTGCTGGTGGGGGAGCGCACGGCCGAGCAGATCAAGATGCAGATCGGCAGCGCCTATTCGCTCGAGAAGCCCCTCACGATGGAGATCAAGGGCCGCAACCTCATCGAAGGCGTGCCGCGCACCATCGTCGTCAACGACGAGGAGATCCGCGAGGCGCTGTCGGAGTGCGTGGCGACGATCATGAACGCGATCCGCGTCGCGCTCGAACGCACGCCTCCCGAGCTCAGCGCCGACATCAGCGACCGCGGCATCGTCCTTACCGGCGGCGGCGCGCTGCTGAAGAACCTTGACAAGCGGATCCGCGAGGAAACCGGGCTGCCCGTGTCGATCGCCGAGGACCCGCTGGCCAGCGTCGTGCTGGGAACCGGCCGCATGCTCACCGACTTCAAGCTGCTGCGGCGCATCGCCATCGAGTAACGGGGGCGGTCATCAAGGCCGCCGGAGCCTATGGACAGCTTTCTGGGCCGCTACCGGAACCTGAGCGTGCTGCTCCTGCTCGTGGTCGGGCAGCTGCTCCTTCTCGCTTATCAGGTGCGCAGCAGCCAGGACGTCCCGCTGATCCGTGTCTGGACTGTCGCCGCAGCCGCTCCTCTGGCACGTGGACTGGAGTGGGCGCGTACCGCCGCCGCCGGGTTCTTTTCCGATTACTTCGTCCTGCGGGACGTGCGCGCTGAGAATGAACGGCTGAAGAAGGAGATCGGCGAGCTGCGGCTCCGCAACCACCTCCTGTCGGCGGAGCTGGCGTCCGCCGAGCGGGCGAAAGCTCTGGAACAATACCGCGCCCGCATCCCGTCGAAGACCCTTGCCGTGCGTGTGATCGGCGCCGGCGCAGGACCGGATACGAAGACCGTGTTCGTTGACCGCGGATCTTCCGACGGCGTACAGAGAGGCATGGCCGCCATCACGCCCGAGGGCATTGTCGGCAAGGTGGTGGCCGCTTACCCGATGGCCTCGCTCGTGCAGCTGATCACAGCCCGGAACGCGGTGGCCAGTGTCGTCTCCCAGAAAAGCCGCGTGCACGGCGCTCTCGAGGGCACGGGCGCGTCTCTCTGCACCGTCGATCATGTCGAGAACAAAGACCCGCTGGAACCGGGGGAGTGGTTCTACACTTCCGGCAATGACCGTGTGTTCCCGCGCGGGCTTCCTGTCGGACAGGTGACGCTCGTTCGCGAAGGCAGAGGCGGCAAGGAAGTGCTGGTCGAGCCGAGCGCGCTGAAATCGCGGATCGAAGAGATGCTGATCGTGCTCGACGGCGTCCACGGACTCATCCCTCCGCCGGAACAGGCTCCGGCCGAGGGCGTGAGCCTCCTGCCTCCTCCGCCGCCGGAAGGCGCGGAGGCCGAGGTTCCCGCTGCTCCAGCCTCCGGTGGCGCTCTCACCGATGCCGACCGCCTGGCCGACCGCTACCGACGGCTGACCGAGGCTCAAGGTGTGCAGTTGGGCGTGAAAGGCCGCATCGCAGACTTCACCCGGAACCCTGCGCCCTCGACGGACGCGCCGGCCAGGAAGGCGGAGCCTCCAAAGGCCGGCAAGACGGAGCCGCCGCGCCCATGAGCCGGTTTGAAGAAAGCCTCGCCGCGGATCTCGCCGCCAGAGGCAAGGCGGCGCATTTTCCAGCCGCGGTGTACGTGCTGGCGCCGCTCGCCGCCATCCTGTTTCAGGTATACGTTCCGCGGTTTCTCGAAGCGCTCTCCTACCTCGAACTGCCCCTGCTGACGGCCATCTACTTCGCGCTCATGCGCCGCAAGCCCGCCTCGGGCGCTTTCATCGGCTGCGTCGTTGGCCTGGCGCAGGACGCGCTGTCGCCTCACCCGCTGGGCATGAACGGCATCAGCAAGACGCTCTCGTGTTATTTCGCGGCGTCGTTAAGCCTCCGCTTCGACGTCGAGAACACGCTGTTGCGGTTCCTGCTCGGATTCTTTTTCTACCTCTTCCACCAGTTCTTCTTCTGGTCGCTCAGCCGGGGGCTGCTCGGAGAGCAGTCCGACTTCCCGATCCCTCAAACCGTGATTTCCGCGTTTCTGAACGCCGTCATCGCCGCGGCGCTGTTCAGCTTCCTCGACCGGTTCCGGCGCGACGACTGAGGCTTGCTGCGCGCAGAGCCGGGTTCAGCCGGGCCAGGCAGATTGCGAAACGAAGCCAAACCGCTGGCGGCGGCGCCTCAGGACAGGCGCCTGCCTGCTGCCTGCGCCGGCGATGCGCCGCCGGCCCCGTGGAGCCCCGCGCTTGTTCCCGGCGGACGGCCGGCATCAGAGTCCTGAGATGGGCGGCATTTCTGCGCAGCGTGCTCCCGCAGTCGCACCCGGCGGGCGACGCTCCGTGGCGGTGCGCGGTCATCTTCAGCGGAGAGCCGCCGGCGGAGCGGCAGGGGCTCGCCTGCGCGAAGCCCGGGCTGCGCGCGGCAGGATCACGGGGAGGCCGGCTTCCGCCGGCCTTGCGGTGCAGGCGCACGTGCGGCGCGTTTTTCTCCTCCTTTTGGATGCCGCGCGCGGCCGACAAAGCCTCGAGGCTACACTAGTATCGAGTGCGGCTTTCAAGCCGCGTGCAGCTTTGCGATACCTCCGCGCAGAACGCGAACCCGACTCCCTGCCTGCCCGGTCTCTGTTCCAGGACGAGGCGAAGTTCGCTGCGGGCAAGATTGCGGCCTTCCAGTACCTCATCGTGGCTGTGTTTCTCTTCCTCGCGGTGGGTTACTGGGACCTTCAGGTGCTCAACGAGGAGTTCTACTCGGAGAAGGCGCAGCAAAACCAGATCAAGAGCCTGCCCATCCTCGCCCCGCGCGGCAAGATCCTGGACCGCGACGGGCGCGTGATCGTCGACAACCACGAGTCCTACCGCCTCATTCTGTCGCGCGACAACCTCCACGCCGCACACATACGCCCCATCGCCCTGGGCCTCAATCTCGACGCCGGCGAACTCGAGGCCAGGATCCGCCGGTACCAGAACCAGCCCACTTACATCGCCATCCCTCTCAAGGAAGAGCTCAGTCCGGAGGAACTGGCTTTCGTCGAGGCGTTTCAGGGCTCGAACGGCTTTCCCGAACTCGAGCTGATCAGGTCCCAATACCGCGTCTACCCAAAGGGCGGGCTGGCGGCGCATCTGGTGGGCTACGTCGGCGAGATCAGCGATGCCGAACTCAATTCGCCCGACTGGGCTCATCACAGTCCCGGAGACCTGATCGGGAAGACGGGCGTCGAGCGCTACTACAACGAGCACCTGAGCGGCGTCGACGGCCAGCGCCAGGTGCGCGTGGACAACCGCATGAACACGCGCGAAGTGCTCGGCATCAAGGAGGCTGTTCCCGGGCGCGACCTCCGGCTCACCATCGACCTGGATCTCCAGGTGGTGGCGGAGCTGGCGATGGAAGACAAGCGGGGCGCGGTGGTCGCGCTCGATCCGCGCACGGGCGAAGTGCTGGCGCTCGTGTCGCACCCTTCCTACGATCCCAACCGCTTCTCCAGCCGTATTACCGCGCGCGAGTACGCGGCACTGTTGCAGGACCCTTACCGGCCGCTGTTTAACCGCGCCTTGCAGGCGCAGTTGGCGCCCGGCTCCACATTCAAGCCGGTCATGGCGCTGGCGGCGCTCGAGTCCGGCGCCATCGACGACGACTTCACGGTGCACTGTACGGGTGGCGCCACGTGGTACGGCCGGTATTTCAAATGCCACCGCCGCGGCGGGCATGGGACCGTCAAGCTGAAGACCGCGATCGCGCAAAGCTGCGATGTGTTTTTCTATGCGGTCGGCAACCGGATGGGCATCGATACCATCGCCCATTACGCGCAACTGGTGGGATTCGGTGACCGGACTGGGATCGATCTTCCTGCCGAGAAGGAGGGTGTCGTGCCTTCGAGCCGGTGGAAGATCCGAACGCAACGGGAGAAGTGGTATGCCGGCGAGACCATCTCCGTCGCCATCGGTCAGGGCGCTTTGACGGTGACGCCGCTCCAGCTGGCGCACGCGTTGGGCGGCATCGTCATGGGAGGCGTCTTCATGAGGCCGCACATCGTGCGGCCGGAGAAGCCCGAGCCGCCGCTGCGCAACGCCGGTTTTCGGCCGGAAAATGTCCGCAAAGTGGTCGACGGGCTTTGCGCCGCCGTCAATGGCTGGGGCACCGCCGCAGCGTCGCGCATCCCCGGCATCGAGATGTGCGGCAAGACGGGCACCGCGCAATTGGCCTCCAATGATCTGCTGCGCCTGAAGAACTCCGCCGACTGGCACGACAACGCCTGGTTTGTCGGCTTCGCCACGCCCGACAATCCGGAAATCGTGGTGGCCGTGCTCTGGGAAAACGGCCAGCATGGCGACATGGCGGCGCCCATCGCGCGCGACGTGATCAAGGCCTACTATGACAAGAAGCAGCGCCTGGAACGCCTGGGGCGTCAGCCCGCCAACCTCGCCTCAGCGTGGCTCCAGCCGCACGTTCCTGCCGGGAGGGCGCGCTGATGGCGGCTTACCGCTCGCTCCGCAATCTCGACTGGGTTCTGTTGATCGTGGCGGTCGCCATCGCCGGACTGGGAATCCTCCAGATATACAGCGCCACCATCGATACAGCCTGGCGCTCCGCCTGGTGGAAGCAGGCCGTGTTTCTGGCCGCCGGGCTGCTGGTGATGTGGATCACCACCCGCATCGAATACCATACGCTGCTGGGACAGGCGCCGGTGCTGTACGCGGGCAGCCTGGCCCTGCTCGTGCTGACTCCGGTGGTGGGGTCGCTCGTCTGGGGCTCGAAGCGCTGGATCCCCGTCGGATTCGGCTTTAAGTTTCAGCCTTCGGAATTTGTCAAACTGGTGCTAATATTACTGATAGCCCGGTATCTGGCCGAGCTGAAATCTGATCGGCTGGAAGTCCGGGACCTGGTGAAGCTGGGTTTGCTGGCCGCCGTTCCGTGCGGACTCGTGGCGGCCCAGCCGGATCTGGGGACGGCGCTGACGTACGTTTCGATCGTTGGCGCCGGGGTGTTTTTCGGCGGCATCCGCTGGCAGCACGCGCTGCTGCTCGGCGTGGCGGCTGTCGTGCTGATGCCCGCCGGCTGGTTCGTGCTGAAGGATTATCAAAAGGCTCGGTTGGAGACGTTCCTGAATCCGATGAAGGACCCGTCGGGCAAGGGATACCAGGTGATCCAATCGAAGATTGCAGTCGGCGCCGGCGGCATCTGGGGCCGCGGCGTGGCGCGGGGTTCGCAGACACAGCTCCGCTTCCTGCCGGTGGCTCACACGGATTTCTTGATCTCCGCCTTCGCCGAAGAGCACGGGTTTGTTGGCATCCTGGTCGTGTTCGGCTTGTACTTCCTGCTGCTGATGCAGATCGTTCAGAATGCGCAGGCAGCGCCGGACCGGGCGGGGATGTTCATCTGCATGGGTGTTTGCTCGGTGTTGCTGTTCCACCTGCTCGTCAACGCGGGCATGGCGGTGGGACGGATGCCTGTGACCGGCATTCCGCTCCCCCTGATGAGCTATGGCGGATCGAGCATGTTGTCGGTTTTCATGATGCTGGGGCTCGTCAACAACGTGCGGCTCCGGCGGTTTGCAGCGTGACCTGGAACGGGAGATCGTATCCGGAAAGGTTTGCCGATCCGGCATCAGGCACAAGTCGAGGACAGAGATTTCGCAGGCGAGACAACGCCTCCCGTCCGTGCAGCGTTCCGGTATCGAATGCGCCCTCCGGGCGCCGGCTGGGCGTACGCGGCGGTTCGTGAAAGTTTCTTGCGTCGCATCCATCCTGTAGCGGGCCGCACGCGTTCCGCGGCGGTCCGCCCGGCCTGAATCGCCTGGAGCTGCCGATCCTTCCTTCTTTCCGCTCCTGTCGTCCACACCCTTGGAGTGGAGGTAAAAGAGAATGCCATCGAAGGAGTTGGTGGTCAGTCAAAACCGCCACGAAACAAAAGCGGCCATTCTGGAAGACGGTGAGCTCGTGGAGATCTACTTCCAGAGGGCCAACGAATACTCGCTCGCCGGATCGATTCACAAAGGGCGCGTCACGCGTGTCCTGCCCGGGATGCAGTCGGCCTTCGTCGATCTCGGCCTGGAACGCGACTGCTTCCTCTACGTCTCCGATTTCTTCGAGGAGAACGCCGACGAATTCGACCGCGTTCCCGACGAGCGTCGGCCGCGCGAGCGCAACCGCCCCCGGGCCGCAGCCCCGGCAGCGGAAGCTCCTGCGCCGGCAGGGGAGGAGACTGCCGCCCCTGAAGCCGGGGAACGCTTCGACCGCCGTTCGCGCCGCACGCGCCGGCGCCGCCGCGGCCGCGGCCTGCCAGAATCGAAATTCGCCACTCTTGATGAGACTGCCCAGGCCGGGCCCGCCTCTGAACCGGAAGCGGAGGCATCCGCAGAAAGCCCGGCCGACGAGCTGCTCCTGTTGCCCGGCGAATCCCTCGCCAAGTACCGCCGCCGCGAGGAATCCTCGGATGCGGGCGCCATCCCGGCCGAACTCACCGAGGCGGAGCTCGAAGAAGCCGCCGAGGATGCCGCCGAGCAGATTCTGGATCGTGTCGAAGCGATTGAGCAGGCTGCTGAATGGCCGGAGAGCCAGGAGAAGCGGGAGGCTGAGGCGGAGGCCGCTCCGGCGGAGGAGGAATTCGAAGCCGGGGATACGGAACAGGCCGGCGCGGCCGCGATTGCCGGGGAGCCCTCCGCTGAGCCTTCGGAACCGGAAACCGGAGAATCCCTCCCGCAGGCGGACGTCCAGGAACAGGATGCGGCGGAGGAGCCCGCTGTCCAGCCGGAAGCGGTCGAACCCGTTCAGGATATTTCCGCCGCGGAAACGGAACCTGAAGCTCAGGCGCCCGCGGCGGGCTCTGAGCAGCCGGAAGGCGGGGAGGAGGAAGGAATCGAGCCCGCCCGGATGCCCGTCAGCCTGACGGCTACGCTTCGCGCTCAGGGCGGCAGGGCCCCGCACCGCATTACCCGCCGCTCCCGCCGCAGGGGTCGCGGCGATCGTTCAGCCCCGGAGGCTGGCGGGCCGGCGGCTGCGGAAGCGCCGGCGCCGGCGCCGCCTGCTGCCCCGGCGGAAGCCGAGCCGCCAGCCAGGGAACGCCCGCCGCAGCCTTCCATTGCCGATTTGCTCAAGGAAGGCCAGGAAATCATCGTCCAGATCGCCAAGGAACCTCTCGGGCAGAAGGGCGCCCGGATCACCTCTCATATCGCCCTGCCCGGGCGGTACGTCGTCTACATGCCCACGGTGGATCACCTCGGCGTGAGCCGCCGCATCTCCACCGACCAGGAGCGCCAGCGGCTGCGCCGCATCCTCCAGAATCACCGCGAAGGCGTGCCCGGCGGCTTCATCATGCGCACCGCCGGCGAAGGGCGCAGCGAGGAAGAGATCGCCGCCGACATGCGCCATCTGGCGGCGCTCTGGCTCGACATCAGGCAGAAGGCCGAAAAGCGCCGCGCTCCCGCCCTCCTGCACCATGACGTCGAAATCGTTCAGCGCATCATCCGCGACCAGCTCACTGAGGGCTTCAAAGCCATCTGGGTCGACAGCGAAGACCTCTACGAGCAGGTGTTGGACAATGTAGAACGGTTCCAGCCCGGCCTGCTGAACCGGGTCAAGCTCTATACGAGGCCGGAACCGATCTTTGATGCCTTCGGCATCACCCAGGAATTGGAAAAGGCTTTACGGCCCAAAGTGTGGTTGAAATCCGGCGGGTATATTGTCATCAATCAGACGGAGGCTCTCGTCGCGATTGATGTCAATACAGGCAAATTCGTCGGAAAATCCAACCGTCTGGAAGACACGATTGTCAAGACAAATCTGGAAGCAATCAAGGAGATTGTGCGCCAGATCCGGCTGCGCGACCTCGGCGGCATCATCGTGGTCGACTTCATCGACATGGAGGAGCGCAAGAACCGCCAGAAGGTGATGCAGGCGCTCGAAGAGTCCATGCGGCTCGACAAAGCGCCGTACAAGATCCTCCAGTTCAACGACTTCGGCCTGGTCGCGATCACCCGCAAGCGCGTCAAGCAGTCGCTGGAGCGCACTCTGTGCTCGCCCTGCCCCACCTGCGAGGGGGCGGGCTATGTGAAGAGCGTCACCACTGTGATCGGCGAAATTCTCACCGAGGCGTCGAAATACGCCAAAGCGGCCGATACGCCCAACGTTGTGATCCGTGTCCACCCCGACGTGGCCAAGGAGCTGAAGTCGACGGAAAATGACTATCTGGAAGAGCTCGAAGAGATCCTCGGGCGCCCCGTGGTGGTCAGCCCCGATCCGCTGCTCCATCCGGAAAAGTTCGACATGGCATAGGCTCGGCGTGCGGGCGCTGCATTACGCCTTGTTCCTGCTGGCCGCCTCAGGCGCCGTCCTGGGCGGCCAGCGGATCACAGTCTTCAGCGAGTTCCAGCGTCCCGGACCGGGCGGCGGGGTCGTTTCCGCCGACCAGGCTCCGGCGCGGCGCGAAATCCTTTCTCCAGCGCTGGTGCGCAATGGCTATGCCTCCTTCCTGTTCACAGTTGAGGCTCCGCCCGGCGAGCTCTACACGATTTACATCGCCCAGAATCCCGGCGACACGGTGACGGCGGATCTGTACCAGCTTGAGTACGCCGGCGCCCCCGGCGAGTGGATTCCCGACGGAATGAAGCCCGCACGGCAGCCTGTGCAGGCGGTCCTGTCCGAAGGCCAGAAGACTCAGGCGTATCTGCTGGATCTGTTCCTGCCCGGATCCGCGCCGGTCGAGCGGTTCCGGCTGGAGATTCAAGTGCACGCCGCCGGCCACTGGACCATTTACCCGATGGAAATGCGCCCCATGGAGACTGTGGCGCCTCCGCAGCCGCCGCTGCGGGGAACGCTCGCACCAGTGGGCGCGCGTGCCGATACCACTGCGGCTCAGGCGTTGCGGGCCGCTCTGTGCGGGACTGGCGGCGGCTCAGAGGTGAGGCTCGACACGCTGCGCGCCGTCATCCTGCGCAACACGCTTCAGGATCTCGCCCTCGCGCGGCGCCTGGCGGGCGGGGAAGAGACGGCGTTGCTCGGAACCCTCGCCCGCGCCGGCGGATGGACTGATCGCGAGACGTTTTGCCGCGCGGCTCAATCCGCCCCGCGCGGTCCCGAGTGGTGGCTCCGGATCCGTGGCTTCCTCTACCAGGGTCGCCTTTGGGAGGAGTGAAGCGCGGAATCTCAGCGCATGCGGGAAGATTCTGCGCCGCGCCCGTTCCGGCCCTCCACATGCTGCCTGCGATCGAAATGCTAAACTGAGAAAGTACTGCCCGCGCAGTGCGCCTGCCCTGCGAATCAAACCCGGAGAGGTGGCCGAGTGGTTGAAGGCGCACGCTTGGAAAGCGTGTATACGGGAAACCGTATCGCGGGTTCGAATCCCGCCCTCTCCGCCATGGCACGATATTTTCGGGATTCGCCCTTCAATGCCGGTGAGACCCGGGCTTGGCGCCGGTATTTTCGGGAAAACCGTCACCAGGAATTGTCCCCCTGAAGTTTCACAAGGCGATCCGGGGCGTCAAGAAGGCCAGGCGGGTCCCTCGCCGTGTGGCGTTTCGTCCCCGTGCCGGGCGGCGGAACGAGCCGTGTGCCGGATCCGCGCCCGGGCGCTCGCCGGCGGAAGCGATGGAGGCGGTCAGGTGCAACAGGCGCCGGCTGGCGGGTTCTTTTTAACCGTTCAGGCATCCCCGTTTCGTTCTGTTGTGTTGAGCTCCCGATACCCTGGTGTTGTAAACGTGACATGGGTTCATTCCACAGTTGCCTCTCGATCTTTTCAAGGTGTTTTTCCGCGGCTGAGGGCAGGGCGCCCGCCGGGGATGGCTGCATCGCACAGGCGGCTGGCGCCGCTTTCCGGACGATCCCCAGGAAAGAAGCGCCGCGTACGGGAGGCCCTTCGAGGAGAGATGCGTTCATGACGGTGCGAAGCTTCACCGCGATGCTGCGGCTCGCTGTCGCCGCGCTTCTTTTTTGGCAGCCGGGCGCGCATGCCCAGGCGACCGGATCGCTGCTCGGTCAGATCACGGATCCGTCCGGCGGCATTGTCCCCAATGCCGCAATCACCGTTATCAGCGAGGAGACAGGCGTCGCCCGCGGCGCCGTCGCTTCACCCGAGGACGGCTTCTACCGTGTCCCGCTGCTCGGTCCGGGCGCTTACCGCATCACGGTCTCGGCGCAAGGATTCCGGGAGGCTGTCCGCACCGGCGTGGTGGTGAACGTCGAGCGGTCGACCCGCGTCGACATCCGTTTGGAAGTGGGCACCGCCGACGGAGCGAGCGTCACGGTCGGTTCGGAACCCCCGCTGGTGGAGACGGCTCAGGCGAGCCAGGGCATCGTCATCGACAACCGCAAGATCGTGGAGCTGCCTCTCAACGGCCGCAACTTCGCGCAGTTGGGGACGCTGATGCCCGGCGTCGTCGCCCCGCCCTCCGCGCTTGGCGGCGCGGAAGGCGACGCCACTCCCGGCGGCTTCGGGGGCGCGACCACCGGCTTCGCCGTGAACGGGCAGCGCAACCAGTCGAACAATTTCCTGCTGGACGGCGCGGCCAACAACGATACCTTCAACTCCGGCTTCGTCCTCCGCCCGCCGCCGGACGCCATCCAGGAGTTCAAGATTCTCACGCACAACTACGGCGCCGAATACGGACGAAACGCGGGTTCGGTGGTCAACGCCGTCACCAAGTCCGGCACCAACGCCTGGCACGGGGATGGTTGGCACTTCAACCGCAACAATGCTCTGGCTGCCCGCAACTTCTTCTCCCTCGGCAAGCCTGCCCTGAACCAGAATCAATTCGGCGGCGCCGCCGGCGGCCCGGTCATCAAGAACAAGTGGTTCGCGTTCGGTTATTACGAAGGCTTCCGCAACACCGAAGGCGCCACTTCCAACAGGGTCGTGCTCACCGAGGCCGAGCGGCGCGGCGACTTTTCTCAGAGCGGGAAAATCATCAAGGACCCGCGCACCGGCCTGGCGTTTCCCGGAAATGTGATCCCGCCGGACCGGCTGGACGCCGTGGCCCAGCGCCTTCTGGAAGAGTTCGTGCCGCTGCCGAACACGGGCGCAAACCAGTTCATCCGCTCGCCAAGCCTTGAGGACGACCGCGATCAGTTCGGCGCGCGCTCCGACCTCAACCTTGGCGGGCGGAACACCCTCTTCGTGCGCTATCTCTTCAGCGACATGAGGGCCAGAAACCCCCTCGGCGGCTCCAACTTCTCGCCGGCGGGTGAAAGCTTCGAGTCCAGGCTTCAGGACCTGCTGGCGAGCGATACGCACGTGTTCAGCGCGAGGCTGATCCATGTGGCGCGTTTCTCGTTCAACAGGATTTTCGCCAAGCCCCAGACCACCAGCGGCCTGCCCGCCTCGCGCTACGGTTTTCAGGTGGAGAACACGCAGCCGGCTGCCGTCGGCTTGCCTTTCGTCAGCCTTAGCGGGTTCTTCACTCTGGGCGACGCCCAGCAGCCTTTCGCGGAACGGGTCAACAATGTGCTCCATATCGCGGATGATTGGAGCTACATGACGGGACGCCATTTCCTGAAGTTCGGAGGCCAGTTGCTGCGGGAAAACATCCGCGTGGCGTTTCTGAACCGCCCGAACGGCGACTTCACCTTCAACGGCGCTTACACCGGCTCGCCCGCGGCGGATTTCCTGTTGGGGCTTCCCATCCAGTTCCGGCAGAGCGGCGGGGATCCGATCAAAGACGGCGCCGGCTACCTGCCAGGCTTCTACCTTCAGGACGACTTCCGCCTCTTCCCGCGCCTGACCCTGAATCTTGGCGTCCGCTACGAACTGCCGGTCCCGTTCAAGGACGCGAAAGACCGCGTCAACGGCTGGCTGCCGGGCGTAAAGTCCATTGTGTACCCGGAAGCGCCTGCGGGTTTGGTGTATCCCGGCGACCCCGGCGTGGGCCGCGGCATCATCGAAATGGACGCCAACAACATCGCCCCGCGGCTCGGCTTCGCCTGGGATCTCTTCGGCAACGGCAAGTCTTCCCTTCGGGGCGGTTGGGGAATGTTCTACGACTCGATTCCGCAGCAGGGCGACATTTTCCAGAACATTCTGGCGCCGCCGTTCAACCCGCTTACGCAGTTCGACTACAAGACGGGCGAGATTGAGCCGCACTTCGCCAACCCGTTCATCGGCGGGCGCGGAGGCCTTGTCAAACAGGGATTCTCGATTCCCGTGCTGTTTATTGGCTGGGACCTGACGAGAGAGTTCAAGACGCCGGTGACCCATCACTTCAACGCCACCATGCAGCAACAGGTCTACCGGGACATGGTATTCGAAGCCGGCTACGTCGGCGCCCGCGGCTTCCACCAGACCGGTTTTCTGGAAGCCAATCCGGGCGTGTACGTGCCCGGCCAGACGAAGCGGGGCCCGCGCGTCTACCCTGAGTTTTCGCTGGTGCGCCCGACCGCCTCTGTTTTCAAGAACTGGTACGACTCGCTTCAGTTGAGCCTCTTGCGCCGTCCGGGCAAAGGCCTGAGTTTCCTCGTCGCTTATACGCTGTCCAAAGCGGTGGATCACGTCTCCGGCCTGAACCTCGGCAATCCGCCCCGTCCTCAGGATGGCGTCACCATCGACGACATCAAGGGGCCCGCGCAGTACGACGTGCGGCACCGCTTCGTCGCGAGCTACACTTGGTCGCTGCCCCGGCTCGCCGGCCGAAATCCCGCTCTTCGATCCCTTTTGGGCAACTGGCAGTTCAACGGGATCTTCCAGGCGCAGACCGGCTACCCTTACACCGCGACTGAACCTGTCGACGTTGGTCTTCGCTACCAGTCGAACCGGCCCAACCAGATCTGCGACCCCAACGACAACGCCCCGCACACCGTCGGCGAATGGTTCCGCACGGCCTGCTTCGAGCGCAACACGCTGCCGGAAGACGCCGGCAAGTTCGGCACCGCTCCGCGCAATTCGATCCGGGGCCCGGGACTTTTGAACCTCGACCTCGGGCTTTTCAAAGCATTCCCCATCGGGGAGTACCACAGGCTGCAGTTCCGCTTCGAAGGCTACAACGTCTTCAACAAGACGAATTTCGAAGACATCGTGACCAATATCGGGGCAAAGAACTTCGGCGCCGTCACCAGCGCCCGCCCGGCTCGTGTGCTGCAGCTTGGCGTCAAGTATCAGTTCTGAAAGCTCCAGGCAGCGGCGGGAAGAGTTCGCTCTGGAATGGTCGCGTTTCCGGTGTTCACGAGCGGCCCGATTCTCAAGAGGAGACCTGCAAGGGCAGAGCTCTTGAGCCGTGCGCGGCAGGACATGCCGCCCGCCGCGAACCGCCTCTGCCACTGACTCTGCCAGGAAAAGCGCCAACGCGCCGGTTTGATGCGCCGGGGCCTGAAGCGGACGCCAGCGCGTCCCCTGTGGCTTGCGTTGAGCCTCCACGTAGCGCGCCGTGCGGGAGTGGCCGGGGACCCATGCCCGCGGGGCGCCGGCGGGGTGGGGCGCCGGAAGAGGTGGAGTTTCAGACCAAGCCGGAGATCGCGCTGGGGATGATGAAGAGGGCGATCAACGAGGGCGTGCCGGTGGGCGTGGTGTTGCCCCGTGCCGGCTATGGAGCAGGAACGCGGTTTCGCGGGTCGCTGGAAGAGTTGGGGTTGCGCTATGTAGCAGGGTGCGGGCAAGCGTGAGCCTGTGGCGGCAGGGCGAGGGGCCGCTGGAGGCGAAGCCGTGGTGCGGGCGCGGCCGGCCGCCGAAGCCGCTGCGGCGGACGCGCCCAGGCAGCCGGGAGTCGCCCCAGGAAGCGCGCCGAGGAAGCATTGGCCCCAAGTATGCCCTGCAAGCGGCTTCTGCCAAGCGCCCGCACTGGCCACGTTCAGGCACTAATCAGAAGCATCATCGCCAGCACGAAGCCGGTGATCATCAGGGCGGTCCTGAACAGTCCCGTCACGTGTGTTCTGGCGGCTGAACTGCATACTCCAATGCCAGCTCCGCGTGCAGGATGGTGGTGTTGAACAGAGGCAAACCGCAGTCCTCGGGCCGCACCAACAGCGGGATCTCGGTGCAGCCGAGAACGACGCCTTCCGCGCCGAGCTTTCGCAGGGATTCAATGACGTCAAGAACGGCCGCGCGAGACTGCGGCAGGATCTGCCCGCGGCACAACTCTCCGTAGATAATGCCGTTGATCCGCTCCTGGGCGTCCGTTTGGGGCACGAGCACCTCGATCGCATGCCGGCTCAGCCCATCACGGAAGAACCGCTCGCGCATCGTGACCACGGTGCCGAGCAGGCCGATGGTTCGCAGGCCGCGATTGCGGATCGCCTGCGCTGTAGCATCGACAATGCTCAGCAGCGGCATCCCGACCGCCGCCTGCACCTGCTCGAAGACGATATGCATCGTGTTCGTCGCGATGATGCCGAAATCGGCGCCTGCCAGGCGCAAGCGCTGCAGCGCCTCGGCCATAGCCTTGGCTGCCTCGCCCCACCGGCCTTGGCGCTGCCATTCGACATACCGCTGGAAGTTGACGCTATAAATCAGAATCTCGGGATATCCGTAGTCGCCATACCGCGCCGTGTACTCGCGTGTGATGTGTTCGTAGTAGATGGCCGTGGATTCGGGGCTCATCCCGCCGAGAATGCCGATCGTTCGATGCATGGTCACGCCTCGGTGCGGTCGCACGGCTTGAGGTCGCATCGTGTATCACGGCCGCAGCAGGGCCTGTCCCTTCCGCAGCCGGGCTGCGCCCCATGGTATTCAGTGGCGTAGAAGCCGGGGCCTTTGAAGATCACGCCAGACCCGGCGCCGATCAGCCTCTCCACAGCCCCGCCGCATTGCGGGCAGACACGCACGGGAGCGTCCGACATTCGCTGGAACCGATCAAAGTGGATTCCGCATCTCTGGCATTTGTACTCGTATGTTGGCATTTTCAACTCCTTGCGTTTCCAAATACGCCGCGACATTGCTCCAAACCACGCGAATGTCTTCGGCGCATCCATCCCGCTGGTATTCCACAACCGGCTTCCCATCCACCTGGGCGGCGGTGACGGCGCGGTCGTATCGCACTCTCCCCGCCACGTTGAGGCCATGCGCGCGCGCCCACGCTTCAATGCGCTCACAAACTTCGGGGTTGAGATCCCACTTGTTGACGCAAACCAGCGCGGGGATGCCGAAGTGCCTCGTCAACTCCGCGACGCGTTCCAGGTCGTGAAGGCCGCTCAACGTCGGCTCGGTGACCGCCAGAACCAGGGTCGCACCGGTAATCGAGGCGATCACCGGACAGCCGATGCCCGGCGGACCATCGATAATCACCAGGTCCAGCCCGCGCTCTTCGGCGATTTTTTTGGCGCTCGTCCGGACGGTGCTGACCAGCTTGCCCGAGTTTTCTTCCGCGATCCCCAGTTTGGCATGAACCATCGGCCCAAAGCGTGTTTCCGACAGGAACCACTCGCCGTTCACCACCGGGCCGAACTCGATGGCGCCCTCGGCGCAGAACCACGCGCAGACGCCGCAGCCCTCGCAGAGAGCCGGGTCCACCCGGAACGTCTTCTCCACGATGCCGTTGCCGGGACCGTCAAAGAAGATCGCGTCGAACCGGCACAGTTCTTCGCACTTGCCGCAGGCGGTGCAATGGCCGGGTTTGATCCTGGCGCGCTTGCCCCCCAGGAACTCGTTCCGTCGAAGAACGCGAGGATCGAGAACCAGGTGCAAGTCCGCGGCGTCCACGTCGCAGTCCGCCAGCACGGAGTTTCGCGACAAGGCCGCAAACGAAGCCACAATCGAGGTTTTCCCCGCTCCTCCCTTGCCGCTGATGACGGCCAGTTCTTTCACTGTCCGCCCGCCTCGAGTGTTGATGCCGATCAGTTCACTCATGCGGACACCTCGCGCCGGCCGGCCGGGAATAAAGCTTCCCCCATGAGCCGGCGCAATAAGCTCTCGAATCGCGCCCGGAACTCCGGCATCGCTTCCGATGCCAGGACGCCGCGCGAGTAAGCCTCGGCGACGCGGCGGTCGTCGGGGATTTCCGACAGAATGTCGATGCCCTGCGTGCGGCAGTACGCGCTGGTTTGGTGGTCGCCAGAACCGGCGCGATTGATGACAACGCCTGCCGGCAACTTCATCGCGTGGAGCATTTCCACCGCCAGCTTGAGATCATTCAGCCCAAAGGGAGTCGGTTCCGTCACCAGCAAAACGAAGTCAGCGCCCCGCACGCTTTCAATCACCGGACAGGAGGTGCCGGGCGGAGAATCGATGATGATCAAGTCCGTTTCCGGAGCGGCCTGCTTGACCTGATGAATCAGGCGCGTGCTCATCGCTTCTCCAATACGGAGCACTCCGTGGACAAACTGGACCGGTCCCGCTTGCCCGATTTCGAGCTTGCCGCTTTCCCGCAGGACCTCTCTTATGGCTCCGGGACGGCAGACCAGGACGCAACCGCCGCAGGAATGGCACAACTCCGGGTAAACCAGCACCTTTTCGCCCACACAGACGATGGCGCTGTATTGGCAGATCTCGCCGCACAGGCCGCAGTGCGTGCACTTCTCTTCGTCCACCGCCGGATGGAGCTGCCCAATCGGGCGGCTCGAGGTGATCTGTGGCTTAAGAAAAAGGTGCCCGTTGGGTTCTTCCACGTCGCAATCCACGTAAGCGACGCTGCGCCCGTTGCGCGCCGCGACCCAGGCGAGATTGGTTGCAACTGTTGTCTTCCCGGTCCCGCCCTTGCCGCTGGCGATAGCAATTCTCATATTGGGGATTCCTCTGGTCTTGCATCTCTCGGCGGATGAGGAGGGCGCGCGGCACGACGT
>DYJN01000115.1 GCA_020723085.1 Arcobacter sp.
GCCAACGCCATCCCCAACTGTTCGATGAGACGGCGCACAGGTTGGTCGAGGGATGCGGCCTCCGGCCATGCCTCGACCGGCGCCGTATCCGGCAGAATAAAGAGTTGTAACGTCCCCGCGCGCCACACCAGACGCGCGGCAAAAAGATGGTGATCCCGCCAACCGCTTGGCGTCCCATCCCACACCTGTAGATCGCTGCACGGGTACTGCGCAGCGCGTTCGATGGCCCGCTCGAGAAAGGCCCGAATGGGAAACCCCTTCTCCAGGCTCACCTCTTGCAGCGGTTCACATTCCACCCAGCCCTGCTCCGCGATCTGACAGACCGGCGCGATGGCGAACCCCCGCCCGCTGCCGTAGACATGGACACGCCGTTCATCCATGGCTGCTATCACCCCAGTTTCTCGCCGATGGACTTGGCCTGCGTGAACAGCAGCAAGTAATCCGGCCCACCCGCCTTGGAGTCCGTCCCGCTCATATTGAAGCCGCCGAAGGGGTGAATCCCCACCAGCGCGCCGGTGCATTTGCGGTTGATGTAGAGGTTGCCGACGTGGAATTCGCGCCTGGCGAAGGCGATGCGCTCCGGGATGGCGCTGTAGTACGCGCCGGTCAGCCCGTACTCGGTGCCGTTGGCGATGGCAATCGCGTGCTTCCAATCGTCCGCCTTGATGATCGCCAGCACCGGGCCGAAGATTTCCTCCTGCGCGATGCGCGCGTCCGGCGGCACGTCCACGAAGATGGCCGGCTCGATGAAGTAGCCGTCGCGCTCCAACGCCTTCCCACCGTAGACCAGCCGCCCCTCGCCCTTGCCGATCTCGATGTAATTCAGCACGGTGCGCTGCTGCTTTTGGGAGATCACCGGCCCGGTGTAATTCTCGCGTTTTTCAGGATCGCCGACAACCAGCATGCGGCGCGCTTGCGCCACGATTTTCTCCAGCAGCGCGTCGTACACGTCCGCCACGATGATGGCCCGCGACCCGGCGGAGCACTTCTGCCCCTGGAAGCCGAACGCCGACACAAGGATGCCGGTGGCCGCCGCGTCGAGGTCGGCGGTCTCATCCACCACCACCGCGTCCTTGCCGCCCATCTCCAGGATGGTGCGCTTGAGCCAGTGCTGGCCCGGCTGGAGTTTGGCCGCCCGCTCGTGGATGCGCACCCCCACCTCCCTGGAGCCGGTGAAGGCGATGAAGCGCGTCTGGGGATGGTCCACCAGCGTCTCACCCGCCAGTGCGCCGGGGCCGGTGAGGTAGTTGCAGACGCCGTCCGGCAGCCCGGCCTCCCGCAAAATCCGGAAGTATTCCCAGGCGATTTTGGGCGCGTCGCTGGCCGGTTTGAGGACGATGGTGTTCCCGGCGACGATGGCGCCGCTGCTCATCCCCACCGTGATGGCCGCCGGGAAGTTCCACGGCGGGATGACCGCGCCCACGCCCAGCGGGAGATAGTCCAACGTGTCGCGCTCGCCCGGCGTCTGGTAGACCTCGACCAGTTCCAACTTGAGGATCTGCCGGGCGTAATATTCCAGGAAATCAATGGCCTCCGCCGTGTCCGCGTCGGCCTCGAGCCAGTTCTTGCCCTCTTCGTAGACCATCCACGCGCTGCACTCGTGCTTGCGCGCGCGCATCAGGGCCGCCGCCTTGAGGATGATGGCCGCGCGCGCGGTGGCCGGGGTGCGGCTCCACGTCTCGAAGGCGGCCGCCGCCGCCTCGATAGCCTGCTCCGCATGGGCCTTGCCCGCCTTGGAGAACACGCCGACGACCTGATCGGGGTGCGCGGGGTTAATGGAGTCGAAGGTGTCGTCCAGCCAAAGCTCCTTGCCCCCGATGACGAGCGGGTGCTTCTGCCCGAACTCCCCCCGCACCTTCGCCAGCGCTGCCTCAAACGCCGCCGCGTTGTCCGGCTGCACGAAATTCGTGAGCGGTTCGTTCTTGAATTCGCCAATCTGCGCCAACATTGCCTGAACCGTTTGTTTGTCTTGCATAGCTAACCTCCTTGAAATGATGGAAAGGAGTATGAAGTATGGAGTATGAAGTATAGTAAGGAAGAAGTGATTTCCCTCCTACTCCCTACTCCCTACTCCCTACTCCCTACTCCTTACTCCCTACTCCCCCAAAGATCACTCTACATCAAAACGAATGCCCTGCGCCAGCGGCAGGTCTTTGCCCCAGTTGATCGTGTTCGTCTGCCGCCGCATGTAGGCTTTCCAGGCGTCCGAGCCGGACTCGCGCCCGCCGCCGGTCTCCTTCTCGCCGCCAAACGCGCCGCCGATTTCCGCGCCGCTGGTGCCGATGTTGACGTTGGCGATGCCGCAGTCGGACCCGGCGGCGGAGAGGAATTGCTCGCTGTAGCGCAGGGAGCCGGTGAAGATGGCCGACGACAACCCCTGCCGCACGGCGTTGTGCAGCGCGATGGCTTCGTCAATGTCGCTGTATTCGACGACGTAGAGGATGGGCGCGAAGGTCTCCTCCTGCATGATGGGCAGGTCGGGCGGCGCTTCCACAATCGCCGGTTGGACATAATAGCCGCCGTCACAGCCGGCCGGGTAGACGCGCTCGCCGCCGTAGAGCACGCGCCCGCCGCCCTGCTTTGCCGCTGCTAACGCGGCTTCCATATCCGCCCCGGCCTCCGCGTCCACCAGCGGCCCCATCAGCACCTTTTCGTCCAGCGGATTGCCGATGGGCAGTTGCTTGTAAACGCGGATGAGGCGCTCCAGGAACGCGGCTTTCACCGATTTGTGGATGATCAGCCGCCGCGTGGTGGTGCAGCGTTGCCCCGCCGTCCCCACCGCGCCGAACACGACCGCGCGCAGCGCCAGGTCCAGGTCGGCGTCCTCGGCGATGATGATGGCGTTGTTGCCGCCCAGCTCCAGCAGCGAGCGGCCCAGCCGCTTCCCCACCACCTCACTGACGCGCCGCCCCACCGCCGTGCTGCCCGTCATGCTCACCAACGGAATGCGTTCATCGTGCAGCATCTTCTCGCCGATGTCGCGGCCCGATCCGATGACCAGGTTGAAGACGCCCGCCAGGTCGTACTTCGCCGCCACCGGGGCGATGATATTCTGCACGGCGATGGCGGTCAGCGGCGTCCGGGAAGAGGCCTTCCAGAGGATCACGTCGCCGCACACTGCCGCCAGCAGCGCGTTCCACGACCAGACCGCTACCGGGAAGTTGAAGGTGGTAATCACGCCGACGATGCCCAGCGGGTGCCACTGCTCATACATCCGGTGCTGCGCGCGCTCGCTCTGCATCGTCAGCCCGTAGAGCTGGCGCGAGAGGCCCACGGCGAAATCGGCCATGTCGATCATCTCCTGCACCTCGCCGCAGCCCTCGGCGACGATCTTGCCCATTTCCAGCGTCACCAGCTTGCCCAGCGGCTCTTTGTACGCGCGCAGCGCGTCGCCGATCTCGCGGACGACCAGCCCGCGCTTGGGGGCCGGCAGCATCCGCCAGCGTTTGAACGCGGCTTGCGCCTGGGCGATGACGGCTTCGTAGTCGTCGCCGTTGGCCTGGATGACGGTGGCGATGGGTTTCCCGTCAATGGGCGAATAGGACACCAGCGGCTCGCCCCCGGTTTTGAGCCAGCCGTCCGGCCCGCCGGTCGTCGCGCCGGCGTTGACATCGTTAATCCCTAGGATTTTGAGGAAATCGTGCATCTTTGCCCTCCCTTTTATGCTTTATGGACAATTCAAAGACTATCATAGCATTTGATTTTTTCGAGGGAAAGTGAAAAAAGACACCTTTACTTCAGTCTCCTGTGAAATAGCAAAGCCCCACCAGGGGTGGTGGGGCTTTGTCCTGTCAAACCTGTATCTCAACTCTCGTGTTCCGGCGGCAGCGCTCCGGCCTCAAAGAGAAGCACCTGGACGCGCGCGCCGGCCGGGGCGCGATCCCACTCCTCCGGGATAATCGCCAGGCCGTTGGACCGCACCATCGAGTTGAGAATGCCCGATCCCTGGTCACCGGTGAGCGAGGCGTGGAAGCCGTCCGCGCGGCGTTCAAGGCGCACGCGCACGTAGTGCCGCCGCCCGTCCTTGTGCGGGATCGTCTGATCGAGAATCGCCTCGCAGGTGGGCTTGCGCAGGTTTTGCACGCCAAGCATCGTCAAAATCGCCGGGCGCGCGAACAACTCGAACGAGACCATCGTGGAAACCGGATTGCCCGGCATCCCCAACAACGGAACCGTGCGCGGCGCGCCATCCACCTCCGCCGTGATGCGCCCAAAGGCCAGCGGCTTGCCCGGCTTCATCCGCACGCGCCAGAAAGAGATTTCGCCCTCGGCGGCCAACACCGTCTTCACCACGTCGAAGTCGCCCACCGAGACCCCGCCCGACGTCACCAGCAGGTCCGCGCCCTGCGCCAGCCCCGCGCGGATTTTGGCGGTCAGGTCTTCCACGGTGTCCCGCGCGATGCCCAACATCAGCGGGACGCCGCCGTACTGCAACACCTGCGCCGCGTTGGAATAGCTGTTGGAATTGCGGATTTTGCCGGGCAGCAGCGGCGCGTCCACATCCACCAGCTCGTCACCGGTAGCGAGGATGGCGACGCGCGGACGGCGAATCACGGCAACCTCGCCGTAGCCCAGGGCCGCGAGCATCCCGATCTCTTGTGGGCGGATACGTGTGCCGCGTGTCAGCGTACATCCGCCCGCGCGCACGTCCTCCCCTGCCGGGCGGACGTTCGCCCCGACCGGTACGGCGGCAAAGCAATCGACCCACGCGCTCCCGGGGAGCGCGCCGTCCTGGTGCGTCTCCTCGAAGGGGATCACGGCGTCCGCGCCCTCCGGCATCGGCGCGCCGGTCATAATGCGGATCGCCGCGCCGGATGTGACCCGCTCGGACGCGACGTACCCGGCAGCCAGGTTCTCGATGACGCGCAGGCGCTTGGGCGACTCCGGCCCCGCGCCCGCGAGGTCGGCGGCTTGCACGGCGTAGCCGTCCATCGCGGTGTTCGCGTGCGGCGGGATGTCGCCCGTGGCGACAACGTCCTCGGCGAGCACGCGGCCCAACGTCTCCAACACCGGCGCGCGCTCCGCCTCTAGCGGGTGGAACATCGCCAGCACCTTCTCCAGCGCCTCTTCGACGCTCAACATCGGGTAAAGTTCATGTCTGTACTTCATCGTTTTCTCCTGGGATTGGTAACTGGGGATTGGTAACGGTTTGCGTTAGCGGCAGGGCGGACGGGCAAGACTCCTTCGCACACCAAAAGACTGCCAGCCAAGCCGCCCCGTACCCGTAGGGCGAAGCCCTGTCCGCTGCACGCTGTGTTAGCCCGCTTTTCGCCTTTAGCAGTGACCACGATAGCAATAACTGT
>DYJN01000116.1 GCA_020723085.1 Arcobacter sp.
CGGCGGGCCCTGCGCCGAGAGCGCATCCGCCGCCGCGCGCGCCTCGTCGTAGGCGCTTTGCAGCGCCTCCAATTGCCCCTCCAATCGCGCAAACTCCTCCACCAGGCCGTCCAAATGCTGCGTCGAGGCCGCAATCTGCGCCTGCAACCGCTGCACCTCGCGCTGGCGCGTCGTCAACAACACCCGCCGGTTGCCGTGCTCCTGTTCCAACAGCGCGACCCGCGTGCGGCGCTCCACGGCGACGCGGGCGGTTTCGTCGCCGGCCAGGGCTTCTAATTCATGGGACAACGACCCTAGCTGCACCTCGGCCTCGCGCAAAGCAGCAGCGGCCGCTTCGTGCTCCTGCTCCAGACGAATACACGCCGCCTGCAAACGCTCGCGCTCCTGCCCGGCCTCGTCGAGCAAATTGCGCTGCCAATCGCCCTCCTGGATCAGCTTATCCAGCGCGCGCACCTCGCGCTCCACGAGACGGTCAGCCTCCGCGCGGCGCTGCGCGGCGGTCCGGCGCTGCTCATTTGCGGCCTGTAGCGCCTTCTGCAACGCCTGGGACTGCGCCTCGTGCTCGCGCAACCTGTCCTGGAACGCCTTGACCTCGGCCTCCAACGCCGCGACGCGCTCCGGCAACTCGCGGCGCTCGCGCTCGCGGGCCAGCAGCCCCCCACCCTGAGATTGAGACTGCCGCTCCTCGCCGCCCGTCACCGCGCCGCCGGAACGCACAATCTCGCCTTCGACCGTCACAATGCGGAAGTTACCGCGCAGCTTGCGGTACAACTCGCGCGCGGCATCCAGGCTTTGCGCGATCGCGGTCCGCCCCAACAGCAGCAATACGGCGGGCCGGTAACGCGCCTCGTATTGCACCAACTCCGACGCGACGCCGATCACGCCATCGCCGCCGGCAATCTCCAACACGGGCGCGGGATCCAGCGTGTCCAGCGGCAGGAACGTGGCGCGCCCGGCGCGGCGGCGCTTGAGCCACTCGATGGCAGCCTGCGCATCGGCCCAGCGCTCGGCGACGACGTCCTGCACCTGCCCGCCCAGCGCCGTCTCAATGGCGCGATCCAGGTCCGGGGGAACTTGTAGCAGCGAGGCCACCGTCCCCGCCAGGCCACGCAACTCGTCGCGCTCGACGGCCTGCATCACCGCGCGCACGCCCGCGTACAGGCCCGCGCCCTCGGCGTGCAGCCGTTCCAAAGCCTCTAACCGCGCCGTCACCCGCTGAAGTTCGGCCTGTTTGCCGCCCACATCCCGGCGCAGCGCCTCGCTCGCGGCACGCACCGCTGCCAGTTCCCCGTCCAAACGGGCGACCTCGGCGTCGGCGGCTTGCAACGCAGCGTCGGCCTCGTCCAACGCGCGGCGCGCCTGCTCGACAGCGGCCTGCTGCGCGCGACGGCGCTCGGTCGCGGACGTCGCCTCTGCTGCCAATTGCGCCGCGCGCTGAGCCAGTTGCGCCAGCCGTTCCGTGGCCTGCTCCAGACGGCTTTGCCGGTCGGCCAGCCGGTGGCGGTTTTCCAGCGCCTGCGCCTGGACCTGTCCCTGGCGGCTGAGTAACGCCTGCTGTTGCTGCTCCACGGCGCGGCGCGCCGTTTCCGCCTCGGCCAGCTCTGCCTGCGCTTCGGCCAACTGCGCCCGCACTGCCTCGAACTCCGTTTGCAGCGCAACGACATCCTGCATCTCGATCTCCAGAGCCGCGCGCAACGGTGCAAGGTTGGCTTGCCCCTCTTCCCGGCGCTCCTGCAACTGGCGGCGACGCTCGCGGGCGACGGCCAACTCGCGCTGGCGGCGTTCCGCCTCGGTATGGTGGACGCCGCTCTCGCGGTGTAGCTCTGCCAGCTGCGTCCGCACCTCGGCGATCTGCTTGCGCAGTTCCACAATGCCGGCAGTCACCGCGTCAGATGCGCCCGCATACTGGCGCACTTTCTCATCGTGGTAAGCCACACGCTGGCGCGCCTGCTCCAATTCAGTCACGGCCCGTCCCCAACGAAAACCGTACCACGTACGCAGCGTCGTGTTGAGCGCGGCAGTCAATTCCGCGTACTGTTCGGCGCGCGCGGCTTGCCTTTTGAGACGGCGTAAGTTCGGCTCAATCTCCCCGACGATGTCGTAGACGCGCTCCAGATTGCGATGCGTTTCGTCCAGGCGGCCTGCCGCATCCTCGCGGCGCGTCCGGTAAGGCGCAATACCCGCCGCTTGCTCGAACAACGCCAGTCGCTCCTGTGGTCGCAGCGCCAAAACGTGATCCACCAACCCTTGCCCGATGATGAGATAGGCGTCGCGGCCCAACCCGGCGCGGTCGAGCAGATCGCGCAAGTCCATCAGGCGCACGCGGCTGCCGTTGAGCAGGTAGTCGGTCTTGCCGTCGCGGTAGGTGCGACGCTCGATGATGACCTCGGCGAAGTCCACCGGCAACCAGCCGTCGCTGTTGTCGAAAGTCAGCGCGGCGCGCGCCATCCCCGCGCGGGCGCGTTTCTTGCTGCCGGCGAAGATCATATCCTCGCCGGTGCGCCCGCGAATCATCGTCATGCGCTGTTCGCCCAGTACCCAGCGGATCGCGTCCGCCACGTTGCTCTTGCCGCTGCCGTTTGGCCCGACAATCGCCGTGATGCCGGTAGGAAAGACAAAGCTAAGCGGCTCCGCAAAGGATTTGAACCCTTGAACGTCGAGTTGTTTAAGTTTAGGCATGATACCCCAAAAACAGTCTGGTAGTCTTTAGTCGCGTAGTCGTCAGTCGGATAGTGAATTATGAACGTTGGGAGGCGTATCCGGCCAGACCGGGATGAACATATTCCACTGATCGGGCCGGCGGCGGATCAGGCCTTCGATCTCATCGAGCACCCGCCGCAGGTTGAGCGCGACATCGGCCTCAGCGTCGCCGGTGCGCTCCATCTCCAGCGGCGGATTGGCCCGCACGTTGTAGACGCCGCCGGCGTCGTCCTCGTCGTAATACGCCGCGATCGTCATCACCAAACAATCGGTGCGCAGCGGGATGCGGATATAGCCGGTGGGCAGGTACGCCGTCGCGCCGAAGAATTCGACAGGTTGGTTGCCCTCGTTGACCGGGCGATCCACGCCGGTAACCACGAAGCCCCCCTCGCGCAGGCGCACCATCGCGTCCCGTAAAGACCTGGGCGAAATCGGGGTGATGAGCACATTGCCCTTTTCGCGCAAGCGATTGAAAAACTCAAACCCAGGCGGCGGTTCGGCCAACGAAAGCGCCTGCATCGGTATGGGGACGTACTGCGAAAGTCCGATCAAGGCCAGGTCAAAGTTAGACATATGCGCGCCCAAAACGAAAAGGCCCCGCCCGGAGGCAATCCCCTGATCGAGATAGGCTTTGGCCTCGGCAGTCAAACGCACCGGCGGGAAAAACTCTTCTACGTCGACCCGACCGCGCCCGACGTTGTGAAACAACTCATAGTAACCGCGATTCGCGTTGCTGATAAGGCGATAGGCGGTCTGGTGCAGTTCGCTCTCGGGCGTCTCCGGCCCCAAAACGTGACGCAGGTTTGCCCGCACATTCCAATATACATCCGACTTGAAGGCCACCATCAAGTAGGTTATCAACGCAGCAATGGATTTTCCGCCGCGCGGCGGGAGGTATTTCCCCAGGTAGAAGCCCAGCCGGGTGGGCCAGCCTTTGGCGAAAAACGCTTTGGCGCCCACAAATCAGCCCTGATGCGGTTCTTCGCTCAACGCGCGCGGCGCTTCGATGAGCACTGGAATACCGCGCAGCAAACACAATAGCAACGCCAACCACACGCAGACCCGCGCCACGATGGTCACCGTCAACAACGCCGGGCTGCCCATGGCAATCAGGCCCTGCATCAGCGCGAGGAAGAAAAAGGCGGCAGCCTTCGCAATCGCAAAGGACGTGCGCAGCCAGGGAGATTTCACCAGGAAGCGCCCGATAGGCGACCGCATCATCTCGAACGGCGAGAGGCCCTTTGAAGGCGCAACGGCGCGGACGGCATCCACGAACGTGCCGCGCATCAACACAATCAGAGGGAAAACAACAGAGATCAGGCGTAGATGGGCGAACACCACCCACATTACATATTCCACTGTACGATCCGCGGCAATGTCGAGCACGCTGCCGAGCACCGACGTTTCACCACGTTTGCGCGCGATAGCGCCGTCGAAACTGTCCAGCACAATGAGCAAGATAATGAGCGACGCAGCGATAAACCGTGGCGTCGCCGCCGGTTGGTAGAGCAAGAAAACAATCAACACAAGCAAAGGGATCCGTGAGAGTGTAATTATGTTCGCCAGCATTAACCCTTCCCCCTGAACAGCATTTTTTCGGACGCGTGCATAGTTTGCGTGCATTCGCGTCGATCCGCATCGAATTAGCGCAGGTGCAGCGGCAGCGCACCGGCCTGCGCCATATCCCGTAGTCCCCGCAGCGCCAGAACAGGCCGCAGGCGCGCCGCGTCAGGCAGCGACGTCCCGGCCTGGGAAGTATGGAGCGTGGCCCAGGGCTGCTCCAGCAATGCCTCCAACGCCCAATCCGTCGGCTCCAAAAAACGATTCAGGGCCTCGCGTTGGATTTGCAGCAGCGCGCGCGATGCGCCAAGCGCGCCGGCCTTGCCTCGCCAACGACGCAACGGCAGCAGGTACACAGCCTGCACCAGCGCATCGGGCATCTCAGCCCCGCCCAACTGCGGCGTGGTCAGGATAAAGATGTAGGGCGTCGCGGCCTCCACCTCGTGCAACACAGCGACCTGCTTGTTCTCATCAAAGACATAGGCGTGGCCGGCCGGAAAGAGGTCTACCTCACACTGCCACTGCTGGCGCAGATGACGGACCAATGCCCTGTGCGTCGGATGTGTCGTGTCGGGTTGGATTTTGGCCGTCCCTACGCCGATGGCTACACCGCCGTCGGGCAGATGGCCCCAGAAACGGCTCTCGCCCAACTCAAAGTAAAACGCTTGCTCGTCATACACCAAACCCGAAAGCGCGATCAGACGCAACGTGCGATCCTTGAGCACGTGCGTCTGTTCACGATTCAGTTGTGGATATACATCGAAGAGATTCACCGATCACCTGTTCATTGAATATGCCAGAGGCAATTATACCATAGTTGAACAGATATCTGCTCGGGATAAGAGATTCGCAAGGCGCAGTACGGGCTGGATTTTTTAGTCTTTGGTTTGACAGTAACATAATCTGTCTTACCTTCACCGACTCCTCACACTCTTGTAATAGCCAATGCACATTCTTATGATAGAATTCAAGTATCTATTCAGGTCCTAAACCTCTGCGGAGTTTGCATTTATGCCCTT
>DYJN01000117.1 GCA_020723085.1 Arcobacter sp.
TAGATGCGCAAGTCGCTCAAGACCGCCGCCGCCGTGTCCACATAGACGCCGCCGCCGTTATTCGCCCCCGCGTCGCCGCCGGTGAGGTGGAAGCCCTCAACCGTGGGCGCGATGGCCCCCTTGATCAAGAGCACCCGCCCCTGGCCGAGTGCGTCCAGCGTGGTGGGATTGGCGGCGAAGTCATAACTCGTCCAGTCGCCCACGTCGTAGCCGCCGCGCAGCGTCACGGTTTTGCTGATATAAACGTGCTGCCACGTCCCCGCGCGTTCCGTTGCGCCCAGGCACAGCCCGCCGGCCACCTTGATGAGATCGCCGCTGTTGGCCGCATCCACCGCCGCCTGCACCGAGGCATAAGTCGTCGTCCCATCGTTGATGCGCGCCCGGCAGAGCTGAACGTAAACCGTTGTCTGATCGGCGTTTCCGGCTTCAGCGCCGCGCGCCACCGCCTGATTCACCGTCTGCGCGCCCAGCGTCGCCGTCGGCGCGACCTGCGCGGCCAGTGTGACCGTCACCCGCGCCCCCACCGCCATGTCGCCAATATTGCAGATAGCCCCACCGCCCCAGCCGGTTGTGAGCGTACACGTCCCTTGCGTGGAAGTCACCGCCGTCGCCTGTTGCAGCGCGTCGAGCGTGTCGGTGAGGACGACGTTGTGCGTCGGGGCGGAACCCAGCGCGCGGATGACCAGCGTATACGTCACCGCCGCGCCCGCATCCACCGCGTTAGCGGACGCCGCTTTATCCAGCAGCAACGTCGGGGCCGGGTACTCGTCTGCGCCCACATCGAAGCCGAAGCCCATCGGGCGCAGCTCGCCGTCCACGTCTTCCGTCACGCTGCCGTCTATGCCCGTATCCAGTGCGGCGGATGCAGACGTCAGGTGATACCCGTCCGTATCAAACGCCGGGTCGCCGGTGATCTCGTGGGTGAAGGTGATGGCGACGCCGTCGCTGTGCGTCGTCACGCTGTACCACAGGATGCCGTTGAACGTCGCACTGTTGCCATCCGCCACATAAACGCCGGTGTCGCTGTCGGCCAGAATCGTATTGGTGAAGACCGGATGGCTATAGAGCGATCCGCTGTACTGTTCCACATATACCGCCCGGTCATTGCTGCCGCTGTCGTTGCGCGCCAACGTGGTGTGCAAAAACTGCGGCGACGCGCCTTCCACGTAGACGCCGTCGCCGGAATCCACGGCGTAGTTATCCACAAGCACGGTGTTGATCAATGGCTCGTAACTCTGATAGCGGACGTACAACCCGCCGCCGTCGTCGCCGGCCGTGTTGCCGCGCAGAATATTGTTACGCAAATAGGGCCGCGGACCAAAAATGAAGAAGCCGCCGCCATCGCTCATCGCCGTATTGGATAGCGCCGTATTGCCGATGATCTGGACGAGTTGCGGGACGCTGTTGAGGATCATGCTTTGCAGATACGCCCCGCCGCCATACGTCGCCGTGTTCGACAGCATCACGTTGCCGCTGATGGTGTTCGTGCCCACGTAAATACGCAGCCCGCCGCCGTACCAACTTGCCGTGTTGCCGGTGAACGTGTTGCCGATGAAGTTGACCGGCCCGCCGCCGTAATAATCGCCGTCCACATACGCGCCGCCGCCTTCACTGTCGGCGCGGTTATGGGAGAAGGTGTTACCGGTGTACTGCGCCTCGCTGTTGGTGAAATACGCGCCCCCGCCGTCGCCGACGGTGCTGTTGGCCTCAATCGTGTTGGTGGCGACGATGCTGTGGCTGTTGTTGTGATACAATCCGCCGCCGTCGCCGCTGTTGTTGCTGATGTTGCCGGCGATGGCGTTGCCGGTGAGGACAGCGTAATCGGAAATGGCATACACACCGGCGCCATTCCGCCCCGTGTTGGTGACGATATCGTTGTCGTTGAGGGTGGGCGTGCCTTCATAAATGTAAACGCCGCCGCCGCTCCAGGCCGTGTTCGTCGTCACGGTGTTGGCGTCCAACGTGGCCGCGCTCTCGTTCAGGTAGACGCCGCCGCCGCTCCCGTTTGAACTGTTCGCGCGGATGAGATTGCCCGTCGCCGTAGCCTGATCATTCGCCAGATGTAGCCCGCCGCCAGAGCCGCCGTTATTGCCCGCCAGCGTGTTGTTGAGGAAGCGCGCCGCGCCGCCGCTCGCAAAGACGCCCCCGCCATACGTCGCCGTACTGCTATAGACCTGGCAGTTCGTCACCGTTGCCGCCGCGTTGACTATGGCCACACCGCCGCCGGCATCCTCGCTCCACCCGCCGAACGGATGGGTGTACCCGCCCAAGCCGGTCGCATCGCCATTTTGCAACGTCAACCCTTCTAGCGTCGGACTGATGCTGCCGGCGATGTAGACCACCCGCCCCAGGCCCAGCGCGTCCAGTGTTGTCGGATGCGCCGCCGGGTCGGACGTGGTCCAATCGCCCGTCGTGTAGCCGCCGCGAATCGTCAGCGTTTTGCTCACGTACACTTGCTGACGCAGGCCGCCGTAAGTATTGATGCCCGCGCATGTCCCGGCCACCTTGACCACGTCGCTATCCTGCGTCGCCGCGTCCACCGCCGCCTGGACGGTCGTGTAGTCGGTCGTGTCGTCGTTGAGCCGGGCGTGACAGTCTTGCAGCCAGGCGTCGGCCTGCGCCGTCATCGTGAGCGTCCCGCTGGCCCGCGTCTGCGCCACGTTGTGCAAACGGGCCGGCAGCACAGCCGGCGTGGTTGTCGTCGTCTCTACCGTCACGGTCACAAATGCGCGCGCGCCCACATTCAACGCGCCGAGGGTACACGTCACCGTCGCGCCCCACCCGCTGCCGGGCGTACACGTCCCCTGGCTGACCTGCACGCCTTGCACGCGCGTCTCAATCGGGAGCGTGTCGGTCAATACCACACCACTAGCCGGGGTCGCCCCCACACTGGAAATCACCACCGTATAGAGAAAGTTCCCGCCGACATTGACCATGATCGGCGTCGCCGCCTTGACGATGCGCAGGCTCACGCCGGGCCGCTCGTCCGCGCCCACATCGTAGCCGCCATCCGCCGGGCGGGGGTCGCCGTCAATGTCCTCGGTGACGCCGGAATCCGCGCCCGCATCCAACGCCGCCGACGCCGCGCCGATGTGGTAGTCGTGGTCCGCCGGGTTGACGAAATCGGGATCGCCGGTCAACGGATGGTTGTTATTGATCGTCCCGCGGTTATACCAATTGATGGTATTGTTATGCCAGAGTGTACTTTCCAGCAGGGCTTGCCCGTCGTCCACGTACACCCCGGTCGCGTGTCCGGCGATGATCGTATTGGTCATTGGCAGCGTAGCATCCGCGCTGCGCCCCCGGAAGCACAGCCCCACGCTGCCGGTGTTGCTGACGATGGTGTTGTGCAACAGCGGCGGGGCGGCATAGTTAATGGCGATTCCTGAACCGCCGCCGTAGCAGAACCAGTTGTTGTTGCCGGCGGCATAGTTGGCGGCAAAAACGTTATTGGCGACCCAGTTATCCTCAGCCTGGTACAGCGCCAGCCCGCCGCCCACGAGGGCCGCCGTGTTGGATAACACCACATTCCGCTGGATGAGGTTCGCGCCGTAGTTGACGTACATCCCGCCGCCATAGTCCGTCGCCGTGTTGGCGACAATCCGGTTCTCTTGCACCACACCCGCGCTGGTCGCCAGATATAACCCGCCGCCGGTGTTCGCGCGATTATACGCTATCGTGTTGCTGATGATCTGGGCCGCGTCATAGTTCAGATAGATACCCCCTCCTTCGTCATAGCCCGTCGCCAGCGCCGTATTGGAGAAAATCTCATTCTGGTTGATCAGCGGCGCGCTACTGCTGTCCACGTAGATGCCGCCGCCGTAGAGGATATTCCAACTGCCGTAAGAGTCCAGCGTGTTGGAAACGATACGGTTGGCCGTCACTTGGGCATCGCTATCGCGCAAGTACACCCCGCCGCCGCCTACATTGCCCTGCCCCGTCGCCCGGTTCGCCGCCAGCGTGTTGCCGGTGAGCACCGTCGCATCGCTCCGGCTCAGGTACAAGCCGCCGCCGCCGCCGCCCCATATATCTTGCGCGTCTAACGTATTGGTAGCAATCGTATTGCTCGTCAACGTGATGCTGCTTTCGTCTACGTACACCCCACCGCCATACAAAAACGCCGTGTTAGTGAGAATCGCGTTGCCCCGTAACACCGCGCCGTTGCTGCGCCGCACATATACGCCGCCGCCGCCCGCATCGTCCCACTCCGTCCCGGTCGCCGTATTCCCGGCAATGGTGTTGTTGATAAGCTGCGCCGCGCTCTCGTTCAGGTACAGCCCGCCGCCCTTTCTGGCAGTCGTATTAGAAAGCACTTGATTCCCCGTCACAACGGCGGTATCGGCCACGAAATAAAAGCCGCCGCCGCCATAATCGGCCGTGTTCTGCTGGATGAGGTTGCCCGTCAGTGTCGCGTCGCAGTGATCCAGGTTGACGCCGCCGCCCACCTCATCGGCGTGGTTGGCGGTGATTACGTTGTCCTCCACCGTTGCCGTGCTGCTGGAGATGACGATCCCGCCGCCCCAGCGCGCGGTGTTGGTGATAATGAGGTTATCACGCACCGTCGCCGCCGGGTTGCCGATGAGCGCGATGCCGCCGCCGCTGCTGATCGCCTCGTTGGCGCGGATCGTGTTGTTCGTGAGCTGCGCCGCGCTTTCGCCCGCGGCCAATCCGCCGCCATACCCGGCCTCGTTCCCGGCAATCACGTTGCCGTCCAGCACCGCGGCGCTGCGGCCCAGGGCGATCCCGCCGCCATACCCGGCCTGATTGGTCAACACACTGCTGTTGTAGAGGCGCAACGGGCTTTGGAACAGCGCGATCCCGCCGCCGGCCTCCGCGCCGCTGTTGTCAATCTGGCAGTTGGTGATGGTGGGCGTCGCGTAGGCCGCGTAGACCGCGCCGCCGCCGTCGTACTCCTGCCCCGTGCCGGGATCATAATAGCCGCCCAGCCCCGTCGCATTGCCGCCGGCCAGCCGCAGCCCGGCCAGCGTCGGCGTGATGCTGCCTACGATGTAGACCACGCGCCCGTTCCCCAGCGCGCTCAACACCGTCGGATACAGCGCCGGGTTCGGCGTCGTCCAGTTGGTGACGGTGTAGCCGCCCTGGATCGTCACCGTCTTGCTGAGGTAGACCGTCTGCGTCACCCCCTCGCGCGCGTGGACGTCCGTGTACAGCCCCGTCGCCACCTTGATCACGTCATCGGCAGCGTCGGCGGCATCCACCGCCGCCTGCACCGACGTAAAACACGGCGACGGAACCCCAACGCAGGAGAGCGC
>DYJN01000044.1 GCA_020723085.1 Arcobacter sp.
GCAGCCACGGCGGGTGCGCCAAGCGCCTCTGGATCCGGTAGATCTGGCAGCCGTCCTGCCGCCGCGTCAGGAGATTGAGCTGGGCTCCACCCGTCTGGCCGAGATCTCCACTCCGCTCTGGCTGAGCGGCTTTACACGCAGCGTGATCGAGCGCTTCGCGTCCCGTCTCCGGGCGGCTGGGCTCGAGCCTGTGCAGGGGCTGGGCGGAGGCCGCCCGCAGGCCCTTTCGGGCCAGGCTCGGCCGCCGCAGCCGGGCGAGATGATCAGCGTGCAGCTCATGACGGGCGACATGAACGTGGGCGCCGACGGCACCGTCACGCATGTCGACGGGCGGCGCATCTATGCCTTTGGCCACCGGTTCCTGGGAGCCGGAGAGACCGAGATGCCGTTCTCGCGCGCCGAGGTGCTTGCGCTTTTGCCCAGCCTGAATTCCTCTTTCAAGATCTCCAACCCCCGCGAGTGGCTGGGCGCCATCACGCTGGATCACTCCGCGGGCGTGGCGGGCGAACTCAACCGCAAGGCGCGCATGCTTCCTGTCAAAATCCAGGTGGACAGCCCGCCCCCTGGGCGCCGGTCGCGGGTCTACCAGCTTGAGATGGTCGACGACCGCCTGTTGACGCCGATCCTCGTGCAGATGGCGGTGTCCTCGGCGCTCGAGGCCACCGAGCGCACGGCCGGCATCTCGACCGTGACTCTCCGGGGCCGCATGATGGTGCGCGGCGGCGACCCTCTCCCGATCTCCAACATCTACGCGGCGGAAATGGGCGCCCCCCTGCTCGTCTCCGCCGCCACGGCGGCCCCTCTGGCGGCAGTCCTGCAAAGCGGGTTCGATTCGCTGAAGCTTGAGGGACTTGAGCTGCACATGGAGGTCAGCAATGAGAAGCGGCAGGTTCAGCTCGACGGCGTCTGGAGCTCCAAGCGCACAGTGCGCCCCGGTGAGAGCGTGGACATCACGGCGATTTATCTGGGAGAGCGCGGCGTCGAGCTGGCCCGCAAGGCGACCTATCGGGTGCCTGTCGGCGCTCCTGTGGGGCCACTCTATTTCACTGTCACGGATGGGTCGTCCGCCAACCTCGCCGAGTTCCGCCAGTTCCTGCTGACGCCCCCGCGTTCGCCCGAACAGCTCCGGGCTTTCCTCGCAAAGCTCCACCCCAATGACCGGCCCTACCTGCGCGTCTGGCGCGCTTCCCCCACCTTGCAGGTTCAGGGCGAGAACCTGCCGCTGCTGCCGCCCTCGATGGGCGGCGCGCTGCTGCAGAGCGCGTCCCGGCAGGCCAACTCGCTGGTGGCCGAAATCCGCATGGATCCGGCCTCGTATCTGTTCTCAGGCTCCCGCACCATTCAGGTGGAAGTGAAAGAATGAAACTCTCCCGAAGACGTCTTGTTTTCGCCTCCTGCGCCGCCGCGCTCTGCTTCGCGGGCAGCTCCAGCGTCTGGGAGAGCAATACTTACAGCGACTTTCTGAAGGGCCGTTTCCTGGGCGTCTCGCTGACGCGGGACGGCCGCCTGACGCTCGCCCCGCGCCTCGAGACAGCCGCCGAAACCGGCGAAGCGGGCGTGTGGAGCCTGACTACGGCGCCAGACGGATCGGTCTTTTTCTCGACGGGGCACCGGGGCCGCGTCTACCAGTGCAAACCGGGCCAGAAGCCCGTGCTGTTATGGTCGGCGCCCCAGCCTGAGGTGTTTGCGCTCGCCCTCGGCGCAAATGGCGTTCTCTATGCCGGCTCCTCGCCTGACGGCAAGATCTGGAAGATCGAAAACGGCAAGGCCGCCGAGTTCTTCGATCCGGGAGAAAAGTATATCTGGGCGCTGGCTGCCGCGCCGGACGGGTCGATCTTCGCCGGCACCGGACAGAAGGGCCGTGTCTGGCGGATCTCCCCTTCGGGGCGGGGCGAGATCTGGTATGAGACCGGCCAGACGCACGTCACCGCCCTCGCGTTCGATTCCAAAGGGCGGCTCCTGGCTGGAACGGAGCCCAACGGCATTCTGTACCGCATCGAGGGGAAGAACCGCGCATTTGTGCTGTACGACTCCAGCCTGCCCGAAATCCGCTCCATCGTCTCCGCCGCCGACGGGTCCGTCTATGTGGCGGCGATGGGCGGCGCTTACGCCCGCAGGCAGGCTCAGGCGGCCAGCAGCGCAGCCTCGCAACAGGGAGCCGGCGTTGTCACTACCTCGATCACGGTTTCCGCCGACGCTGACGCCGCTCAGCGCGGCATCGACATCCAGCCGAAACCCGAGCAGCCCAAGCCGGCTGCCCCTGCTCCCGAGACTCCTCCGCCCGCTCCGGCGGTTGACCTGAGCGCGGAGAAATCGGCTCTGTACCGCATTCACGCCGACAATCTCGTCGAGAACCTCTGGTCGAGCAAGGAAGAGAACGTTTACGACGTGATCGTCCGCGGCGCCGACCTGTACTTCTCCACGGATTCGAACGGCCGCATTTACCGGCTCTCGCCCGATCTGAAAGCCGCCCTGCTCGTCGAAACGCGCGAGGGAGAGGCCACGCGGCTGGCAGAGGCCGGAGGCGTACTGTTCGCCGCCACCAGCAATCAGGGCAAGCTTTACCGTCTCAACGGCGGCGTCCCCCAGACCGGCATTTACGAGTCGCCTGTCCATGATGCCGGCAACGCCGCCCGGTGGGGCCGGCTCGAGTGGCGCGCGGAAACCAACTCCGGCAAGCTCTCCTTCCGGACGCGTTCCGGCAACTCGGCGCGGCCGGACTCCACGTGGAGCGAGTGGTCGGAACCCATCTCCGATCCGGCGCGCAACGCGGTCGTGAGCCCCAACGCCCGCTACATCCAGTGGCGCGTCGAGATCACGCCCGGCAGCGGCGCGGCGCCGGTTCTCGACGCGGTCGCCCTCAGCTACCAGCCGCAAAACGGCCGTCCCGTCGTCCGCAGCATTCAGGTGACGCCGCAATGGGCCGCCGCCCAGGCCAAGCCCGCGGCGCCCGCACAGCAGTCCCCGGTTTCCTACTCGATCACTGTGACCGACACCGGCGATGCCGGCCAGGCCACCAGCAGCGGCACCCCGACCCAGACCGTCAGCCGCACCGGCATGCAGCAACTCTATCTCTCCTGGCAGGCTGACGACCCCGACGGCGACACGCTCATCTATAGCGTGTTTTACCGCGGCGAGGACGAGCGGGAGTGGAAGCTGCTGAAAGCCGACATCCGCGAAAACACCTTGCAGCAGGACGGCGAGGTCTTCGCCGACGGCCGGTATTTCTTCCGCGTCGTCGCCTCAGACCGTCTCGCCAACAGCCCGCAGGCAGCCCGCGAATCCGATCTCGTCAGCCCTCCGGTGCTCATCGATCAGACTCCGCCGCGCGTCCGGATTCTGGAGCCGAAGCGCCAGGGTCAGGAGTGGATCCTGGATGTCCGCGTGGATGATTCCGCCTCCCCGATCCGCCGCGCCGAGTATTCCGTCAACGCCGGACCCTGGACCGTGCTCGAAGCCGCCGACGGGATCACCGACGGCCGGGAAGAGTCCTTCACAGTGCGTCTTGCCGGGGACGGCGGGGAGCGTTCCGTCGTTGTCCGCGCCCTCGACGCCGCCGGCAACCCCGGACTCGCCCGCGCCGTCCTCCGCTGAGCGCGCCGGCTCTGTGACTCCGGTCATGGAACCCAGTAGCGTTCTCCTTTACTCTGCGGAATAGGAGAAGGAGAACGATTTGAGCGAACTCATCGACAACCGGGCGCAACGGGTCCGGCAGCTGAAGGGCATTATCCGGAAGCTTCACGAGGGCGCGCCGGCAGACGACGTGAAGGATCAGCTCCGCACGATCGTGCGCGAAACCGACTACTCGGAGATCGTTGCCATGGAGCAGGAGCTGATGGCCGACGGCATGCCTGCGGAAGAGATCATGTCCATGTGCGACCTGCACTCGCAGCTTACCCGCGAAGTGCTGGTCCGGCTCCCGGCGCGCAGCGTGCCTCCAGGCCATCCCGCAGACACCATGCGCCGCGAGAACCAGGCGCTGCGGGAAACGCTCGCGCGCATGCGACAGGCGATGGAGGCCATTCTCGCCGCCGGGGACGATGCCGCGCTAGAGACGCACCTGATGGCCTGGCGGCAGTGCGCCAACGAGTTGATGGACATCGACAAGCACTACCAGCGGAAAGAGTACCTCTTTTTCTCGCGCCTGGAAGCCCACGGCGTCACCGGACCGCCGAAGGTGATGTGGGGCAAGGACGACGAGGTGCGCGCGATGCTGAAAAGCCTTCAGCAGGTGCTCACCGCGCCCGGCTCCGCGCCCGCCGATTACAAGCTGGCCGTTTGCACCGTCGGCGCCAGCGTCACCGCCGCCATCGAGGAAATGATCTACAAAGAGGAGAACATCCTCCTCCCACTGTGCCTTGATGTCCTGACTGAAGACGACTGGGCGCAGATCTGGGCCGATTCGCCCCGTTACGGCTGGTGCCTGGTCGAGCCCCGCGAGGGCTACACGCCGCCGGACCGCGTTCTGCGCGAAGGGGTCCGGCTGCACGGGGAGCAGGCCGTCCAACTGCCCACGGGCAGCCTGACGTTCGAACAGCTGCTTGCCATCTTCCGCACGCTGCCCGTCGATCTCACATTTGTTGACGCCGACGACCGCGTGGCCTTTTACAGCGAAGGCCCCGACCGGATCTTCGCCCGTTCCCGCGCCATCCTCGGCCGGAAGGTGCAGTACTGCCACCCGCCGCGGAGCGTCCATGTCGTGGATCAGATCCTCGGCGACTTCCGTTCCGGACGGCACAGCGTGGCTGAGTTCTGGATCCCGTTCCACGGCCGCTTCGTCCATATCCGCTACTTCGCCGTCCGCGATGAGAAAGGCGGGTATCTGGGAACGCTGGAGGTGACGCAGGACGTTACCCGGATTCGCGCGCTGGAAGGCGAGCGCCGCCTGCTCGAGTACGACGAACCCGTTACGGAAGGAGCTGCCCGATGAGCATCCGCATCCAACCCGAGACCCGGTTGTCCGTTCTGCTGGATTCGCACCCCGAGCTCGCGCCGCGGCTGATGACCGCGCTGCCTGCGCTGGCTGGGGTGAGGAGCGAGGCCATGCGCCGCGGTTTACTGGAAGGCACCACGCTCGAACAGGCGGCGCGGCTCGCCGGCCTGCCCGCGCCGGAGTTTGTGGCTGCGATCCGCGCCTGGGCGGGCGAGGAAGAAGATGAGGCCGCCTGCGGCCACGGCGGGCATGTTCCGCTGCCGCGCGCTCCAAAGCCCGAATGGGCCCTGCGGTCCGCCCCCCGCTTCCGCATCGATGCCGACGAGATGCTGGCTTTGGGCATCCATCCTGCGGGCAAGGTGGAAGAGTGCGGCGCCATGCTGGGCGGCGGCGAGATGGTGGTTTTGACGAGCAGTTTCTGCCCCTCGCCACTGATCCAGATGATGCGTCATGCGGGCTTCGAAGCCTGGACAGGGGAAACGGCGCCGGGGCGCTGGGAATCCTGCGTCTGCCGCAAGGAGGATGCCCACGGCATCAAAGGCTCTTGAGCCACTGGCAGGTTTCGCCGGGGTCCTCCGCTCCGCACAGCAGCGAACCTGGAACGATGCCCTGCGCGCCTGAGGCCCGCAGCAGCGGAACCGTATCCCGGCGGATGCCCCCGTCGGCGAGAAGCAGTACGCCGGCGCCTTCCAGGTGCGCCGAGGCTTCGGCCAGGCGGTCGCAGGCGCGGTCGTCGAGGGCGCAGCCTTTCTCGCCCGAGGGTGTGCCCATCAGGACCACGTGCTGGATCCGCCGCCGCAGCCCGCGCACCAGTTCCACCGGCGTGTCGAGCTCGAGCGAAACGCCCGCTTTGCAGCCCCGGTTCTGGGCCCACTCCACTACCTGCCACACCCGTTTCCCGGTCTCCAACGGCACGGTGAGCCAGTCCGCTCCCGCCTGGAGGAACAGCGGGGCGAGATCCATCGGGCGCGTGGCGAACAGATGAACGTGCAGCGGCTTTGCCGTGATCTGCCGGATCCGCGCCACCAGATCGGGGAAAAAGAGCAGGTTGCGCACATAGTGCCCGTCGGCGGCGTCCAGATGAAACGAGTCGGCAAAGGGCTCGAGCCTGCGGATGTCGCGCTCGAGATTGGCCAAATCGGCTGACCAGAGACTGACGTCCAGCCACAGCGGCGCCGCCAGCGGGGCGATCTTCATCGGGCCGCCCCCCGCGGGCTGCGCGCCAGCCGGCGCCTGACGCCCGGGTCTGAAGAGATCTGCATGCTATCTTGAGGATAAGAAATGCAAGGTCTTTCCGTTGCCATCCCCGTATTGTGGCTTGCTTTGGCGTCTCTCTCCGCTTTCGCCCAGACGCCCCCTGCCGCCGATGACCCGGTGGTTGTCGTGCTGGACGGGAAAGAGTGGCGGAAGAACGAACTGGAGGCGATGGTTCGCGCTCTGCCTCCAGACGTCGCACGGAACTTTTTCGCGAACAAGGAAGCCTTCCTGAAGCAGTACGCGCTCGTCATGCGGTTGGCGAAGATGGCGGAGGAAGAAGGCGTCCCCGCCAGGGAGCCCCACAGGACGAGGCTGGCTTACAACCGCATGATCTATCTGGCGCAGGCGGCGACCGACGTCAGAGCCATGAAGATCACCGTCAAGCCGGAGGAGCAGGAGAAGTACTTCGCTGGGCACAAGGACGAGTTCGCCCGCGCGCAGGTGAAGGTCATTTACATCAGCTTCAACGACAATCCTCTTCCGTCAAGCGATCCGAAGGCGAAAAAGCCGCGCACGGGCGCGGAGGCGGAAAAGCTGGCCAGGGAACTGGTGGCCAGGGTTCGCGCCGGCGCCGATTTCTCTGAACTGGCGCGCAAGTTCTCTGATGATGAAGAGACCCGCGCCAAAGGAGGGGATTACAAGCCGTTGCGGCCCAACGACACCACTTTGCCGCCCCAAATCCGCACCGCCGTCTTCTCGCTGCGCCCGGGACAGGTGTCTGATCCGGTGCGGCAGACGGGAGGCTTCTGGATCTTCCAGCTCAAGGACTTCATCACGCCCTCGCTGGCGGAAGTGCGGAATGAGGTTTACCTGGCCGTGCGCGAAGCCAAGTTCCGGGAATGGATCGAAGGCGTCCAGAAGAGCGTGCAGGTGGAAGTCCGGGATCCGCAGTACATGGGAACCGGATCGCCGAAGAAATAGGCTTGAAGAGCCGCCAGCCCCTCCGGTTCGTCGGCGCGCCGGTTCGTCTGGCATGGGCAGGGCATCTCCGTGCCTGCCGGGGCAAGCTGCGCTTCGGCGCCGGGCCTGGCCAGGCGGTCCATGCGGCCAGCTTCTTGCGCGAGCGGCGGATGGTTCTGAACGGCGAGTTGAGGGCCGACGCGGGAGAACTCTCGCGGATTGCCATCCATGAGCTGTTCCATTTCGTGTGGATCCGCCTGGGCAATCCCGTCAGACGCAGTTGGGAGGATCTCCTCCGCTGCCAACTGAAGCAGGGCGCGCGGGGCGAATTGGGCTGGTCAGCCGGGCAGCGGCTGCGCGGCCTGCGTCCAGGCGACTTGCAACGGCGCACCCGCCGCTGGCGCGAGTACGTCTGCGAGAGCTTCTGTGACTCTGCCGCGTGGGCATTCGGCATTCTCAGGAACCACGAGGAATTCACGCTGGAGGCGGCCTGCCGGGCTGAGCGCCGCCGCTGGTTTGCTGAACTCTGGCGTCACCACGAAGGGGTGTTTCCCATCTAACTTGATAGAATTCCCCATAGGGTCACCTGACGAATGCACCATTTCCCCCGCCTGTCTGCCGCCGCCGCGCTGGCGGCTGTTCTTCTTCTGGCCGGATGCGCCTCCCAAGTCTCGAGAGGAGAGCCGTCTTCGCGCCGGGACGGAGATGCAGCCAGCCGCAAAGCCGCGCCGGACTTCGAACTGAAGGACATGAACGGGAAGACCATCCGGCTGTCCGAGTACCGGGGCCAGGTCGTGCTGCTGAACTTCTGGGCCACTTGGTGCGGCCCATGCAAGATCGAGATTCCGTGGTTTGTCGAGTTCCAGCGGACGTACAAGGACCTCGGCTTTACGGTGATCGGCGTCAGCGTGGACGAAGACGGCTGGGAGGCGGTGCGGCCGTTTCTGGCCTCCCGGCAGGTGAATTACCCGGTGGTTGTCAGCACTATGGAGGTCGAGCAGAAGTACGGCGGCGTCGAGGCATTGCCGATCTCGTTCCTGATCGACCGCGACGGGCGTATCGCCAACACTCATGTGGGACTGGTGACCAAGAAGACGTATGAAGATGAAATCCTCCGCCTTCTGGATTAGCGTTCTTGCCGCGGTGGCCTTGCTGGCTGGCGCGCAGGCACCCTGGATCCTTTCCCTGCAGCAGCCCCAGAAAGTGACCGTGCCCCGGCAGGGCGAGGCGAAGGTGGCGCTGAAGCTTGTGATGCGCCCCGGCTACCACGCCAATTCCCACAGGCCATCGGAGGACTTCCTGATCCCCATGCGCCTGACATGGGATGCCAAGGCGGCTGTCGAGGCGGTGGAAGTCATCTATCCGAAGCCCAAGCTTGAAAAGTTCGAGTTTACCGAGAAGCCCATTTCCGTTGTCGACGGCGAGTTCGAGATCGTGACCCGGCTGCGCCGCTCCCCGAACGCCATGCCCGGTCCGGCCTTCCTGTCCGGCAAGCTGCGGTATCAGGCCTGCAATGACAAGATGTGCTTCCCCCCCAGAACCATCGACGTCAAGGTCCCTCTCCTCATCCAATGAAGGGGACAGCCTGATCCGGCTCCTTTCGGAATTTCGCGAAAGAGGCAGTCACGCCTGCGACCTTCGCAGAAAATCCAGTCCCGCCAGTCCACTATTTAACTTCAATGATTTACGAGACGATCGACCGTGCTCCAAGCCGCGCTTACGCGGGGTGCGCCGTTTCAGCCCTGTTTGGCTTTTCTGAAGTTCGGCCAATCCGCGAATACGGCAGGCGGCTCGACCATCAGGCTTAAATCATAGAAACTATTGAGATTGCCCTGGGCGGGGCCACGTCGGAATCCATGTCGGCTGAAAATCACGAAGGAGTCAGACACCATTGGCACCTTCGGGAAATTGGGGAAAGTGCCGGATCAGGCTGTCCCCTTCGTGTGCGGCTTTGCCTGGGACGGAGCTTGGGCCGGTCACTCCCACTCGATCGTGCCGGGCGGCTTGTGCGTCAGGTCGAGGAACACTGCGCAGACGCCTTCCTCGGCCAGCAGCCGCCGGCAGAGTTCCTCGCGCAACGCTCCCGGCAGGGGAACGGCGCGCGCAGTCATGCCGTCCACGCTGTCGACGGGACGCAGCACGACCGAATCCGGCCGCTCCCTCGTTCCTAACGGCACAAGGATCACGGGGAATTGCCACACCTCGCGGTCGAAGCCGGTGCGCTCAGCGGCGTCGCGCACAATGGCGTCGACGCGGCGCAGCCGCTCCAGACGCGTCTGGCAGAGAGCCGCCGGACTGGTAGTCATCGATCCGGCCGGAACATGCGATTCAAGTAGAGCGATTACGCGGTTGATCTGGCTCAGCCGGTTGATCCGCTCAGCCGCAAGCTCGTGCAAGTCCTGCTGCCGCGGGGCGGCATCCAGAATCAGAACCGGGCGGTAGCTGCGCGAATCGCCTTGCACGCCGACCGAATGCAGCGGCGCCAGCCAGCCCTCTTCCAGGCGCTCCACCGGCTTTCCTGACTCTTCGCACAGGCAGCGGATGGCTAGGCCCGGGCCGGGGAACGGGTGACGCTGCAACAGCTGTTCGGGCAACCCGAGTTCGCGTCCCAACTCACGAACCTCGTCCTTGTAGAGTGAATGAAGGGGTTCCACAATCCGGTTTTCGGCGATCAGCCGCTGGATGCCTGACACGCGGTTGTGGTGCGTCTTGATCACGTCTGCTTTGGCCGTGCCGCCGCTCTCGATCGTGTCCGGGTAGATGGTGCCCTGTCCGAGAATCCACCGGCCTTCCAGGTAACGGCCAGAGGCGAGGATCTGCTCCTGGACCTCGACGAACATCTCGCCGATCACGCGGCGTTTCTGCTCGGGATCGCGCACGCCGTCCAGAGCCGAAAGGAAACGGGCCGAGGCATCCTCGACGGCGAAGATGCCTCGCCCGAGCGAATCAAAGACATTCCGCACGAATTCCGTTTCACCCGCCCGCATCAGGCCCGTGTCCACATAGAGAGCGCGGACGCGTTCCGGCCCCAGCGCGCGGAGGCACAACGTGAAGGCCACGGTGGAGTCCACGCCTCCGGAGACGAAGAAAAAGACGTTGCGCCCGGCGGCGGTGCGCCGGATCTCGTCCTGAATGCGCTCCGCCTGCCGCCGCGGATCCCAGTCCCGCGTGCAGCCGCAGACGCGGAACAGGAAGTTGGCGAGGATCCGTTTGCCGTTGGTCGTGTGGACTACTTCCGGATGGAACTGCAATCCGTAGATGCGCCGTGCGGCATCGCCCATGGCGGCGATAGCGCACGTCTCTGTCGCACCGAGCGCTTCGAATCCCGGCGGCACGCGTGTCACCGAATCGCGGTGGCTCATCCAGATCTGCTGCCGCCCCTCGACACTCTCGAACAGCGGGCTGGGCCGCAGCGTCTCAAGCCAGGCAAGCCCATACTCGCCTTTGTCTCCGCGCTGGACTGCTCCGCCCAGATGCCAGGCAATGGTCTGGTGGCCGTAGCAAAGTCCGAGCACCGCGCAGCCCAGCGAAAAGATGCCCGGATCGACCTGCGGGGCGCCGCTTTCATATACGCTGGCCGGACCGCCGGAGATCACGATCCCCCGCCCGCCGAGCAGCTCCGCAGCCGGCGTCTCGCTGGGGCGGATTTCACTGTAAACGCCCAGTTCGCGGATCTTGCGGGCGATCAGGTGACAGTACTGGCCCCCCGTGTCGAGAACGACAACCTGGGCCTGGGGAGGTTTCACAGAGGACAGGGTCAATCGCGACGGAACCTCTTGTCGGCGCGCACCATCTGCTTCTTCTGGAGGTCGAGCAGGGCCTGCGCCTTGGGCAGCGATTCTACCGCCTTTTGCACCGCAGGGTCCACCTCGATGGCATATCTCAGGCTTTCGTCGAGGCCGGCGGAGGTGACCAGCGCTTCGCGCTTCAGCTGCTGCTTGACCCAGTCGTTGTTTTCGGCGAACTCCGCTTCGGTGAAGGTGAACTTGCTGTTCAGCAGGAACGAGTGGAAATCGTTCAGCATGGCCTGGTCCGGCGCCCAGCCGGCGCCGAGGCGGATGTCACGGCCGGCGAAGTACTTCGGGATGTAGTCGCGGAACGCGCTCTTGCGCAGCAGTTCGATCTGGAAGCGGTTGTATTTCAGCGTGAACTTTTCATCCGGCTGGATGCCATTGCCGCCATACACGGGGCGGCCGGCATCGGTCATCTTCACGTCCGGCGTGTCCTTCGGCCCCTCTTTGCGGTTGTAGTAATACTCGTAAAACGAGCCGCTGGCATAGTCGCGCTGGATGAGCCGTCCGGAGGGCGTGTAATACTTGGCCGTGGTCAGCGCCAAGCCGGTGTTTTCCGACAGCGGGAAGACCGTCTGCACCAGCCCTTTGCCGAATGTGTTGTCCCCGAAGACCCAGCCGCGGTCGTGATCCTGAAGCGCGCCGGCGACGATCTCGGCGGCCGAAGCCGAGTAGCGGTCCACCAGAACCACAATCGGGTAATTGCCCGCCGTGCCCCCGTTCGTGGCGACATACGGCCTTTCGGGCGAAGTCCGTCCGCGGTGGCTCACCACCACCTGGCCCTTCTTGAGAAACCTGCCCGCAACCGCAACGCCCTCGCTGAGCAGCCCGCCGGGGTTGCTGCGCAAATCGAGAATGAGGCCGCGGATCCCGGATTCGCCAAGCTTCCGGAACGCCGACTCCAACTCTTCCGAAGTGTTCTCGTTGAACATTTCGATGTCGATATAAGCGATGCCGGGCTTCAGCCAGAAGGCCGTCTGCACGCTGTAGCGGGGGATCTCGCCGCGGATGAGCTGGAAGGTGAGGGGTTTGTCAGCGCCTTCCCTGCCGATCGTGACGGTGACGGGTGTTCCCTTGGGGCCCTTCAGCAGGTCGGCCACTTCCTTGCTGCTCATCCCCTCTGTGCGCTTGCCGTCCACTTCGAGAATCACGTCGCCGGGGCGGATGCCCGCTTTGTAGGCGGGGGAACCCGTGAACGGCGCCACCACGACGATGCGGCTGTCCTTGGGCTGGATGGTCATGCCCACGCCGTAGTACTTGCCGCGCTGCTCTTCGCGCATCTCCTGGAAGTCGCGCGGGTCAAAAAAGCTCGAGTGCGGATCGAGGGTGCGCAGCATGCCGGGAATGGCGCCCCTGTAAATGCTGATGTCCGGGTTGACCTGTTCCGCCGCGTTCTGCTCCACGAGCCTGTAGATGGAGGTGAACTGCTTCAGCCCGCCCGCCAGGTCCTCTTCAGCCGGCGCGGCCTCCCGCGCGCTCCCGGCGGCCACTCCGGGCCCGTAGTGGCCGGCGATGAGGGAGCAGATGGCGATCACCAGCAGGGAAAAGAACAGCCCTCGAAATCGGCGCATACAATTAAGGTCCCCCAGACCTGCCTCAAGTATAACGCACCATTGCCTGCACTCCTTTAGACGGCTTGCAGGCGGCAGGGCTTCAGAAACAGTCTCGCCGGAATGGGATCGGGCGGCGCGGCGGTTGACGCCCGGCGGCGCTTCTCCATGCGCCCGGCGGGATCCGGCGTTACTGCGCCCTGGCCTTACGCGCGGCCACCCCGGCGGCTGCCTCGCTCCGCACCGGCTTCCGCGGCGTTCCGGTCAGCTTCCGGTACTGGTCAGAGATGGAGAGCAGGTACATCGCCTGGCGCGCGTTGCGGAGGAGATCAACGAGGCGGTCCTTGTCGGATTCCACGTGGACAGCCTTGCCGTCGGTCAGCAGGTAGAGGTCCGTGCCGGCGGCCACTTCGGCGATCCGTTTGCTCAGTTCGCGCTGCAGCGGGCGGAGCACGCGGCGGATCTTCTGAAGGCTGAAGCCCTTGTGCCGCAGTTCGGCGATCACGCTCACCGCCGCCACCTCCACGGTTCCATAAATGCGCCGGTGTCCTTCGTGGCGCGGGGAGACCACCTTCTGCTCGTCCCACCACTGAAGCTGGCGCAGCGAGACGCCCGCGAGCCGCGCCACATCGGCGCTGGAATAGATCCTCTCCCCCGGCAAGATTGCAGAGCCGCGCGATTTTGTTTTGAACATGAATGCACCTTTCTGTTTGGGGAAATCCAAAACCAAGTCTAACCAAGGGCAGGAGGAAGTCAACCCGCAAATTCTTGGGCCCCGAGAAACAGGGGCACTATCCCTCGCGGCGCGTTTCTCCCGGCCGTGCCTCTTCTTCCGCAGCGCCGGAAGCGGGGCGTCCGCCTGCGCCGCGCCTCATCCCCCGCCGACGAAGGTGACGATCTCAAACGAAGAGCCGGGTTCGACCCGCGCGGACTCCCACTCGGGTTTGCGCACCAGCCGGCGGTTCATCTCGACAGCGACGCGCGCCGGATCAAGGCCGAGATGCCGGACGAGATCCAGGATATTCAGATCCGCAGGAACTTGCCGCTCCTCGCCGTTGATCTGAATGGAGATAAGTCCGGCATCCATCTGGTTTGACACGCTCTTCTGCGCCTCATTATAGTTGAAGGTTGAACGCCGCCAGGGGTGTTCCACCTCCATCATCATGCCCACATCCATATACGAGGCCTACTTCTCCGTCCTGGCGCAAGTGCTTCTGGCTTCCGCCCTGGCCGCGGCCCTCATCGCCCTCGGCGTCCTGCTCGGCAAGCGGGTGCGCAACCGGGTAAAAGACACGCCCTACGAGTGCGGCATCCCCCCCACGGGCGGCGCCCGCGAGCGATTCAGCGTGAAATTCTATCTGGTGGCGATGCTGTTCATCCTGTTTGATATCGAAGCGATTTTCCTGTACCCGTGGGCGGTCATTTACCGTGAGCTGAAGCTGTTCGCCTTCGTCGAGATGCTGATCTTCATAGCCCTGGTTCTGGCCGGGTTTTTCTATGTCTGGAAGAAGGGCGTGCTGGACTGGGCTTACGGCGAGGATCAGCAGAGAGGGCGCGAGGGCTGAGAGCCGCCATGCTGCCAGCGGAAATCCTTGCTTTGCCGACCCCGGCCGCGATTCAGGCGTGGGATCCTGGCGTGTTGTCAGGGGCCAGCCTGGAACGGGGCGATCTGGTGCTGTGGACCACGCGGGAGCGGATCGTGGACCTGAGCCGCTTTCTGAAAGAGCGGCGGCAGTTCACCCGGCTCTCGGCGGTGACCTGCATCGACCGGTATCCCGTGGAGCCGCGGTTCGAGGCCGTCTATCTGCTGCACTCGATTCCCAACAACGAGCGGCTGCGCCTGAAAGTTGCCCTGAACAGCGCCGAAGCGGTCCTGCCGAGCGTGTGCGGCGTTTGGAGCGGGGCCAACTGGTACGAGCGCGAAGTCTACGACATGTTCGGAGTGCGCTTCGACGGGCATCCCGATCTGCGGCGCATCCTGATGCCGGACTACTGGCAGGGGCATCCTCTGCGGAAGGACTTTCCGGTGCACGGGCACAAGTACAGTTACAAGGACGAATGAGTCCCGTGCCACGCCTGGAGTAAGGAATCTGCGATGAACCCGACAGACACCGCCCTGGATTCCGGACTGCAAGAGATGGCCCCGGAAGCGGCGGGCGCGCCGCGCCGCATGGTGCTGAACATGGGGCCGCAGCACCCGTCCACGCACGGCGTGCTCCGGGTGATTCTGGAGCTCGACGGCGAAATCGTCACCAAGGCGCAGCCCGACATCGGCTTCCTGCACACGGGCATTGAAAAACAGGCCGAGGCGCTGGGGTGGCAGCAGGTGGTGACGCTCACCGACCGGATGGACTATCTGGCCAACCTGTCGAACAATCTGGCCTACTCGCTCTCGGTCGAGAAGCTGCTTGGCCTCGAGATTCCGCCGAAAGCGCAATGGATGCGCGTGCTGCTGGCGGAGCTGGCGCGCATCAACAGCCACGCGGTGTGGCTCGGCACGCACGCGCTCGACCTGGGCGCGATGACCGTCTTTTTTTACTGCTTCCGCGAGCGCGAGGATCTGCTGCGGATCTTCGAGATGTTCAGCGGGCAGCGGATGATGACCAGCTACATCCGCATCGGCGGTCTGGCTCTGGAGCCGCCGCGGGGATGGGACCGCGCCGTGCGGAACTTCATTCGCGGGCTGCCGGAGAAGGTGGACGAGTACGAGGCGCTGCTCAAGGAGAACCCGATCTTCCTGCGCCGCACTCAGGGCGTGGCCGCTGTGCCGCTGGAGCGGCTGCTGGATCTGGGCGTCACGGGTCCGATGATCCGAGCGGCCGGTCTCGGCTGGGACATCCGGAAAGCCGAACCCTATTCGAGTTACGAGCAGTTCGATTTCCAAATCCCCGTTCAGCAGGAAGGCGACGTGTACGCCCGCTTCCTGGTGAGGCTGGAAGAGATGCGGCAGAGCGCGCGCATCGTCGAGCAGGCTATCGACGGCATGCCGGAGGGACCGTGGCGGGCGGACGCGCCGCACGTGCTGCTGCCGGACCGCGAGAAGATGAAGACGCAGATGGAGGCCCTCATCTACCACTTCAAGGTCGTCACGGAGGGCATGCGCGTGCCGGCTGGAGAAGCCTATGCGCCGGTGGAGAGCCCGCGCGGCGAGATCGGTTTTTATGTGGTCAGCGACGGCGGCGCGCAGCCATGGCGCGTGTTCATGCGGACGCCGAGTTTCGGCAATCTTCAGTCGCTCGCGGAGATGTTCGAGGGGCGGCTGATCGCCGATACGATCGCCGCGCTCGGCAGCATGGACTTCGTGCTGGGAGACGTGGACCGCTGAGACGCCGGGAGCAGATGCGATGACATTTTCTCCGGAACTGGAAGCCAAGTTCGCGAAGATGATCGCCAATTATCCGCCCGGGCGGCAGAAGGGCGCGTTGATCCCGATGCTGCTGTACGCTCAGGACGAAGTGGGCGCGGTGACCGATGAGGTGATCGACGAGGTTTCCCGGCGGCTGAACGTGCCGCGCCTTGAGATCGAGGAAGTCCTCGGCTACTATACGATGCTTGCCCGCGAGCCGCGCGGCAAGTATCACCTGCAGATCTGCACCAACGTAAGCTGCATGCTGACGGGCGGCGAAGAGCTGTTCGAGCACGCCTGCCGGAAGCTGGGCATCGGCAACCGGCAGAAGACGCCAGACGGGCAGTTTTCGCTTGAAGAGGTGGAATGCCTGGGCGCCTGCTCTTGGGCGCCGGCGATGCAGGTCAACTACGACTTTCACTACCAGATGACGCCGGAAAAGCTGGACCGGCTGATCGAGAGCCTGAGGAAGTTGCAGTAGCGGAAATGCGAGACGCCCTCCCAGGAGACCCAGAATGACGCTGCTTGCACCCCCGCACCCGCTCGAAAAGCGGGTCCTGCTGCGCCGGTTCGACGCTCCCCGGACCGAACCGGTGTGGATCGACGAATACCTCCGCACGGGCGGCTATGAAGCCATCCGCAAAGCCCTGACGATGGAGCCGGAGCAGATTGTCGAAGAAGTGAAGAAGTCCGCGCTGCGCGGACGCGGCGGCGCGGGCTTCCCCACCGGCATGAAGTGGAGCTTCGTCGACCGCAAGTCGCCGAAGCCCAAGTATGCGGTGGTCAACGCCGACGAGGGCGAGCCGGGCACCTGCAAGGACCGCATCCTGATGGGCTACGACCCGCACCGGCTGATCGAAGGGGTGCTGATCGGCGGGCGCGCCATCGGCGCCTGCCGCGGCTGGATCTACATCCGCGGCGAATACCGCGAGTACATCAGGATCATGGACCGGGCTATCGAGGAGGCGTATCAGCGCGGCTTGCTCGGCTCCAACGTGCTCGGCTCGGGTTGGGAGTTCCACCTGTCCACACACACCGGCGCGGGTTCCTACGAGTGCGGCGAGGAGACGGCGTTGCTTGAATCGCTCGAAGGCAAGCGCGGCAATCCGCGGCTGAAGCCGCCGTTTCCCGCCAGCTCGGGCGCCTTCCAGTGTCCGACCATCGTGAACAACGTCGAGACCTTCTGCGCCGTGCCCGACATCATCCTGAACGGAGGCGAATGGTACGCCTCTCTCGGCACGCCGAAAAACGGCGGCACCCGGCTGGTTTGCCTCTCCGGCCACATCGAGCGCCCCGGCGTGTACGAAGTGCCCCTGGGCATGAACCTGCTCAAGATCCTGAACGAGATCGGCGGCGGCGTGTGGAAGGGGCGCAAGCTGAAGGCGGTGATCCCCGGCGGCAGCTCTTCGCCCGTGCTGAAGGCGGAAGAGTGCGACATTCCCGCCGACTACGATTCGCTGGCGAAGGCGGGCTCGATGCTCGGCTCGGGCGCGACGGTGGTGCTGGACGAGACCACAGATATGGCCCGCGTGCTGGCGCGGCTGATGAAATTCTATGCGCATGAGAGCTGCGGCTGGTGCATCCCGTGCCGCGAGGGCACGGCGTGGCTGAAGAAGATATCCGCGCGGCTCGAAGAAGGCATCGGCAGCGAACGCGATATCGAAACGGTCGACCGGATCGCCCAGAGCATGTTCGGGCGCACGTTCTGCCCGCTGGGCGACGCGGCGGCGATGCCGGCGATGGCCATCGTGCGCAAGTTCCGCGGCGAGATCCTCGAAAAACTGGCGCAGTCGGAGGCGTTCGCGCCCGTGACGGGCGCCCAGCCGCTGGCGGTGCTGTGAGGGGGCAGACGGCGATGGCGAAGATGGTGACCTTCACGATCGACGGCAGGCAGGTGACCGTGCCCGCGGGCACGCTGGTGATCGACGCCGCCAAGCAGGCGGGCATCGACATCCCGGCCTTCTGCTATTACGAAGGCTTCAGCGTGCAGGCGGCGTGCCGCATGTGCCTGGTGGAAGTCGAGAAGATGCCGAAGCTCCAGCCCTCCTGCGCGCTGCCTGCCGCGGACGGCATGGTGGTGCACACGGAGACGCCCAAGGTGGTGGAGGCGCGCAAGTCCACGATCGAGTTCCTGCTGACCAACCACCCGCTCGACTGCCCGGTCTGCGACAAGGGCGGCGAGTGCGAACTCCAGGACATGACCTTCCGTTACGGCCTGGGCGAGAGCCGTTTCCTGGAAATCAAGCACCACGCCGGCGAGAAGCAGTGGAGTCCGCTCGTCTTCTACGATCCAGCCCGCTGCATCCTCTGCTACCGCTGCATCCGCGTCTGCGACGAAGGGCTCGGCATGGCGGCTCTGGGGCTCAGCTACCGCGGCGTGGCGGCGGAAATCATCCCCAACAAGGGCGATCATCTCGAGTGCGACGAGTGCGGCTGGTGCATCGACGTCTGCCCGGTGGGCGCGCTCACCTCGGGCACGTACCGTTACAAATCCCGCCCCTGGGAGATGAACTATGTCCCGGCCATCTGCACGCACTGCTCGAACGGCTGCAAGACGACTCTCAGCGTGCGCAACGGCGAGATCCTCCGCGCCAACAACCGCGACCGCTCCGGCATCAACGGCGAGTTCCTCTGCGTGAAGGGCCGCTTCGGCTTCGACTTCGTCCACAGCCAGGAGAGGCTGCAGTCGCCTCTGGTCCGCAGGGACGGCAGGCTCGAACCGGCAAGCTGGGGCGAGGCGCTGAAGGTGGCAGCCGGGCGCGTGCGCGAGGCGATCGGGCGCAACGGCAAGTTCGCCGTCATCGGTTCGACGCGCACGACGAACGAGGAGAACTACTACCTGCAGAAGTTCGCCCGGCAGGGTCTGCGCACCAACAACATCGACCATCACCGCTCCGGCGACTTCATCACGTTAGTCGACGCTCTGACCGGGCGGACCGGCGCGCTGGCCACGGTAAATGACCTCTACACATGCGACGCCGCGCTCGTGCTCGGCTCGGATCTCGCGCAGCAGCACCCGCTGCTGGCTGTGCAGCTGCGCGCCAATTGGCGCCATCACCGCGCCGCCGTCTACGTCGTGACGCCGGGGCCGGTGCGCGAGGATCAGTACGCCGCGCGCAGCCTGCGCGCCGAGGCGGGCAGTGAAGTGGAGCGGCTCGAGGAACTGCGCGAGCAGCTCAAGGCGCGGAAGAACCTCGTCGTGCTGTATGGCGCATCCGTGAAGGGCGAGGCGGTGCGGCGGCTGGTGGCTTTCGGCGATTCGCTGGGCATTGCGGTGAAGTACGTCTGCCTGGTGGATTACGCGAACTCGCGCGGTGCTCTCGATATGGGCCTGCTGCCGCATCTCGCGCCCGGCTACAGGCCGGTGGAGATCCCCGGCATGCATCTGGACGCCATGATGGCCGCGCCGGATCTGGACGTGATCTGGGTGGTGGGGGCCAATCCGCTGGAGGGCGGCAGGGAGTTTGCCGCGAAGGACGCGTTCGTGATCGTGCACGAACTGTTCCTGACGGAGACGGCGCAGCGTGCCGATGTCGTTCTGCCGGCCATGAGCCTGTATGAGAAGAACGGCACGGCGACCAACGTCTGCGGCGAGGTGCAGCGGACCAAGGCGGGGCCGAAGGTGATGGGAACCAAGTCCGATCTCGACATCCTCGGGCTGCTGGCGGCTCAGCTCGGGTTTGACCTGGGGGTCCCGTCGCACGAAAAGGTGTTCGAAGAGATCCGCCGGACAGTACGGGGGTACAGCGTGCCGCTGCCCGTGCTGGCTACAGGGGGAGCGGCGCAAGCGGCGCCGTGCGGGCCGGCGCCCGTGGACGCGCAGGCGGAGCTGGTGCGGCCGTCCGATGATACGCTGTTTACCTCGGGCACGCTTGGCAAGTATTCGAAGAGGCTGACGCAAGTGATGGAAGCGCCGGGCCGGCTGTTCCAACCGTAGTGCCATGAATTTCTACCTGCTCACGCTCATCAAGATGGCCCTGACGATTCTGGTGCTGCTCACCTGCTGCGCCTACGCCGTCTGGGTGGAGCGCAAGGTGCTGGCGCACATTCAGCTCCGTCCGGGTCCGTACCGCGTGGGGCCGCACGGGCTGCTGCAACCGCTGGCGGACCTGATCAAGCTGCTCACGAAGGAAGGCATTCTCCCCCCCTACGCGAATCCGTTCTTCTACCTGCTGGCGCCGTTTCTGGCCGTGGCGCTGGCGCTGTCGGCGATCGTGGTGATTCCGTTCACGCCGGAATTCGAACTGTTCGGCGTGCGCACCGCCATCGGGCTGACCGACCTGAACATCGGCATCCTCTTCCTGCTGGCGCTCAGTTCGCTCGGCGTTTACGGCATCGCGATCGGCGGCTGGGCGTCGAACAACAAGTACTCGCTGATGGGCAGCCTGCGGTCGTCGGCGCAGATGGTGAGCTACGAGCTGCCGCTGGCCATGGCCATCGCCAGCCCTCTGCTGCTGATGAACTCGCTCAACCTTCGGGAGATTGCTGAGCTTCAGAACGGATTCTATTTCGGGTTTCTGCCGCGGTGGAACATTTTCGCCGCCCCGGCGCCGCAGATGCTGGCGTTTCTCATCTTCCTCACTGCGGCGTTCGCGGAAACCAACCGCGTGCCGTTCGACCTGCCGGAAGCGGAGAGCGAACTGGTGGCGGGCTTCCACACGGAATACTCTTCGATGATGTTCGCGTCGTTCTTCATGGCGGAGTACGCCAACATCATCACGATCTGCTGCGTGGCGACGGTGCTGTTTCTCGGCGGATGGCACCCGCTTTGGCCGTCCGCTTACGGCAGCGACCTGGTTCCCGTGGTTCTTCTGGCGGGAGCGGGGCTGATGCTGCTGTTCCATGCGGCGCAGGCTGTGCGGCGGCGCAAGTGGGACCGCTTCACCTTCCCGGTGTTCGGCGTGGCGCTGCTGGGGCTGGCGCCGGTGTTCCTGGTCCCGGCGCTGAAGCTGGTGCTGATCCCGTTCTTCTGGTTTGTGGCGAAGGCGGGCTTCCTGGTCTTCGTCTTCATCTGGATCCGCGGCACGCTCCCGCGCTACCGCTACGATCAGTTGATGCGGTTCGCCTGGACGTTCCTGTTCCCGCTTGCCGTGGCCAATCTGCTGGTGACAGGGCTTGTGGTGGCGCTGGCTGGCTGATGAGGTAAAGCAGTCATGGATCTCGTGCTGTTCCTGAGCTTCGCCGCGATTGCGGTGGGCTGCGCGCTGAATCTGGTGCTCCAGACGCACCCGATCTCGAGCGCGCTGTCTTTGATTGGCGTGATGGGTTCGCTGGCTGTGCTGTATCTGCTGCTGGGCGGGGAGTTTCTTGCGGCGGTGCAGCTGATCGTATACGCCGGCGCCATCATGGTGCTGTTCGTCTTCGTGATCATGCTGCTGAACGCGGGTGGAGAAAAGAGGCCGTCGAAGAAGGTGCTTCGTACGGCGGTGGCGCTGCCCTTGCTGTTTACGCTTGCCGGCGTGGTGGCCTACGTTCTGGCGTCTCAGACGCCCCGGACCGAAACGGTGAAATTCGGGGCGTATGCCGCCGGACCTCAGGAAGTGGGCAGGGCGCTGTTCACGGCGTGGCTGCTGCCGTTCGAGGTGACGTCGATCCTGATCCTGATTGCGATCCTTGGAGCGGTGGTGCTGGCGAGGAAGGAGATCTGAACGATGCCGGACCTGTCTCAAGTGCTGGCTGCGCAGGTGCCGCTGGGCTGGTATCTGATCCTGAGCGTGATTCTGTTCGTGATCGGCGCCGCGGGATTCCTGATCCGCCGCAACATCATCACCGTGTTCATGTGCATCGAGCTGATGCTGAACGCGGTGAACCTGTCCTTCATCGCGTTCAGCCACAAGCTCAAGATGGTGGACGGCCACATTTACAGCTTCTTTGTAATGGTCGTGGCGGCGGCGGAAGCCGCGGTGGGGCTCGCCATCATCCTCACGGTGTTCAAGAACCGCGAGACGCTGGAAATCGACGAAGTTTCTTCGCTGAAGCTCTGATCCGATGCAACACCTCTGGCTTATTCCCGCATTTCCGCTCGCCGGCTTCCTGATCAACGGGATCGCCGGGCGGAGGCTTCCCAAGGCGCTGGTCAACACCTTCGCCGTGGGCAGCGTGCTGCTGGCGTTCCTGTGGGTGCTGAAAGTGCTCTCGGGGCTGCAGCCGCTGGAGACGGCATACACGGAGCATTACTTCACCTGGATCCAGAGCGGCTTCGTGAACGTCGGCTTCGACTTCATGGTCGACAGGCTCACGGCGGTGATGCTGCTGGTGGTCACCGGCATCGGGCTGCTGATTCACATCTATTCGATCGGTTACATGGCCCACGAAGACGGCTACAGCCGCTTTTTCGCCTACCTGAACCTGTTCATGTTCTTCATGCTGCTGCTGGTGCTGGCGGCGAACTATCTGGTGCTGTTCATCGGGTGGGAGGGCGTGGGGCTGTGCTCGTACCTGCTGATCGGCTTCTACCTCCTGAAGAAGAGCGCGACGGACGCGGGCAAAAAGGCGTTCGTGGTGAACCGCGTGGGCGACTTGGGCTTCTCGCTAGGCATGTTCCTGACGATGCTCGCCTTCGGGTCGCTCGACTTCGCCACGGTATTCGGCAAGGCGCAGGCGGAGGCGGCGGCGCTGAACCCTCAGACGGTCACGCTGATCTGCATCCTGCTGCTGGTGGGCGCCACGGGCAAGAGCGCGCAGGTGCCCCTCTATGTCTGGCTGCCGGATGCGATGGAAGGACCGACGCCGGTCAGCGCGCTGATCCACGCCGCGACGATGGTGACGGCGGGCGTGTACATGGTGGCGCGCTCGGCGCCGCTGTACAACCTGTCGCCCACGGCGCTGGAAGTGGTGGCGTTTGTTGGACTCGGCACGGCGGTGCTGGCGGCGACCATCGGCATGACGCAGTACGACATCAAGAAGGTCTTCGCGTACTCGACGGTGAGCCAGCTGGGTTATATGTTCCTGGGGCTGGGCGTGGGAGCGTACTCGGCGGGTGTGTTCCACATCATGACGCACGCCTTCTTCAAGGCGCTGCTCTTCCTCGGCGCGGGCAGCGTGATTCATGCGCTCGGCGGCGAGCAGGACCTGCGCATGATGGGCGGGCTGCGGTCGAAGATTCCGGTGACGTTCACCGTGTTGCTGGCGGCGGCGGTGGCGATCGCGGGGGTGCCGCCGTTCTCGGGGTTCCACTCGAAGGACGCGATTCTGCTGGCGGCGCACGCGCACGCGCCGTGGATGTTCTGGGTAGGCGCCGTGACTGCGGCGGTGACCGCCTTCTATGTGTTCCGGGCGATCTTTCTCTGCTTCTTCGGCACGTACCGCGGCGATGGGCACCCGCACGAGTCGCCGCTGGTGATGACGCTGCCGCTGGGTGTGCTGGCGCTGCTGAGCCTGGCGGGCGGCTACTTGAACGTGCCGCATTACTTGGCCCCGCAGTTGGGCGGCGGGCACGCGCCGCATGACGAGACTCTGGTGACGGCTTCGGTAGCTGCCGGATTGCTGGGCATCGCGCTGGCGTGGCTGTTCTATGTGGCGGCGCCGAGTCTGCCGGAGCGGATTTCGTCGGCGCTCGGCGCCATCTACCGCCTCGTCTACAACAAGTATTACGTCGACGAGGTTTACGATGCGGTGATCGTGCATCCGATCCGCGACGGATCGCGCGCCCTGCTCTGGGGCGTCATGGACGCGCGGATCATCGACGGCGCGGTGAACGGCGCGGGCGCGCTGGCGCGTTCCATCGGCAGCGGGCTGCGGCTGTGGCAATCGGGCTATATCCGGCGCTATGCGGCGTGGGTGGTCCTGGGCTCGGCGGCGCTGGTGGCGGTGGCTGCATTTTGGGGAGGCGCGAGGTGAACCTGCTGGACATTCTTCTTCTGATCCCCGCGGCGGGCGCGCTGATCGCTCTGGTCCTGCCTTCTGACAATCCCGGGCTGCTGAGGAAGTTCACGCTGTTTGTCTCGCTGATCGCTTTCCTGCTTTCGCTGGCGCTGATCGGTCCCGTGAATGCCGCGCCGGGGCGCTACGCGATCGAAACGGACACCGTGTGGATCGAGTATCCGGCGATCCGCTACCACGTGGGCGTCGACGGGCTGAGCCTGTGGCTGATCATCCTGTCGGCGTTCCTGACGCCGATCTGCGTGCTGGTGAGCTGGAAGCACATCGATGACCGGGTGAAGGAGTTCCACGTCTTCCTGCTGTTCCTGCTGTTCGGCGTGATCGGCGTGTTCGCCGCGCTGGACCTGTTCCTGTTTTTCGTGTTCTGGGAAGTGTCGCTGGTGCCGATGTATTTTCTCATTGGCATCTGGGGGCATGACCGGCGGATTTATGCGGCAGTGAAGTTTTTCCTGTACACGATGGCGGGCTCGGCGATGATGCTGGCGGCGATGATCTGGATCTACAACCGCGCGGGCACCTTCGACCTGCCGCTGCTGCTCGACATGCTGCAGACGCGCCAGCTTGTCTTCAGCGCGCAGGAAGGCTTCTGGCTGTTCCTGGCGTTCTTCATTGCGTTTGCGATCAAAGTGCCGCTGTTCCCGCTGCACACATGGCTGCCGGACGCGCACGGCGAGGCGCCGACCGCCGGCTCGGTGATGCTGGCTAGCGTGCTGCTGAAGCTGGGCACGTACGGGCTGGTGCGGATCTCGCTGGCGCTGTTCCCCGCCGCCGCGCGCGCCAATGCCCCGTGGATCATAGCGCTGGCGATTGCCGGCATCATTTACGGAGCTCTGGTGGCGATGGTGCAGCCGAACATGAAGCGGCTGGTGGCGTACAGCTCGGTGAGCCACCTGGGCTTTGTCGTGCTCGGCATCTTCACATTCACACAGGTGGGGCTCGACGGCGCGGTATACCAGATGTTGAACCATGGCATCTCGACAGGCGCGCTGTTCATCCTGGTCGGGCTGTTGTACGAGCGGCGGCACTCGCTCGAGATCGCCGATTACGGCGGCGTGGGCCTGGCGGCGCCGTGGTTGAGCACGGCGTTCGTGATCACGTCGCTCGCCAGCATCGGGCTTCCGCTTCTGAACAATTTCGTCGGGGAGTTTCTCGTCTTGCAGGGCGCGGCGCAGGCGAAGCTGCTGTATGCCGTGCTGGCAGGCACTGGAGTGATCCTCTCGGCGGTGTACATGCTCTGGCTGGTGCAGCGCGCCTTCTACGGAGCGGCGCCTGACGCGGTGAAGCGCCGCATCACTGACATGAACGGGCGCGAGTGGGCGCTGGTGTTGCCTCTGTTGGTGATGATGGTGTGGATGGGCGTGGGGCCGCAGACCTTCCTGCCGTCCATCAGCGCGCCCAACCGGCAGGTGCTGGAACTGGTTTCCGGCAAACCGCAGATCGAGAAATCCGCTCAGGAAGTTGCTCATGTCCGTTAGCTTTGTTCCATCGGCACAGGAGCTCGCGCGTTTCGCGCCGGAGATGGCGCTTGCGCTCGGCGCCACGCTTGTGATGCTGGGCGAGGCGCTGTGGAAAAGCGGCAGCCGCTCGAAGCTGGCGGCGCTGGCGTTCCTTACGCTGCTGGCGGCGGCGGCTCTGGCGGTCTTTGCCGCCGGCGATCCCGGACCTGCTTTCTCCAACCTGCTGGCTGTTGACGGCTTCTCGACCTTCTTCCGGGTGCTCGTGTGCGCGGCCGGCATGCTGGTGGTGCTGATCTCGACCAACTACCTGAGGCAGGAGGGGCACGATTCCGGCGAGTATTACGCGCTGATCCTGTTCTCCGTAGCGGGACAGTGCCTGATGGCGGCGTCGAACGAGCTGATCATGCTGTTCATCGGGCTGGAGTGCTCGTCGATCGCGAGCTATGTGCTAGCCGGCTACCTCCGGGACGACAAGCGCAACAACGAGGCGGCGCTGAAGTACTTCCTGCTGGGGTCGTTCGCCTCGGCGTTTTTCCTCTACGGCGTGGCATGGCTGTGGGGCGCGTCGGGGACGACGAATCTGAGCGAGTTGCGGCGGCTGCTGCTCGATCCGTCGTCGGGAGTCAGCGTCACGGTCACGGCTGCGGCGGCAGCGCTGCTGCTGGTAGGGCTGGCGTTCAAGGTCTCCGCTGCGCCGTTCCAGATGTGGGCGCCGGACGTCTATCAGGGCGCGCCCGCTCCGGTGGCGGCGTTCCTGAGCGTAGGGCCGAAGGCGGCGGCGTTCGCGATGTTCCTGCGCATCCTCATGACCACGTTCGTGCCGCTCCGCGGCCGCTGGGAGCCGGTGCTGTGGGCCGTGGCGCTGGCGACGATGGTGATCGGCAACTTCGCAGCTCTGCATCAGACGAACGTGAAGCGGCTGCTGGCCTACAGCTCGATCGCGCACGCGGGCTACATCCTGGTGGCGCTGACGGCAATGTCGGACACGGGCGCGGCGGCGGCGATGTTCTACTTGGCCGCCTATACGTTCATGAACATCGGCGCGTTCGCGGTGGTGACATATGTCGCTGGCCGCGGAGAGAAGCACGTGGAATTGATGGACCTGGCGGGCTTGAGCCGGCGTTCTCCCGTGATGGCGGCGGTGCTGTCGATCTTCCTGCTGTCGCTGACCGGCGTGCCGCTGACCGCGGGGTTCTTCGGCAAGTTCTACATCTTCAAGGCGGCGCTGGACGCGGATCTGGTATGGCTGGCGGTGCTCGGATTGTTGAACAGCGCCGTGGCCGCGTATTACTACCTGCGGATCATCGTGATGATGTACATGCAGGAGCCGTCCGCGGGCGCCGGACCGCTGCCCGCGCCGGGCGCCGGGATGCGCTGGGCTTTGGCAGCCAGCGTGGCGGGCACTTTTGTGCTTGGCGTGGCGCCATCGCTGGTGCTGGATTACGCCACGGCAAGCGCGCCGCTGCTGCGGTAAATCGGCCGCCGCCGGCAGGAAATCCCGCTCCATTGCGGGGCCCTGTTGTGCGCAATCCCGCCCGGAAAGCAGGCGCATTCCGGCGCAAATCCGGGATGGAATTACAAGATCAGCATGCAGTCGCCGTAGCTGAAGAAGCGGTAGCGCTTCTCGACGGCGTGGCGGTAGGCGTCCAGGATCAGTTCCTTGCCCCCGAAGGCGCAGGCCAGAAGCAGCAGGCTCGACTTCGGCAGGTGGAAGTTGGTGAGCATCGAGTCCACCGCGCGGAATTGATAGCCGGGATAGACGAACAGGTTCGTTTCGCCGGAAGCGGGCCCGAACCCTCCGTTGAGGGCGGCGGATTCCAGCGCGCGGACCACCGTGGTGCCGACCGCAACCCTGCGGCGGGCGGCGGCGATTTTCGACGCCGATTCCGCCGGGATCGAATACCGCTCATAATGGAGCCGGTTCTCTTCCACCGTGTCGTTCAGCAGCGGCTGAAACGTGCCAAGTCCCACGTGCAGCGTGACAGGCGCGATCCCGGCGCCCGCGCTGCGGCATTCCTCCAGGATCTCCGGCGTGAAGTGCAGTCCGGCGGTGGGCGCCGCCGCCGAGCCGCGGTGCGTGGCGAACACAGTCTGGTAGCGCTCGCGATCCGCCGCCTCGTCTGGGCGGTGAATGTAGGGCGGCAGAGGCATATGCCCGATGCGCTCCATCTCCTCGTCGAGATCGCCCCGGCATTCCACACGGACAAGCCGCTCCCCGCGGATGCGCGTCTCCAGGATCTCCACCGACAGCCTTTCCGAGATAAGCACGCGCACGCCTTCATGCAGGTGGCGTCCGGGGCGCACCAGAGCCGTCCACAGGGTGCGTTCGGGATTCTGCGGCGAGAGCAGGAAGATCTCGACATCGCGCGAGTAGCCCGCCTTGCGTCCGTAAAGGCGCGACGGGACGACGCGCGTGTCGTTGATGACGAGGCAATCGCCTGCGTGCAGGAATTGCGGGAAATCGCGGAATAGGCGGTCTTCCAGACGTCGAGTGGACCGCTCCACCACCAGCATGCGGGATGCCGCCCTGTCGGGGAGCGGAGCCTGCGCGATCAATTCATCTGGAAGGCGATAATCGAATTTAGAGAGGTTCATTCGAGGGTACTACACGGCCCGGAACAACCGGCCGCACTGACCACTATATCCATTTGGGGACATATGCCGTACATCTTGGGCATCGAGACTTCCTGTGACGAGACAGCCGCCGCTGTGGTGGCACGCGGCGGCGAAGTACTGTCGAGCGTCGTCGCGAGCCAAGTGCCCGTGCACGGCAAGTACGGCGGTGTGGTGCCGGAACTGGCGTCGCGCGAGCATCTCCGTGCCATTGTGCCGGTTGTGCGCGAGGCGATGGAAGAGGCGCATGCCTCCTGGGCGGATCTTTCCGCCGTTGCAGCGACGGCAGGGCCCGGGCTGGTGGGGTCGCTCCTGGTTGGTTTGACCTTTGCCAAAGGAATCTGCGCGGTGCGGCGGCTGCCGCTCGTCGGCATCAACCATCTGGAGGGGCACATCCATGCCGTGGTGCTGGATGCCCGCACGTCGGGCGACGAGATTGCGCTGCCGGCGCTGGCGCTGGTGGCGAGCGGCGGGCACACGCATCTGTTCCTCTGGTCTGGCGGCGAACAGTACCGGATCTTGGGCAAAACGCGCGACGACGCCGCCGGCGAGGCCTATGACAAGGTTGCGAAGCTGCTCGGCTTCTCTTATCCGGGTGGTCCGGTTCTCGACAAACTGGCCGAATACGGCGACCCCGGTGCCGTGGCGCTGCCCATGGCGAAGATGAAGGGTAACGCACTGGACTTCAGCTTCAGCGGTTTGAAAACCGCCGTGCTGCGCTGGGTGCAATCCAGGCACATGGAAGCGGAAATCGCCGGGAGGCGCGAACTGCTGCGGCGGAAGCCGAACCCGGCGTTGGAAGACTGGCTGAAAGTCACGCCGCAGGCGACGCTCGACGTGATTGCCGCATTCCAAAGCGTTGTGGTGGAGGAGTTGCTCAAGCGCGTCGGGCGCGCGGCGGAAGAGACCGGTGCGCGGTCGGTGATCATCGCCGGCGGGGTCGCCTGCAACGCGGGGCTGCGCCGGGCGGCGCGCGGCGGGCGCCTGTCCATTCCGGCGTACTTCCCGACGCCGCACCTGTCCACCGACAATGCCGCCATGATCGCCGCCGCCGCCTGGCCCAGGTTTGAGCGTGGCGAGTTTGATGATCTGTCGCTGAAGGCGCAGGCGAATCTCGCCCTCGCGTGACCGCCGCTGCGGCGGGTGCGCGGGAGGCATAGAATCGACCCCATGAGGACGACACTTCGCCTGGCGTGCGCTGCTGCATGCCTGCTCGCCGCGGCGGAAGCGCGCGTTGCGCGGATTGAGGTTCTCAGCCGCAGCCCCGTGCTCGAGGGCAAGCCGTTCGCCGCCGGCGCCTACGAGCGCGTCGTGGCGCGCGTCCACTTTGAACTGGATCTGCGGCACGAGAGCAACAGGCGCCTGGCGGACCTGGCTCTTGCGCCCAGGGGCAAGAGCGGCATGGTGGAGTTCTCGGCCGATCTCTACCTCCTGCAACCCGCCGATCCGAAGCGCTCCAACGGCACGCTGCTTGTCGAGATTCCGAATCGCGGGGGCAAGAGCCTGCTGGGGCGGTTCTGCTATGCGCGCGGCTCTCTCGATCCCCGCACGGCGGAGGACTTCGGGGACGCTTGGCTTCTGGACCAGGGCTACACCCTCGTCTGGATCGGCTGGCAGTGGGACGTGCCCGCCGGCAACCCGCTGCTGCTGCGGTTGCATGCTCCGGTGATTGCGGGCGTGACGGGCGTGGTCCGCTCCGAGTTCCTGCCGGCGGAAAAGACCATGAAGATGCCGCTGGCGGACCGCGGTCACATCGCCTATCCGGCGTTGAACGAGCCCGCGACCCTGACCGTCCGCGATGCGGTGCTCGGACGGCGCCGCAAGATCAGTCCAGCACGCTGGCGTTTCACGGGAGACCGTACGGCCATCGAGATGGCCTCCGGATTCGAACCCGGCCGACTCTACGAACTGGTCTACCGCGCCGCCGATCCACGGCTCTCGAGCGCCGGACTGGCGGCTGTCCGGGACGCGGTTGCGTACCTGAAGCATCCGCCGGGCGCGGGCGCCTTCGCCGCTCCGTCGCCGCGCGCCGCGCGCGCCATCGGATTCGGCATCTCGCAGAGCGGGCGGTATCTGCGGTCATTCCTCTACACCGGAATGAACGGGGACGAATTGGGCCGCATCGTCTTCGACGGCGTCTGGGCTGACGTGGCAGGCGCCGGACGCGTCTTTCTCAACCAGCGCTTCGCTCAGCCTTCGCGCGATGGGTGGGCTTTCTGGAACACGCTTTACCCGACGGATCTGTTCCCTTTTTCCGACACGCCTCAGCCGGCGTGGAACGCGCAGGGCGCCGACGGGCTGCTGATGCGCCTCAGCCCGGAAGCCGTGCCGAAACTTTTCCTGACCAACGGCAGCTGGGAATACTGGAACCGCTGCGCCTCGCTGGTCCACACGGACGTGAGCGGCGAGATCGACGTGCCGCTGCATGCCAACACGCGGCTGTATGTCCTTTCTGGTTCGCAGCACGGTCCGGGGCGGCTGCCGGCGATGGACCCCGAGCTCCAGTACCCG
>DYJN01000118.1 GCA_020723085.1 Arcobacter sp.
GCAATTCGCAAAGCTGCTCCCCGTCGATCAGGTCGATCGCCGGTGCGCCATCCCGACTCCGGCGCAGGGAGGCAGCCGGCGGCACCGGATTCCGCAGCCCCTCCGGACGCCTTGCCGAAGGCTACTGCTTCTCCAGCACCAGCTTCATATCCATCTCGCCCATGCTGCTCGACCAGTGCTGCGTGATGGTCAGCGTCTTGCCGTCTTCCGACAGCGTCCAACGGGCAGTGATTGTGAACTCGTTATCGCCGAAGCTGCCCTTGGTGTCGATCACCAGGGCGTCGCCGTCCCACTTCGCCACGCTCTTCATCGGGTTGCCCATTATCTCGTTCACCGACTCCTTGCCGTCGGTGGTGTAATTGGCTTCCCATTCCAGGTCGCCCTGGTCGCGCGACTGCTTCACCGCCACCTTCAGCTTCGGCTCCTCGTGCGTGACCGTCTGCGTCATGCTGTTCGGAGGCGGCATCTGCCCGTAGTCGCTTTTGGAGAGATTCAGTTTCCAGGTTCCGGTGAAATTCGGCGCAGCCGCAGCTGCTGCTGCGGCGAGGATTGCCATCGCCGCAAGCCATGCTGGTCTCTTCATCGCTTGCATTTCGTACCTCCCATCCCAGCTCTGAACGGGGCGGCGCCGTTCGAGAAGATCATACAGGACCCCACTATCCCGTGATGCTGGGGGCGGGGGGGCCGCGAGCCGGGACGCAGGCTGCGCTGTGCACACGGGCGCAGGGCGCGGGCGCGGCGCCCCGCACCGGCTCGCGGACATGGGGCGGCTAAGCCGCGAACAAGCCGCCGCGCGCGTTCCGTTCGACGACAGGAGGACGGCGCCCTGCGCGATTCCCATAGCGGCTTTTGCGCGGCTTGTTCCGGCCTTTGCACGGCGGCCGCGCCGGCGGAAAGAGGCGCGGAGGCGCGGCGCTCTCCGCCGTGGCTTGAGCGCCTTGCCTCCCTCGAGCACTTTCGAAATCGCCGCGCTTTGGGTGAACTGTTGCGGGCAGAATGACCACGAGGCGCCCACCAGCAGGGGCGCGGGCACAGCGCCCTGGGGCGAACTAATGCCCTGTGATCGAACCGCCGATGTTGGCTATGTGGGCGTGCGCGCGTCTGCCTGGATCGTGCCTCTGGCGGCTGCAGCCTTGCTGGCGGCGGCTGCTGTTCCGTTCCTGTCTTCTCCGGTCCTTTCCGACGAGGTGTTCACGCTCGAGGCGGCAGGGCTGGAATGGGGCGCCTTGTGGGACCACCTCAGGGCCGATGTGCACCCGCCGCTCTACTACATCGCGATCAAGGCGTGGCTGGGACTTTGGGGACAGAGCCTGGCGGCGCTGCGCGCGTTTTCGCTTACGATGGCGGCGCTGGCGGTGGCGGCGATGGCGTTGATCCTGCCGAAGGAGGCGCCGGGGAGGAGTTGGGCAGGCTGGTTCTTTGCCGCCGACGGCATCGCTCTGGTCATGTCGTCTTATGGCCGCATGTACACGCTGCTGGCGCTGTGTTGCGTGCTCGAGTGGCTCGCGTCAGACCGGAGGCTGCGGGCTGGCGGGTGGAGATGGCGCGTCCTGGCTGCGGCTGCGGCAACGGCGGGGCTGTGCACGCATCATTTTTTCGGTTTGTTTCTGGCTGCACTGGCGCTCTGGCTCGTGCTCGTTCACGGCAGAGCCGTGTGGCGGCTCGCGCCGGAATGGGGGGCTGGGCTCGCGGCATGGGCTGCGGCCTGGGGCCGTGCGGCGTGGGAGCAGGTGACGCAACGGCCGCAGCATCTGGCCTGGGTGCAGCCGATGGATCTCACGCGGTGGCTGGAAACCGTGGGCGGCCATGTCGTGTTCGCCGTAGCCGCCCTGCCGGCCGGGCTCCTTGTGATGGCCCTGCGGCGGCGCGGAAAGCTGGAAAAATGGTCTGCCGAGTCCCGCGCGGCGGCGGCCGCGGCGCTTGCGGCGCTGGCCCTGCCGGGACTGGTTTCCGTGTGGAAGCCGGTGTGGAATCCGCGGTTCACGATCATCGCCTCGCCCTTTCTGGCGGCAGCGATGGCGCCGCTGGGGAGCCTGTCGGGGGGCGCGTGGCCCGTGGCGGCTCTCACGGCGGGCATGGGCTGGCTGTGGTGGCCGGGATCGCAAACGGCATGCAACAGCCTGGAGGCGGCGCGACGGCTGGAAGCCGCCGCAGCGTCCGACACGGTTATCTTCTGCCGGCTGACGCGGAAGCCCGTCGAATTCTACTGGAACGGGGGCGCGGCGCGGCGGCAATCCTTCCCCCGCGAGATCGACTCTCATCCGGGCTATGAAGGCCGGCAGCCGGAGGAGGAGCTGCGCGCGGAGGCGCGGGCGCTGGCCGCCACTGCGCCTGGCCGGGTGTTCGTGGTGGCGGACTCAAGCAGGCAGGCGCCGCGGATTCTGATGGAGGCCTTGCGGGAGGCCGGGTTCCGGATGCGGCCGCCGCTGCTGGAATGCGCTGCGGCGGGGAAGCACTATTTCCATCTGCTGGCGGTGTTCGATCCGCCGCTCAGGCAGACAGAATCCCCATCCGGCGCGCGACCCGCGCCAGGATCTCCACCGCGCGGTCCAACTGCTCGCGTGTATGGGCGGCGGTGACGATGGTGCGCACGCGCGCCTTGCCGCGGGGCACGGTGGGGAAGCCGATGCCCGTGGCCCAGAGTCCCTGTTCGAACAGTTCGGCCGAAAAGCGGTGGGCCGTGGCGGCTTCGCCGACCATGATGGGCGTGATGGGCGTTTCGCTCGCGCCCGTATAGAAGCCGTGCGCCCGCAGGGCTTCTTTGTAATACCGCGTGTTGTCCCAGAGCCGCTGGATGCGCTCCGGTTCCTGCTCGAGGATGTCGAAGGCGGCCATGCAGGCGGCGGTGACGGCGGGCGGGTGGGAAGTGGAGAACAGGAACGGGCGGGCGCGGTGATAAAGATACTCGATCAGATCCCGGCTGCCGCAGACGTATCCGCCGAGCACGCCGATGGCCTTGGACAGAGTGCCCACCTGAACCTGCACGCGCCCGTGCATGCCGAAGTGGTCCACGGTGCCGCGTCCGTTGCGCCCGAGCACGCCGGATGCGTGGGCGTCGTCGACCATCATGATGGCGCCATACTTCTCCGCCGCCTCGACCAGAGCGGGCAGCGGGCCGATGTCGCCGTCCATGGAGAAGACGCCGTCGGTGATGAGAAGCTTGCGGCCGCCCTGGTCTTTCAGGCCGTCGAGAATCTCGGCTGCGTGGGCGGCGTCGCGATGGCGGAAGACGTGGATCTTCGCCTTCGACAGGCGGCAGCCGTCGATGATGGAGGCGTGGTTGAGCTCGTCGCTGATGATGTGATCGTCGGGGCCGAGAATGGCGCTGACCGTGCCGGCGTTGGCGGCGAAGCCGCTCTGGAATACCACGCAAGCTTCGGTGTTCTTGAAGGCGGCGATGCGGCGCTCGAGCTCCATGTGGATGGCCATGGTGCCGGTGATGGTGCGCACGGCGCCGGCGCCTGCGCCGAACTGCTGGACGGCGCGGATGGCGGCCTCTTTGAGTTTGGGGTGGTTGGCCAGGCCGAGGTAGTTGTTCGAAGCGAGGTTGATGACCTCGCGGCCATCGGCGCGGCAGACGGGCTCGCAGGCGCTTTCGAGTTCGCGGAGGCGGTAGTACGTTCCGGCGGCGCGCATCTCTTCGATCTGCGCGGACAGGTAGGCGAGGGGATTGGAATGCGACATGGCTCTCCGCCTCCAGTATATCGGTTATAATGTGAACTTAAGCATGAAACGCCTTTTCGTAATTCTCGCAACTCTTGCCATATCAGCGCTGGCCCAGCCCAAAACCGAAACAGCGCTGGACCGGTACGTTCATTCGCCGGATCCGGCCTTTCAGTGGCGGGTCCTGAACACAATTCCGGGCGAGGGGATGACGACCTTCGTTCTGGAGATGGTCTCGCAGAACTGGCTCACGCGGGAGGAGGTGGACCGGACCGAGTGGCGGCACCACCTGACGGTTGTGCGCCCGGACCGCGTGGAGAGCGACGTGGCGCTGCTGCTGATCGGGGGCGGGCGCAACGGCAGCGCGCCACCGAAAGGAGCGGATCCGATCACGGCGGCGATTGCGCGACGGACGCGGACGGTGACGGCGGAGCTCCGGCAGGTGCCGAACCAGCCCCTGAGCTTTTTCGGCGAAGCAAGGCGGCGGACCGAGGACGCCATCATCGCGTACACCTGGAAGAGGTATCTGGAAACAGGCGACGAGCGCTGGCCGGCGCGCCTTCCGATGACCAAGGCAGCCGTGCGGGCGATGGACGCCGTGGAGCAGTTCCTCGCCTCGGAGGCGGGCGGAGGGGCGAAGATCGCGCGGTGGGTGGTGACGGGAGGATCCAAGCGGGGCTGGACGACGTGGACCACGGCGGCGGTGGACCGGCGGGTGATCGCGATCATTCCGGCGGTGATCGACCTGCTGAACATGGAGCCGTCGTTTATCCACCACTGGCGCGTCTACGGCTTCTGGGCGCCGGCGGTGAGCGACTATGTCGAGCACGGGATCATGGAGTGGATGGGGACGCCGCAGTTCACGAACTTGATGAAAATCGTAGAGCCATTCGAATACAGGGACCGGCTTACGATGCCGAAATTTCTGCTGAATTCGGCCGGAGACCAGTTTTTTGTTCCAGACTCGTCGCAGTTTTATTTTGACCAGTTGAAAGGTGAAAAATATCTCCGTTACGTGCCGAATACGGACCACGCGGTGACGCGGAGGTCGGATGCCGCGGAGAGCCTTTCGGTTTTCTACGAGTCCGTAGTGCGCGGATGGAAGAGGCCGGAGTTTGCATGGAAGATCACGCAGGACGGCGTGATTGAAGCGGTGTGCAAAGACCGTCCGTCGGCGGTGAAGCTGTGGACGGCGACGAACCCGGAGGCGCGGAATTTCCGGATGGAAACCATCGGCCGGGCTTACACGAGCGTTGATGTCCCGCCGCGGGGCGATGGGGTCTATGCGGCGCGGATTCCCAAGCCGGAGAAGGGCTTTACGGCGGGATTCCTGGAATTCACGTTCCCGGCGCCGGGGGGATCGAACTGGAAGTTCACGACGGCGGTGAAGGTGGTGCCGGACGTGTATCCGTTTCCGCCGCCGGCGGCAAAGGGTCCGGCGGCGGAGAGACGGACGGGGCGGTAGGGCGGTCCGGGGGCAGGGGCGCGGCAGGCGCGGCACACCAGGGCTGCAGCCGCGGCACGCGGGGCGGGGCTGTTGGCCGCTCCTTTCGCGGGCCTTCGGCCCGCTTCAGTCGCGGCACAGTCCGCGGGCCTTCGGCCCGCT
>DYJN01000045.1 GCA_020723085.1 Arcobacter sp.
TCGATTTCCCGGTGCAGAACGGTAGCAAGATTGTCAGTAACTATTACAGAGTCGGTCATCAGTCCCATTTGCCTTCCGGCATCGCTGGCTAAGGCCACGCTGACGCGCGTGCTCCCGAGGCGGGACAGGTTGGATGTGATCAGGGCGACGATGGTCTGATCCAATCCCGTCCGGATGGCGTCGCTCTGAACGACGAGCGCAGGGCGCTTCTTAAACGTCTTCAGGTCTGAATTCGGATAACGGACCAGGACAACATCTCCGCGTCTACAAACCGTCATACAGCTCCATGCCAGGGGCGTCCCAATCCTCGGCGAACACGCGAAGCCGAAGATACGTTTCGAGAGCCTCCGCCCTTGTCCAGCCCAAGGAGTTGACGCTGTGTGACGAAACTATGCTCGCTGTCGTCAACGCATTGCCTGGGATGTAGGATCCCGACGACATCGCCAACGAAAGCTCTTCTCCACCTCCCGCGGAAAGCTGGAGAGGCGCGCAGTAGGCTGCAACGTTATGAGACGGCCAAGACAAGAGTTGCGAGGTTACCGCTGCCATGATCAATACTCCGGCTCCAATTCCTGAATGGCTTTCTCAGTCAGCACGTGGCGAAAGAAGAGTCGCTTTGCACTCTCGTGCATGACGTCCAGATGGCTGCGCACTTGGTCCCAGCCGGCAGGGGCTTCAGTGGGAAAGGTTTCAATGTCGACGACGGTGCCGTGCGATTCAACCCCTCCGAGCCACACGCGCGATGGCGTGGCGACCTGCACGACGTGCAGACAATTTTCATATTCCTGCTCCAGGCGCAACCGCAGCGGAACTTTGCTCAATGCCAGCCCGCCGAGGTTCATTGCAAGCTGAAGAGCTGAGAGATCCGGGGGCCGATTCAGAGTCAGCAAATCGATGTAACGAAGGGAGTGTTGCGACGGCTGAGCCACGAGTCCACTGCCCTCAATAATCCGAATCAGTTCGAGAATCTTCGTTTTCATTTGCTCCCAGCCGGTATAGGGCCTTCTGCAATTCAGCGCGGCAATCTTTTCGCCGACTTGCCAGAGAAAAGGATTATCCGGCGCTTCCAACCGAAATTTCGCCGCGAGGCGCAGAATCGGATCAACGCTGGAGACGGATGGTGGAATGTCGGCCGCAGGCAGCCGGTGGAGCTGAATGGAGGGACTCTGGCCACGTAACGCAGAGTAGAGCACGCCAGGCAAAGCGTCGCCGGCGCCGGGGCTGTCAAACTGAACCTGCCAGATGGCCTCAATAAGAGGTTCGTTTCTTAGTCGGCGGGGAGTCGCATCCATGGCAAAGCCAATTCCAAGTATTACACGAGCTCACGAGCGCCATACGCCTACCATCCATAGCGTTTGGAAACAGAGAGAAACCTGGGCGCCCCAACTGACCAGCCGCGGCCCGCATGCGCACAAAACTGCCAAGCCCTCCTGCCGCCGGCGCGGAGAGCCGGTCGAATGCATCCGTACCCCAGTGCAAAATCCCGCTGCGGCGCTGATAGACAGCTGGCAGAGGACATTGCACGCCCCATGGCAGGCCAGACGTGTGCAGGCGCGGCGGAAGTTCATCGAAGACAACGCGCTCGACGTGCGCAACCTGGACGTCTAGCCCGCGCCGGCAGCGCTATCCGCGGCTGGAATCCCCGGCAGCCGCAGCCTTCCCGCGCGGCCGAGAGCGCAAGCTCGCGCTCGAGCCGGAATGGGGAGCGCGCGCGAAGCTCACACGTACACGCGCTGGACGCGGTTTCCGATGCCGCAGAGAATGACGTAGGGGATGACTCCCGCTTCACGCGCAAAATCGGCGGCGTCATGGCGGGCGGCGCCTTCTTCTCCGATCAGGGTCACGGCATCGCCGCGCGTCAGACGCGGGCAGTCCGTGACGTCCACGGTGATGACATCCATGGAGACCGCGCCGACAATGGGTGCGGGGCGTCCGGCGGCCACGACGCGCCCGCGCCCGGCGAGCGTGTGCGGGATGCCGTCGGCATATCCCGCAGCGACCACGGCGATGCGCGAATCGCGCGCGGCGCGCCACCGGGCGTTGTAGCCGACGGGCGCGCCGGCGGGGATCGCTTTCACTTCGACGATGCGCGCCTTCCAGCCGAGCGCGGGGCGCAGGCTCACCTGCAAGGGAGGAGCGGCGCCGCGGGGCTCGGGCGCATAGCCGTACAGCGAGAGCCCCACGCGGACCATCTGATGAAGCGCGCGCGCGATTCCGAAACAGACGGGCGCGCTGCTGGCAAGGTGGACGATGGAAGGGCTGAAGCCGGCGGCGCGCAGCGCCTCGATGGCTCGCTCGAAGGCGCCGAACTGCTCCTCGTTCCGGCCGCTCTCGAAGTCGGCGGCCGAGGCGAGGTGCGACATCACGCCTTCAATCCGGATGCGGCGGAGCCGCGCGGCGGCCTGCGCGATATCCGTGATGGGTTCGCGCGAGCCCAGGCGGCCCATGCCGGTGTCGAGCTTGAAGTGGACCGGAAGCGGGCGGCCGACGGCGGCGGCGCGTTGCTCGAGATCGAGGAGGCACTCGATGGAATGGACGGCGGGCGTGAGGGAGTGCTCGAAGAAGGCGTCCATCTCGCCGGGCACGAAGCCGCCCATGACGAGGATGCGGCCGCGGATGCCCGCGCGCCGGAGCTCGGCGCCTTCGGCGGCGTTGCTGACGGCGAACCACGTGGCGCCCTCGCTTTCCAGCGCGCGGGCCACGGGTGGAGCGCCGTGGCCGTAAGCGTTGGCCTTCACCACGGCGCAGACCTCCGCGCCGCCGGCGGCGCGGCGCAGCTCGCGCCAGTTGGCGGCGATCCGAGAGAGCGAGATCTCAGCCCAGGTGCGCAGGGCCGGAGAGCATGCGTTTGAAAAGCTGTTCATAGGCGTCGGTCACAGCCTCCCAGCTGTAGCGTTCCTCCACGCGGCGCATGGCCGCCTGGCCGAGGCGGCGGCGTTCGCCTTCGGACAGGGAAAGAGCCTCGCGGATGCGCGCTTCGAGGGAGGCTTCGTCATGGAAGGGAAGCGCCACGCCGCCGGCGACCTCCTCGTTTTCGGGGGTTGAGAGATACAGAACGGGCGCGCCACGGCCCATGGCTTCGATCAGGGCGGGATGCGTGCCGCCGACTTCGGTGGCGTGGATGTAGAAGAAGCAGTGGGACTGGAGTTCGCGGTAGCCCTGGCCATAGATGGCGCCGGGGAAGAGGATGCGGGGGTCGCGCGTGTCTTTCAGTTCGCGGATGTAGTCCAGCGCGTAGGGCGCATCGCCGACGAGCACGAGGCGGAGATCCGTCTGCACGCGCTCGAAGGCGCGGCGGACCATGAGCGGGTTGTTTTCGGGCTCGAAGCGGGTGACGTAGAGGAAGTAGCGGCCCTGTTCGAGCCCCAGCGCGTCGAGTGTGGCGCGCGACGGGGTCTTGCCGGTTTCCGCGCCATAGGGGATGAAGACGGAATCAGCGCCGTAGTTGTCGCGGTAATAGCGCTGAATCTCGGCCGCGTCGGTGACGATGACGTCGGGGCAGAAGGTGGAGAGGCCCTCGGAGATGTGATACCAGAGGCGCGCGAGCGCGTTCCACTTCTTGCGTTTGCGCTCCAGCCCGTCGACGTTGAGGGCGACGCGAGCGCCGGCGCGCCGCGGCAGAGGGGTGAACAGCGCGTTGGCGGCGTTGCAGTAAAGGGCGACGCCGGGAGGGTTCCGCATGAGATCCAGCGTCGAGAAGAAAGTGTGGGCGATGGTCTCGAAGTATTTGCGGCGCACGGGCGGGATGTAGCGCAGGCGCACGCCTCGCCAGACGGGCTCGGGATGCGGCGAGCGGCAGTAAACGGTCACCTCGTGGCCCCGGCGGGCGAGCCTGGCGGCGAGTTCCTCGGCAAAGGTCTCGAAGCCGCCATAGGCTGCCGGAATGCCGCGTGTGCCGAGGATGGCGATGCGCATGAGGCCCGCTTTTCAGTAAAGCGAAAGACGCACGGGGCCGCCAAGTCCGGAGAAGGGCCAGGGGCTGTGCCGGCGGTCGCGCTCGAAGGCGGCGGCGAGCCGGCGCGGGGGCGGGTCGAGCAGCTCCCCGCGCATCGGGTAGCGGCTGAACTGCGCGAGGGCGGGCATCAGCGTGGTGGAGACGCGGATTTCGAGGCGGTTGGCGCCGCCGCGCAGCAGGCGCGCCGGAATCTCGTAGCGGAAAGGCTGCATCCATCGCGGGCCGAGCGGCGCGCCGTTCAGGAACGCCTCGCAGGCGCATCCCACCTCGCCGAGGTCGAGCACGGCATCGCGCCGGGGGCAGGAGAACTCGATGGAATAATCGAGCACGCCGGCCTGACGGGCGTCGCCGAGCGGGCGCGACCAGCCGTGATCCAGAGAGATGACCTGGCGCACGGGGCGCGGCTTGGGAGGGCGGGGCGGCTTGATGCGGCGGGGATGGAACAGCACGAAACAGGAGTGCCAGGGATCGAGAGAGAGGTCCATCCGCACTCCGTCCGGCGTCTCGCGCCAGGAGGCGGCGCGGCGGACGGCGCCTGTGAGAGCGTCCCAGATTTCCGGGGATTTGTTTGAAACGCGGAACGTGACCGGTGTTCTGGCGGGCGCGGGCTGGAGGTTCGTGACAAAGAAGAGGGTGACGCCGCCGTCCAGTTCCCGCTGGTGGAACGTAAGCCCGTCGCTCTGCAGTCCCGCGCCGATGACGAATTGCGGGGGCGCGGCGCGGCGCAGAGCTTCGAGCAGACGGCGCTGCCCCTGGCGCAGGGGAGGCGTCTTTGCGTAAGGCTGCTCCTGCGGAGTGAACCGGCTGGGCGTAAAGCCGTAATCGATGACCTGCGCGGGAACGCCCTCAGGCGCGCGGTCCAGAGAGAGCAGGAGGCCACCGCTTTCCGCGAAGCGCGCGAGCACGGCGCGGGAGGGCTCGGGGACGAAGCCGCGCGGCGTGAGGATGACGGCGCGGTAGCGGCAGCCGTTGATCTCGAGGGCGCCGTTTTCGATGCGGGCGCGGGTCTCAAGGAGATGGTCGTTGACCAGGTCGTAATCGTATCCGTTGGCGAGCAGCGTCTTCGGCACATCGCCGTACTGCATCACGCGCTGGACGGCGCCGAACAGCGCGGTATCGCGCCAAACCTGCGCCTGCGGGGAGTAAAGCAGCACATCTGCAACGAAGCGCCCCTGCCGCAGCAGCGCGCAGCAGCGGGCGATGTAAGCGGCGAGATGTCTGCAAAAAGGCCACCAGGGGATCCAGGGCTGGATGCGCTCGGCGGCGGGCATGACGTCCAGCGCGGGGTCGAACCGGCCGGACTCGGAATAGACCCAGCCATGGTTGTAGAAACGGGTGACGCCGTCGCGGAGAAATGCGTCGGCGGCGCGCTTGAGCTCTTCCGGCGCCGCGCGGTAGCGTTCGGGGTGAATGAAAGTGAAGGCCTCGGCGGAGACGACTTCGCGGCCATAAAAGCGGGCGCCGCTGACCGCGGCCTTGCGGGGATCGGCGACGGTTTCAAAGCGCGCGGTGGTGACCTCCGTTTCCGGAGCGTGCGCCGTGCCCGCGCCCTGAATGATCTCTTCGTGAAAGCGGTAGTGAGGCTGCATGCGGGCGCGGACGCCGATGTCGCGGCAAGCTTCGAGGAAGGGCTGGAAGACGAAATCGAGGGCGATCTGGTGGAGGAATTCGTTGACGTCGTAACGGATGCGGCCGGTTTCAGGGCCGATGTCGAACCAGAGGGCGGGCAGCCAGCGGCGCAGGTCATAGCCTTTGCGGCGGCGGAATTCCTCCAGCGTGCCTGAACTCCACAGCAGGGTGTTGGCCAGCGGGACGGCTTCGAAGCTGTCGGCGAAGATGGAATCGACGGTGCGGCCGAGGGCGGGGCCGAAGGCGAGCTGGTAGGCGCGCGTGACATGGCGCACGCACCGGGTGAAGGCGTGGCGGTCGAGGTGGTCGACCACCCAACTGGGCTCTTCGTCGTTCTGCGCGGAGGTGCGCTGTCCGGTGTAGACGAGGCGGAAGGCGAAGAGGCGCCAGCGGCCTTCTTCCACGCGCCAGCGTCCGGCCTCGCCGCGGAATTCATCCGTAAGATCCACAAGCGAGGCGCCGTCGATCTGCGTGTCCGAGAGCATGCGCGCGCCAACGGCGGCGAGGACCTGCATGTGATCGGGAGGATTGCCTTCGACGGGCGAGAGCGACTCGAACAGCCCGGTTTTCGGGGTGCCGAAGTCGCGGAAGATGGGCAGCGGGCCTTCGTACTGGAAAGGGCCCTGAAGGTCGAGCCAGGCAGGAGCAAGGCACTTGCTGCGGTGCTCGGGAGGAACCCAGGGGCCGCCGAAGTCCCAGCCGGGGGAAGGAGTGAGGGCGATTTTCATGTCGAGGCGGGCGGCCTCGCTGATGGCGTGGCGGAGCAGTTCGATGCGCTCGGGCGAGAGGAAGGAAAGGTTGCCCCGGCGGTGCAGGCGGAAGGTGTGGACGATCTCGGCGCCGCCAATGCCGGCGGCGCGCATCTGTTCGAGCTGGCGGGTGATGCCCTCGCGCGTGACGCGGCTGCCGGGCCACCACCAGCGGGTGCGGGGCATGTAGAGATTGTCCTGAGGGGCGCGGGCCCAGAGCAGGAGCAGGCTGTCTGAGGGAGTCCGGGCGCGAAGCGAGAGAGCTGCGCCGGCGGCGGGAAGCAGTTCCCGGCGGCTGGGGCGCCACATGGGAGGCTCAGCCTCCGGCGGTCTGGGCCTGGGAGCGTGCCGGGCTGAGCGAGGGGACGGCTTTCTTGGGCGCGGGGCGGCTGACCGGGTGGTAGTGGAACCAGGCGGCCATGTAGTCGTCGCTGACGCGCTTGCGGGCCATGATCCAGCGCCGCTTGGAGAGCAGGCGCGGCCAGGAGCGGAGGACGTTCCAGAAGGCCTTGAGAGAGTAATGCTCGTAGAGGAGGCAGCAGCCGATGACGACGAGGTCGCGGAAGGTGATGGGCAGCCAGTAACGGCGGTAGAGATCGCCGGTGATGTTCTTGATCCGCATCATGAAGCGGTTCTTCACCGAGTGCATGTTGATCTCTTTGGGCAGGGCGCGGCGGTTGCCCGGCAGCACGGCGCGGACGTGATAGCCGCGGGCATACGGGGTGTAGAGGCAGCGCCAGCCCATCAGTTGCGCACGCCAGGCGACGTCGGCGTCCTCGCGGTAGACGAAGAAATCGGAATCGAAGAACTCGCCGTCGATGGAGATGTCGTCGATCATCTCGCGGCGGTAGAGGGCGGCGGCGGCGGTGGCGCCGAAGACGTATTCGCGCTTGAGGTAGTGGCCGTTGTCGATCTGGCGGCCGCCGCGGTCGAGGTGGCGGAGATAGGGAGTGAAGTAGATGCCGGTGGAATCGACGCGCGGCTTGGCGTCGATGTTGAAGTCCGGGCTCATGACGAGGAGCTTGCCGCAGACGGTGCCGATGCGGTTGTCGAGCCGTCCGGCTTCGAGCAGCGCCTGAATGAAGTAAGGCATGAGCAGGACGTCGGGGTTGAGGGTGAGCACCCAGTTGCCGCGGGCGAGGCGGATGGCCTGGTTCTGGGCGGCGGCGAAGCCGGCGTTGCGGCCGTTGTAGATGATGGTGCAGCGGTCCTCGTACTGCTCGAGGATGTCGCGCGTGCCGTCAGTGGAGTTGTTGTCGATGACGATGACCTCGAACTGAGGTCCTTTCTGAGCCAGCACCGATTCCAGGCAGCGTTTGATATAGCGCCCGCTGTTGTAGGTGACGATGGTCACCGAGACGAAGTCGTGTGAAGCCATGGCAAAGAGCAGCCTGAATCAAATGCCGGGCCGGCCGGATGCACGCACCGGACGGCGCAGGTTCTCCTCCGGGCGGGCGAACCGCACGGTGGACGAAAGGGCAGTACGCAGCGCCAGCCGAACCAATCTACCATACAAACTCAGAGGGCCAAGCGATCGCTTCCAGATCATCCCCGCAACGATTCTCGGCACAACTCCAAAGATGAGAGACAAGCAAACCACGACACGGCCGAGTGTCTGGAAGTGCTTGGAAACGTATCCTAGTAGACCACTATACCAATTCTGCTGCCGCTCTGCCCAATCCAGCCCGGCGACGGAGTGACCGCCGGCATGGAAGGCGCGGAAGGCAGGCCAGAACCAGGACTGCCAGCCGGCGGCATGCAGGCGGGCGACAAAATCGACATCTTCGAACCAGACGGGATGAAAGGACTCGTCAAAGCCGTTGACGGAGAGCCAGGCGCTGCGGCGCACGAGCAGGCAGGCGCCGGCGGGCTGGAGTCCGGTGGCGGGGCGGTGGAGGGGCAGGTCGAGAGCGCGGTAGCGGCGGTTGACGGGATTCGAAGGCCAGAGGCGGTTGATGCCGAGGATCTCGAAGCAGAGGGCAGAGGGCGCCGGGAGGCGGCGGACGAAGAAGCCCTGCTGCGGCAGTCCTGAGGGATCGAGGAGGATGCCGCCGGCGGCGCCGGCGTTGGGGTTGGATTCAAGAGCCTGAGCCAGCGCCGAAGGAGGCGAGTCGAGTTGGACGTCGGGGTTCAGGATGAGCACGGCGTCCGCATCGGAGAGAGCGTGGAAACCCTGGTTGACGGCGCCGGCGAAGCCGCGGTTGACCGCGTTGGCGATCAACTGGACAGACGGGAAGGCGCGCACGGCGGAGCAGGTCTCGTCGGAGCTGACGTTGTCGATGACGAGGATGCCGGCGGGGAACTGCTCTTCATAGCGGAGGCATGACTCGAGGCAGGGGCGCACGCAACCTTCGGAGTTATGGGTGATGATGAGGGCCGCCAGTTTCATCGCGCCACCGCAAAGTAGAACCGCCAGTAAGGCTCGGGACGGGTGGATTGCTGCAGGCGCTGGATCTCGCGCTCGCAGGAGATGAGAAGCGGCTCGAGGGTCTCCCGGGGGGCGCGGGGGAAGGAGCGGCGGGCGCGCGGGGCGTCGCGGAGACCGCGCCACTTGCCGCGAAGCCAAGCGGCAAGGCGGCCGCGGCGGGTGGCGAGCGCGCCCCAGAGGAGCTGGCCGGCGAGCACGCGCCACCACCAGGCGGCGGGGAAATGCTTCGCGGCGAGCAGCACCTGATTCCTGGCCAGCAACTCGACCATCGTACCGCTCCAGGCGCCCACGGTGGCGCTGCCGTGGTGATAGACGATGGCTGCGGGCGCGTAGACGCCCGCGAAGCCGCTGAGCGAGGCGCGGAGAAAGAACTCGATGTCTTCGAGATAGGAACCGAAGGACTCATCGAGCGGGCCCGACTGCATGAAGATCTCGCGGCGGATCACGGCGGCGGTCATCGGAGCGAACTGAATCAGGCGGGCTTCGGCGAACAGCGGTCCGTCCGGAAAACCGCAGCCGGCGCGCCAGGAGCAGCCGCTGCGGGCGAGCAGGTCGTATGAAGCGTCGATGCGGGAGGGGTTGGCCAGTTGCCGCACGCGGGGCGCGGCGAAGGCGGCGTTCCAAGCGGACGCGGCCTCCAGCAGGCTTTCGAGGCAGCGGGGGTGGAGCTCGACGTCGTTGTTGAGGATCCAGACCCACGGAGTGAGGGCGGCTTCAACGCCGCGGTTCACGGCGCCGGCGAAGCCCAGATTGGAGGGCAGGCTCAGGACCTCGGCGCCCGCGGCGGCGGCGACAGCGCGGCTGGAATCCGTGCTGCCGTTGTCGACCACGAGCACGCGGGCGCAGGGCGCCGTCTGACGCCGGAGCGAGTCCAGCGCTCGGCCGAGCATGCCGGCGCGGTTCCAGTTCGGGATGATAGCGGTAACCTGCTCCACGTTGGGCGGCAATTCCGGGGCGGCAGCCAGCAGGGGGAGGGAACTCCGGCGGGAAATACCAGTCTATCACCGGATCAGCCGCGCGCAAACCGTTTTTTCAGCAGGAACCAGAGATTGTAAAAGCCGTCGCGCCAGGGATTCAGCTTGATTTCGCCGAGGCGGGAGGAATAGAGGATGGAGATTTCTTCGAAGCGCAGGCCGGGCTGGAGGAGGGCTTCGATCTTGATTTCTTCGGAGAAGGCCATGCCGTCGCTGACGAGCTTCATTTTGGACAGGATGGAGCGCCGGAAGACCCACATGCCGCTCTGGGAATCGCGGACCCAGCGGAAGAAGAGCAGCGACATGGCGAGGCTGAGGACGAGGTTGCCGATCTTGTGCTTGAAGCTCATGGCGCGGCGGTCGCGCACGGGGAAGCGGCTGGCGTTGAGGAAGTCGGCTTCGAGGTGGAAGAAGGCCTCCAAGAGATAGCTGATGGCGTCGGGCGGATAACTATGATCGCCGTCGAGGGTGACGATGATGTCGCCCGACGCCATGCTGAAGCCCTTCTTGTAGCTGCGGCCATAGCCGCGGACGTCCTCGCGGATCACGAGGGCGCCGAGAGTGCGGGCGACATCGGCGGTGCGGTCCGTGGAGGCGTTGTCGACGACGATGACTTCATCGACGAACGCCGGCATGCGGCGGAGCACCTCGGCGATGCCCTGCTCCTCGTTGAGGCAGGGGATGACTACGGTGATCTTGTGGTCTCTGTACAAGCGCCCGTCTTTCCGGCTCCCGAAACCGTCTATTGTATAGGTGCAGAAACCGGGAGAGAGCGAACCGATGATCCGTGCCCTGATTGTATTGGCGATGGCGGCGGCCGCCGGCGGCGCGCAGGAGGCGGCGCCGGGAGCGAGCGAGCTGCTGCAGATCCGGCACGTGTACCTGCTGCCGATGGCGAACGGGCTGGACCAGCATCTGGCCAATCATCTGACGCGGCAGGGGCTGTTGCAGGTGGTGGCGGACCCTTCCAAAGCGGACGCGATCCTGACGGACCGGATCGGCAAGCCCTTCGAGAGCAAGCTGGAGGAGCTGTACCCGCAGCCCAAGGCGCAGGAGGAGAAGCCGAAGCAGGCAGAGAGCGAAGACGCCGGTTCGGCGGCGATGGATCTGAAGGTGGCGCCGATGGACCGGCCAAGCACGTTCGGGCGGGGGAAGGGGACGATTTTTCTCGTGCACCGCGGCTCGCGCGCGGTGGTGTGGTCGACCTATGAAAGGCCGCGGCGCACCGTGCCCGATGAGCTGGACCGCGCGGCGAAGCGGGTGGCCGGCGAGCTGGCAAAGGCGATCCGGGACGCGGGCAAAGCGCGCAAATAGGGCGGGGCGCCTGCCGGGGAGAGGCGCGGGGCGCGGCGGGGCGGCAGGAGCGGCGCTATCATGATGGACTTGGCCGCTCCGCGGCTCCGGCGCGCGCAACCGGCCGGGTTGCGGCCGGGGGCGGCGAGGACGGCTGGAGACGGATGCTCGCATGCTTCAGATAACACGGCGCCGGCTGATTCCGGCACTCGCGCTTCTGTGGGCGCTCCCGGCGGCGGCGCAGCGTGTCGTGCTCGTCAGCTTCGACGGGCTGGGCGCGGAAACATTCTTTGAAGATCCTGTTGCGGCGGAGCTGACGCAGAGGCGCAATCCACTCGCAGCCCGCGCCTGTGGGTCTTTCCGAGTTCAGCACCTCCGCCGGGGAACCGAATGGCGGAGGTGGGTAAGGCCGCGCTGATCGGGTTTTCTCCGAGGCTGGGCATCGTCAACCGCTCGGACACTATCCGCGCTGCCTTTATGTACAACTGAGCCTCATGGAAGCCGCTCCGGGGGAGCCGCCATCTTGAACGGCAGCAGGCGGCCGCAGAGAAGAACGGCAGGCACCATCCGTAAACGCCCCCGGGACCGAAACTGCGGACCTGAACCGAGCCATAGGCAGCCCCAAGAATGGGGGCGATTCGCCCCAATCGTTGCCGCCGAATGATGCCGCCGGCGCCCGATTGGCCCGATGAACTGCCCGTCGGGCCCCACTGGAGTTTAGCTTTTGGCGTCCAAAGTAAACGCTGCCCGTTGCGGCTCGAGAAGCGGGCTCGGCTGCAGTTCCAACCGGATCAATCCGCGGCGCCGAAGAGCACGGCTTCGGCGCGGATGTCTATGGAAGACAATGCGGTCCCGTCTTTCTTCATGCCGTGCCGGCGAAGTTGCTTTGGGGCGCGCCCCGACTTGTCCGAGACGAGGAGTAGAATCCCCTCTCCCGGCTGAGGCGTTGAAGAGCGCGTAGACATGCTCCAAGATCCGAAAAAGACTCCGATCTTCAACCAAGCTCATTGAGTTGGCCCGGCCGCTTCTCTTTTCGCGTCGTATGATATACTGCCCAACCGCAGGAATTTTCATAGTGGAGTAGCCGTCCAATGGCAACTGCCGATTCGGACACGCCCGCCAGCGGTGAAGGGCGGGCACCTGCCATTAGAAGCTCGATAGCGAATGCACTCCCTGATTTCGCGGGGCAACTGGAAAAACCTGCTTTTTGGTGGACTTTCAATCTCGTCGTGGCCGCGGTCTTCACGCTGGCCAGCGTCCACCAAATGAATCCGGACGGTCTTTCTTATCTGGACATGGCTTCCGAGGCACGCAACAGCGGTCTTTCGAGCCTCGTGAATCCTCACTGGAGCCCTGGGTTGCCAGCCTTGCTCGCGGCAGCCATGATCATCTTGCGGCCGAGTCCGGAGTTTGAGTTTCCAGTTGTCCACTTGGTCATATTCCTCACCTTTCTCTTGGCGCTTTCCGCGTTTCACTACTTCATCAGGTCCTACGATGTCGCCATCCGACCTGCATCAAGATCACCATCGACATACGATGCAGTTATTTTCGGTTACGCCTCTTTTACACTGATCACTGTCAAATTCATCGGTCTAAGAGTGGTTACCCCGGACCTGCTCATGTGTTCCAGTGTCTTCCTTGTCACGGGAGTGTGCTGCAGGCTTTACACCCGGCGCGCCAGCAGTCGATTCTTTCTGCTTCTCGGCTTGGTCTTGGCAGTTGGGTATTACGCAAAAGCGCCGATGTTTCCCTTGGCGATTCTTTTGCTGGTTCTTCTCTGGGTCTTTCCACCCGAGGGCCTAAATCTCCGTTCTCTCCTGTTCACAGCAGCCGTGTTCCTGTTGCTGTCGGCGCCCCTCATTCGGCTGGTGGGAGCTAAGGTGGGGCGTCCGAGCATTGGGGAATCTGCAGTAGACACTTACTTGCTTGAGTTGAATGGCTTGTCGGCCGGTTGGGCCCACTATCCTGAAACGCGTTTTGGGGTCCCGATTCACCCGCCGCGCAAGCTCATGGACCGACCCATGATCCTCGAATTCGCTTCACCCGTCCCAGGTACATACCCGTTGTGGTACGATCCCGCTTACTGGTGGGCCGGTCTCAAGCCGGTATTTTCAGTCTCTGATCAGGTAAGAGCCCTGGTAAAGGCCGCGAAGTTGTATTGGCGGTCGTCGCAGGTGCTTGTTGTCGTGATCGGCGGTGCGCTGTGCCTGGCGATGCTGGCCATTCCCTTGGGGACTCCCCTGCGCTGTCGGCGTCTCGACGTAGTACTAGTTTTGTGGGCCATCGCTCCACTAGCCATGTTCGCAACACTTCACGTCGAGAGCCGCTACATTGCATCCTTTGTAATCGTGCTGTTCGTGATCCTCTACTCGCAGCTCGGTGCCCGCCTCCCGTTCCAGATAAGCCGCGCGATTTACCTTTGCGTGGCAATCACAGTGATCACATCATTGGGATTCGAGTTGCCTCGGCAAGGCTTGACGGCATTCCGAGTTCTTTGTGGTGTAGAGACTTCCAGCAATCTTCGGATTGCCCGGGGGCTTCAGGCTCTCGGCGTTCGGCGTGGCGATCTTTTGTCTACGGTTGGTCGGGGCATCGACGCCTACTACGCTCGCCTGTTGGGCTCCCGCGTTATCGCTCAGGTCTGCCTGGATGCGAAGGACCCCGCTCCGAAAGCTGAAGATTGGGAGCGTGTCAGGGCGGTTCTGGCCAAAATTGGCGTCCGCGCACTGGTCTCCCGCGGAGTGCCTCCGGGCGCAGCGGTGGAAAATTGGGAGGCTCTTTCGGATGGCTATGTCGCTATGGTCCTGCTGCCGGCTGATTCCGGCACTCGCGCTTCTGTGGGCGCTCCCGGCGGCGGCGCAGCGTGTCGTGCTCGTCAGCTTCGACGGGCTGGGCGCGGAAACATTCTTTGAAGATCCTGTTGCGGCGGAGCTGACGGTGCTGAAGGAGACGGCGCGCCGCGGCGCCGCGGCGCGGGGCGTGCAGCCGGCGTTTCCTTCGACCACGGCGAACTCCCACGCGGCGCTGTGGACGGGCTGCTACGGCGACGTGAACCACATCACGGCCAACGCGCCGCCCGTGCTGCCGCGCGGCGGGCACACGGCGCAGGAGCGGGGCAACGGATTCCGGGCGGAACAATTGTCGGCGGAAACGTTCTGGGTGGCGGCGGCGCGGGCGGGCTTCGCGTCGGTGGCGCATCAGCCGACGCAGGGCTACCCGTTCACACGGTTCAACTCGGCGCCGGGCGCGGTGGTGGTGAACGGATATCAGACGCGCCTGCTGGCGCCGCATGCGCTGTGGACGCCCGCGGCGGGCAAGCGGATGCCGGACGGATCGTATCTGTTCCAGCACGGACCGGCGTCGTTCCGCGTCATTTTGGGGAAGAAGTCCGTGCGGGTGGCGCTGACGGCAGGCAAGCAGGCGGTGAATGTGCCGCTGGCGCCGGTGGAGACGGCGCCGCCGCGGAAGCGGGATCTGGCGCGGCGGTTCAGCGCGCCGCTGCTCGTGGAATCGCCCGCGCCCGCGGCGCTGTATTTCCGGCTGTTCGAGCTCGACGGCGACGGTTTTCGCCTGTATGTGACGCCGTGGCATGAGCTCGGCTCGTCCGCGCCCCTGGAGCGGATCTTCCGCGAGGCGGGCGGCTTCATCGGCAACGGGCCCACGGCGCTGCTGAACCGGCGGGTGATCACCGAAGGCGAGTATCTGGAGGCGATGGAGCTGGTGATCCGGCAGATGACGCGCCACGCGATCTGGCTCCAGAAGAAGTTTCAGCCGCGGCTGATGCAAAGCTATCTGCCGTTTCCCGACGAGATCGACCATATGTGGCTGCCGGCGGCGCGCTCGGGGGACGCGCGGGCGCGCCAGTGGCGGCGCTGGGGCTACATCGCCATCGACCGCGGGGCGGCGGAGTTCGCCAAGCTCGCCGGAGACAGGAACAAGGACCACCTGCTGTGGGTCTCCGACCACGGCATGACGGTGGTGTCGAAGTTCGTGCGGGTGGAGGAACTGCTCCAGAAGGCGCAGCTGGATTCGAAAGCGGCGTACTTGTACCACTCGATCCTGGTCAACACGACGGACTGGAAGCAGGGCGTCGTGCCGCCGGCGGAGCGAGCGTCGGTGGTGGAACAGGCGCGGCGGGCGCTGGCCGGCGCCGAGGGCATCACGGGGTTCTTCACGCCCGAGCGGGATGGAGAGCGGCTTGGCATCGGCGGGCCGGCGGGCGGAGATCTCTATTTCGATTTCGCGCCCGGCTATGGGCCTGCGGCGCGGAGGGGCGCGGCTCGGAACAGGCCGCGCGGCGCGCACGGGTTCCTGCCGACGCGGCGCGACATGCAGGCGATCTGCATCGCGGCGGGACCGCGCATCCGGGCGGGCGCCGAGTGGCCGGAGATCCGGATCATCGACATCGCGCCGATGATCGCCGAGCTGCTGGGGTTTCCGGCTCCGGCGACCTTCCGCGGACGCTCCCCGCTTGCGATAGCATCGAAGCCATGAACCGCCGATCGTTTCTCGCCGTCTCCGCGGCGCTGCCCGCGGGTCTTGTCGCGGCCGAGCCGCAGGAGGCGCTGCCGAAGAAGGCGCGCCTGAAGCCGGCGCTGTGCGCGTATTCGTTCCGGAGGGATCTGGCCTCCAAGGCGCGCAGTTACGAAGATCTGGTGCGCTCGTGCGTCGAGTGGGACGTGGACGGGCTCGATATGACCGTGTACTGGATGCCCTCGACCGAGCGCGCGTGGCTGCATTCCCTGCGAAGGCTGGCTTACCGCTGCGGCATCTCGATTTACTCGATCGCCATCCGCACGGAGCTGACGCGCGCGGCGCAGAAGGACCGCGACGCCGAGGTGGAGAACATCCGCCGCTGGGTGGACGTGGCTTCGGCGCTGGGTGCGGGCCATATCCGCGTCTTCGGGGGCTACCTGCGCGGCGGCGTGACGGAGGAGCAGGCTGTGCCGTGGGTGGTGGAGTGCCTGCAGCGGGGCGCCGAGATCGCCGGCGGGCAAGGGGTGATCCTCGGGCTGGAGAATCACGGGGGCATCACGGCGCGCGCGGAGCGGATCCTGGAGATTGTCCGCAAGGTGAACTCGCCCTGGGTGGCGATCAATCTCGACACGGGCAATTTCCCGCAAGACCCGTGGCGGCAGATGGAGATGTGCCTGCCGTACGCAGCCAACGTGCAGGTGAAGTCGGAGATGGTCCACGAGGACGGCAAGCGCGGTCCGCAGGACTGGGACCGGGTGGTGAAGCTGGTGGCCTCGGCAGGTTACAAGGGCTACCTGTCGCTTGAGTACGAGGCCAAGGAGCCTGCGGCGGCGGCAGTGCCGCGGCTGCTCGGCGAGCTGCGGGCGCTGTGCCGGAAATATTCCGCGTAAGTTTTTTTCGAGCGCCGCCATTTCCGCAGCCGATTTCGCCCGGTATGTTTTTCAGCCCGGGAAACCGGCGCCCGTATTTGTCCTGCTTCGCCTTGTGCAACGGGCGCCCGGGCGGTATACTCATTCGCAAAGACAAGAGCCAATCCAAGGGGATGAATTTCAGGGAAACGATTTATGGAGCTGCAGCTTCCTCTCAAATTACAGGCGGCTCCGGGCGTCTGGCTGGCGCGGGCTGACAGGGAAGACCTGGCGGGATTCGGGCAAGCCATGTCCGAAGCCGGAGCCAGGAGCGTGCTTCTTGTCCGGGAGCTGGCGCGCGACGGCGGATCCGAGTTCCAGCAAGCCTGCGCGGGCGACGTACAGATCCTCAACCTGGGCTGCACGAGGGAAGTTCTCGTCATCTCTGTCGATCATCCAGCCGCCGGCGGCGCCCCCTCTCCGGCGGCTTCCGGCACCGGGTCCTTCACGGGCGGGGGAGCCGATGTCCCGGCAGAATCCGGGAGCGGCGAGGAAATGGCCGACGCGGCTCCGAACGAAGCCGAAAGCAATTCTCGAACCGGCGATCGCGGGTTTCTGCTTCTGCTGGCAGAGCTGGAGCCTCCGTTGCAGCAAATCGGCCTCTTGATTCTGGCCAAAGTCCGCACAGCCTATCCGTCCGGAGCGCTCCGGTATCATCCCGGTTCGAAGAGGTACGTCGAGTCCCCCGACAATTTCTGGACGATCCAATACCAGCCCAACGTCAAAGATTTCCGGATCACACTTCGAGGGAAGCCCGACACATTTCCGCCCGGGCCCCTGGAGGTGAAGCCGGACCGGCGTTCGTATTCCACATTCAAAGTGAGCAGACTGGAGGAGGTGGACGAGGCGGTGCGGCTCATCCTCAGCGCCCGGAGGAAGGGGTAAAGACGGGGGGAGAGGCCGTAGAGCGCCGCGGGAGCGGAGATCTTTCCGCCTCCAGCCGCAGGGGAAACGCCTATGGCGCCCGCGCGAATGGCAAGCGAGCAGCGTGCCCGTGTGTTTTTCCCGTCAGAGGTTGCGCAGCACGAAGTTCACGAGGTGGTAGCCGTCGATGAACTTGAAGGGGGACTCGCCGAGGGTGTAGTGGCCGCAGGGAAGGACGACTTCGCGGAAGTCGAGCCGGTGCCGGCGGCAAAGCTCGATGGTCTGGCGGGAGAGTTCGGGCAGGAAGGTCGTGTCGTATTTCGCGTAGAGGAAGAGCGACTTTTTCGGCTTCCGGCTGAACTTGGCGAAGTAGGCGGTGGGGCTGATGCAGAGCCACAGCCGGCGGAGGGTGTCGAGGCTGACGTTGCCTTCGAGGCCCTGTTTCACATGGAGCGTGGACAGCCCGGTCCAGACGACATCGGCGAAGTAGGTGGAGCAGTGGTTGAAGGCGTTGACGACGAAGCGCGCATCGTGGGCGCTGGCAAGGAAGGCATAACAGGAGCCGAGGCTGGTGCCGACGACGGCGATGCGCTCGGCTCCCTGCTGCTCGAGCCAGTCGGCGGCGGAGCGGATGTCGATGACGGCCTGGCGGGTGGCGTCGATGGTGCGGCCGATGTTGGCGCTGACGGCGTAATCGGCGCGCTGCAATTCGGCCGGCATGCGGTAGTCGTGGTAGGGGAGGCTGAGGCGAAGGGCGCTGGCTCCGAATTTCTGGAAGGCGCGGGCGAGGGCGTTGTGGGCGTCGTGGGGGGCGTTCCAGTGGGGAAGCACGAGGACCGCCTTGCGCGGGTTCTTGCCGGGGAACCACTGGCCGTGGACGACGTTGTTCTCCTCGTAAGGGGTCTTCACTGCCGAGGTGAACCGGAGCAGCCCGCCGGAGAGGTGGTAGTCGCGGACCGGCTGGTAGCCGAAGAACTCGTAGCTGTGCTTGATGGCGAGGCGGCTAAGCCGGAGCATGCGGTCGAGCGGGGGCAGACCATCGGCGGATTCCAGCAGGGGGGTGACGGGCCAGCTATGGGACCAGTCGAGACCCCATTCAAACGGGCGCACGACGCGGTTGGTGGCGGCGAAGCACATCCGCTCTTCCCACTGCTCCATCCAGCGGGCGTACCATGACCCGAACCAGCCCATGTTGATTGGAACTTTTCAGGGTAGCATTCCGGCGGCGGGCCCGGTGGGAAGCGGGGAGAGGGCCCTCGATTCATACATACTCCAGTGAGAACTAGGTTTTGATTGGGGGACTGCTGATCCGGCGGAGCGGACGGTTCTTTGGCAAGACGGGAGCAAAGTATGATATTGATACGCTAAAGAATCTAGACAACAATTGACTAACGTGGTATGTTGATCTCAGGAGGCCAGTGATCGGAGTTCGGCGATATGGATCTGAACCGCTTTACTGAAAAGGCGCAAGACGCGCTGCGATCGGCGCAGACGCTGGCGGCGCGGCTGTCCCATCAGCATGTGGACAACGAGCATCTGCTGGTGGCGCTGCTCGAGCAGGAGCAGGGCATCGCCCCGAACATTTTGTTGAAGGCGGGCTTCGATCTGGAGAAGCTGCACCGGAAGCTGCTGGGCGAACTGGAGCGGCAGCCGAAGGTGACGGTGAGCGGCGGGGCGTCGGGGATGTACCTGACGCAGCGTCTGGCTGCGCTGCTCGGCAACGCGGAGCAGGAAGCGAAGCGGATGAAGGACGACTTCGTGAGCGTGGAGCACCTTCTGCTGGCGCTTCAGGCGGGCAATGGTTTTGCCGGGCAGCTGTTCCGGGAGCAGGGGGTGACGCGGGAGCGGCTGGAGCAGGCGATCCGGGAGGTGCGGGGGAGCCAGCGGGTGACGACGCAGAATCCGGAAGCCACGTATCAGGCGCTCGAAAACTACGGGCGCGATCTGACGCAGATGGCGGCGCAGGGCAAGCTGGATCCGGTGATCGGGCGCGACGAGGAGATCCGCCGGGTGGTGCAGGTGCTGTCGCGGCGCACGAAGAACAACCCCGTGCTGATCGGCGAGCCTGGGGTGGGCAAGACGGCGATCGTGGAAGGGCTGGCGCAGCGTATTGTGCGCGGCGACGTGCCCGAGGGGCTGAAGTCGAAGCGGGTAGTGGCGCTCGACATGGGCGCGCTGATCGCGGGCGCGAAGTACCGCGGGGAATTCGAGGAGCGGCTGAAGGCGGTGCTCAAGGAAGTTGCCGCCAGCGAGGGGCAGATCATCCTTTTCATTGACGAGCTGCACACGGTGGTTGGCGCGGGCAAGGCGGAAGGGGCGATGGACGCGGGCAACCTGCTGAAGCCGATGCTGGCGCGGGGCGAGCTGCACTGCATTGGCGCGACGACGCTGGACGAGTACCGCAAGTACGTCGAGAAGGACGCGGCGCTGGAGCGCCGTTTCCAGCCGATCACGGTGGATCAGCCGACGGTGGAGGACACGATCTCGATTCTGCGCGGGCTGCGGGAGCGGTATGAAGTGCACCACGGCGTGCGCATCAAGGACTCCGCGCTGGTGGCGGCGGCGGTGCTGTCGAACCGGTACATCTCGGACCGGTTCCTGCCGGACAAGGCAATCGACCTGGTGGATGAGGCGGCGGCGAGGCTGCGGACGGAGATCGACTCGATGCCGGCGGAGCTCGATGAAAAGCTGCGGCGGAAGATGCAGCTCGAAATCGAGCGCGAAGCCCTGAAGAAAGAGACGGACGAAGCTTCGCAGGAGCGGCTGGCGAAGATCGAGGATGAGCTGTTCACGCTGTCGCGCGACGTGGCGGAGATCGAAGCCCGCTGGAAGGCGGAGAAGGAGTCGGTGCAGAGGCTGCGGAAGCTGCGGGAGGAGATCGAGCAGACCAAGCTGGAGATCGAGCGCGCCGAGCGGGCCTACGATCTGAACCGCGTGGCGGAGCTGAAGTTCGGCAAGCTGATCCAACTGGAGAGGAGCCTGTTCGAAGAAGAGCGGCGGCTGGCGGAGCAAGACACGCGTGAGCGGCTCATCAAGGAGGAGGTGGACGAGGAGGACATCGCGCGGGTGGTGTCGCGCTGGACGGGAGTTCCGGTGAGCCGGCTGCTGGAAGGGGAGCGGCAGAAGCTGCTGCATCTGTCGAGCGGGCTGCACCGCAGGGTGGTGGGGCAGGACGCGGCGGCGGATGCAGTGGTGGAGGCGGTGCAGCGGTCGCGCGCGGGCTTGAGCGACCCGAACCGCCCGATCGGCTCGTTCCTGTTCCTGGGACCGACGGGGGTGGGCAAGACGGAGCTGGCGCGGGCGCTGGCGGAAGCCCTGTTCGACGACGAGCGGGCGCTGATCCGGATCGACATGAGCGAGTACCAGGAGAAGCACACGGTGGCGCGGCTGATCGGGGCGCCGCCGGGCTATGTGGGCTTCGAGGAGGGCGGGCAGCTGACGGAGGCGGCGCGGCGCAGACCCTATGCGGTGATTCTGTTCGACGAGATCGAGAAGGCGCACGCCGATGTGTTCAACGTGCTGCTGCAGGTTCTGGATGACGGGCGGCTGACCGACGGGCAGGGGCGCACGGTGGACTTCCGCAACACGATCGTGATCATGACGTCGAACCTGCCGCCGGAGAACCTGCGGTCCTTCTTCCGGCCGGAGTTTCTGAACCGCATTGACGAGACGGTGATCTTCCACGGGCTTTCGCACGAGCATCTGCGCCGCATCGTGGACATCCAGATCGAGCGGGTGCGGAAGCGGCTGGCCGAGCGCCACATCACGCTGGAACTGAGCGACGAGGCGCGCGATCACCTGATCCTTGCGGGCTACGAGCCCGAGTACGGGGCGCGGCCGCTGAAACGCGCGATTCAGCGGGAACTGGAAACCCTGATTGCGCGGCAGATTCTGGAGGGCAGGATCCGCGACGGCGCGCACCTGTACGTGACGGCGCCGCGAGGCGCCCTGGAGATTGAAGCGCGCGAACCCGTGCGCACCCAATGACGCGTGCCGGGCGTCAGACAGTATGATTGCCGCAGGATTGAGGTGCTCATGAGCGAACCCGTAACGCAGAACCCGGAAACGAACCTTCTCACGCTGCCCGTGCTTCCGCTGAAGAACGTGGTGCTGTTCCCGAAACTGATCCTGCCCCTGTCGGTGGGCAGGGACGCTTCGCGCGCCGCGGTGGAGGCGGCGATCAAGCATCATGAGGGCCACCTCATCCTGCTGACGCAGAAGAACCCGGAGATCGAGCTGCCTGGGCCGGAGGATCTGCATTCGGTGGGCACGCACGCCAAGATCCGCAAGGTGCTGCGTTCTACGCCGTCGCTGATCGAGATCGTGGCCTCTGGGCTGGAACGGGTGGGCGTGCTCTCGATGGAATCGACGGGCCAGTATCTTCAGGCGAAGGCGCAGCCGATGCCGCTGGTGCCGGAGCACTCGGCCGAAGAGCGCGCGCTCCAGACAGCGCTGTTCGAACTGGCCGCCAAGACGCTGGAGAGGATCAATCCGCAGGCGGCGGAGCAGATCTCGAACCTGCTGTCGAGCGCGGACGATCCGCAGCAGCTGATGTGGCTGCTGGCGACGGCGTTCAACCTGGGGTCAGACAAGCTCCAGCAACTGCTGGAGTCGCCCACATTGAAGGATGCCTTCCAGCTTGCGGTGCAGTACATCACCGAAGAAGGCCGCATTCTCGAGGTGCGGCAGAAGATCGTGAGCGAAGCGCAAGAGGAGATGAGCAAGGAGCAGCGCGAGTATGTGCTGCGCCGGCAATTGAAGGCCATCCAGCAGGAGCTGGGGGAGGAAGAGCCGGCCAAGGCGGAAACGGAAGAGCTGCGCAAGCGGCTGGATGAGGTGAAGCTGCCCGAGGAAGCGCGGAAGGAAGCCGAGCGCGAGTTCCGGCGGTTCGAACGCCTGCCGGACCAGAGTCCGGAGCGGCATGTGATCCGCACATGGCTCGACCTGGTGCTGGAGCTGCCGTGGTTCACCGCAACCGAAGACAACCTGGACATCACGCGGGCGCGGCAGGTGCTGAACGAGGACCACTACGGGCTGGACGATGTGAAGGAGCGGATCCTCGAGCACCTGGGCGTGTTGCAGCGCAATCCGTCGGCGAAGGCGCCGATCCTGTGCTTCGTGGGGCCGCCGGGCGTGGGCAAGACCTCGCTGGGGCAGTCGATCGCGCGGGCGCTGGGGCGCAGGTTCGAGCGCTTCTCGCTGGGCGGCATGCACGATGAGAGCGAACTGCGCGGACACCGGCGGACGTATATCGGGGCGCTGCCCGGGCGGCTGATCAACGCCATCCGGCGCGCGGGGGCGCGCAACCCGGTGCTGATGCTCGACGAGGTGGACAAGCTGGGGCGCGACTTCCGCGGCGATCCGGCGTCGGCTCTGCTCGAGGTGCTCGATCCGGAGCAGAACCACGCGTTCCGCGACAACTACCTGGATCTGGCGTTCGACCTGTCGAAGGTGATGTTCATCACGACGGCGAACTCGCTGGAGACGATTCCGCAGCCGCTGCTGGACCGCATGGAGGTGATCCGGCTGGCGGGCTACAGCGAAGAAGAGAAGGTGGCGATCGCGAACCGGTATCTGATTCCACGGCAGCTCAAAGAGACCGGGCTGACGGGAGAGATCGCGCAGTTTCCGGAGACGGGCATCCGCAAGATCATCGAGAGCTACACGCGGGAGGCGGGGCTGAGGAACCTGGAGCGCAACATCGGGAGCCTGTGCCGGAAGGCGGCGCTGAAGTTCGCCGAAGGGCGGAAGGAGCCGATAGCGATGACGCCGGAGACGATCGTGGAGTTGCTTGGACCGGAGACGTTCCTGCCTGAAGAGGCGCGGAAGGATCTGCCGGCGGGGGTGGCGACCGGCCTCGCGTGGACTCCGTCCGGCGGCGACGTTCTCTACGTGGAAGCGATGCTGCTGCCGAAGGGGAAGGGGCTGACGCTGACCGGGCAGCTTGGCGACGTGATGCAGGAGTCGGCCAAAGCGGCGCAGAGCTACCTGTGGGCGCACGCCGAGGCTTACGGGCTCGATCCGGCGCTGTTCAGCGAGTACGGCGTGCACATCCATGTGCCGTCAGGAGCGATTCCGAAGGACGGACCGTCGGCGGGCATCACGATCGCGGTGGCGCTGGCTTCGCTCTACACAAAGAAACCGGCGCGCAGCGACACGGCGATGACGGGGGAGATCACGCTGACCGGGCGCGTGCTGGCGATCGGCGGCGTGAAGGAGAAGACGCTGGCGGCGCGGCGGGCGGGCATCCGGCGCGTGATCCTGCCCAAGCGCAACGGGAAGGACCTGCGCGATCTGCCGGAGAACGTGCGGCAGGAGATGGAATTCCTGTTTGCGGAGACCATCGACGACGTATTCCGCCACGTGATTCCGGGGCTGATGCCGGAGACCGAGCCGGCCGCGGCGCCCGCCTGAGCGGCGGAGCCCGCGGGGCGATGAGCCGCCGGGACCACCGCTTGGGAGTCAGACACCACCGGCTGTTTTGCGGACAGCGCAGGGGAGGCAGAGCCGGCTGCCGCCCGCGGGGGCGGAGGGTCAGTATGATGGCAGCATGCCGGCAATGAAAATCAGCCGCCGCGCGTGGCTGGCGGGGGCTGCCCTGACGGCGGAAACGCAAACCGGCGAAGGCCGCGTGATGACCGTGCGGGGGCCGATTGCGCCAGACGGATCTTCCCCCCGAGAAGAGCGTTCTGACCTGACGTAACTCCATGACAGCGATATGGAAAACGCCGTGGATGTGACTCCATAATGTACCCATGTAAGTGTGTATGACAGTCTTGCTTTGTTGATGTTGTTGTTTTATACTGTCCCCATGTACATCGAGTCCGTCCCCAACCGTAATTCCCCTCCCGCCATCCTGCTCCGCCACTGCTTCCGCCAAAACGGCAAGGTCCTCAAACGCACCCTCGCCAACCTCTCCCACTGGCACCCCGCCCGTGTCGAAGCTCTCCGCCGCGCACTCCGCGGCGACTTCGATCACCTCGCCTGTCCCCGCCCCACCACCGGCCTCGTCTTCGGCCTCCTGTTCGCTCTCAAACAACTGGCCGGCGCCCTCGGCCTCTCCGCCGCCTTGGGCAAAACCCGCCTGGCCAAACTCGCCCTGTTTCTGGTGCTCGCCCGCGTCGCCCACCAAGGCTCGCGCCTTTCCGCCGTCCGCTGGGCCGCCAATCACGCCGTCGCCGAGGTCCTCGGCCTGGACCCCTTCGACGAGGACGACCTCTATGCCGCCCTGGATGATCTCGCCGCCCGCCAGGAGAAGATCGAACAGGCTCTCTATCGCAGCTATGTGCAGCGTCGCGGCAGCCCGCCCACGCTGTTCCTCTACGACATCACCAGCAGCTATCTGGAAGGCCAGCACAATGCCTTCGGCAATTTCGGCTACTCCCGCGACGGCAAGCGCGGCAAACTGCAGATCGTCATTGGACTGCTCACCGACCACGCCGGCGAGCCGCTGGCGGTGCGGGTCTTCGCCGGCAACACCGGCGATCCGGTCACCGTCGTGGACCAGATCCAAATCCTGCAAAACCAGTTTGGTGTGCAGGAGTTGGTGTTTGTCGGCGACCGGGGCATGGTCAAAAGCAAGGGCAAGCAGGCCTTGCAGCAAGCCGGGCTGCACTATATCAGTGCGCTGACTGACCCGCAGATCCGGCGCCTGCTCAGCGAGGGGACGTTGCAGATGGGTTTGTTCAGCGAAGCGGTGTGCGAAGTGGAGGCCGACGGGGTACGCTATCTACTGCGGCGGAACGAGGCCGAGGCGGCGCGTGTGCAGCACCGTCTGGAAGACAAACTCCGTAAGCTGCGCGACAAGGTCGAACAGCGCAACGAACGGGTGCGGAACTCCCCCCGCTGCCAGCCGGAAGCCGGCCCCCGCAACCTGCAAACGTGGGTGGCGCGCCACAAGCTGACCGGACAGGTGGACCTGCGTTTGGAGGGGCGCACCGTGGTGTTGGAGCGCAATCAGGCGGCCATCGAGCGGGCCCTGGAGTTGGCGGGCTGCTACGTGGTGGTGACCGACGTCTCCCCCCAGCAACTGGACGGGCAGGCGGTGCACGACAACTATGTGAAGCTGCAAAAGGTGGAGCGCGACTTCCGACAGATGAAGACCGGGCTCTTGGAAGTGCGTCCGGTTTGGGTACGCAAGGAGAGCCGCACGCGGGGCCACGTCTTCTGCTGCATGTTGGCGCTCAAGATCACGCGGGAGATGGAGCGCCGGCTGCAAGCCCGCTTCGGGACCACGGACACAGACCCCCACGCCACCACCCTGGCGGATGCTCTGGCGGTGCTGAGCCGCTTGTGTCTGCTCGACTACGCCATCGGGGAGAACCAAACCCTGACGCGGCTTCCCAACCCGGATGCGCGGCAGCAGGAAATCCTGGACGCGCTCGGTGTCGCCCTGCCTGAGAAGTAGCGCGATGTAGCCAGACGCCCGGCTGCCGGCGGTTCCCCTCATCCAAAACAAAACCAGCCACTTATGTCGAAACTCCTGCCTTCAGCCGGGCGGAAGATCCGCCAGAAGAGCCGTGCCGGAGGCGAGCGCGTAGCCCGCGGTGACGGTCTCCTGCGCGGGTCGCATCTGCGCGAAGGGCACGGTTTCCATGAAGTCCCAGATCCTGCGCAGGATGGCGTGGCGCGCAGGATGGGCATCGGCAGGATTGAGCGTCCCTGTGAAGCCGGTGGAAGAGTTGCCGTCGTTGTCGGCGAACACGAGTCCGGCTGCGCTCATCTGGATGACCCACGCGTTCTGGCGGATCTCCCTGTCCGTGTAATCGCGCTTGAGGCTGCGGAGGTGGCAGGTGTTGCGGGACCAGAGCGTTTCCTGCGCCAGCAGCGGCTTGGCCGGGTGGCGGCTTTCCAGAAGCCCGCGGCTGAGCGTGGGCAGATCAGGAGTCTTCGGCCCTTGCAGGACGCCGTAAGTGGTCCAATCGCTGTCCCGGAACGGATCGTCGCCGGTGCGATTGTGGACGCTTTCCGGATGCTTCCACGGATCGAGAGAAGCGATCCGTCTGCCAAGCCGCGCCAGGTCCTCATCGCTCATCCAGCGGAGTCCTTCGCCGAGGTTGGGCTCGGGACCGGCGACGTTCCAGAGCAGGCGCCGCATGGGGGCGAGACGCGCGAGCGTATAGCGGATGCAGAGTTCCTGATCGCTCGGGTCGCGCGGATAGCGGGACTTCTGCCCGAAGAAGCCGGCAAAGCCCTACACGACGATGCGCCGCTCGGCGAGGCCGTTCAGGATGCGTTCCATCCGCTGGTACTCGGCTGGATTCAGGGGCCACAGCTCCGGCGTTTTCCATCCGCGCCCGCGCCCCTCTTCGTCGCGGTTGAGGAAATGGCTGGCGATGGAGAGGAAGTTGCAGCGGTTCGCCTGCACGCAGTCGAGGAAGCGCTTGCGCTCGGCATCGGGCCAGTTGGCGGGGAAGAAGCGGTCGCCGACATGGAGTCCGCGCACCAGAAACGGCTTGCCGCCGGCGAAGCCGAACCAGACCGGGCTTGGGCGGTGGACCGTGATCATGCCGGGCAGAGCCGTGTTTTTCGAGACCCGGAACTCGCCCGTGCGGCGGAGGCTGCCGTCCGACATCGCGGCCTCGTATTTCCACGCTCCGGGCTGATCGGCAGAAGCGCGGAAGCGCCAAGTCCGGCCGCCGTCGTAGAAGCCCCAGAAGGACAGGCGCGTCCCGTCCGGACGGGTGTATTGCACCTGCAAGGCGGCCTCGCGGTATGGATCGGCGTAGCTCCGGCTGTGTTCGACGGCTCCCTCGAAGCAGCCGTACAGAGGGATGGCTCTTTGCGACTTGACCTGCGCGGCGGCCAGGGAGCCGGCAAATACGAGAACCGCCCGCAAGACGGCGGACTTGACGTGCAGCTCCCGCAGCACGAACCGGCGCGCGCTCATCGCACCGCGATTCTATCCCGTAGGCCCGATGGCAGGCTGGCGGGAACCGGCTCAGACGGCGCGCGGAGATCAACGGGAAACGGGATTTGAAGAAAATGTTTCGGCTCCCGCGCGGGGATTGCCGGCGACAGAGATCGGTTGCAGCGCGGGCGCCCGGGAAGAGCCGCGCCGCGGGAGAGGGGAATTTGGGGTGGAGACGCAGACTGTTTGGCGCGGGCCTTTGTAAGCGTATACAGACAGGCGTAGAATAGCCGCATGGCAGCCCGGCTCACTCTCGCTCTCTGTCTCGCCCGACTGTGCGCGGCGCCGCTGTCCGGTTCGAGCTTCCTCATGGAGGTCACCGACAGGGGCTATCTGGACACGCAGGGCTTCAGCGTCATCCTCTACCACAGCACCTTCAACCGGATGTTCTTCGATCAGAAGAACACGGCGATGGAGATGATCCTTCACGGGCGGCGCATCGCCACCAACGGCGACGTGCGCCTGCTGCCCACGCCGGAGCAGTGGGACGCAGTTCCGCAACTCAAGTCAAGGAACGCCGACAAGCTCAACCGCCGCCTCACTGCGGATGCCGGCTATCCGGAGTATGACTTCCATTACCGGGTGGAAGCGACGGCGGAGCCGGGCGGGGTGCGCCTGGCGGTGGTTCTCGACAAGCCGATTCCCGAGAGACTCGCCGGGCGGGCGGGATTCAATCTGGAGTTTCTGCCGGCGATCTATGCCGGCAAGAGCTACATGGTGGACGGCGCAGAGACGGGCTTCTTTCCCGTGAGCCCGCGCGATCCTGCCGTCAGCGTTCCTCCGCCTGCGGGAGAACCGCCGAAGCTGCCGTATCAGGAGGAATGGGACCGGGAGAAGGGCTACCGGCAACCGCTGCCCTTCGCCACGGGCAAGAGCATCACGCTGGGGGTGGACGAGCCGGCGTACCGCGTGAAAGTGATCTCCGATGCCGGTCCGCTGTCGTTGTATGACGGACGCGTGATGGCGCAGAACGGGTGGTTCGTGCTGCGCACACGGATCCCTTCCGGCAAGACTGGCGAGGTGGTGGTGTGGCACATCCGTCCGGACGTGATTCCGAACTGGGTGAGACCGCCGATGATCGCGCACAACCAGGTGGGCTACCACCCGGATACCGCAAAGGTGGCCATTCTCGAGTTGGATCCGAAATTCCCGGGACCCGGGACAGCGAAAGTGCTGAGGCTTGGACAGGACGGCGCGTACCAGCAGGTCTTTGAAGGTCCTGTCTCCGGGCGCCAGCCGTGGCTGCGCTACACCTATGCAAGGTTCGATTTCTCGAGTGTGAAGGAGCCAGGGCTGTACGTGATCGAATACGCGGGCGCGCGCTCGAGCCTGTTCCGCATCGCGAGAGACGTGTACAGCCGCACGTGGCAACTGACGCTTTCGGGTTACCTGGCTACCGCAATGGATCACGTTTCGGTGCGTGAAGGCTACCGGCTGTGGCATGGCGTCTCGCATCTGGACGATGCGCGGCAGGCGCCGCCGAACCGGCGTCATTTCGACGGCTGGTGGATGGGGCTGGAGCTCGACTCGCCCTACAAGCCGGGCGAGCACATCCCGGGACTGAACGTCGGCGGCTGGTATGATGCGGGCGACTTTGACATCCAGACGCGCAGCCAGTTCGTGGTCATTCAGGACCTCTCGCTCGCGCGGCGCGAATTCGGGCTCGACTACGATCAGCTCACCGTGGACTGGGAGGCGCGCTCGGTGGAGATGCACCGCCCGGACGGGGTGCCCGACGTGCTCCAGCACATCAGGCACGGCGTGCTGCAGGTGCTGGCACAGATCAAAGCCGTGGGCCACACGTTCCCGGCGATCAACGAACCGACGCTGCGGCAGTACACGCACCTCGGGGACGGGGCGTCGAAGACCGATAACCGGGTGTACGACGAGAAGCTGGGGCCAAACGAGGTGCGCGGCGCATTCTCAGGGCGCCCGGACGACCGCTGGGCTTTCACCACGAAGTCTGCGGCGATGCAGTACGGCTCGGCAGCTACGCTGGCGGCGGCAGCCGGCGCACTGCGCGGCTATGACGACGCGCTGGCGCGGGAGTGTCTGGACACGGCGATCCGGATCTGGAACGAGGAACACGCCAGCCCGACTCCTGTCCGGGGCGGGGCCGGCGGCCCCGGCGCGGGCTTCGCCGCTGCCGAGGAATGGAACGCCGCTCTGCAACTGCTGATCGCCACCGGCGGCGGCGAGCCTTATAAGAAGCGGGTTCTCGAGATGTTCCCGTCGATGACGCAGCGCTTCGGCTTCGGCGGCTGGGCGGCGGTTCATGTGCTGCAATACATGGATGCGGAGTTCCGCAAGCGGTTCGAGGGCGCACTGCGCGCCCATATGGCGCAGCTCGACAAGGAGCTTGCGGCGACGCCGTTTGGGGTTCCTCCCACGCGGGGCGGGTGGGGCGGCTCAGCCGGCGTCAGCGACCTTGGCGTGAGGATGTATTTCCTGCACAAGGCGTTCCGGGAGATTGTGAGCAGGGATTACACGCTGCGTGCGGCGAACTACATCCTTGGCACGCATCCGGTTTCCAGCAGTTCGTACGTTTCCGGAGTGGGCGCCCGCTCTCACCTGAAAGCTTACGGCAACAACCGCGCGGACCAATCCTACATCCCCGGCGGCGTGATTCCGGGCTATGTGGTCATCCAGCCAGACTTGCTGGAGTGCATGGACGATTTCGGGTTTCTGTGGTTCACGCACGAGTATGTGATCACCGCGGCCAGCCGCTGGATTCTTGCCGCGAACGCCGCGGATGCACTGGTCCGGTAGCCGCCGCATTCCGCCGGAAAAAGCCCGAGGCAGGGCGTTCACGGCCGGCGGATAAAGCGTTCCTCCGCCGGTTGCATGCCGTCTCGGGCGCCGGATTCCGTCATGGTCTGAGACGATGCTGCGGCCGA
>DYJN01000119.1 GCA_020723085.1 Arcobacter sp.
CGGCTCGGCGTCTTAGCGTTAAAGATTTCGACCTTTTTGCAGTGGAGTCAATACTATAAAAAGTAATAGGAGACACATGCTCAACCGTTCCTGGCCCTCGATCCGCGACTACCTGCTGATCCTCACCGGCGCGCTCTTCCAGGCCGTCGGCATCCGCCTGTTCCTCATCCCGGCCAACCTGGCTTCGGGCGGGGTGAGCGGCATTGCGCAACTGATCAACAAATTCACCGGCTGGCCGATCGGCCTGATGGTCTTCATCGGCAACATCCCGCTTTTTCTGCTCGGCTGGCGTTTCCTGGGCGGGCGGCGCTTCGCCCTGCGGACCACGACAGCGGTAGCCGCGTATTCTTTCTTCGTGGATTTCCTGGCCCTGTTCCTGCCCGTCGAAGGCCTGACGGACGACATCCTGCTCAACTCGCTCTACGGCGCGGTCGTGAGCGGGATCGGCTATGGGCTGGTCTACCGCGGCCAGGGCACCTCCGGCGGCTCGGACGTGCTGGCCCGTATCCTGAACCACTGGCGCGGGGTCTCGATGACGCAGAGTTACCTGCTGGTCGATTCGGCGGTCATCCTCGGCGCGGGAGTCGTCTTCGGCTGGAAGCAAGCCCTCTACGCCCTGATCGCCCTCTACGTCAGCGGCCTGACCGCCGAGACGACGCTGGAAGGCGCGGAAACCGTCCGCACGGCGCTGATCATCACCCGCGAGCCGGAGGTCGTCGCCCAAAAAATACTGGAAGAGCTGGCGCGCGGCGTGACGCTAATCCCCAGCACGGGAGCTTACACCGGCGCGCCGCGCCCCGTCTTGTACTGCGTGGTGTCTCGGTCTGAGGTCGTCACGCTCAAGACCATCGTCCACAAAGCCGACCCGCAAGCCTTCATGGTCATCGGCCAGGCGCACGAAGCGCTGGGCGAAGGGTTCAAGCCGTTTTAGCGGAGCCTCACTTCGATATTTCGAACTCAATCTTGGCTTCGGTCACATTCCCCGCGCCGTCTGCCGCCACCACGCGCAGGCGGTGTTTTCCCATCGCCGCGCTCCAGGCCGCCGAATAGGGCGCGGCATAAGCCGTGCCGACCAGCTGACCGTCCACGTAAAAGGCGACTTCCTTGAGCAGCAAGTCGTCGCTGGCCTGCGCCTGGAAGACCACCTGCCTGTTCTGCGCCAGGCTCAACTTTTCCCCATCCTGCAAACCCAAAATCGCCACATCCGGCGGACGGTTGTCCACCGTGACCTGGATCACCGCCGTCTCGACCCGCTGGTCGGCATGGACGACCAGCAGTTGCACGGCGTACAACCCGCCCAGCCCGGAGGTATCCCACTCGGCCAGCTTCCCGCCCTCGACCGGCTCCTGCCCCTCGCCGACCAGGGTCCAGGTCCGGGGGTTGAGTCCCCGCCCAACCTGGACGCGGTAGAAATCCAGATCATCTGCCGCAGCGGTACCGGTGATGGTCACGATCCCGCCCACGTCCGCAAACAGGGCCGGGGAAGTGATGCTGGCGCTCGGGGAAACCTCCGGTGGCTGGATCGCATCGTAGGCGGTCGGCGGCGTGTCGAAGCCGTTGGTCCGCGCCCAATCCAGCGCTTCGGGCGGCACCGACAGGAAAACCTTCTCGTCCACCAGTTCGGGCGGGGTGAAAACCGTCGCCAGGAGACCCGTCTCGCGGTTGATCTCGACCGTTTTGTAGAGCGTATCCGCCTGCACCGGCTCGTTGCCGCTCAGGAAAACCTCGTCCACCACGTTCGGGCAGGCCTCGGTCGGCAGCATCCCCGAAGGGTCGCAGACCTGAATCACGCTCACACCCTGCGGCGCGCTCCAGCCTTCGGGCGGCAGGTTCCGCACCGCGTAACGGGTCAGCGCCTGCCACAGCCCGGCGGCCAGGCGCGGCGGCGGCCCGGCCTCGCTCCCCACCCAGACCAGCGTCACCCGCTGGGGCGTGTACCCCACCGCCCAGGCGTCCCGGCCCTCCGGCGTCTGCCCGACCTTGGCCCCGGCCGGGCGGCCCACCTCCAGCAGGCCGGCATAACCCAACTCCGGCGAGCGCACACTGGCGTCGCTCAAGACGTGGGTCATCAGGTAGGCCAGTTGGGGCGAGACCACCGCCCGGGCCTGCGGCGAGGTCCAATCCAGCCAGGCGGCATGGTCGAAGCCGGTCACGCTCAGCACGCTGACCGAGCCAAAGGTATCCCCCAGCAGCTGCCCGGCCATCACCCCGTTGGCGGCAAAAACGCCGTAAGCCGCAGCCAGGCGCAGCGGCGACTCGAAGACCGGCTCGTCCAGCCAGGACAGGTTCTCGGGCAGCGCCAGCCCGAACGAGGCCGCCGTGCGGCTGACGTTATCCGCGCCCATCTGGGCCAGCACCTGCGCCGCAGCGAGGCGGGTATCGTTCACCAGGGCCTCGCGCAGCCGCAGCGGGCCGTGGTACTGATTGTCGAAATTGGGGATGGATGCCAGCCCCGGGACGTCCCAGACTAACGAGGCGGGACTCAGCCCGCGCGTGAACCCGGTCAAGTAGACGAACGGAGCGTTCAGGGACCCGGCGTCGTGGGCCGCCAAAAAGGCGGATTCGCCCTCCGGGCCGGTCTCGCCCACCGCCGCCAAGATCTGCCCGGTCTGCGGATCGAGGATCAGCGCGCTGGCGGAGGCGCCGTTCGCGTCGGGCAGGCTGGGCAGCAGGGCCGCAGCCTCGCAGGCGGACGAGTCCGCTTCGGGGGCGACGGCAGCCTTCACGGCGCAGGCAGCCTGGGTTTGCAAGTCGAAGTCGAGGCTGGTGATGATCTTCAACCCGCCGCGCTCGATGCGGGGGCTGCCGAAATAAGTTTCCAGTTGGGATAAGGCCAGATTAACGAACGCAGGCGCAGGCGTTGGGGTGGACGCGAGGGGGGCCGGGGCGAAGGTGATCCCGTTCAGTCCCGAGGCGTTGGCCTCTTCCACGGTGATGGTCCCCGTCATGACCATCGCCTGGATCAAGTCCCCCGCGTTCTGGACTGCGGCGACGGGCGCGTCGTGCGGGTTCAATGCCGGTGACTGCCCCAGCGCGGCCAGGAGCGCGGCTTCGCCCAAATTGAGTTCCGCAGCCGACTTGCCGAAGTAGAGTTGGGCGGCCTGCTCAGCCCCAAAAGCGTAGTGGCCGTAATCGGCGCTGTTAAGATACCACTCGATCACCTGCCGGCGGCCGTAACGTGATGTGATTTGGGCCGCCAGCAGCCGCTCACGGATGGCGCGGCGCAGGGAGGGCGGCTCGTCCCAGAGCAGCAGGCCGGCGGCGAGACGCTGCGCCAATGTGGGATGGCTTTCGGGCCGGTCGAGGCCTTGCAGGCTGTAGCCGGGGTGCGACCAGAAATCCGGGTCGGCCGCGGCCAGGGTAGTCTTGACCAGGGCTTCAGATAAATGCTGGGGGTTCTGGGGATCGAGCGGCAGGTAGCGGCGCGGGCCACTGGAGGGGGCGAGGGTGGCGAGCAGGTGTTCACCCGTGCGGTCGTAAAGTTCGGTCGGCTGGAGCAGCAGGCCATCAGGCGGGTTGAGCAGAATCGGAAGCTGCTCAACCGGCGGCAGGTCACGCGTGACTTCGGCGTAGGCCAGCGCCGCGCCGATCAATAGCAGCGAGAGCAGCGCGCCGAAGACGAATCCCGCGCCCATCACCACCCGTTGCAGGCGCTGTTCCCCGCTCCGGCGGGTTCGTTCGCGGCGGTCGCGCCGCCGGCGGATGAGAGTCAGGGTATCGGGCATGGTCAATCATTATCGAACAGGCCGCCGGGCCGCGGCGATATTCCCCTCTTTGGCCTCGATGATCCCGCTTTGGAGCAAACCCTGCGCAAACCTGTCTTGCATCATTTTTTCCGGGTGATGGCGTCCGTCATGCGCGCGATGCGGACCATTTGAAGCACATCATGCACTCGGACGATGTCGGCGCCGCGGGCGATGCCGATAGCGACGGCCGCGGCCGTCCCCTCGAGGCGCTGGTCGGGCGGGAGGTTGAGCGTGAACCCGATAAAGGATTTGCGCGACGGCCCCAGCAGCACCGGGAAGCCCAGGGCGCGGATCTCGTCGAGGCGGTTGATCAGCTCCAGGTTTTGCTCGACTGTTTTACCGAAGCCGATCCCCGGGTCCAGGATGATGCGTTCGTCCGGGACCCCGGCCTGCCGCGCCAGCCTGACGGAATCCAGCAGCTCGCGTTTGACGTCCTCCAGCAGATCCTCGTATTCGGGACCGATGTAGGCGTTGCCCAGCCGTCCGCGCACTTCGATGCTGGCCGGGTTGCTGCGGTTGTGCATCAGGATGACCGGCGCGCCATATCTGGCGGCCACCGGCCCCAGGTCCGGGTCGGCCCGCAAGCCCCAAACGTCGTTGAGGATGTCGGCCCCGGCCTCGAAAGCGGCCTCGGCCACGCCGGCCTTGTAAGTGTCAATCGAGATGAGCGTTTCAGGGAATTCGGCCCGGATGACCCGGATGACGGGGACGACCCGTGCGATCTCCTCCTCGGCGCTGACGGTCTGCGCTCCCGGCCGGGTGGATTCGCCCCCCACATCGAGAATGTCGGCCCCGGCAGCCAGGAAGTCGCGGGCCTGGGAGAGGGCCACCCCTTCGCCCTCAGCAGGGGCGGCGAGCAGCCCGTCGCCAGAGAAGCTGTCGGGCGTGATATTAAGGATGCCCATCACGAGCGTGCGGGCGCCCCAGGTCAATGTGCGTTTGCCGACTCCCAACCCGGTCATCCTACGCGATCTGGTCGAGCGGGCGTCCCAGCCAGGCTTCGGCCTGGTTGATGTCGGTGAAGAGTTTCATCGCCGCCGTGTCGCCGGCCGAAAGGGCCGCGACCGACTCGATGGCGGTCTTCACCCTGGCGCTCGACACCACCACCGCCAGGCGGATGTTGCGCGAAGACGGGTCGGTGTTGAGTTCCACGGCCATGCGGACGGCTTTTTCGGGAATTTCAGCCACCTGGCGCAGGTCGTACAGGTTGCGGGTCAGGCGGTCGGAGCCGAGCAGGTGCTCGGAGGCGAATTCGTGCCAGTCGGCGAGGGTCGCGTCGGAAAGGTCGGTAAAAGTCAGGGTCATGCCGCCGTCGCCGCGGCGCACGACGGTATAGCCAATGCCCGGTTTGGGCTGCCAGTTGAGCGGTTTTAGTTCGGTCACACTTGCACCTCCTGTGATTTTTTT
>DYJN01000046.1 GCA_020723085.1 Arcobacter sp.
GCGGCATCGTAGCGCCGGCGTTGTGGAAGGGGGCTACCGCGCAGCCCTTTCCACGGCGCGCATGAAGCGCAGGAAATTCCCGCCGTATATCTTGCGGATCTCCTCCGCCGTGAAGCCCTTTTCCAGCAGCCGCCGTGTCAGATTCGGCCACCGGGAGACATCCTCGAGCCCTTTTGGGGTACAGGCAACCCCATCGAAATCACTCCCCAACCCCACATAATCGACTCCGGCGATTTTCCGAATATGCTCGAAATGCGCCACCACTTCCTCAAGCGATGCCTGTTCGCAGCGGGCGTTTTTCGGCAGCGACGGATGGATCCACGGCGACGTGTCCGCCGACCGCCGGCTGATGAACTCGCAGCCGAGGTTGACCATCACGAGCCCGCCCTTCCTGGCGACGGCGCGGATCATCTCGTCGCTCATGTTGCGCGGGATGTTGGACAGCGCCCGCGCCGAGGAGTGCGAGCTGAAAACCGGCGCGCGGCTCGCCTCGATCACATCCCAGAAGGTCTTGTCCGAGACGTGGGCGATGTCGACCATCATCCCCAGCCGGTTCATCTCCGCCACGACGCGGCGCCCGAGCTCGTTCAAGCCGCGGTTGTCCTGCTCCGCCGAGGACCCTGCCCATTCGAGGTTCCGCGTATGCGTCAGCGTCATGTAGCGGACCCCGAGATCGTAGTAGGCGCGCAGCAGGCGGGGCTCGTTCTCGATGGCATGCCCGCCTTCGATGCCGATCAGCGCGGCGATCCTGCCCGCCCTGTGCGCCGCCTCGATCTCATCCGCGGTGACCGCGAGCGTGAAGTGACCGGGGTAGCGCGCCACGATATCGTGGCGGATCGTATCGATCATTTCCAAAGCCCGCCGCGCCGAGCCGCCCGAGTCGATCAGATCGGCGCTCACATAGGCGGCGAAGAACTGCGCGCCCACGCCGCCCGCGCGGAGTTTCGCAATGCTCGTATGGCGGACGTCTTTCTCCGAGCCAATGTCCCAGCCGCGCACGGTGCGGCTGGTGACGTCGTTATGGCCGTCGATCAGCAGCGCCGAGCGGTGCACGGCCATCACTTCGTCGTCAGTCCATTTCTTCTGCGCGCCGAGCGGCAGCAGCAGAAGCCCGAGCAGCAGGAACCGGATCATGGAACCCATTCTACGGCCAGCGGCCCCCAGGGACAGGGCAGGCATGCACGAGCGGGGCGCGGTACAGATACACCCACGCATCGAGCTCCCGCCCGTTCTGCATCTTCACGCGCCGGAGCACGCGCCTGTACCGGGGACCCTCGTAGCGGTCGAGGAGCTCCAGGACGCCCTCGTCCTGCAACGCCGCCACCTCTCCGTGCACGAGCGAGCCGGCGGCGCCGTCTTCGACGAGAGCCGGGAATGGCCCGATGCTGACGAGCCGCCCGGGGAGCGTGGCTTCGCCGGCGAAGCGCGCCTGGGACCAGAGCCGCCGCGCCCACGGGGAGAAGCCGCGCTTGAGCGTACCGTAGACGAAAAGGTGCGCGCGGGAAACAGACGGAGGCATCACCCAACAGGATGCACCAAAGCAACGGCTCCCTTCTGGAAGCGCTTACCCAAAACAATGCAGACAGTGATAGAATCTCCGGCTGGTGCGTATGTGCATCCGCATTCAGGGAAATTCGCGGACGGATGAGACCGCCAGTCCACAGCCTCAGCTCCGTCCGTCACCCGAGTGGAATCGAAACCGGCAGCCGCCGGGCGGATTTTCCGCGGCGCGCCGCTGCCGGTTGCCTCGTGGTTCGAGCAAGCCCAGTCGAAGGAGTCACTATGGGAGTGAAATCAGGAGCATTGCTTTTCGCGCTGCTGGCGGGCAGCGCCGCGTGGGCTCAGCCGGCGGGGGATTGCACGCCGAGCGCCTATAACATTCCGGGGGCGAACTATCCGTGTGTCCGCCCCGACAGGAGCGTGACATTCCGCGTGTGGGCGCCGGCGGCGCAGAAGGTGACGGTGCGGATCGGCAAGGGAGTTGAGATGAGCAAAGCGGCGGATGGGTGGTGGTATGCCACGTCGCCTCCGCAGGCGGAGGGGTTTCACTACTACACGCTGCAGATCGACGGCTCCATTGTGGCCGATCCGGCGACGCGGACGTTTTTCGGCTCCGGCTTCGACAACAGCGCCTTCGAGATTCCGGCGCCCGACGAGGGCTTTTACCAGCAGAGAAACGTGCCGCGCGGGGACGTGCGCCAGCACTGGTATTTCTCCAAGGTGACGCAGAAATGGCGGCGGGCTTACGTTTATACGCCGCCGGATTACGACAAGAATCCGAAAGCCCGCTACCCGGTGCTCTACCTGTTGCATGGCTGGGGCGAGAACGAAGAGGGGTGGCACAAGCAGGGGCGCGTGGATGTGATCCTGGACAACCTGATCGCGGAGAAAAAAGCGCGCCCGATGATCATCGTAATGGACAATCTGAACGCGTCGAAACCCGGGGAAGACGCCTCCATTTTCAATGCGCGCCGGCTGTGGCCGCAACCTGCGCCGCCGCGCCCGCCCGAAGGCGCCAAGCCCGCGCCCGGCGCGCCGGCGCGGGGCGGGCTTGCCTCGTTCACGGGGGCGACGTTCACCGAAATGATGATCCAAGATCTCATCCCGGCGATCGAAAGCGCGTACCGCGTGGCGCCGGGACGGGAGAACCGCGCCATGGCCGGCCTTTCGATGGGCGGCATGCAGACGTTCATGACGACGCTGGGGAACCTCGACAAGTTCGCCTACATCGGCGGATTCAGCGGCAGCTCGGGGTGGCGCCCCGGCTTTGATGTGAAGACGGCGCACAACGGCGTGTTCGCGGATCCGGAGAAATTCAACCGGCAGGTGAAAGTGCTGTTCCTCGGGATCGGCTCGGAAGAAGGAACGCGCACGAAGGAGTTCAGCGACCTGCTCACGAAAGCCGGCATCCGCAACGTGTATTACGTCTCGCCGCGCACGGCGCATGAATGGCTGACCTGGCGGCGCTGCTTCAGAGAGTTCGCGCCGCTGCTGTTCCGCTGAGGCGGCGTGCGTCCGGAAGAGCGCTGAGCAGGAATGGCGGGGCAGGATCCGGAGGGCGACCGGACGCGCCCCGCCTGCAGACTCTGGCGCCGGGACGGATTCCTGCGAGCGAGCCGGGGCGCTCCATCAGCGATTGAGGCATGTCCGATGCGCAGCCCGGACCTCGCGCAGGGAGCGCCTGTCAGAGCAGAGAGCGCCGGGCGCGCCGGCGCCGCGGAAACCGGGTTCAGCCTGGAGTCCAGTCCGGGCTGGGCGCAGAGGCATCAGGTGGTGAAGCCCGTCTGAGGGGCGCGGGGGCATAGGGATGGCCGCCTGACTGCAACACTCCGGGCTGCCGCCGCGCGCCTCCACAGCTTTTTCGATGGGGGATGGGCGCGCGCGATTTCCTTATGGGGCAACTGTGTGTATTATGATTGGGCAAAATGACGAGGAGGAGTTTCCTGGCAGGCGGGGCCGGGGCGGTGTGGGATGCCCAGAAGGCGATTTCGGGCGGGGCGAAGGATGCGTTCCGGTTGTGGTTTTGTTGGCTGGCGGAATCGGCGTACTTCATGAAGCGCCCGCCGGCGGAGGTGAAGGACTGTTCCTCCCTGCTGCGGTTCGCCTACCGGGAGGCGCTGCGGCAACACACGGCGGAGTGGGCGCGGCAGTGGGGCTATGACTGGCTTCCGCCGTATCCGGACGTGAGGACCGGCGCGGCGCCGCTGTTCCGGGTGGGAGACGAGGCGCGGCATTTCGCCGACGCGCGGCACCTGATGCGCTTCAACACGCGCAAGGCAGGGCGGCGGGTGCAGGAGGCGATGCCGGCGGACGTACTTTTTTTCCGCGGGGCTGAGGCGGAAACGTGGCACGCGATGGCGTATTTGGGCCGCAGCCGCTTTGAGGAATCGGGGAAACAATACGTGGTGTATCATACGGGGCCGGAGGGGAAGTGGGGCGGCGAGGTCCGGCGCCCTTCGCTGAATGACTTGCTCGCTCATCCGGAGCCGCGGTGGCGTCCGGTGGAGGGCAATCCGCATTTTTTGGGCGTGTACCGCTGGAACCTGCTGATGGAGGGGGATTGAGCGATGAACCTGCGCCTGTGGGCAGCTATCTTCCTCGGCGGTGTTTTCGCCATGCCGGCGCAAGTGGAAGAGAGCCGCGTCTATTTCTCGCTGACTTCGGAGGAGAGCGTGCTGCCGGGAGGAGAGGCGCGGGTGCGCGTGCGGGCGGAAGGAGTGGGGCAGCTCGAGTTCCGGCTGTATAAAGTGAAAGATCCTCGGGCGTTTTTTCTGAAGCTGGACAGCCCGTCGTCGTTCGGGGCGAGGAGCGGGCGCGTGTTCCGGGGGCGCGCGCCGCTGGAGCGCTTCGCGGACTGGAAGCGGCGGCAGTATGCGAAGGTGCGCGACCTGGCGAGAATGCAATTCACGCCGGAGAACCGCCGGCGCATCCGCGCCTGGATGCAGCGCAAGAAGGAGCGGCGGGGCACGCCCGCAGGCGAGGCGCCGGCGTATGCGGGCGTGCCGGTGCTGAATCCGGACCAACTGGTGAAGCGGTGGACGCAGCCGGTGCGGAGCAGGCGGCCCTGGGAAGAGGTGGCGATCTCCGTGCCGCTGGCTGAGGCGGGCGTGTATGTGCTCGAGGCGACCGATCAGTCGAAGCAGGCTTACACGGTGCTGCTGGCGGCGCCGGTTGCCGTGATCTCCAAGGAATACGAGGGGCGGCTGGCGCTCCGGGTGGTTGACCGGAAGAGCGGCGAGCCGCGGCGGGGATGCCGGCTGGAAGTGCTCGATCTGGAAGAAAAGCGGAGCCTGGCGAAAGGGACCTCGGATCAGGAGGGTGGGGCGGCATTCGAATTCCGCGATGCGCCCGGGGACAGCACGCTGCTGCTGGCGGAGTGCGGAGGCATGACTTCGGCCGCGCCGCTGCACGCATATGCGATCTCGCCGCAGTGGCTGGGCATGACGGGAGCCGTGCACACGGACCGTCCCGTTTACCGTCCGGGACAGAGGGTGCGGTTCCGGGCGATTTTGCGGGAGAGCCGCGGCGGCAGCCTGTCGCTGCCGGAGGCCGGGCGGGCTCGGGTGAAGGTGGACGATGCGCGGGGAAATCCCGTATTTCAAAAGACGCTTTTCCTCACGAAATACGGCACGGTGCGCGGGGAATTCGATTTGCCCGAGGACTCGGCGCTGGGCTATTTCGGCGTGGAGGTGGCGCCGGAGGGCTCGAGTGAATCGGTCTATGGCGGCTTCCATGTGGAGGAATACCGGAAGCCGGATTACGAAGTGAGAGTGAAGCCGTCCTCCGGGCGGGCGTTGCAGGGGACGCGGATGGAAGCCCGGATCGAAGCCCGCTACTACTACGGCGAGCCTGTGCGGGGCGGCGATGTGGAGTACGTGGTGCAGCGGCACCGTTGGTACCCGCCGTGGTGGGACTGGGAGGAACCCGGGCTCGACGAGGCGGAAGAGGCTTATGGAGGAGAGCAAGTCCTGGAAGAGAAAGGGCGTCTCGACACAGACGGAAACCTGACGGTTTCGTTCCCGCTCGAGCGGGGCGCGCACGATTACCTGTACCGGATCGAAGCGCGGGTGAGGGATGAAGGCGGGCGGGCGATCAGCGGCGCAGCGTCATTTTTAGGCACGCGGGCGCCGTTCCTGATCACGGCTCAGCCCGACAGATGGGTGTACGGCGAAGGCGAGACCGTGCGGTGGCGCGTGAGCGCCGCGGACTTTGAACGAAAGCCGGTGGCAGGCGTGGCGTTCGAGGTGGAGTTGCGCGCCGCGGTGAAGGGGCGGGCGGCAGGGCGGGCGGCGCTGACGCGCTCGGGGAAGACGGGCTCGGACGGCGAGGGGGTAGTGGAGTTCCCCGCCCCCGGGAGCGGCTCCTGGGTGGTGCTGACGTCCGCAGCCACAGCGCATGGACCGCTGCGGGAAGAAGGCTGGCTGTGGGTTTCCGGCGGGTGGAGCGGCGAAGCGGCGGCTGAGAGAGTGCGCGTGGCGCTCGACAAGACGTCTTACAAGCCTGGAGAAACGGCGAAGGCGCTGGTGGCGACGGGTCTGCCGCGGGCGGATGTCTGGCTGACGGTGGAAGGGGCATCGCTGCACTGGTCGAAGTTCATGCGGATTGAAGGCGGCGCCGCCACAGTGGACATTCCCGTAAAATCCGAATACGCGCCGAACGTATTTGTGACTGCGGTTTTCCTCCACGGCGACCGGTTTTATCAAGGAAGCAAAATCCTGAAAGTGCCTCCGGCGGAGAAGCAGATTTTTGTCGAACTGACGCCTTCCAAAAAAGAATTCCAGCCCGGGGAACCGGCAGTGTTCCGTGTGACCGCGAAGGACCACGAAAACCGCCCCCTGCGGGCCGAATTTTCCCTGGGGGTGGTGGACGAGGCGATCTACTCGATCCGCAGGGACCCGCAGCCGGACATGGTGAGGCTGTTCTACGGGCATCAATGGAACCGGGTGGAGACGTCGTCGAGCCAATCGTTCTATTTCTGGGGCGAGGCGGGAACGCGGAGGATCGAGCTGGCGCGGCGGGCGGCGGGGCGGTTCCGGGCGCAACTGAAGCGCGAAGAGATCGCCGAGCCGAGAGTGCGCAAGGATTTTCCGGACACGGCGTTCTGGGTGGCTGACCTGGAAACGGACGCACAGGGCGGAGCGGAGGCGCGCTTCGCGTTCCCCGACTCGCTGACGACATGGCGGGCGACGGCGCACGGGGTGACGCGGGGGGCGCAGGTGGGCAGCGCTGTGGCGCGGGTGCTGGTGCGCAAGGATGTGGTCGTCTCGATCGCCGCGCCGCGGTTCCTGGCGGCAGGAGACGAAGTGGTGACGCCGGTGCTGGCGCGCAACTACACGAAGAAGGCGCTGCGCGCGCGGATTGCCATGAAAGTGGAGGGACTGCGGATTCTGGAAGGGCAGGAGGCGGAGATCGAACTGCCGCCGCAGGGGGAAGGCAGGGTGGACTACAGGCTGAAAGCGGAGCGGGAAGGCAGGGCGACGCTGACGGCATCGGCGGCGGCAGCGGGAGGCGCAGATGCGATGGAGATCACGCTGCCCGTGCGTGCATACGGACTCCCGATGAGCGCGGCGGCGCAGGCGAGGCTGGAGGGAACGGCGGCGCAGACGCTGGTTCACGAGTTCCCCGCTCCGGCGAGTCCGGCGGGCAGGACAGCCGAGGTGCGGCTGACGCCGTCGCTGGCGGGCGCAGTGTTCGGCGCGCTCGAGTATCTGCTCGAATATCCTTACGGCTGCACGGAGCAGGTGCTGTCGGGGCTGGTGCCGAACCTGGCGGTGGCGGAGGCGCTGCGGACGCTGAAGCTCAAGACGCCCGTCAACCGCAAGGAGCTGGACAGGAACGTGAACGCGGGGCTCGAGAAGCTGTATGCCCACCAGAACGACGACGGGGGGTGGGGCTGGTGGCGCGGCGACGAGAGCATGTTGTTCCTGACCTCCTACGCGCTGCTGGGGCTGGAACACGCCCGCGAGAACGGTTATGGCGTGGACGAAGACAGGCGCGGGCGCGCGGAGGCGTGGCTGCGGGGGCTGCCGGAGAGGAGACTGAAGCCGGCGGCGGACGACCTGGCGTACGCGCTGCTTGCTCTCACGAGGAACGGCACGCTGGACGCCTCCATGCTGGACGCGGCGTGGAAGCGCAGGGGGGAGATGAGCGGATTCGGGCTGGCATCGCTGGGGCTGGCGCTGCAAAAGGCGAACGACGGGCGGCGGGGCGAGGTGGCGGAACAGCTGGTTTCCATGGCGAAACAGGAAGGGGAAGCGTCGTTCTGGCAGAGCCGTCACGACCTGATGTTCGGGCAGGAAGCCGAGCACTCGTTCGAGGCGACGGCGATGGCGGTGCGATTCCTCGCCGGCGAGATCCCGGACAGCCCGCTGCTGGATCGCGCAGTGCGGTGGCTGCTGAATCACCGGGACGGCGGATACTTCTGGGCTTCCACGAAGCGGACGGCATTCGTGATCTATGGACTGGCGCCCCTGTTGCGGCGCTCGGGCGAGCTGAGCCCGGACCTGACGGCGCGGGTTCTGGTGGACGGGCGGGAAGTGCTGAGGCGGCGGTTCACGGCTGAGGATGCGGCAGCGGCGAAGCCGGTGAAAGTGACGGCGCCGGCAACCGGCAGCCGGAGCGAAGTGCGCGTGGAAACAGAGGGGCGCGGCAGGCTGTACGCTTCCGTGAACTGGCTGTGGAGGCAGGCGGAAGCCGGCGCGGGACACATGCCTGCTTCGGGTTTCCTGCGGGCGGAGCGCCGCTATTACCGTCTGCGGCGCGCCGCCGCGCGCGGCGGAATCGTCTACGATCTGGAACCCTGGAGCGGACCGGCGCGGCGGGGCGACATCGTGGCGGTGCGGGTGAGCGTGCAGGGCGCGGGGAGCTCGAAGGCGTTTGTGGTGGAGGATCCGTTGCCCGCGGGCGCGGAGGCGGTCTCGCGGGATGCAGGGTTCCCGTTGCGGGGGGCGCCGCATTGGTGGCTCTGGTGGCCGGGGCGGAGGGAATTGCGGGACGAACGGGCTACGTGGTTCCCCTGGCGGATTGGGGATCGAGGATACGAAACGGTGTATCTGTTCCGGTTCACGAATGCGGGGAAGTTCCGCGCGGCGCCGGCGAGGGTGGAGGCGATGTACGAGCCTGGCGTAATGGCCTGGAGCGAAGCGGCGGAATGGGAGGTGCTGCCATGAGGTGCTGGAGCGAAGCGGCGCGGCTGGTGTTGCGGCAGTGGAAGGACTGGGTGATCGTGGCGTCCCTGCTGACAGGCGCGGGCGCGGTGGCCATGCTCTGGCTGGCGGCGCCGCTGGCGACCGGAACGCAGGTGGCGATGGAGGCGGCGTATGCCATCTGGGCGGCGGCGTTTCTCCTGTACGCACTGTGGCTGGCGAAGCGGCGGTTCGCGCCGGCTGGAATCCGGTTGTGGCGCGCCGTGCAGCGGGGAGAGTTCTGGGGCGCGGTGGCGTTGCTCGCCGCGGCGGGGCTGTGGCTGCCGTGGCGGCTGGCGACGTGGGTGCCGCGGTTCGAGTCGCTGGCGGCGCAGGCATGGAGCGCGGGAGCGCGGTTTCTGCTGGGGTGGGCATTGTTGACGGGCGGGATCTGCTGGTTGGTGGGGTGCCTGGGCGTGCTGTCGAAGGAGGATGGCGATGGAGAAGCGGTACCGGCTGAATAATGGAAGGGCGATCCGGCTCGTGGAAGGCGACATCACGCGGATCGCCGCGGATGCGATCGCGAATGCGGCCAATTCGGCGCTGGCGGGCGGGGGCGGAGTGGATGGAGCCATTCACCGGGCGGGCGGCGCGGAGATCATGCGGGAGCTGGACGAGATGCGCCCGAGAGTGGGGCGCGTGCCGGCGGGGCAGGCGGTGGCGACGGGCGCGGGGCGGTTGCCGGCGCAGTACGTGTTTCATGCGGTTGGACCGGTGTACCGGGACGGGCGGCACGGGGAGCCGGAGGCGCTGGCTTCGTGTTACCGGGTGTGCCTGGAGATGGCGGAGGAGCGGGGCTGCCGGACGGTGAGTTTTCCGGCGATCAGCACGGGGGTGTACGGGTATCCGGCGGAAGAGGCGGCGCGGATTGCGCTCAGAGAGGTGCGGGGCTTTCTGGAGTCGCGGGCGGCGGGCGTGCAGGAGGTGATTTTCGTGCAGTTCGGGGAAGCGGCGTACCGGGTGTACGAGCGGCTATTGGGGGAGTCCGGTCTGAAGGAAGCGCAGGACTGAGGCGCGGCCGTAGCGGCGGACGAGCTGTTCGACGCGGGCGCGCTCGGCGCGGCGCGTGGTTCCGCCGGCGAGATGCTCTGCGAGCCCTTCCTCGAACCACTCCGGCAGCGGTGCGCGGCGGTTGGCCTCGATGAGGACGTGCATCATCTCATGGAGGAGGATCCGGGGCAGGCGCCCCTGGGCCTGAAGGCGGGCGGGCTGATTCAGATGGACGACGCAGCCGCGGGTGACGGCGGCGAAGTCGCCGCGGGCGCCGGTGGAGTCTCGGAAGAGATCGACGGAGGGATATTCGCGCAGGCGGGGGCGGCAGGAGGCGTCGAGGGACGAGCGGCGGCGGGCCTCGCGCCATGCGGTCTCGCCGGCGGGAAGAGAGACAGGGGGCGCCGCGCCGACGGTGAAGAGGTCGAGGGAATCCGAGCGGTGGAGGCGCCAGGAGAGGCCGCGCGGGGTGATGCCGGGGACGGCGCCGGGAAAATAAAAGTCGAGAATTTCCCGGAAATCTGCGCCATTTTTGGCCATTTCTACGGCTCCTTTCTGGCACAGTCCGGCGCCATGCCCGGCGCCGCGGCCGCGGAATACAGCGGCTTGCGCGGTGGATTCGACGTCGTAAAGCCGGCTGCGGAGGAGATTCCATCCGAGAGCGCGGCCGACGGCGAGGTGGAGGAACCCGGCGTCGATGGGGCCGCGGTTGGAGCGGAGGGAAAGGACGCGGCCGGAGGCGCTGCGCCGCCCGGCGGCCACAAAGCGCAGGCCTGGGAGGTGCAGAATGCGTTCCAGGACAGGCCATTCCACCCGCGCGGTCCAGGCGGGCGCCGGCGAGCGGCTGCACCAGGGGTCTTCCCGGGCAGGGAGGTAGGGACGGGAAAGTCCGGGCCAGATCTCGCCGGCGGAGGCGGTATGGCCGCCGCAATCGGCGGAGTGAAACACGAGGGCGGGCGCGCCTTTCCACCAGAGAATCATGGCCTCCGTTTCGGCCACGGCCTGCGTAATTTGTGGGTATTTTCCCGATAAATCGAGCCGCTGGCAATGAGTGGTGGAACAGAAATCGAAGCCTTCCTTGCGGTGGCGGCCGGGGTTGGCGCGGATGTAGGTGCGGGCCGCGACGGCCATGGCCTTGAGGGCCTCGGGCGGGGCGGCGGCGCCCATTTCGCCGGCGACGGCGGCGGCGGCGATGGTTTCCACGGGCAGGCGGATGAGGCCGGAGGGGGTGCGCACGGCGGCCGTCTGCGCGGGGGCGGCAAAGGAGAGCGCGAGCAGGATCAGAGATGGCCGGAGCGCATTGCCCATTGGAAGAGGTCCGCGGCGATGGGCGCCGCACCGCTGGGACCGCGGGCGGCGGGCTGGAACACGACGACGACGACGGCGGGGGCGGAAACAGGGGCGAAGCCCGCAAACCATGCGCCGTCGCGGCTGGTGCCGGTCTTGCCGGCGACGCCGGCTCCCTCGACGGCGGCGGCGCGGGCGGTGCCTTCGAGCACGGCGCGGCGGAGCCCGGCGAGCACGGTTGGGTCCGCTTCCAGAGCGAGAAGGCGGAAAGCCCGGGCGAGCGTGAGAGGAGAGATCGAGACAAGCTCAAGGCCGAGCGCCTGGAGCTGTAGCTCCTCGGGCGTTCGGGCTTCGACGGCGTTCGCGCCGCACTGGAGGAGCCGGCGGAAGACCGCGCGCGGGCCGGCGGCGAGAGCGGAGGCTGCGAACCACTGATTGCAGCTGGCGGCGAGAGCGGTTCCGGCGTCGAGGGGAGCGGCCAAGGGGGCGTGAAGGCAATCAAGGTTGCGGCCGCCGAGGCGGAAACGGCCGGTGCAGGGCCTGGCAAGCCAGGGGCGGAGGGCGCCGAGGAGCCAGGGCTTGATAGCCGAGCCGGGGGCGGCGGCGTGGTTGCGGGCCGTGGAGGGGCCTTCCGTACGGAGCACGCCGCCCGTGGAAACGCGAAGGACGACGGCGGCGCCGCCGGGAGAAAAACCGGCGGCGATTCCAGCGAAAATGGCGCGTCTGGAGATCATGAGAGGCCGAAAACCTGGCGGTATTCCTCGGGAATTTTGACGGGTTTTCCGCCGCGGACGAAGAGGTGGCGGGTCTGGCCGGTGGCGAGCAGGACGCCGCCGGCGGCGCGCCGGATTTCGTAAGCGAAGGCGACCATGCGGGGATGGGCGCTTTCGAGCCATGCGGAGGCGAGGATCTCGTCGTCGTAGCGGGCGGGGTGGACGTAGCGGCAGCGGGCTTCGGCGACGACGAGGTGGAGGCCGCTGCGCTGCTCCATCTCGCGGTAGCTGATGCCGCGGAGGCGGCAGAGCTCGGTGCGGGCCATTTCCATCCAGACGAGGTAGTTGGCGTGGTAGACGACGCCCATCTGATCGGTTTCGGCGTAGCGGACGCGGAAGCGGACGGAGGAGCGCTGATCGGGAGCCGGACTCATCCCTTTCATGGTACGCGGAGGGCGGGATGCTACGATGGCCGTAGAGTGACCGTGAGGGTACTGTTTTTCGGCGTGCTGAAGGAAGCGGCGGGCGCGGCGGAGGCGGAACTGGAGCTGCCTGCGGGCGCGACGGTGGAAGCGGCGCTGGAGGCGGCGGTGTCGAAATGGCCGGAACTTGTCAGGCACAGGCGGTCGACGGTGGCGGCGGTGAATCAGAAGTACGCATTGAAGACGGACGTGCTGCGGGAGGGCGACGAGCTGGCGCTGCTGCCGCCGGTGAGCGGCGGCGCGGGACCGTGGGTAGAGGCGGTGGAAGACGAGGCGGGGCATTTCTTCGCGCTGACGCGGGAGCGGATCGATCCGGAATGGCTGAAGGCGCGGACGGCGCAGGGGCAGGACGGCGCGGTGGTGGTGTTCGAGGGGATCGTCAGAAACCAGAGCGGCGGGCGGCGGACGCGGTATCTGGAGTACGAGTGCTACGAGGGGATGGCGATCCGGGTGATGGCGGAGATGGGGCGGGCGATCGCGGCGAAGCATGGAGTGTCGCGGGTGGGGATGGTGCACCGGCTGGGGCGGCTGGAGATCGGGGAGGCGAGCGTCGTGATCGTGGTGGCGTCGCCGCACCGTCAGGCGGCGTTCGACGCGGCGCTGGAGGCGATCAACCGGTTGAAGAAGGAAGTGCCGGTTTGGAAGAAGGAGCACTTCGAGGACGGCGCCGAATGGGTGGAGGGCGAATGGGAATCGTCGATCGCCGGCAGATGATGGCGGCGCTGGCAGGCGCGGCGCAGGAGCCGGTGTACCGCGTGGACGTGCGGCTGGTGCGGATTCTGGCGACGGTGCGCGACGCGCAGGGGGCGCTGGCGGGGGACCTGGGGCGGGAGGATTTCCAGGTGACGGACAACGGGGTGGAGCAGGAGATTGCGGTGTTCGAGCGGCAATCGGCGCAGCCGCTGTCGGTGGCGGTGCTGATCGACAGGAGCCGTTCGACGCAGCGGGAGCGGGGGTACGAGCTGACGGCGCTGGAGCGGTTTTTCCGGGCCCTGGTGCGGGAGGGCAACGCGGAGGACGAGACGGCGCTGTATTCGTTCAACTACGAGGTGGAGCTGCAGGCGGGCTACACGAGGAGGCTGGAGAAGCTGGCAGCAGCGCTGCGAAGGCTGAAAAGCGAAGGCGCCACGGCGCTGTACGACGCGATTTACCTGGCGTCGCGGGATCTGGAGCGGCGGAGCGGGCGGCGCGTGGCGGTGGTGGTGAGCGACGGGGCGGACACGATCAGCCGGACGACGTTCGAGGAGGCGCTGGAGGCGCTGCACCGCGCCGATGCGGTGCTGTACGCGCTGCTGCTGGTGCCGGTGAAAGGGGAGGCGGGAAGGAACCTGCGGGGGGAAAACGCGTTGATCCAATTTTGTTCCGGCACGGGGGGCAAGATGTATTATCCGGCGGCGCCGCGGGCGCTGGACGAGGCGTTCGCCGAGATTCTGCGCGACCTGCGGACGCAGTACCTGATCGGATACTACCCGAAGAACGTGCCGCCGGCGAAGGAGCGGTATCACCGGGTGCGAGTGACGGTGAAGCGGGACGGATACGTAGTCTCGGCAAGGACGGGCTACTTTGCCGATGAGATACGATGAAGGGAGCTGAGAGGCGAGCGGCGTGGCGAAATCGAAGGCTCCGGCACAGACGTTCGAAGAGGCGCGGTATCTGCGCAAGCTGGCGAGCACGAAGGCGCGGGTGCGGGTGAAGCTGAAGTCCGGCGAAGAAGTGGAAGGCTACATCGAGTACTGGGATCAGGCGTTCGTGCGGGTGACGCGCGAGCCGGAGGCGCCGAATCTTTTTATTTTCAAGCACGACATCAGCTACATCGCCGAGCTGAGCGAGTGAGCGGCGGGCTGGGGCAGGCAGGTTCCATGACGAGTCACCTAGAGACGGCAGTGGGGATCGCGCGCGAAGCGGGCGCGCTTCTGGCGCGTTATTTCGAGCGCGGGATCGCTTACGAATTGAAGGGCGAGTTCGATCTGGTGACGGAGGCGGACAGGGCGAGCGAAGCGCTGGTGGTGGAGCGGCTGCACTCGCATTTTCCGGGGCACTCGGTGCTCGGCGAAGAGGGCGGGATGCGGAACAAGCCGGGGGAGTATTGCTGGTATGTGGATCCGTTGGACGGGACGACGAACTTCGCGCACGGCTATCCGGCGTTCAACGTGACGCTGGGGCTGGAGCGGCGGGGCGAGATGATCGCCGGGGTGATTTATGATCCGCTGCATCAGGAGATGTTCACGGCGGAGCTGGGCGGCGGGGCGTTTCTGAACGGGCGCCGGATCCGGGTAAGCGCGGCGGAGAAGCTGGAAGAGGCGCTGCTGGCGACGGGGTTTCCGTCGAGGAAGCGGCATGAAAACGTGAACGTGCATTTCTTCCACCAGGTGGCGATGTCGTCGCACGGGGTGAGGCGGAGCGGATCGGCGGCGCTGGACCTGGCGTACGTGGCGTGCGGGCGGCTGGACGGATTCTGGGAGTTCGGGCTGAATCCATGGGACATGGCGGCGGGGCTGCTGCTGGTGAGGGAAGCGGGCGGGCGGACGACGACGATGAAAGGCGAGGCGGCGGACATCCGCGGGGCGCACGTGACGGCGACCAACGGGCGGATCCACGAAGCGCTGCTGGAGCTGTTCGGCGAGGTGTTTGCGGGGCGCTACCGGCATCCAATGCCGGGGCTGCCGTGATTGGATGGAAGGAACGGCGATTTGTGTTCGGCAACTGCGGGATGTTACCCTAAGCAGTTGAAAATGCGAACCGTCGACCTGATTCAGCGCAAGCGCAACGGCGAAGAGCTATCGCCCGAAGAGATCCGTTGGCTGGTAGAAGCCTACACGCGGGGAGAAATTCCCGACTATCAGATGGCGTCCTTTCTGATGGCCGTGTATTTCCAGAACATGACCGACCATGAAGTGGGCGCCATGGTGGAGGCGATGATCGAGTCGGGCGAGCGTGTGGATCTGTCTTCGATCCCGGGACCGAAGATCGACAAGCACTCGACGGGCGGCGTGGGCGACAAGACGAGCCTGATTGCGGCGCCGCTGGCGGCGGCGGCGGGCGTGAAGGTGCCGATGGTGAGCGGGCGCGCGCTGGGCCACACGGGCGGGACGCTGGACAAGCTGGAGTCGATTCCGGGGCTGCGGACGAACCTGACGATGGACGAGTTCCGCGACGTGCTGAGCCGGGTGGGTTTTGCGGTGATAGGGCAGAGCGAATCGGTGACGCCGGCGGACGGGAAGCTGTATGCGCTGCGGGACTCGACGGCGACGGTGGAATCGACGGCGCTGATCGCGGCCTCGATCATGAGCAAGAAGCTGGCGATGGGGCTGGACGGGCTGGTGCTGGACGTGAAGGTCGGCTCCGGCGCGTTCATGAAGCGGCAAGTGGACGCGCGGCGGCTGGCGCAGATGATGGTGACGATCGGGCGGCGGAACGACCTGCGGGTGCAGGCGCTGATCACGGACATGAACCAGCCGCTGGGGCGGGCGATCGGCAACGCGATGGAGATCATGGAAGCATCGCAGACGCTGCTGAACTCGGGACCCGAGGATCTGACCCGGCTTTCGCTGGAGCTGGCGGCGCGGATGATCTTCCTGGGGCGCGTCACGGAGACGCTGGACGATGCGCGGCTGATGGCGCAGAACCTGCTGCTCGAGCAGGCGGGCTACCGGAAGCTGAAGGAGATGGTGGCGGCGCAGGGGGGAGATCCGCAGGTGCTGGACCGGTTCGAGCTGCTGCCGAACGCGCCGATGGCGTACGAGATCTACTCGCCGCGCGCGGGATACGTGGCGGCGATCGACGCCGAGGAGATCGGGCGCGCGTCGGCGATGCTGGGCGCGGGGCGGGACAGGAAGGAAGACACGGTAGATCCGGCGGTGGGCGTGCTCCTGGAGGCGAAGGTGGGCGCGAGGGTGGACGAAGGCGACCTGCTGTGCCGGATCCACTACTCGGACGAGCAGCGGCTGGAGGAGGCGGTGGAGAGGATCGAGGACGCGTTCCGGATCTCGACAACGGAGCCGGAGGCGCGGGAGCTGATCCTGGAAGTGGTGGGCTGACGGCGCGAGGCAGGGGATGGAGCGTTTCACAGGCCTGCTGGGGCTGCTGTGCATCCTGGCCGTGTGTTACGCGCTGTCGAGCGACAGGAAGGCGATCCGGCCGAGGATTGTCGTCTGGGGACTGCTGCTGCAATTCGCTTTCGCGTTCCTGGTGCTGAAGACGGACTTCGGGCTGGTTTTTCAGGCGGCTAGCGTGGCGGTGAACGCGCTGCTGGAATTCGCGGAAGAAGGGAGCGAATTCCTGTTCGGGCCGCTCGGGGTCAAGACGGGCGCGTTCGGGGTGGTGTTCGCATTTCAGGTTCTGCCGATCGTGATTTTCATCGCGAGCCTGTTTTCGGTGCTGTACTATTTCGGCATCATGCAGGTGGTGATCCGGGCGATGGCGTGGGTGATGCACCGGGTGATGCGGTGTTCGGGGGCGGAATCGACGGACGTGGCGGCGAGCATTTTCATGGGGCAGACGGAAGCGCCGCTGACGATCCGCCCGTTTCTGCCGCGGCTGACGCAGAGCGAACTGTTCACGATCATGACGGCGGGGATGTCGCATGTCTCGGGCGCCGTGATGGCGGCGTATGTGAAGATCGCGGGCGTCGACATCAAGCACCTGCTGACGGCGGTGATCATGACGGCGCCGGCGACGCTGGTGCTGGCGAAGATGCTGGTTCCGGAGACGGGCGAGCCGGAGACGGCGGGCGGTGTGAGGGTGGAGATCGAGAAGCCGGGCGTGAACGTGATCGACGCGGCGGCGCGGGGGGCGGGCGAAGGGCTGCATCTGGCGCTGAACATCGCGGGGATGCTGATCGCGTTCATTTCGCTGATCGCACTGCTGAACGGGGTGATGGGGTGGGCGCACGGGATTTTCGCGTGGTTTCCGGAGTCATTGCAAAAGCTGTTCGGGATCGTGTTCGCGCCGGTGGCGTGGCTGCTGGGGGTGAGCTGGAAGGACGCGCAGGCGGTGGGGGACATGCTGGGGACGCGGATGGTGCTGAACGAGTTCATCGCGTTTCTGCGGCTGGGCGAGCTGAGAGGGACGCTGGATGCGAGGTCGTTTGTCATTTCGACGTTCGCGCTGTGCGGGTTTGCGAATTTCAGCTCGATCGCGATCCAGATCGGGGGCATCGGGGCGCTGGCGCCGAACCGGAAGTCGGATCTGGCGCGGCTGGGGGTGCGGGCGATGCTGGCGGGCACGATGGCGAATTTCATGTCAGCCTGTATAGCAGGGATGCTGCTATGATCCGCGCCGCCGCAGCCGAGCTGAGCCGCAGGGTTGCGGAGTGGCCGCGGGTGGCGCTGGTGCTGGGCAGCGCGCAGTCGTCTTTCAGCGAAGCGCTGGAGGACCGGGTGGCGATTCCGTACAGGGAGATCCCGGGCTGGCCCGTGCCGCGGGTGGCGGGGCATGCAGGCGAGCTGATCGTAGGGCGCTCGGGCACGAAGAGAGTGGCGGTGCTGAGCGGGCGGGTGCATCTGTATGAAGGCTGGACGCCGCAGGAGGTGGTGTTCGGGGTGCGGGTGATGGGGCTGCTGGGAGTCAGAGTGCTCGTGCTGACCAACGCAGCGGGCGGCATTCGCGAGTCTTACCGGCCCGGCATGCAGGTATTCATCACGGATCACATCAATCTGCAGGGGGTAAATCCGCTGGTGGGGGCGAACGACCAGAGCCTGGGGCCGAGGTTTCCCGACATGTCTGAGGCCTATGACCGGGGGCTGCTGGAACTGGCGCGGGACACGGCGCGGGGGCTGGGGATGAACACGGGCGAGGGCGTCTACGCGGCGATGCTGGGGCCGAGTTTCGAGACGCCGGCGGAGATCCGGTTCCTGCGGACGATCGGCGCGGACCTGGCGGGGATGTCGACCGTGCCGGAGGTGATCGCGGCGCGCCACATGGGGATGCGCGTGCTGGCGGTTTCGACGGTGACCAACATGGCGGCGGGGATGCAGGCGGCGCTGAGCCATGAAGAAGTGCTGGAGACGGGCAAGGCGAGCGCGGCGGAGCTGAAGCGGTTTCTCGGAGCGTTTCTCGAGAAGCTGGAGGTCTGACGTGGAGCGGCTCATCGAGGCGGCGTTGGAGGCACGGGCGAGGGCGAGGGCGCCGTTCTCGGGCTTCCTGGTGGGGGCGGCGCTCGAGGAAGAAGACGGACGGATTTTCACGGGTTGCAATGTGGAGAGCGCGTCGTACGGGCTGACCATGTGCGCCGAGCGGGTGGCTGCGTTCCGGGCGATGGCGGAGGGGGGGCGGCGATTCGTACGGATCGCCGTAGCGGCAGACAGCGAGGCGCTGACGCCGCCGTGCGGGGCATGCCGGCAGGTGCTCTGGGAGCTGTGCGGCGACGTGGAAATCGTGCTGGTGAATTTGCAGGGCGCGCAAGAAACCATGCGCCTTTCAACTCTTTTCCCACGGCCATTCGATGCGAAATTCCTGGATTAGCCTCTTTGTTTTTCTGAGCCTCGGCGCCGCCGAGCGCGCCGATCTGGTGGTAAGCGCGGCGAAGGCAGTGACAATGGACGCCGCCGGGCGTGTGATCGAGCGGGGCGCGGTGGCGGTGCGGGACGGGAGGATCGTGGCGGTAGGACCGAAGGCGGAGATCGACAGGCGTTTCCGGGCGAAGAAGAGGATCGACCGTCCGGACGCTCTCCTTGCTCCCGGGCTGATCAACGCGCACACGCACGCGGCGATGTCGCTGCTGCGGGGCATTGCCGACGATGTGCCGTTGCAGACGTGGCTGGAAAAGTACATTTTTCCAGCCGAGGCACGGAACGTCAACGAAGCGTTCGTGCGGGCGGGGACGCGGCTGGCGGCGCTCGAGATGATGCTGGGGGGCATCACGACTTACGCGGACATGTACTATTTCGAGCACGCGGTTGCCGAAGAGACCAAGCGGGCGGGGATGCGGGCGGTGCTCGGGCAGACAGTGATCGGCTTCCCTGCCCCGGACTACAGGACGCCGCAGGAGGCGCTGGCTGGCGCGGAGAAGTTCATTCTGGCATGGCGCGGGGATGAGCGGATCACTCCGGCTGTGGCGCCGCACTCCATCTACACGACGGACGCGGCGACGCTGAAGGCGTGCCGGACGCTGGCGAACCGGTATGGCGTGCCCGTGCACACGCACGTTTCAGAGACGAAGAAGGAGAATGACGACGCCGGGCGGGCGCACGGGATGACGCCGGCGCGGTATCTCGATTCGCTGGGATTCTTCAGCGGGCGGACGATCCTGGCGCACATGGTGTGGGCGGACGCGGAGGATCTGAAGCTTCTGGAAGGGCGGGCGGTGGGAATCGCGCATTGTCCGTCGAGCAATACGAAGCTGGCGAGCGGGGCGCCGAATTACCGGACATGGTTCCAATTCCGGGTTCCGGCCGGGCTTGGGACGGACGGACCGGCGGGGTCGAACAACGATTTCGATCTGTTCGAGGAGATGGACTTGGCATCGAAATTAGCGAAGGTTTCCACGCTGGATCCGACGGTATTGCCTGCACAAAAAGCGTTCCGCATGGCGACGATCGACGGCGCTGGGGTGCTGGGAATGGAGAAAGATATCGGATCCCTGGAGGCGGGAAAATGGGCGGATCTGATCACGGTTTCGATGGCTGCGCCGCACGCGATTCCGGCGCATGACGTCTATTCCATGCTGGTGTACAGCCTGAAGGCGAGCGACGTGCGGGATGTGGTGATCGGCGGGCGGGTGACGGTGCTGGACCGCAAACCGCAAACGCTTAATTCTGCGTCTGTTTTGCGTGAAGCGGAGCGGATGCGGGCGCGGGTGGCGGAATCGCTGCGCTGAGGCGCAGGGAGTGAAACCCGCCGGGCGCGGCGCGCGTGCCAAGGGTTGGACGCAGAGCTCCGGCGAGTCGAGAGGGGCGCCGGAAAAGGGAGTCTGCGTTTCCAGACAACTTCAGGAGTTGAGCCGCGGCGGATTCCGCGTTCGACCGGCGGGAGGTGAAATTCGCTTATGGGCTCTGCGCAGGAATCCGACAGGATGCTTGGCAGGCTGATGGTGTGCCAATTGGCTGACGGTTAAACCGAAGTTCCACCCCTGATCGCATGTGAGACCGTTTCTGGATAATGAGTTCCGGGCGCTTGTGGGTCATATTGTAGTCATGTAAATGTCGTGATTTCGCTTGCATGTTCTGCCTTGCTCGCTTATTCTGTCTACATGTAAGTTGGCACCGTCCCCAACCGCAACCCGCCCGCCCGCCATCCTGCTCCGCAAGAGCTTTCGCCAAAGCGGCCAGGTCCGTAACCGCACCCTCACCAATCTCAGCCACCGGCCGCCGGAAAAGATCGAGGCCCTCCGGCAATTGCTCAAAGGCAACTACCAGGGGGGGTGCCCGATCTGCCTTCCGCCTTTCAGATCACTCGCTCGCTCCCCCCCACGGTCACGCCGCGGCCGTCCCGGCTGCCATCCGGCACCTGAAACTCGACACCATCCGGGATGCCGAACCCAGCCGCGAGCGCGACGGCGCCCTGGCCCTGGTTGCCGCGCGCATCCTCGAACCCGCCTCCAAGCCGGCGACCAGCCGCTCGCTGCGTCCGGAAACCTGCCACCACACCTTGGGTGGCGAACTGCATCTGGGAGCGGTCAACGAGGACGATCTGTACGCGGCCATGGACTGGATGTTAGCGCGGCAAGCCTCGATTGAAGCCGTGCTGGCCCGGCGTCACCTGCGGCAGGGCACCCTGGTGCTGTACGATCTGACCTCGACGCACTTCGAAGGCCGCCATTGCCCGCTGGCCCAGTACGGCCACTCGCGCGATGAGCGGCGCACCAATCCGCAGATCGTCTTCGGCATCCTGTCCTCGGCCGAGGGCTGTCCGGTGGCCGTGGGGGTCCCCGAGGGGAACACTGCGGATCCCAAGACGGTGGCGGCGCAAGTGGCCAAGCTGCGGGAGCGCTTCCATCTGGCACGGATCATTCTGGTGGGGGGGGCCGCGGCATGTTGACCGAGGCGCGCATCGAGGAAGACCTCCGGCCGCAGGAAAGGCTGGACTGGATCACCGCGCTGCGCGCCCCGCAGATTCGGACACTGGTCCGCGCCGGCGTGGTGCAATTGTCCTTTTTCGACCAACAGGATTTGGCCGAGGTCCGCGGCCATCCGGACTATCCCGGCGAACGGCTGATCGTCTGCCGCAATCCGTTGCTGGCCGCCGAGCGGCAGCGCAAGCGGGAGGAATTGCTGGCTGTGGCGGAGAAGAAGTGGCGAGAGATGGAAGCGGCCACGCGGCGGACTCGCCGGCCGCTGCGCAGCGCGGAGAAGATCAGGTGCCTGGTAGGCAAGGCGCCGGCGGCTTCCAAGGCGGAAAAGTACTTCCGCTGGGAAATCCGCTCGGAAGCCTTGTGGCGGGAGCGCAATGGCGGCCGGATCCAGCAGCACGCCAGCCTGGATGGAATCTACGTGCTGCGCACTTCGGTCAGCAACCAATTTCTGGACACCGAGCAAAACGTGCTGGCCTATAAGCGTCTGGCGGCCGTGGCGCGAGCTTTTCGCAGTTTGAAGAGCGTGGACTTGAACGTGCGGCCCATCTATCGCCGAGTGCCGGATCGGGTGCGCGCCCACGTCTTTGGGGTCATGCTGGCTTACTACGTGGAGTGGCACATGCGCCAGGCCGTGGGGCCGGTGCTGTTCGACGATGAGCAACGCGGTGACTCCCGTTGCTCTCCGGTCACTCCAGCCCGGCGCTCCCCCGAAGCGAGCGCCAAGGCGCGCAGCCAGCGCACCGCTGACGGCTGGCCGGTGCAGAGTTTTCAGGGCCGGCTCAAGGACGTGGCCGCCATCGCGAAGAACCTCATTGAGCCCCGACTCCCGTCTCTGCCCGCCTTTGAGGACCTCACGCAGAATGGCCTCATGCGAGGCTTCCCACTGCCGGGGGAAACGGCGGCGCAGCGGGACAGGCGGCGCCGGACGAGCCGCACGGCATGGAGAAAGGGAGGCCGGCCGGGATCCTCATCCGCTTTTGGCGCCGCTTCATGCAGCAATCTTCGGATGGCGAAGTGGGCCATGAGCAGTGCCCCACCAACTCCGGCTTCCTGCTGCGCAGCACAATCCGCGCCGCACAGATGCGTCTTCGACTCGTCCACAGCGTTCTCCATCTCCCAGCGGTCATGAGCTTCACGGGAGAGCGCTTCCTCCATTTCCCATTGAGGCGGAACACTCCAGCGGTATACTTCTCTTAGGGACGGAAACCGTGAACCTGAAGATTCTCCGCGACTTCTCAGAGGGGTCGTCGCGTGAGGCGACGGACGGGGCGAACGGCCAAGCGCTCGCGAGCGCCCTGGTGCTTGACCAGCTCGCACGGATCCTGGCCAGCGATCAGTTCGCCCATGCCGAGAGGCTCAGTCAGCTGTTGCGTTTCACCGTTGAACAGACGCTGAACGGCAATTCCGAGGAGCTGAAGGAGTACACCCTCGGGCTGGCGGTGTTCGGACGCGCGGTTTCGTATGATCCGCGGACGGATCCGATTGTTCGCGTCGAGATGGGGCGGCTCCGGAGTAAGCTCACCGAGTACTATGCAGCCGAAGGCAAGAACGACCCGATCGTGATCGATCTCCCGAAAGGCAGCTACCGGGCTGTCTTCCGGTTACAACGGCCGGAGCCATTGGGGGCGATAGCCGCGGAATCAAGGCGGGACAGGAAAACCATTGCTCTTGCTGTCGCTGGAGTCATCATCGCGTTATTGGTGCTATGGATTTGGGACTTGCAGGGGCGCGTCGCGGGGGCGGCAAACAAGGATGCGGGGATCCTTTGGGGGCCGCTTCTAGCCACCAAGGCAAAGACGACCATCGTTTTCAGCAGCCCGCTGTTTTTTGAGATTCCCCGATACGACGCTTTTGTCCGCCTGTACAGCTTGAATCATCCGGATGAGATCGGCGCCCATGCCGGCTTCCGGTCCTTGCAGGAGAAGCTGGGTGGCCTCTCACCACCTTCTTATGTCTACACCCAGACGGGGGACGCACTGGCTGTCGCCCGGCTGGTGCGTTTTCTGACCCGGCATGGCTTGGACGTCGAAGCGATTCCGGCTCATACCGGAAACTTGGCTTCTTTCAAAGAAAATAACCTGATCCTGCTGGGTCCGCCTCGAATGAACCGGTGGCTGCGACGGTTTATGGACCAAGTGGACTTCCAGGTGAGCGAAAAAGGGCTTTCTGTAACTAATCGGAATCCGCAACCTGCTGAGTCGCCTGTCTACTACAGTTCCTCAAACGACGACGCGGCATCCTATGCTGTCGTCGCGACGCTGCCGGGGTTGGTCCCGGGAAAGGAAATCCTGCTCATTGCCGCGCAAGGTTCAGCCGGCACAGCCGCAGCGGCTGAATTTATGACCAATGCCGGCCAAATAGCCGAACTAGAGGCGAGAATCCGGCCTGCGGAGGGTGCCTCTCGGTTGAACCATCACATCCTTCTGGAAGTGTTGGCCGACAAGGGCGAGGGTTACCGGACCCGTTATCTGACCCACCACTCAGTGCCTCGAGAATAGCCGCTGTTACCGTAACAGGGGCGTTACATAACGGCAATAGACTGCCCACCCGGCGCGCACCCTGCCACAATGCTGGCCAGACAGGGTTGGACAATTCATCTTGATTGGGCCGGGGCATTCGAATCCCTCGCCTGACTGCCAAGCACCGAAAGGGTAAGGAGCACAGCTAATGATGGTTTCACGCACACGTTTCCGTGGATGCGGGTCGATCGCGATCCTGCTGCTGGCCATGGCATGGCCGATCGCTGCTCAGCAAGACCGGGCTACCATCACGGGTGTGGTAACCGATCCCACTGGGGCGGTGATCCCGGCAGCCGAAATCCGAATCACGAACATGGCGACGAACGCCGATTACGACACCACCACGAACGAGGTGGGCTGGTATGTCGTACCGAACTTGCCCATCGGACGGTACAAGCTAAGTGTCAAGAGCGCCGGGTTCAGGACTTACGTGCGCGACGGGTTAACCCTGGCGATCGGCCAAGTCGCCCGGATCGACGTGCAGTTGGAAGTCGGGCCGACCGTTGAGTCGATCGAGGTCACCGCCCAAACGCCGCTCCTGCAGACCGAATCGCCGGAAGTAGGCGCGGTGCTGGACAATCAAAAGGTTACCGACCTGCCGCTGAGTTTTGCCGGAGGGCGCAAGCCGGAGGCGTTCGCCTATCTGCTATCGCCCGGCGTGGAAGGTGACACGTGGGCGAGCCGCATCAACGGGAGCTACAGCTTCACAAAGGAGGTGCTGCTTGAGGGCGCCAGCGTGACCACCTATCTCGCTGGCGACTTCGGGCAGTCCGGTATCTCCTTGGAGGCGTTGCAGGAGTTCAAGGTTCAGACCAGCGGTCTCAGCGCCGAATATGGCCGCACGGGCGGCGGCATCTTCAACTTCGTGATGAAGTCCGGCACGAACGACTGGCACGGCAGCGCCATGGCACAGTTTCGAAATGAGTCGCTGAACGCCAACACCTTTACCAACAACGCATTCGGCGAGCCGCGCCAGCGCGATCGCAAGCACAACTGGGCCGTGTCCGGGGGCGGACCGGTAACCATCCCAAAGCTCTATCGCGGTAAGAACAGGACCTTTTTCTACGTCGCTTACGAGAAATATGACGAATCGTTCCGGGGCCTTGGGCAGCCGAAGCTGACCGTGCCGCTGCCGGAGATGTGGGACGGTGACATGAGCCGTTACCTGACCAATGAGGTGGTCGGGAAGGACGCCCTGGGCCGGAACATCGTCCGGGGGACGATTTATGATCCCGCCACCACCCGTTACGTCGGCAGGAAGATGGTGCGCGAGCCGTTTCCGAACAACATTATTCCGAAGTCCAGACTCTCCCGGGTGAGCCAGAAACTCGGGGCCCTCTTCAAGAAGTACTACCCCCCTCAGGTGAAGCAGCCTGACGGGCAGTTCGCCTTGACCCGGAACCGGTTCGGTCCTGGCCACAACCAGCTTTACATGAGAACACACCGCTTCTCTGTGAAACTGGATCAGACCATCTCCGACCGGCACAAGGTCAACGGTATGATCTCCTACGTCGACCGACCGCGTCTGCTGTCGGACAACGGGGGCGGCAATTACGTATGGAGCGATGAACTGGAGGCGGGCGGGCCTTTGTCCGCGGCCGAGAACAACCCGTTCATCAATCACATGGCGCGGCTCAACGATGACTACACCATCGGCCCGGCCTTGCTAAACCACCTGACCCTCGCCGTGAACCATTCGAGGTCCCACCACAAGGCCGTCCATCTCGGCGAGGGCGGTCCTGGCACCCTGGGGCTCACCGGCGTGGGAATCGAACCTGACGGGGCTTGGCCGGTCATCAACTTCACCTCGGGCGACCGCCTGCGGTTCGTCAACATGGGCTTCGCTAACTACAACCTCCAGTTCGGCACCTCCTACCAGGCGAGCGATACGATCTCCTGGTTCAAAGGCAAGCATATGATCAAGTTCGGCGTGGACTCCCGCCTGAACCGATTCAACACGATCAAGGTGTTGAACTCTGGTGGTTCGTTTTCTTTTGACCCTCGGGCCACCGGGTTGGTGGGCAACAACCTCGTCGGCCACGCGTTCGCCAGCATGCTCCTGGGCGAGGTGAACAACGCCGCCGGCCGCACCAGCACGGAAACAGGCTCAGAGTTCTGGTACCTGGGTTTGTTTGTAAACGACGACATCAAGATCTCGCCCCGGTTGACGTTTACCGCTGGCATGCGCTGGGATTACCAACCGGTGCAGACTGAGATGCACGACCGCCTCTACACGTTCTGCACCACCTGCATCGATCCTTCCACCAACGGTCAGCCCGGGGCGCTGATCTTCGCCGGCGAAGGAGAGGGGCGCAACGGAAAACGTGGTCTGGTGGATAACCGTTACAACGCTTTCGGACCACGTATTGGTCTGGCTTATCAGATCACCAAGAAGTTCGTGCTCCGGACCGGCTATGGCATCTATTACGTTCCGCGCGTGCCCAATGACTGGGCGGGAGTGCCCTACGGGTCACAGATCGGTTTCGCCAACGACAACAGAGTGAACCGGAAAAAGATCGGTTTCGGCACGTTCAATTGGGACAACGGCTACCCGGGGAAGCTCAAGTGGGATTCTCCCAATCCGAGCATGGCCCAATGGAGGTGGGGCCCCGTCTACTGGGACCCTCGAGGCGGCACGAACCCTTACGTCCAGCAGTGGAACGCCAACCTGCAGTACGAATTGCCCGACCAGATCGTGCTCGATATCGGCTACCTGGGCTCGAAGGGCACTAAAATCTGGGCTAACCAGCTTTGGCAGTTCAACCAGCTCCGCACCGAAGTTGTCCAGCAGTTCCGAGACGACTTACAGAACATCTGGTTCAATTCAAGCGCCGGCATACCCCCCGCAGCGGCAGGCGCGGGCGCCGTCTATCCGTTCCAGGAGGGAACCACTTCGATCTCGCTCCAGCAGTCGCTGCAACCGTTCCCGCAGATCCCGGACTGGAGCACGTTCCTCGCCTGGAACGTGCCGGAGGGCTTCAGCACGTACCACTCCATGCAGTTGTCGCTGAACAAGCGTTACTCGAACGGCCTGACGTGGCTGGCCAATTATACGTTCTCGAAGAACATCGGCAACCTGAACACCGCTTTCAATACCTGGGAGAACGCCGGGCGCCCGATGGATTTCTACAACCTCTCGCTGGAAAAGTCCGTCTCCCCCTACGACCGGACGCATGTCGTTAAGGCGTCGGCCTCGTACGAACTGCCGTTCGGAAGAGGAAAACGCTTCGGCGCGGATATGCCGAAAGCCCTGAACCTCCTCGTCGGGGGGTGGACCATCCAATACATCGGCAATTACGCCAGCGGCGCTCCGCTGCACTTCCCCGGAACAGGCACGCCGAACTCGAACTTCGCCACCAACCGTGCCGTCATCGAGAACCCGGGCGGTGCAAGTCTATACCACGGCTTCGACGGGAGGCGGTTTGACATGTCGTCGATCTCTTCGGTGAACCCCAATCATCTGTATGTGAACACGGCGTTAATTCGGGACCCCAAACCTTATGAGCGGGGCAACGCGCCTTACGCCGTCTCTCAGATTCGCGGATTCGGCTCTTTGAACGAAGACTTTGGTATTCAGAAGAACATTCGATTCAACGAACGTGTCCGCTTCCAGCTCCGCGGCGAGCTGCTGAATGGCCTCAACCGGCACAATTTCTCCAGCATCGCCACGCACCCCGCCGATCGGCTGTTCGGCCAAGTGACCGGCGTCGGCGATGGACACCGCGTGCTGCAGTTCGGGATGCGGCTTGATTTCTGAGGAAAGATGCACAAGATGCCGGTGTACGGCTGGTGCGCGAGCGGAGTCATCGCTGCGGGTTTGCTCCTGCCCGCTTTCGCGCGCGCGGATATCGCATTGCCCATCGGCGAGCAGGCGTGGCAGCCCCGGCTCTTTGAGCTGGAAGGCGTGCCGGAAGGGGAAGCGGCCCGGCTCGAGATTACCCAGGTCCCGGGGTGGGGCGCCAGCTTGGCCGTCGGCCCTTGGCGCGCCGGCCGCTACGGCGCACGCTTCGAGACGGTGGAGAGGCTGAAGATCCTCAACGGGCAAGTTCGAGGCGTGTACCGCACCGAGGACATTGAACCGTTTGCCGCCGCCATCTGGGTAATCTTTCATCGGGCAGACGGCCGCCGGAGAACCGACACGTTCAAGCTGGCCCCCTCCCCCGGATGGAAGGAGTTCGCGTTTCCCATCCGCCGGCCACCGCCGGACACGCAAGCAGTGTCGCTCGGTTTCGGCCTGATCCAGAAGACCGAGGGTCGCGTTCTGTTTACGAATTTGAGCGTGTCGACCGAGCCCTTCCGGGTGGAATTCCCGGAGTCGCCCGGTACAGTGACGCGGTTTCCGCCGCCGGTCCGCTTAGCCAAAACAGGGCGCATTCGGCTGACCGAGCACGACGGCGCCTGGTGGCTGGTGTCGCCGACAGGGCAGCCCTTCTACTCGATAGGCGCCGACGGCCCGTACTTCGATCCCGAGTCCGATCTGGCTACCGGCAGGGAGTTCCTCGAGGTGATGCGAAGGCTCCGGTTCAATTCGCTTGCCGGTTGGACCTCCGTGCCGGGCTGGGCGGCGCTGAATAAAGCGATGATTTCCGAGGGCAGCCAGCCACTGGTGATGTTCCGAGCCCTCGAATCAGGTACTTCGCACGACGACTTTGACCGCCTGGTCCCGGCGGACAATCATTCGTTCCCCGACCCCTTCGACCCCCGCTGGGAAGAGTGGCTACGGAACCACGTGCGCGGGATCGCCTCCCTCGTCCGGGGAGAGCCGTGGTTCGCGGCTTTGTTCGCCGACAACGAGGTGAGCCACCGCGAGCTGTATCGCCATCTTTGGACGCCGAATTGTTCGGCCGCGCTGCGCACTTTTCTCCAGGCGAAGTATGGCGATATCGGCGCGCTGAACAGTGCGTGGGGCAGCGGTTTTCGATCGTTCGACGACCTGGTTGCGCAAAGGCCGGACCCTGTATTGCAACACGGTCCCATGTACGAAGACCTTTTTGCGTTCAGCCGCGAGGTTGTGCGGAAGTACGCCGAAACCGCCGCCCGGGTGATTCGCGAGGAGTTGCCGGGACACATCGTGTTTTCCAACCGCCTCATGCTCGACGACGTGACCTACTGGCTGAAATACCTGGATTTATACGCCGTGTTTGATGGGATCGCCGTCAACATGTATCCCGCCAATCTTAGCCCTGGGCTGAATGACAACGAGCGCATGATTCTGGAGCTGGTTCACGAAAAGACCGGCAAGCCGGTCCTGATCTCTGAATGGAGCGTTCCCGCCCTGGATTCCGGACTTTACGATAATCCGGATAAGCTCGATTGGTCCTACGACGAGGCCGTTGACACGCAAACGGAGCGCGCCCGGCAAGCGGCGCGGATCGTCATCGACTACTACAACATGCCGTTTGTCGTCGGCGCTCACTGGTTCTTCTGGAACGATTTTGACTCCGACAAGCGGCAAGCGAACCGCGGTCTTTTCCTCACCTCCGGACAGCCTTGGATCGAGTTGCAGGTTGCGCTCGGACGCGCTGCTCAGCTCACCGGCGCCGGGACGGTCGAGATCGTGCCGCCACGCCGGAAGTCCAGCGAGTGGCGCCCTCGGTCCGACCGTCCTGCGACACGCCGGCGTAAGCCCAGATGACTGTATCTTCAGCATCCCGCAATCCCGCTCCCGCACATGCACCGAATCCGGAAACGGATCGGCGTGCCGGTGGCACAGCCACGGCAAAATGTTCTGGTCCAACGGGAGCGTCACGCGGGTATGCTTGCCAGCCGCCGCTCGCGATCCGTCGCAAAAAGCCTCAAAAACATCTTGCTGTTGGGTCGATTCATGGTCCTCAGTAAATCCCCTCGCCGAGGAAGGTGGGGCCGGGTGGGGTCTGGAGCGTGTTTTTGACCAGGCTTGTCCAAATTACCTGTTGAGGAATGAGGAGGCGGCAGCTCTGGCAGGT
>DYJN01000120.1 GCA_020723085.1 Arcobacter sp.
GGCGGCGTTGCGGGGGCCCCGAAAATCGCTCACGTAGGCCCTGCTACGCTCGCGGTTTTCTGCACCCCGCGCCTTGCCGGGCACGCCCAGGGACACCCTCGCGACGGCAGGGGATATTTTCACAGGCTCCGAGCCCGCCGGGAGGCACGCCTTCCACCATGCCCGTAGCCGCAGATTGGGTCGCGCGTGTCGCCCGGATGGTGGTCTTGGCCGCCATCCGGGGAAGGGGCTTCCCGGATTCCGCTTGGCTTCATCCAGGCTACGGTAGCTGAGGTCCCTTTGCAGGAGCGGGCTGGCGCAAGTCCGCTCCTACATCTCTAGAGATCCTTCGAAGCCTCGTTCAGCCAGTCCGTGAATTCCGGGTGGAAGTGCGCCAGGCCCTCCATGATGCCGGCGGCGTAATTGCCGTTCATGCCGAACATGCCGCCCTCCGCCAGGTAGAGGTGGCCGTTCTGGCCGGTGGATTCGGCCTGCGCCAGGGCCTCGCGCCGGACGTCCGGACGGGCATTGTGGACCAGGACCGAGGGGATGCCGCTGGCCAGCACCGGCAGATCGTTGCCACTGTCTCCCGCGAACAGCATGTTGGCCGGGCTCACGCCCAGCAGGCGGGCGAGGAATTCGATGGCATGCAGCTTGGTGGCGCGCTCGGGCAGGATGTCGAACAGGCCATCGCCGGTCAGGTCGTCCACGCTCCAGATCAGGCTGGCGCACACGCCAAGCGAGGCGAGCCGCGCGCTCACCGCGGCGCGCAGGCCCTGCACGTCGATGTCCGCCGGGACGTAGTAGCTGAGTTTGAAGGTGTTCTGCTTGGCCGGCTCCTGCAGGCGTAACTCGCGGAAATCCTCCAGCGCCTCGGCCAGTTCGGCATGGGTCAGGCCGGCCCAGTCCGGGGCGATCTCGGCCGACCATTCCGGTGACGCCGACCATTGCCCATCCTTGATGGCGTAAAGCGTGGTGCCGACGTCGCCGATGGCGTAGTCGGGCACGGGCAGGTCGTAGGTCGCGATGGCCTCGTGCAGCAGGCCGAGATGGCGGCCGCTGACATAGGCGAGGGTGACGTCCGGGCGCTCGGTCAGGCAACGGAACAGCGGGCGGGCCTGGGGCGACTCCGGCGGCTCGCCGTTCGGCATCAAGGTGCGGTCGAGATCGGTACACAGCAACAGGGCGGGCTTCATGATGGCCTCCTTCAGTCCCTCGGCGGGGTGGCCGGCTGGGGGAAAATGCGTTTGAGGGCGTCGATGATGCCCAGCGCGCCGCGTGTCCCGGTGATCTCCACATGCTGGGCGTTGTCTTCCACCACCACGCTGAGGCTGCGCTCGAGCGGGACGATGCCCTGGGTGTTGCCGGCCAGCATGTCGGTATCGCCGCTCTCCCCGGCGATCACCACCACGTGTTCAAGCGGGATGTCCCAGCGCTGGGCGAACCAGCGCAAGGCGTAGCCCTTGCCCGCGCGGATCGGAATCAGGCTCAGCCGGTCCGGCTGGGCCTGGATCAGCTTGGCCTGTTCGTCGTGACGGCGCAGGTGGCGCAGCACTTCCTCGGTGCCCGGGAAGCAATCGTTGCGCGTGTCCACGTCCAGGTGCTGGACGAACGGCCCCTGTTCGCGCGCCGGGCGCGGGGTCAGACCGGGCATGTCGCGCAGCAGGCCGAGCAGGATTTCGGGCGACCAGTGGTGATCGATGTGACGGCTCCAGGCGCTGTCGGCGCCCAGCTTCGGGCCGTAGTGGATGGCGGTGCCGTGATCGGTGATCAGGGCGTCGGGGTCGGGCAGGCCCAAGGTCTTCAGGCGCCTGACGCTCGCATCCAGTGGCGCATTGCAGCTGACCACGAATACCGCGCGGCGGCGCTGGGCCTGGAGTTGCTCGCGCAGGGCGGGCAGGGCCGGGTCGGCGGAGTCGATGGCGCTCAGCGACAGCACGATGGCGCGGTCGTGCTCGCGCCAGTCCGGCGCGAAGGCGCGTTCCGGCAGCGGCGCGCGCGCGGCGCTGACGAGTCGGGTGATGGCCTCGAGGTAGCGGCCTGCGTGGGCGCCCCAGCTGTAGTGCCGGTTCACCCCTTCCAGGCCGTTGCTGGAGAAGCTCTGCCATTGTTCGGGGTGGCTCAGGACGTCGAGCAGACGGGAGGCGATGGCCTCCGCGTCCAGCGGGTCGACCAGGTAGCCGTTCTTGCAGGCGGCGAGGATGTCGCGCGGGCCGCCGTCCTCGGTCGCGACCACCGGCAGGCCGCAGGCGGCGGCCTCCAGCAGGGTCAGGCCGAACGGTTCGGTCAGGGCCGGATTGACGAACACACCCTTGAGCGAGGCGGCCAGCCGGTAAAGCGCGGCGACTTCGTTCGCGCCCAGGCTCTTGGGATAGGCCATGCGGCCGTACAGGTCGTAGAGGTCGATCTGCAGCAGCATGTCGGTGAGGATGCGCCGCGAGGCCTCGGGCAACTCGCGGATGTCCTCGCGGGTGCCGACCACGATCACCAGGTTGGCCGCATCCTGCAGGGCGGGGTTTTCGCCGTAGGCACGGATCAGGGTGGCGTTGTTCTTGCGCTCGTCCGCACGCGAGAGAGCGAGGATCATCGGCTTGTCCGGATTCCGCAGGAAGGGCATCAGGTGGCTCTTGAGCGAGCTGAGCCAGGGGTCCTGCGCGTCTTCCGGCGTGGGCGGGTGGAAGCGCTTGAGGTTGGTGCCCGGCGGGATCACGCGCATGCGCTCGGCGCAGGCGTCGTCGTAAAGGGCGTACTGGGCGTCGATCTCGTCCTGGGTGCTGGTCACCACCAGGTCGGCGTTGTAGAGCGCGGTCTCCTCGGCCTCGATCCGGCGCGCGATGTGGTACTTCGTCTCGATGGTCTCGGCGGTCTCGCCGCTGGCCAGCAGGCGGCGGCGCTTGACCCGGCCGAGCGAATGGCCGGTGAAGACCAGCGGAATGCCGAGGATGTTGGCCAGCCGGGAGGCGACGTAGCCGGCGTCCGCGTAATGCGCGTGAAGCAGGTCCGGCAGGCGCTCGGCCCGGCGGAAGTGTTCCAGCGCGTTGTCGACGAACTGATCGAGATGCGGCCACAGCTCTTCCTTGCGCAGATAGCCTTCCGGCCCCGCTTCGAGGCGCACGATGCCGGCCTTGCCGGCGATGTCGAGCGGTTCGAAGGGTTCGCCATAGCTCGGGTCGATGGCGGGGTCGACGATGCGGCGGGTGAGCAGCTCGACCTTGCCGATCTCCGGTCGGCGGGCCAGTTCGCGGACCAGCTCGACCACGTAGAGGATCTGCCCGCCGGTGTCGGGGTCTCGTCCCAGTTCCATGCCATCGCCCCGCACCAGTCCGTGCAGGCTGAAATGGGCGAGGTAAAGCGGTTTCTGTTCGTTACTCATCGCGGCAAACTCCCGAAGCCAAGGCGGATGAGGCTGTCAGGGGCATCCAGCATCATGCGTGAAAGAATCAGGGCGGTCGCGCTCCAGACCTGATCGAAATTGGCGCGCCGGCCGATCAGGCGGCCCTGGCGTCCGTCGTAGTATTCCGGCCAGCGGTCGCGCGGCAGGCGCTCCTGGGCGATGGCGAAGGCCCGCTCGGCCAGGTCGCGACGGTCGTGCTGCAGGCAGGCGGCGACGAAGGGCCACAGCAGCACCGGCCAGTTGCCGCCGTTGTGGTAGGACCAGGGCGTGTTCTTGGGGTCGGAGCCGGTCACCAGACGCCATTCCTTGCCGTCCAGCGCCGGGTAGCAGATCTTCAGTGGCATGCGTCCGACCAGGTCGTCCCAGCGCTGCTCGAAGGTCTGCAGGATCTGGCGCGACTGGGTGGGGCTGGCCAGGCCGAACATGGCGGCGAGCAGGTTGCCCTGGGTGAAGAAGCGCGCGTCCAGGCGGCTGGGGCCGAGGTTGCCGAGCAGGTAGCCCGCGCCTTCGGGCAGCCAGTCCACCACCCAGTCGGGGATGCTCTCCGGGTAGATGTTGAGCGGGTTCTCGATCTCGGCGCCGAACATCTCCGTGCTGTAGCGGTGGATCTCGTTCAGGCGCGCAAGGTCGAGCCAGTAGAAGTGGCGGACGTAGTCGCGCAGCACGTCGAGGCGAGAGCGGGTCAGCTCGATCAGCCACTGGTTGCCCTCGTCCGGCACCAGCAGTTCCAGCGCGGCCTCCAGCATGGCGTGGAACAGCGCCTGGATCTCCAGCGGGTGGCCGTTGACGCCCATCCGCCGGTCGATCATGAAACAGCCGTCCGGCACCAGCAGGGTGGGGAAGACCTCGAAGCGGCCCTGCAGGCAGAGATTGAGGATCTGGCGAATCTGGCGCTGGCACTCGGGCAGCTCGGCCAGGGTACGGTCGCCGGTGGCGCGGGTGTAGGCCCGGATCAGCAGGATCCACCACATCATCGAGTCGACCGGCGCGACCCGGCCGATCGCGCGGTCGCCGAAGTCGGCGCTGACGGTTTCGCTGCCATCGGCCTCGCGGGTGATCTTGAAGCTGGCAGGCAGGACGCCGGTGGCCAGATGCTGGCCGGCCAGCTGTTCATGCTGGTCTTTCAGACGCATGACGAGGTGGAGGAAGTCGCGCACGATGTCGGTGCGCCCGTCCAGCAGAAAGATCAGGGCGGAGGGAACGAAGTCGCGAACGAAGCAGTCGTGATAATTGGCCGCCGCCACGCGCGGGTCACAGGTGGCGACCGTGCCGACGGGACGGTGTTCGTGATGGATCAGGGCACGCTCAAGCAGGTCGAGCGCATCCTGGATCGCATGGGACATGCGGAACTCCTGGTTTGGCCTCTTTCTTCTTTAGACCATAACACAGGCTTTTTTGCCCGCGCGGATGTCAGGCGTGGAGCTTGCGACTGCTCCACCAGCCGAACAGCCAGGTGCCGGCCAGCATCCCGGCGATGACG
>DYJN01000005.1:0-3591 GCA_020723085.1 Arcobacter sp.
CCAGCGCGCAGACCGCGCACGATGACCTGCGCGTTCACCCGCTTGCCGTAGTCGACGAGCAAACCCTGGAACGAGTCGACCGCCACGTTCTTGTACGGCGCGCACATGCCGCGCAACAGCTCGAGCCGCTCGAGCCAGTCCCGCGGCGCGCCCTGCGAGCGCAGCAGATAGAGATGCCCCAGAAAACCGAGCGCCCCGCGCTCCCGGTCCTTCCGCATCTTTTCGATCAGCGGATGATCCGCGCGGAGCCCCACCCGCACCAGCAGTTCGCCGTCCACGTCGAGATCGCGGACGTGCGCCGCCGCATCGAGCGCGGGCTTCAGCGCCTTGCGCATCTTCCGCGCCTCCTTGCCGGGCATCAGTTCGGCGAACACGCGCAGCGCCTGCGAGAGCCGCCTCACGGCCACCCGGAAGTCGTGCACTTCCTCTTCCCCGCAGCTTTTCAGCGCCAGATCGATCTGCTCATCGAGCTTCTCGATCCGCGTCCGCAGCGCCGCCCGTGCGTGCTCGGTGCGGGTCATCTCCGCCTCGCCGCCGCCCGGAGCTGTTTTCCATACGCCTGGCGGAACAGCGGCGCCGTCCGCTCAAGCGCCCACAGCTCGAGGCTGAGATCCTTTTCCGATCTCAGGATAAGCGACAGCGCGCCGTCCTCCAATGAGCACTCGATCGCTTCCACGCGCTGATCGCGGCTGCGGTCCAGCGCATCAGCGGCGCGCAGCAGCGGATACAGGCATTCGATGACGCGCTGATGCTCTGCTGTCAGCGCCGTGAAGTCGGCATGGCGCGCCGACGGGGGCGCCTTGCGGTGGTACCGGCACAGCATCGCCACCAGATGCCTCTCGTCATCGGTGAATCCCGCCAGGTCGGCGTTGGCCACGATGTACTGCGAGTGCTTGTGATGGGCCATGTCGTTGATCGCGTGCCCCGTGTCCCGCAGATATGCGGCCGCCTTCAGCAGCCGCCCCGCTTCCGGCGGCAGCCGGTGCCACGGCGTGAGCGCCGTGAACAGTTCGCGCGCGAACGCCGCCACCTTGCGCGCGTGCTTCAGGTCCACCCCGAACCGCCGCGCGTACTGCTCAACCATCCGCCGCTGTTCGGCATCGAGCCTGACCCGTTCGGCGCCGGCTTCGCGTTCGGCCAGATCGCGCAGGATGCCGTCGCGCAAGCCCGCCGCGCAGTAGGAAAGCTGCCGCGCGCCGAACATCTCCAGCACCTTCCGCATCACCGCCACGCCCGGCACGATGATCTCCGCGCGCCTCGGCCCGATGCCCGTCACGCGCCGGCGCGCGTTCACATCCATGGCCGCAAGCTGGCCGTACAGGCGCCGCAACTCGGCCGCCGTCACCCGCCTGCGGTCAGCCGCTTCCCTCCGCTGCCGGGGAATGCGGTTCGCCGCGCAGACGATCGCCGACGCGGAAGCCGACGTTCCGATCACGCGGTCGAACGCCGCGTGTTCGATCTTCTGCCCCGCCGAGTGCAGCTTCTCCTCGATGAAGTCCAGCATCTGCACGAGTTCCTCTTCGAGGGGCGGGTCGTGCTTCAGGAACACAGCCTGCAGCCGCACCGCGCCCAGCGGGCGCGAGAGCGCCGCGCGCAGCCGGCCGTGCTCGGCGTCGATGACTTCGGCGCTGCCGCCGCCGATGTCGAGGATCAGGACCCGCTGCCGCGGATGCGGCCAGCGAGTTTCCACTCCCAGGTGGATCAGGCGCGCTTCTTCCAGCCCCGAGATGCACTCGACCGGTTCGCCCAGCACCTCGGAGGCGCGCTCGAGAAACTCGTCCGCGTTCGACGCGTCGCGCGCCGCCGCCGTCGCCACCGCCCGCACGGCCAGCACGCCCAGCCGGCGGTAAGCCTCTTTCATGCGCTCGAGCACCGCGAGCACGTTCCGCGCCGCCGCCTCCTCGATGCTGCCCGTGCGGAACACGCTCTCGCCGAGCCGCGTCACCTGCCGGTCTTCGGCCAGCACTTCGAACCGCCCGTTGCGGTCCACGTCGGCGGCCATCATCCGCACCGAGTTGCTTCCGATGTCGATGGCGGCATAGCGGGGCATGACGGTTTCCGCGCAATTCGGCTAGGCTTCTGATTATGACCTACCATCGTGCCACTCTGGGACTGGCGCTCGCTGCCGTGTTTGCCGCTGCGCAGACTGCGCCGCAGAAGGCGGCGATCGAGTCGGTCGAACGCCACGCGCCGCGCTTCAAACAGCTCTCGCGCCGGATCTGGGAAAATCCCGAACTCGGCTGGCAGGAGAAGCAAAGCTCGGCCCTGCTGCGCGCAGAACTTGAAAAGGCCGGCTTCCGCACGCGCGGCTTCGACTCCATGCCGACGGCGTTCATCGCCGAGTGGGGCGAGGGCCGCCCGGTGATCGGCATCCTGGGCGAATACGACGCCCTGCCGGGACTGTCGCAGGAAGACGTGCCGGAGCGGAAACCGCGCGTGGCCGGCGCGCCCGGCCACGGCTGCGGCCACAACCTGCTCGGCGCGGCTTCGGCTCTCGCCGCCGTGGCGGTGAAGGAGCGCATGCAGGAGCTCGGGCTCAAGGGCGCGATCCGCTTCTACGGCACGCCGGCCGAGGAGGGCGGCGGCGGCAAGATTTTCCTCATCCGCGCCGGAGCGTTCCGCGATGCCGACGTGGTTCTGGCCTGGCATCCCGGCGATTTCAACGCCGCCGACGACAACACCTATCTGGCCAACATCAGCGCCCGGGTCCGCTTCCGCGGCACTCCCGCCCACGCCGCCGGCGCGCCTGAGGCCGGCCGCAGCGCGCTCGATGCGCTCGAGCTGACGGCCCACGCCATCAATCTCCTCCGCGAGCACGTCCCGCAGGAGACGCGCATGCATTACATCGTCACAAGCGGCGGCGCGGCGGCCAACATTGTTCCCGAATCCGCCGAGATGTCGCTGATCGTGCGCCACCCCGACCTGGACGAACTGTCCCGCATCTGGGAACGCGTGAAAAAGTGCGCCGAAGCCGGCGCGCTCGCCGCGGAAACGAAGCTCGAAATCGAGGTCACGTCCGCGTATGCGAACTTCGTCCTGAACCCCGTGCTGCGCGATCTGCTCGACCGCAGCCTGCGCGCCGCCGGAGGCGTGCGTTACACGGACGAGGAGCGCGCGTTTATCGAGAAGATCCGCGCGACGCTCGGCGCCCGCCCGATGCCGCCCATCGAGAGCGCGGCCTCGGTGCTGCCGCCGAAGACGTCGCTGTCCTCGGTGTCCACCGACGCCGGCGATGTCAGCTGGGTCGTGCCCGTCGGCCATTTCATGGCGGCGGCGATGCCGCCCGGCATGCCGCTGCACACGTGGCAGTCGACGGCGTGCGCGGGAACCGAGCTGGGCCGCAAGGGCATGATGGTGGCGGCGCGCACGCTTGCGCTGGCATCGCTCGAGCTGTTGAATTCGCCGGATCTGGTGAAGCAGGCGCGCGAGGCGTTCGAGCGCGCAATGCAGGGCCGCGCATATCATTCGCTGTTGCCCGAAGACCGCCGCCCCGGCCAGACCGGACATTGAAACGCCGCGAAGAGTGCCGCGACTGAAGCTCCGCACGGGGTGTGCCGCGACTGTAGCGCCGCAGGCGCGAAAGGAGCGGCC
>DYJN01000005.1:3691-7720 GCA_020723085.1 Arcobacter sp.
GGCCCCATTCCCCGCGCTTGACCGCGCAGCAGTGCCACGAGGCATGCCGCGACTGCAGCTCCGCACGGGGTGTGCCGCGACTGAAGCGCCGCAGGCGCGAAAGGAGCGGCCCCACCCTCCGCGCCGGAACACGGCTGCCGGCCGCGCGCCCGGCATCCCCGTGTTGAAATTGCCCGCGGGCGCGCGCCGCGCTCCGGGATGCCGGAAAATGGGAATGGCGTTGCCGCGCTCATTCTGCTGACCCGGCCCGGGTGGCGAAACTGGCAGACGCAACGGACTTAAAATCCGTTGGCCCGGAAGGGCCGTGCGGGTTCGAGCCCCGCCCCGGGCACCAATCTCCGGAATCCGGGCGCAGGCCCGCGCCGCGGCATTCTCTTCTGGACGCCGGCTTCCCGCGGCAAGCGCGCAGGGCGCTCAGGTGCGGTAGCTGGCGTTGATGTCGATGTAGCCGTGCGTCAGGTCGCACGTCCAGAAGACCGCCGTGCCCGCGCCGCCTCCGCGGATGACGAAGCGGATCTCGACGCCGGAGCTGTCGAGCGCCTGCTTCAGCGCGGCTTCGTCGAACGGCGCAGCCAGCCCGCCGCGGCAGACGCGCACGCGCTGCAGGAAAATGTCCACGCGCGACGGGTCGAACGGGACGCCGGAATAGCCGGCTGCGGCGAGGATGCGCCCCCAATTGGGGTCGCTGCCGGCGATGGCGGTTTTCACGAGCGGCGAGTTGGCGATCGAGCGGGCGATCTGCGCCGCGGCGCGCTCGCCCGCGGCGCCTTCGACACGGATCTCGATGAACTTCTTCGCGCCCTCGCCGTCGCGGGCGATCTGTTTCGCCAGCGACTGGCAGACTTCGTCGAGCGCTCTTTGAAAGTGTTCGCGCGCCACGCGCCTGCCGCTCGAGCCGTTGGCCATCACCAGCAGCATGTCATTGGTCGACATGTCGCCGTCGACGCTCAAGCGGTTATAGCTACGCCCGGCGGACGCTTTCAAATGCGCGCACAACCGCCGGACCGGCACTTCGGCGTCGGTCACGACAAAGGCGAGCGTCGTGGCCATGTTCGGGTGAATCATGCCCGAGCCTTTGGTCATCCCGGCGATGCGCGCGCCCTGCGCTTCGGCGAAAGCCACCTTGCGCACGAGGTCGGTGGTGAGGATCGCATCGGCGGCATCGAGGAACCGCGCAGGCGAAAGCCCGGCGGCGAGCCCGTCGAGATGATCGAGGATCAGGCGCGGGTCGAGTTCGACGCCGATGACGCCGGTGGAGGCGGGCAGCACGTGCTCGGGCTTGCAGCCGAGTACCCGCGCCGCGGCTCTGGCGGTCTGCAGGGCCACACGCGCGCCGGTGCGGGTGGCGCAGTTGGCGTTGCCGGCGTTGATGAGCGCGGCGCGCGCCACGCCGCCGGAGATTTCCAGATGGCGGCGCGCCACGATGACCGGGGCGGCCTGCACGCGGTTGGTGGTGAAGACGGCTGCCGCCTGCGCGGGCGGATCGGAGACGATCAGCGCCAGGTCCGGCTTTTCCACCTTGCGGATTCCCGCATAAACAGCCGAATAACGGAATCCGAGAGGCAAATTCACGGCTCTATTTCTCCCAGAATGTCAGCTTCCTGAATACGATATCCGTTGAGAAAGGCGGCCGCATCCATCCGCTTGCGGCCCTCGGCCTGCACTTCCATCAGTTCGAGCGCCTCCCCCCGGCCGCAGGCGGCGAACAGCCGGCGCCCTTGAGAAAACAGCTTTCCCGGCACAGCCGGGGTTTCCACCTCAGCCGGGCGGCATTTCCAGATGAAAAACCGCTGGCCGCGCCACCACGTCCATGCGCCGGGCCAGGGCTGAAAGCCGCGGGCGCGGCAGGCGATTTTCGCCGCCGGCCAGCGGAAATCGACAAGGCCGTCTTCGCGCTTGAGAATCGGGGCGAGCGTAGCCTGCGAGTGGCCCTGCGGCACAGGGCGGACCGTCCCTTCAGCAATGCCCTGCAGGGCCTCGACGAGCAGCCGCGCGCCCACAGGGGCAAGCCGCGCGGCGAGTTCGGGCGCAGTCTCATCCGGGCCGATTTCCGCGGTCTCCTGCAACAGGATGTCGCCGGTGTCGAGCCCGGCGTCGATGCGCATGATGGTGACGCCGGTGACCGTTTCGCCGTTGGCGATCGCCCACTGAATGGGCGCCGCGCCCCGGTACTTCGGCAGCAGGGAGGCATGTACGTTGAGGATGCCGAGGGGCGGGATGTCCAGGATCGCCGGCGGGATGATCTGGCCGTAGCCGACCACCGCCATGGCGTCGGGATGCAGCGCGGCGAGCTCGCCCACGCAGTGCCGGATGCGCTCGGGCTGGCGGACTTCGAGGCCGAGGCGCAGCGCGGCTTCCTTGACGGGCGGAGGCTTGAGCTCCTGCCTGCGCCCGGCGGGGCGATCCGGCTGGGTGTACACCGCGCAGATCTGGTGGCCCGCCGCGGCGAGGGCTTCGAGCGAGGGCACGGCGAAAGCGGGCGTGCCCAGGAAGACGAGCTTCACCTTCTCAGAATAGCCGCGCCCGCAGCCATGCTGGTCCGCCTGCCCGCGCGCCGGCGGCGTGGGGCGCCAGGACCCTTGCCGGGCGATCAGCCTGCGCGTGACCCGGACGGAGCGGGGGGAACGCGATATCAGTCACAAGAAGAGGCTGCCGGACTTGTTAGCGTGCATTGGAATGCGGGGCATTGCAGCCACCTTCGTCTGCTGATGCGCTTTATCCTGACTGCCGGCGCCGGTGGCGGAGTCGAGCGCGAAGACGTGCAGCCGCGGCGAGCTGACCTACATCACGCCGTGGCGCACGAGCGGGTTGCACTGCATCTCGGCGTCTTTGCCCGCGCCGCCGGCGTCGAACTTCCAGGCGAGGCGGAGCAAGGAAACATTTCCGGTATGGATCTGTTTCAGCGGCGAGTGCTTCGAGTTGGCGTAGCCGCCGTGGCAGACGGGCCATGCCTGGGCGGAGAGCAGAAGAGGCAGCGTGAGGAGAGCGGTTCGGCCCAGCATGGAGAATGCCGTCATTATAGACTGCGGATGTGAAGTGCTGGGTTGTGGCGGCGGCTCTCTGCGCGCTCGCGCAGGCACAGGAACGGTTTCCGAAACCGGAGCCCGCACGCGCTTTCGCTTCCCTGAAGATCTATGGCGAAGACGGCTCTCCCGTGCGAACGCCCAAGGAGAACTGGGACGAGGCGCGGCGCCGCGTGCGCGAGGACGCGGAATGGGCGGCGTGGCTGCGGGAGCAACGCGCCGAGTGCGACGCGTGGATGGAGGCGCATCCCACGGACAGGGTGGAGTGGATCGCCGGATGGTGGCACGACTACGTGGACGCGAAGACGGGCGCATTCCTGCCGTGGACGCCGGCGCCGCCGGCGGGCGCAAGCCCGAAGGTGCTGGGCGGGTGGGTGTTCGGATTCCGCTCCCGGCACACGCGGCGGATGGTGCAGGCGGCGCGGCTGTGGCGGCTGACGGGGGACGGACGCTATGCGGATTGGGTGATCCGTCAACTGAACTATTACGCGGAAAACTACGAGAAATGGCCGTTGCAGACGGAGAAGAGCCGGGCGCGGCTGATGTACCAGAGCCTGGACGACGCCAACGTGCTGATCCGGCTGGTGGAGGCGGCGAGGCTGGCGGACAGGCGCGCCCTCCCGGCGAGGCGGAAGGAGTGGGCGGAAAAGCTGCTGCGCCCCGCGGCGCTGCTGCTGGATGAGACGTTTCAGGGGGTGCACAACATCGCCGTCTGGCAGCGCAGCGCCATGGGGGTGACGGCGCTGTATCTGAAGGATGCGGAGCTGTGGCGGAGGGCGGTGGACGCGCCGTTCGGACTGAGAAGGCAGATGGCGGACGGGGTGACGGGCGATTATCTCTGGTTCGAGCAGTCGCTCGGCTACAACTCGTATGTGGTCTCGGCGGTGCTGCCGCTGTTTGTGTACGCAGGGCTGGAGGGAAGGCTTGACGAGCTGCGGCGGGAGGCGGAGATCGCGGAGAACCTGATGCTGGCGCCGTCGGTGCTGCGCTTCACCGGCGGGCGGCT
>DYJN01000005.1:7730-12568 GCA_020723085.1 Arcobacter sp.
CGATGCCGGCGGACACGACGGGAGGATTCCAGCGATGGCCGAACGCCGAACTGATGGAGTCGGCGCGGCGGGTCTTTCCGACCTGGATCGGGATGGAAGCAGCGCGGAAGCGGCTGAGCTGGGACACGCTGCTCGATCCGCCCGGAGAGGAGCAGGCGCCGCGTGCAGCCGCCGCGCCGGAGGCGGCGAGCCACAACCTGGAGTCGAGCCGGATGGCTGTGCTCAGGCAGGACGAGTGGCAGGTATATTTCCACTACGGGCAGTTGGACCGCTCGCACGCGCAGGCGGAGGCGCTGAACTGGGAAGCCGAGTACGGGGGCGTGGACATCACCCATGACGCGGGGACGGTAGGGTACGGATCGCCGCTGCACCGCGAGTTCTACACGCGCGGGCAGGCGCACAATGTGGCGCTGATCGATGGCGAAGGGCAGCAGCAGTGGGCACCGGGGGAGCTGCTGGCTTTCGATCCGGCGCGCGTGGCGGCGCGGCAGCCGCGGTATCGCGAGAACGCCTCCGTGGAGCGGGAGCTGAAGATCAGCGGCGGAGTGCTGACGGACCGCGTAGAGGTGGAGACGAAGGATCAGCGCGAGCACCGGATCGGGCTGGTGCTGCACGTGCAAGGGCACCTACGCCTGCCCGAGGGGTTTCGCGAAGATCCCGGGTTTCCGCTGAAGCACTGGGAAGGGGCGCGGACGGCGGAGTTCCCCAACCAAGCCGAGCTGCTGGTGGAATACCCGGGGCTTGTGCTTGAAGTGAAGGTGGAGGCGGGCGCGGCGCTGCGCGTGACCCATGCGTCGACGCCCGACGTGGCGCCGCACAGGCGCGAGTCGCTGTACTTCGAGCTGACCGGGCAGCGGGCGGAATTCCAGACAACCATGCGGGCGGTCAAGCGGACGGCGCCGCCCATAGCAGCGGACGAGGCGCGTGAAGAGGCGCAGCGGCGGCGGGTGGAGCTGAACCTGCTGGGCGCGGCGGACACGGAGAGCGGAGAGAGCCGGCGGAACGAGAACGTGCAGTTCAACCTGGTGGACAACAATGCGCTGAAAGAACTGAACGTGCGGCTGGGCGTATCGGCGACGATCGTGCGCGAATTTCAGCCGGAGCGCGGGTATTTTGGAGCGGAGTTCGGCAACGCGCCGGCGGCGCCGCCGCACGCGCGGTTCGCCGGCGGTCAGGATTTCCACGGCGAGCTGCGCTGGGGGCATTTGAACAGCGTGACGACGGCGCGGACATTTTTCCAGGCGGGGGATGTGAAGCCGGCGCGGGAGAACGATGCGGGTTTCCGGGCAGGCGGGAGGGCGTGGCGAAACGCGTGGTGGCAGGCGAACGGGAGCCTGAGGCTGATCCGCGGGCAGGTGAACGGGAACGTGCTCGTGCCGCGGGCGGAGGAGCGGACGGCGCTGGCCGCGGATCCGGCGCTGCGGGCGGTGGTGCAGCGCTTTCTGGACGCGTATCCCGCAGAGCCGCCGAATCGCACGGACATCAACGCGCGGGCGCTGAACACGAACTCGCCGCAGAGCATCGATCACCGCACGGGCGGGGCGAGGCTGGATGCGAGAGCAGGGGCGCGGGACGCCGTGGCTCTGGCGTATGACTTCACGTCGCAGGACGTGGACGCATTTCAGCTTGTGGCCGGGCAGAACCCGGACACGCACATCAAGAACCACCGCGCGCGCGCCACATGGACGCGCGCGCTGGACGCGCGGACAGTCCTGGAAGCGACGGGGGCGTTCGACCGCGTGGGGACGATGCTCGTGCCGGAGCCGAACGCGGTGGGACCGATGGTTTCCACCGGCGGGCTGGAGACGCTGGGACCGCAGGCGATCATTCCGCTGGACCGGGCAATGAACGTGTACCGCGCGGCGGGCGCGTGGCGCAGGCAGGAGGGCGCGAGGAACTGGCTCGCCGGAGTGGAGATCGCGCGACGCCAGATGAACGGCGCCGAGACGGACGCGCACCGCGGGTATTTCTCTTTCGGCAACGACTTCGGGCGGGACGCGATCACGAACCTGCGGCTGGGCGTGCCGTCGCAGCACATCGTGAGCATCGGCGACATTCACCGGGGCTTCCGGAGCTGGGAGATGGCTGCGTATGCGGGCGGGCGGCTGCGCTGGGGGGCGGCAGCGGATGTTTCCTGGGGGCTGCGCTGGCAGGCGGCGACCCGTCCGGTCGAGGTGAACGGGCGCAACGTGGTTCCGTATGACAGCGACTGGAACAATTGGGCGCCGTCGCTGGGGGTGGCGCGGCGGCTGGGCTCGATGGGCGTGCTGCGGGCGGCGGCGGGCGTGCAGTTCGGCGAGATTTTTCCGGTGACGTATTCGCAGGTGCGTTTCAGCCCGCCGGGGAGCGTGAAGATCGCGGTGCCGGCGCCGGACCTGCTGGATCCGCTGCGCGCGGACCCGCAGAAAGTGAAGGGCAATATCTACGCGCTGGACGGCGAGCTGGCAACGCCTTACAGCTATCAGTACAACGCGAGCTGGGAGCGGGAGCTGGGCAGGCTGGGACGGCTGGAGGCGGGCTATGTGGGAAGCCGCTCGCACAAGCTGCTGATCATGTGGTACCGGAACCGGGCGCAGCCGGCGCCGGGCATTCCGCTGACGACGGCGACGATCAACGAACGGCGCCCGGACACCTCGATTGCAGACCTGCGGTGGGTGTTGAACGGCTCGCGCGGCTATTACGACGCGGGACGGCTGACCTGGGTGATGCGGAGATGGCGCGGGCTGAGCCAGGAGGCGGCGTACTGGTGGAGCAAGGCGATGGACCTGGGAAGCGCGTATACGAACACGGCGTATGATGCGGACTCGCGGCTCTCACGCAGTCAGTGGGAGTTTGAAACGCGCGGCGACATGAAGGGGCTGAGCGACTTTGATCAGCCGCACGCGTTTCTGTGGAGGGGGGCGTGGGCTGTGCCGGGGCGGAGGCGCGCCTGGAAGAACTGGGAACTGACGGGCGTGGTGCTGCTGAAGAGGGGCACGCCGTTCACGGTGGTTTCAGGCGGCGACGCGCCGGGCTACGGCAACGTGGACGGCAACGGAGGGGACAGACCGCACCTGCTCGATCCGTCGATTCTGGGCAGAACGATCGGCGATCCGGACACGTCGCGCGCGCGGCTGCCGCGGGCGGCTTTTGTCTACATGAGGGCGGACGAGCCGCGCGGGAATCTGGGGCGCAACACGTTCCGCAAAGGCGGCATTGCCAACGTGAATGCGGCGGTGAGCCGGACGTGGACATTTGATTCATCCAGGCGGGTCATGCTGCGCGCGGAGAGCGTGAATCTGACGAACACGCCGCAGTTCGCGCCGCCGGGGTTCGAACTGGCGAACCCGAATTTCGGGGCGATCACGAACACGCTGAACGAGGGGCGGACGTTCCGTTTCGGCCTTCAGTTGGGGTGGTGACGGGACGGCGGCTCAGGAAAGCAGCTTTTCCATCCTCGAGCCGGCGCGGATCATGGTCTGCGTACGGTCGGGACCGGTGGAGACGCAGCCGACTTCGGCGCCGGTCTTTTCTTCGAGAAAGGCGATGTAGCCGCGGGCGGCGGCGGGAAGGTCCTCGTAGCGGGTGATGGAGGAGGTGGGCGTCTTCCAGCCGGGCACCTCTTCGTAGACCGGCTCGATCTGCTCGAGCAGGGCGTTCTCGGCGGGCATGCCGGTGGTGAGGTGACCGTGGACGCGATAGGCGACGCAGACCTTGATGCGGTCGAACGGATCGAGGACGTCGAGCTTGGTGATGATGAGGGAGTCGAAGCCGTTGACCATGGCGGTGTAGCGCAGCAGGGGGACGTCGAACCAGCCGCAGCGGCGGGGGCGTCCGGTGACGGAGCCGAACTCGTTGCCGGCTTTGCGGATGCGCTCGCCGTCCTCGCCGTGGTCTTCGCTGGGGAAGGGGCCGCTGCCGACGCGGGTGATGTAGGCCTTGGAGACGCCGAGGATGCCGTCGATCTTTGTGGGCGCGACGCCCGTGCCGGTGCAGGCGCCGCCGGCGGCGGCGGAGGAGGATGTGACGAACGGATAGGTGCCGTGATCGATGTCGAGCATCGTGCCCTGAGCGCCTTCGAAGAGCACGCGCCGGCCGGCGCGGATGGCGTCGTTGAGCAGCTGTGCGGTGTCGCAGACCATGGGGCGGATCTGCTCGGCCATGCGCTTGTAGTCCTCGCGGATGGCGTCGAGGTCGAGCTGATCGTCGAGATGGAAGGCGCGGGCAATGGTTTGCTTGTCTTCGGAGAGGTAGCGGAAAAGCGTATCGAAGACGGGCGGGTTGAGCAGATCGGCGATGCGCATGCCGCGGCGTCCGATCTTGTCTTCATAGCAGGGGCCGATGCCGCGGGACGTGGTGCCGATGGCGACGCGGTCGGGGCGGTTTTCGCTGACCTTTTCGGCGAGGCGGTGGAAGGGGAAGATGACGTGGGCGCGGTTGGAGATGGCGAGCTGCCCGCGGACGTCGATGCCGGCGTCCTCGAGGGTGCGGATCTCTTCGAGCAGGGCGTGCGGATCGATGACGACGCCATTGCCGATGACGGCGCGCTTGCCGGGATGGAGGATGCCGGAGGGGATGAGCTTGAGGACGAAGCGGCGTCCGGCGACCTGGACGGTGTGGCCGGCGTTATGGCCCCCCTGGTAACGGGCGACGATATCGAATTTCTCGGCGAAGAGGTCGACGATCTTGCCCTTGCCTTCGTCGCCCCATTGCGCGCCCAACACGATGAGATTGCTCATGGAAGGAGGCCCAAATCCTTGATTGTAGCGCAGGGATTGGACCGGACCCGGGAAGCGCGCGCCGCAGAAGCCGCGGCTCCTACGGCGCGCCAACAGGGGCTTGGGAGGGCCGGGGCGCGG
>DYJN01000005.1:12668-15967 GCA_020723085.1 Arcobacter sp.
GCCGGGGCGCGGATGGGACGCCGGGAACGCAGAGCGTGCTATAGTGTGCGCGGTTGAGGTGAACGTGGCATGCGAAGGCCGGCCGGCGTCCTGACAGCCGTGTTTTTTCTGGCGCTCTCCGCAGCCGGACAGAAAGCGGAAATCTGGCTGACGACGAGCGACAGGCGGGCGCTGCTGGAGCCGCAGGCGCCGGCGGAGTTCGCCCGAGAACGCAAGCCCGGGCTGCCGGCGGTGATCGTTGCCGACGGGACGGCGTATCAGAGGATTGAAGGGTTCGGGGCGTCGATGACGGACTCGGCGGCGTACCTGATCCATCAGCGCGTGCCGGCGGAGAAGCAGCAGGAGGTGATGGAGTGGCTGTTCGATTTCCGCAAGGGGATCGGAGTGAGCTTCCTGCGGAATCCGATGGGGGCATCGGACTTGGCGCGGTTTCATTACTCCTACGATGACTTGCCGCCGGGGCAGGAAGACATGCGGCTGGAGCGGTTCTCGATCGAGCATGACCGGGCGGACATTCTGCCGCTGCTGAAGCAGGCGCTGCGGATCCATCCGCAGATCCGCATGATGGGGAGTCCGTGGAGCGCGCCGGGATGGATGAAGACGAGCGGCTCGATGATCGGCGGCTCGCTGCGGAAGGAGGCGTATCCGGCGTTTGCGCTGTACTTCCGGAAGTACGTGGAGGCGTACGCGAAAGAGGGCGTGCCGGTGCATTACGTGTCGATGCAGAACGAGCCGCTGTATGTGCCGAAGGACTATCCGGGCATGCCGGTGACGGCGGCGGAGCAGATCGACTTTCTGAAGAACCATCTGCTGCCGGAGCTGGACGCGGCGCGGCTGAGCACACGGGTGCTCGTGTACGACCACAACTGGGACCGTCCGGATTATCCCGAGCAGGTGCTTGCGGACAGCGTGATTGCAGGCTCGCCGCGGGTGGCTGGCACGGCGTGGCACTGGTACGGAGGCACGGCGGGGGCGATGACGCGGGTACAGCAGATGGATCCGAAGCGCGGGCAGTACGTGACGGAGGCGAGCGGCGGAACGTGGATCGAGGATCAGGTGAAGGCGGACTTCGAGGCGATCATCCACTCCATGCGGAACTTCGCGCGCGTGTTCGTGAAGTGGGGGCTGGCGCTGAACGAGAAGCGCGGACCAAACGCGGGCGGCTGCAACACATGCACAGGGCTCGTGGAGGTGAACGAGCAGACGGGCGAAGTGAAGAAGACGATCGACTACTTCACGCTGGGGCATTTCAGCAAGTTTGTGCGACCGGGCGCGGTGCGGGTATATTCGACGAACGCGCCGGGCGTGATCACGGCGGCGTTCGTGAACCGCGACCGGAGCCGCGTGCTGGTGGCGTTCAATGAGACGAAGGAGGAGAAGCGGTTTCAGGTGGAGTGGCGGAGACGGTGGATGGAGCTGGCGCTGCCGCCGCTGGGCGGCGCCACGGTGGCGTGGCAGCAGGGGATCGAGCCGCCGTCGCCGCAGGGGACGCCGCGCGCAGAGCGGAACAAGAAGCCGCAGTTCGTGATACCGGCGGCGGACCAGCCGATCCTGGCATCGAACTACACGAGCCTGCGGGAGCTGCGGACGGAGCCGTGCACGGATGCGGACGGGGGGTTCAACCTGGGCTACAGCGCGGCGGGGAGTTGGGCGGGGTTCCGGAATGTGGATTTCGGGACGGGAGTGAGCGTTGTGGATGTCCGCGTGGCGAGCGCGGGCACGGGCGGGACGCTGGAATTCCGGCTGGATAAGCCCGACGGGGCGCTGATCGCGCAGGCGCCGCTGCCGGTGACAGGCGGGTGGCAGACGTGGACGACGGTGAGCGCGCCGGTGACGGGAGCGGCGGGGGTCCATGATCTGTATGCCGTGTTCACCCGGCAGGGCGGCAGCGGGGGGCTGGCGAACCTGAACTGGTTCCGGTTCCGGAACGAGTGAGGCGGCTCAGTTGCGCGGCTTTGCGGCGGCAGGAGGACCGGGCGGGCTGGGCGGGCAGTTGTCCTTCTGCACGGTGTAAGTGATGGCAGTGATCTTCCAGCCTTCGGAGGTCTTGACGAGATGCACAGCATCGACGCCGCAGTGGCTGAACTGTGCGCCGCGGTGGAAGTCGTATTGAGCCCAAAGCGCGGCGAGGCGGCCGCTGATGAGGACGATGGGGTTCCACATGCGTTCGAGCGGCGCCTCTTTCGCGCCGGCGATGCGCGTGACGAACTCCTCGCCGGCGACGGCGGAAACGGCGCCGCCGGGGCTGACAGCGTGGAATTGCGCGCCGGGCGACAGGGTGGCGCGGAGAGCCGCCGCATCGCGCGCGGCCATTGCCTGGAAGGTGCGTTCCACGGTCTGAATGACAGACTGTTTTTCGCTGTCCACCGGCTGGGCGCGGACGAGGCAGGCAGCCAATAGGCAAAGTGACACGAATCTCATGCCGGGTCCTTTCTGAAGCGGGCGCGGGATGGCTCGAGGGTCCATGCATCCGCGTCGCTGTAGTGGCGCAGGGTGTAGTCGCCGCCGGCGGTCCGGACCCGGAAGCACTGGCCGTCGGGCACATACCAGCGTTCGAGGATGCGCTCGATTTCTAGCACTGCGCCTCCCACACGGAAGCGGACGGGGCGCTCATCCCCTTTGTAACCGGAGTAGCAGATGACCTCGACGGGCTGGTCGAAGGAGCGCATAGCCTCATGCTACGCTTTGACTGGTATGAAGTTGAGCGACGCGTTTCTGGCGCAGGGCGAACAGGGCTTCGAAGACCTGCTGCGCCGGGTATCGATCAGCCGTCTGAGGACGTATCAGTTGTACGAGCCGCTGAAGGTGCGGACGCGCCTGCACAAGCTGAACAGCGAGACGTTGCGCAAGGCGGCGCCGCGGCTGTGGGAGAGGCTCGGGCAGCACGATGAAGACCTGGCGGGCGACCTGGCCCCGGCTGTGCTGATCGGGCATCTGGACATGATCATCGCGGCGCTGGACTTTCTGGGCGTGCCGCATCAGGACGGGTTTTTCTCCAAAGACGCGGACGTGAGCGCGTACCTGACGGATGGATGGCAGCAGCGGACCTACGAGGCGCTGAAGGACCGGTTTCCGGCGAACGTGCTGGCGTTCTATTTGAACCATCTGGGGATCGAGACGGGGAGGGGGGAAGAGAGCTTCCGTCCGTGAGGGCGGGGGGCGTGTGGCAGGGCGGTTGGGCGGGGTTCTTTGGCCGCGCGATATAGGGGGCCTTCTTGGCCGCGCGATGCGGGGCAAGCGACCGCTTCGTTCGGGGCACATGGTGGCCGGGTGTTGCCGCGGTTCTTCTGGGCCGCGCG
>DYJN01000005.1:16067-47963 GCA_020723085.1 Arcobacter sp.
CTTCGACCGCTTCATTCGCGGCACTTTAGCGGCGACCGCTTCATTCGCGGCGCCTTTTCCGAGACTTAACGATACTTAACGCGGGGAAGTAATCCGGCGAGGGGCGAGTGGCGTCCCTAAAGATGGCCATGAGAATCGTGTGTCTCCTCGCGCTGTGGCTTCTTCCCTGTTACGCGGCGGTTGATGCGCCACCGGCGCCCGTAGCGGGGCGCGTGGTGTTCCGGGGCAAGCCGGTGCCCGGCGCGGTGGTCACGGTCCGGCAGCAGGAGCGGCAGTGGTCGGCGGTGACGGATGAGCACGGGCGTTTCGCGATCACCGAAGTGCCCGAAGGAGCGGTGGAGGTGGAGGCGCGGCTGTTCGGCTTCGATCTGGCGAGGCGGGCAGCGGCAGGGGCGGAGAGATCGCGACTGGAGATCGTCCTGTCGATTCCTTCGCCCACGGCTGCTTCCACTTCCAACGGAGGCGTTCTTTCCGGGTTGACACCGGATTGGCTGGAAAGCCAGGTGAACCGCGCGCTGGAGCCGCAGGCGGCGGTGAACGCGGACGCAAGCGAAGCGAGCGAGTCGTTTCTGGTGCAGGGTTCGCTGAGCCAGGGCTTGCAGGAAGCTGGACGCCCAGGCTTCTTCGAGTTCGGGTTTGCGGCGCCGATGATGGCGGGGATGCTCGGACCGGGCGGCATGGGTGGCGGCCCCATCGGGGCGGAGGGCGGCGGACCGGGTGCAGCTCCGGGCATGGCGGGGCCCGTGCCAGGAGGTTTTGGCGGCGGTCCCGCGGGCATGGGCGGTCCGGGCGGCGGACCGGGGATGCGCGGCGGGGGCATGAGGCCTGGCGGCGGAATGATGGGCGGTCCTCCCGGCGGAGGGCCGGGCGCGCGCGGCATGGGCCTTGGGCTGGGGCGGATGTCGCCGGAGGAGTTCCGCAACCTGAGCCCGGAAGAGCAGGAGAAGGTGAAGCGGGCGCTGGCGGAGCGGTTCGGCGGGGCGCTGCAGCGGGAGGGGTTCGGCAACCGCGCGCAGCGGGCGCGGCAGCAGATCCGGGGCGGCGTGATGTTCAACCTGCGGGATGATGCCCTGGATGCGGCGCCGTACGGCGTCAACGGGCGCCCGGTGGAGAAGCCGCAGTACACGCAGACACGCTTCGGAGGTTCCCTGGGCGGACCGCTGAAGCTGGGCCGGCTGTTCGAGACGGACAACTCGTTCTTCTTCGTGAACTACAATGCGGGCCGCGGCAACACGGTCTACAACGGCTTCGCGGTGCTGCCGGAGGCGGCGGCGCGGGCGGGGGATTTCCGCACTCTGGCGCCCCTCAAGCCGGCGGTGATTTACGATCCGCTTTCAGGCGCGCCGTTTCCGGACAACCGGATTCCGGAGACGCGCATCAGTCCGATCGCCCGCGGGCTGCTGGAGTTCATTCCGCTGCCGAACCGTCCGGGCGCGGTGCAGAACTGGACGCTCTCGGCGGCGCAGCCGCAATCGAACGACAACCTGAATGTCCGCATCAACCGCACGCTCGACCGGCGCAACCGGCTGGCGTTCGATCTGGCGTGGCAGCGGCGGTATTCGGAGAACATTCAACTGTTCGGCTGGCGCGACCCGAGCCGCGGGCGGGGATGGAACGCGGGGCTGAACTGGAGCCAGACGCTTGCGCCGCGGCTGATCCACAACATCCGCGCACGGTATAACCGCAACTACAACGCGTTGATTCCGTACTTCGCCTATGGCGCGGATGTGGCGGGGCAACTGGGCATTGAAGGCGCTTCGCGCGACCCGGCCAATTTCGGCCCGCCGAATCTGAGCTTCACCAACTACGGCGACCTGAGCGACGGCAACCGGAGCCGGCGCATGGTGCACACGTGGAATTTCAGCGACGGCTGGACGGTTGTGCGGCGGACGCATTCGATCACGGCGGGATTCCAATACACGCGCACGCAGCAGAACACGCTGCTCGATCCCAACGCGCGCGGGACGCTGTTTTTCGGCGGGCTGCTGACGAGCGGGCTGGACGCGGCAGGGCTGCCGCTGCCGGGGACGGGCAACGACTTCGCCGATTTTCTGCTCGGCTATGTGCAGCAGAGCAGCGTAAGGTTCGGACAGCCGGACACCTATATGCGGCAATCGGTGTTCAGCGTGTTCGCGCAGGACGAGTGGCGCGTGCGTCCGGGGCTGACGCTGAACGCTGGGCTGCGGTGGGACGCGTGGCAGCCGCTCACCGAGAAGTACGGGCGCATGGCGAACCTGGATCTGGCGCCGGGCTGGACGGGAGCAGCGGTGGTGACGCCCGGAGGAACAGGACCGTGGATGGGGAGCGCACCGGAAGGGCTGATCCGCGCGGACCTGAACAATGTGGCGCCGCGGGTGGGGCTGGCGTGGCGCCCGAGCCAGAAGCGGCGGACGATCGTGCGGGCGGGCTACAGCGTCTTTTATGACCTGGCGGTGTTCGGGCGGCTGGCGCAGCGGCTGGTGTATCAGCCGCCGTTCGCGACGGCGGCGACGTTCAACACATCGGCGGCGGCGCGGCTGACGCTCGCGCAGCCCTTCCGGGGTTCCGAGCAGCAGACGATCCTGAACTCTTTCGCGGTGAACCCGGACTACCGCGCGCCGTACGCGCAGACCTGGAGCCTGAGCGTGCAGCAGGACGTGCGGGGGTATGTGATCGAGACAAGCTATCTGGGGACGAAGGGCACGGCGCTCGACATCCAGCGGATACCGAACCGCGCAGCTCCAGGCTCGCCCACGGACAGCGAACTGCGCCGGCCGATCCCTTACGCGACAGGCTTCACCTACACGAGCCCGGAGGGCAGCTCGATCCTCCACAGCGGTCAGTTGCGGGTGGTGCGGCGGATGCGGCGGGGGGTGAGCTGGTCGGCGCTCTACACGTTCTCGAAGTCGATCGACAACGCGAGCTCGATCGGCGGAGCGGGCAACCTGGTGGTGCAGGATGAGAACAACCTCCGCGCCGAGCGCGGGCTGTCGAATTTCGACGTGCGGCATCAGCTTCAGTTCAACGGCATGTTCACGTCGCCGTTCGGACCGTCGGGCGTGTGGCTGCGGCAGCGGAATGTGTGGACCACGCTGCTGCGCGACTGGAACCTGAATGTGAACCTGCAGGCGAATTCCGGCCGGCCGCTGACGGCGCGCGTGCTGGGCGCGGTGGCCGATCCGGGCGGCAGCGGAGCGACGGGCAGCGCGCGCGCCGATGCCACGGGGCTGCCGGTCACGGGCGGGGCGGGCTACTTCAACACCGCCGCGTTCGCCGTGCCTCCGGCGGACCGCTATGGAAATGCCGGGCGCAATACGATCCCGGGACCGGGGAGCGTGGTGCTGAATGCGGGCTTCGGCCGTTCGTTCCAACTGGGCGAGAACGCGCGGCGGCGGCTGCATCTGCGGCTGGAGGCGCAGAACGTGCTCAATCACGTCAACCTGACGAGTTACGGCACGGTGGTGAACGCGGCCAATTACGGACAGGCGACAGCCGCGGGCTCGATGCGGAGCGTGCAGATCAACGCGAGGTTCCAGTTTTAGGCCATGAAAAGGGATCTGATTGCCTGCCTGCTATGCCTGGCGCTGATGGGACAGCCGCCGGAGGAGGCGCCGACGTTCCGGACGTCGGCCAACCTGGTGATCGTCACCGTGTTTGTGCGCGACGCGCAGGGGCGGCCGGTGAAGGGGCTCGCGAAGGAGGATTTCCTTGTCACCGAGAATGGCAAGCCGCAGACGGTGCGCGTCTTCGAATTCCAGCAGATCGACGATGCGGCGCCGGGCGCGGCCGTGCTGATTGCCGGGACGGAGGAGAGGAAGAGCGGGACGCCCGCCCCGCAGGCGGCGAAGGCCGAGCCGCAGACCGGCGCGGTGCTGCCGGTGCGGTACCGCGACCGGCGGCTGATCGTGCTGTACTTCGACTGGACGTCGCTGGATGACGCGCAGCAGGTGCGGGCCAAGGAAGCGGCCGAGGAGTGGATCCGGACGAAGATGACGCCGGCGGACCTGGTGCGCATCGTGGCGTTCGGTTCGGCGCTGCGCGTCGTACAGGACTTCACGAACGACCGCGATGCGCTGATCGAAACCGTGCGGAAGTTCCAGACAGGCGAGATGAGCGAGCTGGCGGCGGAAGGGGCGACGGAGGCGGAGTCGAGCGAGGATTCGGCGTTCGCGGCCGACGAGACCGAATTCAACGTCTTCAATACGGACCGCAAGCTGGCGGCGCTCGAGGATCTGGCGCGGTCGCTGGCGGCACTGCCGGAGAAGAAGGCGGTGGTGTATTTCACGGCCGGGGTCAGCCGCACGGGGATGGACAATGAGGCGCAACTGCGGGCGGCGGTGAACGCGGCGGTGCGCTCGAACGTGAGCTTCTATCCGGTGGACGTGCGGGGCTTGCAGGCGGAGCCGCCGGGCGGCGGGGTGAGCGTGGCCACGGTTTCAGGCACGGGGTTGTTCAGCGGGCAGACGCAGGGGAGGCAGCGGCAGCGCAGCTTCGACACGCAGGACACGCTGGAGATGCTGGCCAGCGATACCGGCGGGCGGGCGCTGTTCGATACGAACGATCTGGCGCTGGGCATCCAGCGCGCGCAGCTGGACATCCAGAGCTATTACATCCTGGGCTACTACTCGACCGATGAACGCCGCGACGGGCAGTACCGGCGCGTGGATGTGAAATTGCGCCCCGAGGTGCAGGCGCGGCTGCGGGCGCGGCTCGATTACCGGCGCGGGTATTTCGCCGAGAAGGACTTTGCGGCGTTCACGAGCTACGACAAGGAGAAGCAGCTGGAGGAAGCGCTGCTCGCGGGCGATCCGGTGACGCAACTGCGGCTGGCGCTGGAGGTGAACTGGTTCCGGCTGGGGCGGAGCCAATACTTCGCGCCGGTGGCGGTGAAGATCCCCGGTTCGGCGATTCCGCTGAAGAAACAGGGCGGCGCGGAGACGACGACGTTCGATTTTGTGGGGCAGGTGAAGGACGCGAAGGGCGCGGTGGCGGCGACGGTGCGCGATTCGATCAAGATCCAGCTCCGGGACGAGAAGGCGGGGCAGCTCGGTTCGCGCAGCCTGGTGTACGACACGGGCTTCACGCTGCCACCGGGCGCATACACGATGCGGATGGTGGTGCGCGAGAATCTGACGGGGAAGCTGGGATCGTTTGATACCCATTTCACGATTCCCGACCTGGGCGGGCTGAAAGACGAGGTGCGGCTCAGCTCGCTGGTGCTGGGAGCGCAACGCGTGCCGGTGGCGGAGGCGGTGGGGGCGGCGGACAAGAAGCTCGTGAAGAGGCAGGACAGCCATCCGCTGGTGCGCGGCAAGGAGAAGCTGCTGCCGAGCGTGACGCGCGTGTTCCGCGAGGGACAGACGCTGTACGTGTACGCCGAGGCGTACGATCCGGACACCGATGCGGCGCAGCAGCAGCCCTCGCTGGCGGCTGCGCTGACCGTGTACCACGGCGGGAAGCTGGTGTATCAGTCGCGCCCGGCAGTGGTGAATGCTCTGAAAAACGCCCGAAGCCGCAGCGCGGCGATCGCGCTGGAGATGCCGCTCAAGCTGCCGGCGGGCGAATATATCGCGCAACTCAATGTGATTGACAGGCTCGGGCAAAAAGCCGGATTCTTGCGCGCTCCTCTCGTGGTGACCCGTTGAGCCAAGCGGCGGGCGGCAAAGTTTACACGGAAATCCAGAACGGTCCGGCGCGGAAATCGTCGTGCCTAATATATGCAAATCGACAAGAACCTGGTCGCTCTTCTTTTGCCCGCCGCCGCAACGTTCGCCGGGGATCTGCTGCCGATGCAAGCCGGGAATCAGTGGACGTACCGGGAGCTTGCCACCGGGCAAAGTTTCACGGTGCGGGTGGGGACTCCGCTGGCGGCGGATGGCGCCGTCTACCACCGGTTGAACGGGTATGCCGACCGCAACCTGTGGGTCCGGGCGCTCGAGGACGGCACGCTGAAGTATCTGAATGAGGAAGCCGGGGGCGAACGGATTCTCACTTCCTTCGAAGAGCCGGGAGGGTGGACGGAAGCGCCCTTCCGCCCGTGCGATCAGGAGAGCCGCCTTTCTGGACCGCCGGCTCCGCACAACGGCGCGGCGGGCTGGTTCCCGGCGGCGCGGAAGCTCGAGTACCGCGCGTTCCGGTGCGCCGATGGGGCAGTCGAGAGCGAGGTGTTCGTGCCGGGCATCGGCATGGTGCAGCGCACCGTGTCCACCGCCGAGGGACCGCGCGTGTACGAGCTGGTTTCGGCGCGGGTAGGGAAGTTCGTGTTCGATGCGGCGCCCGCCACAATGTTCGGCGCGTCGGTCGTTGAGAATCCGTCTGGAGGGCTGTCCGTGCTGCTGCGCCTGGTGCTGGGAACGGGCGAGCCTGTAGATCTCTACTATCCAGACTCGCAGGATTACGATTTCGTGATTTGGAACGAAGGGGGCAAGCCCATCTGCCGGTGGTCTGACGGCAGGGCGTTTGCACAGGCGGCGCGCGTCCGCTCCGTGTCCGGCGAGCTGCGGCATGAGGTTCCCATCGAATTGCAGGATTCGCTGCCCGATGGGCGGTACGTGCTGGAAGCGTGGCTCACCACAGGACCCGAGCGGCGGGGCTACGCTGCCATGGCGCCGTTCCGGATCGAAGACGGGCGCATCGTCGGCTGACCTGCAAGCAGGCGGATCGGCTTGAGGAAGCCGCTTTGCCGCAGAGCCGTGCGGGTGTCCGCTGCATGGACCGCGCCCGGCTATTCGTGTGTCTGACCCGCCGCGGGCGTGAGTCTCTCCAGGGGCGGCAGGCGTGCACGGCGGAGGGTACTTGACGGCACGCGCATTATGCACTATTCTCTACAGAGAATAGGTACATGGCTTCGACAACGTTGATGAATGTTTCCGTGAAGTGCGAATACGCACTGCGGGCGGTGTTCGAGCTGGCGCTGCGGGCGGGAAGCGAGCCGACGCGGATCGCCGACATCGCGGAGCGGCAGGGGATTCCGCAGAAGTTTCTGGAGTCGATTCTGGCGGAGCTGAAGAAGAGCGGGTTTCTGGAGTCGAAGCGCGGGGCGGAGGGGGGCTACATGCTGGGGCGCCCGGCGGAGCTGATCACGGTGGGGGAGGTGATCCGGAGCGTGGAGGGCGGGCGCACCGGGCGGGCGACGCTCGCGTCGGGCGGGGCGCTGGATTTTTTCTGGGAGAAGGTGGACGCGGCTGTGGCGGAGATCATCGACAGGACGACGTTCGCCGATCTGGTGCGCGAGTGGCGCGAGAGGCAGGCGAGCTTTGTTCCGAACTGGGAGATCTGATCGAGAAACGGGAAGGAGAGAGCGATGAGGGTATTCGCGGACAATTCCCTGAGCATCGGGCGCACGCCGCTGGTGAGACTGAACCGGGTAACGGACGGGGCGAAGGCGACGGTGCTCGCCAAGATCGAAGGGCGGAATCCCGCCTATTCGGTGAAGTGCCGGATTGGCGCGTCCATGATCTGGGATGCCGAGCAGCGGGGCGTGCTGAAACCGGGCAAGGAGCTGGTGGAGCCGACGTCGGGCAACACGGGCATTGCGCTGGCGTTCGTGGCGGCGGCGCGGGGCTATCCGATCACGCTGACGATGCCGGAGACGATGTCGATCGAGCGGCGGAAAGTGCTGAAGGTGTTTGGGGCGAAGCTGGTGCTGACGGAAGGCGCCAAAGGCATGAAAGGGGCGGTGGCTAAAGCGCAGGAGATCGCAGCATCCGACCCGGAGCGGTACGTGCTGCTGCAGCAGTTTGAGAATCCGGCGAATCCGAAGATCCATTATGAGACTACGGGAGCGGAGATCTGGGAAGACACCGAGGGGACGATCGACGTGCTGGTATCCGGCGTGGGGACGGGAGGCACGATCACGGGCGTGTCCCGCTACATCAAGCAGGCGAAGGGCAAGCCGATCGTATCGATCGCCGTGGAGCCGGCGGCGAGTCCGGTGATCACGCAGACGCTCCGGGGGGAGGAACTGAAGCCTGGACCGCACAAGATTCAGGGCATCGGGGCGGGCTTCATTCCGGGCACGCTGGATCTGTCGATCGTGGATCGCGTGGAACAGGTGACCAACGAAGAGTCCATGGAGATGGCGCGGCGGCTGGCGCGGGAGGAGGGGATTCTTTCCGGAATCTCTTGCGGCGCGGCGGTTGCGGTGGCGGTCCGGGCGGCCAAGGAGCCGGAGATGGAGGGCAAGACGATCGTCGCCATTCTGCCGGATTCCGGCGAGCGTTACTTGACGTCGGCGCTGTTTGAGGGGCTGTTCAGCGAATAGCAGGCGGCTCAGCCGGTCTCAGTAGTTTTTCTGCCGCTCGTGGCGGGCGCGCTGGGCGCGCCCCATGGCCTTGACGCCGGCCAAAGCAGGATCGGCGGCGGCGAGCGTCTCCAGATGCGTGGCGACCTTCTCAATGGCGCGGGCCACGTCTCGGATGTCGTCCTCTTCGCCGATGAAGCAGAACTGAAAGAGCCACACTGCCTCTTCGTATGCGGCATGTTCCGCCACGGGGCAACGGCAGCTGGAGTAATCGTGCTGCAGTTGCGCGCAGTTTTCCGGCGTGGCGTGGAAGAGATCGCTGCGGTAGACGGCTTCGTAGAACCGCCCGTCGCACGGCACGCCTTCGGCTTCGATCGCGGCTACGAACAGATCGCGGTGCGGCGCGGGCCTTCCCGGCTCAGGACGGTACTGGAAGACGTAGCAGTACATGGTGGGCGAGGTCATCTCCGGCTGCGCGGGCAGCAGGCGGATGCCCGGCAAGCCGCCAATCAGCTTTTCGAGCAGCGCGGCACGGCGGGCGCGGCGCTCGCGCAGCTCGGGAAGGCGCTCGAGCTGGCCGAACAGCAGCGCCGCCTGAAGGTCAGTCATCCGGTAGTTCAGCCCCAGCATCCTCTGGCCGTACTGATCGGTGAGGGAAGCGCGGCCACAGTTGATCAGCGTCTGCAGAGCCTCGTAATGCGCAAGCGAGTTCGTGGTCAGCAGCCCGCCCTCGCCCGAGGTCATGAGCTTGCTCTCCTGCAGGGAGAACGATCCGATGTCGCCGATCGAGCCGGCGCCGCGGCCCTTCCACGCTCCGCCGTGGGCGTGGGCGCAGTCCTCGATCACCTTCAGGCCATGATCGGCGGCGAGCTGCATGAGCGCGTCCATATCGGCGAAGCGCATAGCCAGGTGGACGGGGATCACCGCTTTCGTGCGCGGCGTGATGCAGGCGCGCGCGCTGCTCACATCGAGGCAATACGTGTCCGGATCGACGTCGGCGAACACCGGCACGCCGCCCATGGCAAGCACCGCCGTCGCCGTGCCGTCCCACGTATAGGCCGGCACGATCACTTCGTCGCCGAACCTGACGCCCGCCGCCATCAGGGCAGCCGTGAGCGACACGGTGCCATTGGCCACGGGCAGGGCGTAACGCACGCCCTGCATGTCCGCGAAGCGGGCGCAGAACTCCTGCGCCAGCGGCGTCGGATACGGATAGCCGCCCCAGCGGCGGCTCCGCACCGTGCGCAAGAGCCGTTCGATGTCGGCCTCGCCGTATTGAGGCCATGGGGTGAACGGCCTGCGGCGGACGGGTTCGCCGCCAAGGATGGCGAGCGTGCTCACAAGGGCTCCCTGCAAATTTGAAAATCCATTTCAGTTTTTCGTTCAGCATACGCTATAGTGTTCAGGAAGGCAAACCGGCCCGCCCGCGGCAGCCGCAGCGTGGAGGAATCATGCGCCAGCCAGCCCTGTTCGTTCTGACCGTCTGTGCCGCCTCCGCCGCGCAATGGAGCGTGCGGATCGAGGAACCCACCGGGCTGTACCGGCGCACGGGCGAAGTCGTGGCTGTGCCGCTCGAGCGGTTTGCGCCGCACCGCGAAGGCTTCACCGTGATCGATCCGCAGGGCCGGGAGACGCCGTACCAGGTGTCGGGTGAGGAGCTGCTGTTTCCGGTGTCGGTGATGCCGGGCGAGCTGCCTGAGTACACGGTGACGTGCTGCCAGGCGGACGCCGGACGGCGAGAAAATCCGATCGTCGCGCGCAAGCACGGGCTGCACCGCCTCGAGTTTGGCAACGAGCATTTCCGGGCGATTGTGGATCTGCGCGCGGGAGCCATCGTGGAAGCCTATTCGCTCCGTGCCGCAGAGCACCGGCGCCTGAACCTCGTGGAGCTGACGCCGGAGGACCGCAAGTCGCTCGAGGGCGATATTCACGAGGGGACGCCGCAAGCCGCACGAGTGATTCCGCCCCCGGTGCCGGGAGTGGAAGGGGCCAACGGCGGATGGACCTCCCTGGGCGGCGCGGGCCCTTTCACGAACGTCGAGATATTGGAACAGGGCCCGCTGCGCGGGCGCGTGCGATTGGGGCGCCCGGAAGAGACGTGGGAGATCCTGTGGCACGCGGGCAGCGCGGCGTTCCGGTGGAAGGCGGCGAAGGGATTCCGCTTCGCCGCGGTTTCGGCCGCGCCATATCTGCCGTTCGACCGCTGCGCCGATGGCGGCGAGCACCGGTGGCCCGATGGGCCAGGAGGCGGAGAGCCGCCCAACAGCCGGATCGGGCCGCGGGACTGGAAAAAGCTGCCCGGCGGGCACATGGTCTACTATCGCCGGGCGGAAGATTACGGCGCGCTGGGGATCGTGGCTCTGGACATGGACCTCGAGTGGCGGGGCGCCTGTTCGCGCAGATTTACAGCTGAAAAGGCGGCAGGGGAGACGGAAATTGCGGTGACATTTCCCGCCTGGAATGGCGATGAAACCGTGCTGGAAGCGCGCCGGGAATTCCGGATTCTGCGGCAGCCGGTTCTGGTTTCGGCGCAGCCTGCGGCCGGGCCCTTGCGCCGGCCGGTTGCCGCAGCGCCGCGCGAGCCCATGGCAGAACTGCGCCATGCCCCTGCCACGCCGTTCCAGCCGCTCATGGTTTCCCTGGATGGCGACTGGGAGCTGATGTGGGCTGAAAAGGGCCAAGGACCGCCCCGTGCGGGATGGCGCCGCGTCCGCGTGCCGGGCGCGGCGCACGTGCAGTGGCTCGAGCCGGCGCAGATTTATACGCGCGCGGCGGAGTGGGTGAGTTCGAAAGAGTGGTGGTACCGCCGGCAGTTTCCTGTGCCGGCTTCGTTCGCCGGGAAGCGTGTTTTCGCGCAGTTTGATGCGACGGATTACTACGCCGATGTCTATGTGAACGGCGCCCGGATCGCCCGCCACGAAGGCTACATCGATCCGTGGGAAGCGGAGATCCCGCAGCACCTGCTCCGGAACGGCGGAAATGAAATTCTCGTGCGCGTGTGGACGCCCGTGCACTATTACTGGAAACACCGCCCCTATACGGTGAAGGGGGCGTACGGCGCGGTGGATCAGAAGCCTGACGACATCACCGCGCTCGGCATTACGCGCTCCGTGCGATTGCGTGCGTACGAAGAGGCTCGCATCACCGATGTGGCGGTCAGCACGCGGCTTACAGATATCGGCGCCGCGGTGGAAGTGGAACTGGGCGCCAACGCGAGCGGACGCCGGATGCGATGGGAGCTCACGCTCACGCCGGCGAACTTCGCGGGCGAGCCGTTGCAGCTTCGCAGCCCTATGGCGCCAAAGGCTGTGATCCCTGTGCGCGACCCGAAGCTGTGGTGGACATGGGACACGGGAACGCCCCATCTGTACTGGCTCCATGTCCGGCTGCTCGACGCCGGCGGCCGTCCGGTGGATGGCCGCAGCCTCCGCATCGGAATCCGGGAAATCGAGAAAATCGGCTGGAATTTCTATCTCAACCGCAAAAAATTGTTCATCCGGGGAACCAACTATTACTATCATCTGTTTCTTTCCGAGATGGACCGCCGCAAATACGAACGGGACATGGACCTGATGCTCGGAATGAACGTGAACATGATCCGGCTGCACTGCCACTTCACGAATCCCGAGTTTTACGACTTGGCCGACGAGCGCGGCGTGCTGCTCTGGCAGGACTTTCTCGAAGCATGGTATCCGCACGACCGCGGCTTTTCGCTCCATGCCGCGCGGCTCTACGACAACCATCTGCGCTACGTGCGCAACCGGCCCAGCGTGGCTTTGTGGGCCGCCTGCGACGAGGAGGATTTCGAAAACTACCGCGATCTGGGCAAACATCTCTCGGCGCGGCCGTTCTTCCTCGACCCGCAGCGGCGCCCGGTGATCCGCTCCACGGGCCGCTTTGGAGACAGCCATGTGTATTACGGCTGGTACGGCGGCAGCATCTGGGAGTATGCACGGCTCGAAAACGAGTTCGTTTCCGAGCTCGGCGCCACGGCGCTGCCGAATTACGAAACACTGAAAAGCTTCATGGACGGCAAGTGGCCGTTCACGAAATACCGCGAAGAATGGGAGTGGCGGAGGCTTCAGGTTCCCGAAGCGCTGCGGGCGTGGGGCGATCCCGAAGGGACCAGCATGCAGGAGTTCATCCCGCGCACGCAGGCGTACGTGTCGCGCCTCTTCCAGCTCGCCATCGAGCGCATGCGGCGGCGCAAGGCGGACGGAGCGGGCGGCATCCTGCACTTCCATGCGATCGATATCTGGCCATCGGTGACCATGGCGGCCATCGATTTCGAGCGCCGCCCGACGAAGGTGTACGACACCGTACGCCGCAGCTTTGCGCCTGTTGCCGCGCTCTTCGAGTACGACCGGGACCGGTGGCGGGCGGGCGCAGCGTTCCAGTGCTCTCTATGGGCGGTGAACGATCTCTGGAAGGCGTTCCCGCAACTCGAGTTGCACTGGAAGATTCTGGGGCGGGAGGACGCGCCGCTGGCCGAAGGGGCCTTCCCGCTTTCGCTGCCGGAGGACTCGGTGAAGCGCGCGGGCGTGGTGGAATGGCATCCATCGAGGCCGGGGCCGTACCGCCTGGCCGCCGAGATCACAGGACCGGATGGCCGTCAGATCTCGGAAAATCTATACGAATTTGAGGTCGTTTCGCAGTGAAATTCGCCTTTGTTTTTCTGCTGGCCGCGCCTGCCTTCCTGGCGCAACCGTTGCGCGTGGGGACGTTCCATGCTGAAGTGCGGACGGAATTCACCACGAAGCAGGGGCTGCCGTCGAACGATGTGCGGCGCGTCTGGACGGGCGCCGGCGGCCGCGTCTACGCGCTGACCGCCGCCGGGCCGGCGGGTTTCGACGGAGAGCGCTGGACGCCGGTAAAGGTCTTGCCTCCGCCACTCCGGACTGCGGCCGGTCCGGCCGGGACGGTGGCGGAAGCCCGCCCGGACGGCCTCTACGTGCGCCGGCGCGGCAGCCGTTGGGAGCGGCTCTATCCGTCGGATGGCGCGCGCAGCTGGGCCGTGCGCGACGTGCGCGGGGTGGTCTTCGACAACCGGGGCCGGCTGTGGTTCTGCTCCCCGCAGGGAGCGGGCGTCCTCGAAGGCGATCGGTGGAGGCTGTACACGGGCGCTGAAGGGCTTCCCTATGACGACTTCACTGCGATTGCCGCCGGGGGCGACGGCTCGGTGTGGTTTGGGACGCGGATCGGCGCCATTCGCTTTGACGGCGCCCACTGGTCTTACCGGCAGGGGCGGCGATGGCTTCCTCATGACGAAGTCCGTTCGATCGCCGTGGAGGCGGACGGCACGGCATGGATCGCCACGGCGGGGGGCATTTCGCGCATAGCGCGCCGGCCGATGACGCTCGAGCAGAAGGCGCGTTTCTTCGAAGACGAAATCGGCCGCCGCCACCGCCGGACGCCTTACGGGTTTGTCCATCCCGTCCACGTAGCTGCCGCTGGCGACGCGTCGAAATGGACGCAGACCGACAGCGACAATGACGGCCTGTGGACGGCGATGTACGGCGCCGGGGAGTGTTTCGCTTACGCCGCCACGGGAGACGAAGGCGCCCGGCGGCGCGCCCGCAAGGCTTTCGAGGCGCTCCGCTTCCTTTCGCAAGTCACGCAGGGCGGCTCGCACCCAGCCCCGAAAGGCTTCGTGGCCCGCTCCATTCTGCCGGTTTCCGGTCCGGACCCGAACCTGCGCGATTCGCCGGAGCGCGACCGGCGGAAACAACAGTCCGACCGCTTGTGGAAGATCCTCTCGCCCCGATGGCCCGTCAGCGCCGACGGGAAATGGTACTGGAAATCCGATACAAGCTCCGACGAACTGGACGGCCATTTCTTCTTTTATGCCGCCTATTTCGACCATGCGGCCCGCACCGAGGGAGAAAAGCGCGAGGTCCGCGAGCACGTGGCGGCGATCGCCGATCATCTGCTCGTTCACAACTACACCCTGGTGGACCACGACGGCAAGCCCACGCGATGGGGCGTCTTCAGCCCTGACGAGCTGAACCACAACCGCGATTGGTGGCAGGAGCGCGGGTTGAATTCCCTGAGCATCCTTTCGTATCTGAGGACAGCCCACCACATCACGGGCGACCCGCGCTATGACCGCGCCTGCCGCGTCCTTGTCGAACGCCACGGCTACGGCATGAACGCCATGATCGTGAAGTCGCATCAGGGGCCTGGCGGAGGCAACCAAAGCGACGACGAGATGATTTTCATGAATTATTACAACCTGATCCGTTACGAAACGGATCCGGACCTGCGCATGAAATATCTACTGGGATTCCGCCACCACTATGAAAATGAGATACCGGAGCGGAACCCGCTTTTCCACTTTCTCTACGCCGCTGTGGCGCGCGGACAGAAGTTTGAAGACGCGTTCGGCGCCGTGGATCTGAGCCCCGCTCCCGGCTGGCTGGAGGATGCCGCCGACACGCTGAAACGGATCCCGCTCGACCGCTTCGATTGGGCGCACCGGAACAGCCACCGCAAGGACATCGTCCTGCTGCCGCCGCACATGCGTGAGAACCGCGGGGAACTGTACGGACGCCGGGTGGACGGCAAGGCGCTGCCCGCGGACGAGCGGTTCTTCTCCCACTGGAACCACGACCCATGGCGCCTCGACAGCGGCGGCAAAGGAACGGAGCTGGCCGATGGCGCGGTTTTCCTGCTGCCCTATTATCTGGGGCTGCACCACGGCTTTCTGAAGGAATGAGCCATTCCGGTCATCGCTTCGCGCGCGCGGTTGAAGCGCGAAGCACGACCTCAGGCTCGATGACGATCTCCTGCCCTGCTATGTTGGGCAGCTCCTTGTCCGGGATCAACGCCGCAAAGGCAAGCCGCCCGATTTCGTCGCGCGGAATGTGAACCGACGTCAGCGGCGGCTCGCTGAACTCGGCGAGACGCACGTTGTCGAAGCCCGTGACGGAAACATCCTCCGGCACCCGAAGCCCCTTCTCACGCAGCGCGCGCAGAACGCCGACCGCCATGATGTCGTTGACGCAGATGAACGCCGTAGGAGAAAAGCCGCTGGCCAGAACCCTTAGCGCCGCCAGCTTCCCGCCTTCGAAGCTGTCGCGGTCCGCGTCGGTGCGCCACTCCACCGCCGGCGCGAAGCGCTTCACGCTCGCCAGGAACGCCGACTCGCGCTCGCTGGTCGGCGCCAGCGTGCTGTGATGACCGACGAAGGCGAACCGCGAGTGCCCGAGATCGTGGAGGTACTCGACCAGGCGCTCGATGCCGTGTCGGTAGTTGACACGGATGTTCGTCATCCGCTCCTGCGGCTTGCCGACGTCGTAAAACACGCATGGCGTGCGCGCGGCGTGCAACTCCTTGATCAGCGCCGGATCCATCTCCGACACGACCACGGCGAGCCCCGCCACGCGGCGCCCGATCATCAGCCGCACGCTCCGCACCAGCCGCTCGGAGTCGTAGTCAGTGTGGGCCACCACCACTTCGTAGCCGTGGCTCCGCGCCTGGGCTTCCAGAGACCGGAACACGTCGAAGAAGAACGGGTTCTCCAGATTGGAGGCGATCATCCCGATCGTGTTGCTGCGCCCGCCGGCCAATGTCCGCGCATGCAGATTCGGCTGGTAGTTCAATTCGGCGATCGCCTTCAGAACGCGGGCCTTCGTCGCGGGCCGCACGATCTCCAGGTTGTTCAGGACGCGCGAGACCGTCGCCGTGGAAACGCCCGCCCGTTTGGCTACTTCCTCGAGGCTCATGGCTGCTGAGATCTTACATCTTACCCCGGCGAGTGCAACTGACGGATCGGGCAGTCTTGCGGCGACGAGGCGGCGCGAAATGCACGCCCCCGCACCGCCTCTGCCGCGCGCCGGCACTTGGCCATCGATCCGGATGCCCGTTTCCGGATGGGCGCCGCCTGCTGCGGGGGCGCCCCGCCGCCGTTCTGGGGCAGCGTATGGCTCTGTTATCGTGGATACGTCATGGCCCGGATCCTCGACGGGAAGGCCGTCCAGCAACAGATCCTCGACGAGCTGAAGCCCCGCATCGCCCGGCTTGCCGCCGTGCGCCGCCCGCCGGGACTGGCTGCCATCCTCGTGGGCGACAACCCCGCCAGTCAGTTGTACGTTGCGAGCAAGGTGAAGACCTGCCGCGAGCTCGGCATGCACAGCGAGGAGCTGCGCCTGCCGGATTCAGTCACGACGGACGAACTGCTGGCTCATATCGAACACTTCAATCAGCGCGGCGACATCGACGGCATCCTCGTGCAGATGCCCCTGCCGAAACACGTGGACTCGCGCGCCGTGCTGCTGGCCGTCCGCCCCGACAAGGACGTCGATGGCTTTCATCCCTTCAACGTCGGCCAGCTCGTGGCCAACGCCCCCGCGCCGCGCGCCTGCACGCCGGCGGGCGTGATGGAACTGCTGAAGCGCAGCGAAATCCCCATCGCCGGCGCGGAAGCTGTCATTGTCGGCCGCTCCGACATCGTAGGCAAGCCGATGGCGCTGATGCTGCTCCATGCGCATGCCACCGTCACGGTCTGCCATTCGAAGACGCGCGACCTGCCCGCTGTCTGCCGGCGCGCGGACATCCTCGTCGCCGCCATGGGCAGGCCCGCTTTCATCACGGCGGAGTTCATCCGCCCCGGCGCCGTGGTCGTCGACGTGGGCATCAACCGCATTTCGGACCGCGCCGAAGCCGAGCGCATTGCGCGCGGCGCGCCCGCCAAGCTGGCGGCGTTCGAGAAGAACGGCAGCGTCCTTGTCGGCGACGTCCATCCCGGCGACATGGCAGCGGTGGCTGGAGCCTACACGCCCGTACCCGGCGGCGTCGGCCCGCTCACCATCGCCATGCTGATGGCGAACACGGTGGAATGCGCCGAGCGCCGCCTCGCCTGATTTCCATGCTGCGCGTCGGCCTCACGGGCGGTCTGGCTTCGGGAAAGAGCTTCGTCGGCGAAGCCCTCGCAGCCCTCGGCTGCCACCTGCTGAAGGCCGACGAGCTCGGGCATCAGCTCCTGCTGCCCGGCACGGCCGTTTATAAGCGAGTCGTGGACGCTTTCGGCCCCTCAATCCTGGATCCGGAAGGCCGGATCGTCCGCCGCGCGCTGGCTTCCCTCGTTTTCGATCAACCCGAAAAGCTCGCTCTGCTGAACTCCATCGTCCACCCAGCCGTCATACAAGAAGAGGAGAAATGGATGCAGCAGATCCTGGCCTCCGACCCGTATGGCATCGCCATTGTCGAGGCCGCTATATTGATAGAGACCGGGAGCTACAACAGGTTTGACAGGATCGTTCTCGCCGTCTGTTCGGACGAGCAGCAGATCGTGCGGGCGATGAAGCGCGACGGGCTGACGCGCCAGGAGGCGCTGGTACGGCTCAGCCGTCAGATGCCTCTCGCGGAGAAGCGGAAGTTCGCAGACTTCATCATCGACACTTCCGGCGAGAAAGAGCAAACCTTGGTGCAGGTGAGGCGCCTGCATGAGCAATTGCGGAGGTTGGCCTCATGAAATCAAGAATTTTTCTTCTGGCCGCCCTGTTGGTGGGCGGTTTCTTCCTGGGCATAGCGGTGCTCAAGCGCGGCGGCGTGCCAGCGCAGCTCGTCAGCAACGCCACATCGCCGCTGTGGTCGGGTCCAACCACCGCGCAGGGCGCCGGCCTCAGCCAGGACGAGCTCAACAATATCGACATATACAAGCGCGCTCACGAAGCCACGGTGAACATCACCTCCACCGTCTATCGCCAGAACTGGTTCCTCGAAATCGTCCCTTCGCGCGAGTCCGGCTCCGGCTTCTTCATCGACAGCCAGGGCCGCATCCTTACCAACAACCACGTCGTCAGCGGACGCGCGCCGGAGGTGATGGTCACGCTGTTCGACGGCCGCAAATACCGCGCCAACGTCCTTTACCGCGATCAGGCGAATGATCTCGCCCTGCTGAAAATCGAGCCGCGCGGCCGGCTGCGCTTCCTGCCCCTCGGCGACAGCGATACGCTTCAAGTGGGCCAGAAGGTCCTCGCCATCGGCAACCCGTTCGGCCTGCAGGGCACGCTGACCACCGGCATCCTGTCCTCTCTCGGCCGCGACATCGCCGACGAATCCGGCCGCGAACTTCAGGGCATGATCCAGACCGACGCGGCCATCAATCCGGGCAATTCCGGCGGGCCGCTGCTGGACTCCGGCGGCAATGTCATCGGCATCAACACGGCCATTTACGGCCCTGGCGCCAACATCGGCATCGGCTTCGCCATGCCCATCAACCGCGCCAAGACGATGATCGAGGACTATCAGTCCAACCGCCGCTACGGCCGCCCGCGGCTGGGCGTCGATGTCATCTATGTGCGCGGCGATCTCGCCGAAGAGCTCGGCCTGCCCGCCGAAGGCGGCCTGCTGATCCAGAATGTCGCGCCGGGTTCGGCTGCGGAAGCAGCCGGGCTGCGCGGCGCCCGCCGCGCCGTCATCATCGCCAACTACCAGATCGGCATCGGGGGCGACCTCATCATGGCCATCGACGGCAAGCCCGTCGAGCGCCTCGACGCCCTGCCGCGCGCCCTCGCGCGCAAGAGGCCGGGTGATAAAGTGGAACTCACGCTCTTCCGCAACGGGAAGCGCGTCAACGTCACCGTGACTCTCGGGGAGGCGCCCACGCTATGATCCGTTCAGCTGTGTTTCTTTTCGTGGCCTGCGCGCTGCTGCCGGCGCAGCAGGGCTTCCGCCCGCTGTTCAACGGCAAAGACCTCTCCGGCTGGAAGCACGTCGGTCCCGGCAGCTTCACGGTCGAAGACGGCATGATGAAAACCGCCGGCGGCATGGGGCTCCTGTACTTCGAGAAGGAGAAGTTCGGCGACTGCGTCCTCCGCGTCGTCTACAAGACCGCCTCCGGCCACGCCAACTCCGGCGTGGTCATCCGGCTGCCAGAGCCGCCTCCCGATCCCTGGTACGCCGTCCACAACGGCTATGAGGTGCAGATCGACGCCGGCGGCGACGACTGGCACTCGAGCGGGGCCATCTACTCCATTTCCAAAGTGAGTTCGCGCCGGCAGAAGCCCAAGGGCGAGTGGAACGTGATGGAAATCGAACTGCGCGGCCCTGTCACCCGCGTCACCCTGAACGGAGTCCTGGTGAACGAATACCGCGAGGGCTCGCCTGTGCCGCCGCGCAAGATGTGGTACGAGCCCGTCCGCGGGCCGCGCCCGGACTCAGGTTACTTCGGCCTGCAAAACCACGATCCGAATTCCACGGTGTATTTCCGCGAAGTCTCGGTGAAGCCGCTCTCCTGAGGCAGCCGCCAGGCTTTCTCCAAGGCAGTGCCCGACCCGCCACGCCCACGCGACAGCCGGAAGACGCGCCGCGCCATCCTCGACGCCGCCGCCCGCCTGCTGGCCCGTGACGGTTTCCAGCGCTTCGGCGTCTCCGCTGTGGCCCGCGAAGCGCGCGTCGACAAGGTTCTCATCTACCGGTACTTCGGCGGCGCCGAAGATCTGCTCCGCGCTCTCGCTTCCGAGGGCGGACTCTTCCCCTCCCTGGATGAACTCCTGCCCGCCGAGCTCTCCGGTTCTCCCCGCGCCCTCGCCCGCCATGCGCTCCTCGAGTACGCCCGCTGGCTCCGCCGCCATCCGTACGCTCTGGCACTGTTCCGCTGGGAACTGCTGGAATCGAACGACCTGACCGCGGCGCTCGCAGCCTGCCGCGAGGATTTCGCCCGCTCGCTTCTGGCGCGGCTGCCGGTCCAGGCGTCCATCGACTTGCCCGCGCTCGCCGCCATCCTCGCCGCCGGAGTCACTCTGCTCGCCCTGCGCACCGGCGCTCAAAGCACGTTCTGCGATGTTCCCCTCGAGCGCGAATCCGACTGGCGCCGCATCGAGGACGCTCTCTCGCTCCTGGTCGACTCCGTGATCCCCGACCGCTGATCCGCCGCCTCACTGCCCGCCCGTGCGGTAGCTCGCCGCCAGTTCATCGCCCGGCTGCGGCGTAGCCGTGCTGAGAAACGTGATCGTGTTCCCGCTCAGCGTATAGTCCACCGAGGGCTTCTGCAAAATGCCGTTGCGGAACAGGTGCAGGCTCGATGCCGGCGCAGGCGCTTGCGTCAGCAAGAACACCTGGTTCACGCCGTCGATCATCCCCTGCGGCGGCTCCATGTCGACGAATCCGATCGACGCCGCCGAACCGCACGGCCCCACGGTGCCGTTGGCCCGGACGCAGTCCTCCGCCCCGCCGCTGACCGCCGCCAGTTCTCCCATCGCATCGATGAACGCCACGCGCCCCGGCGCGTACGCGACGCTCTTTACCGGGCGCGCCGCCAGCGCTTCGGTCAGCCCCATCACGTCGGCGATCTGCACGACGCTGGGCGGAGGGGTCACGTTCGAACCGGGTGGCGAAGGAATCCGGATGTCGGCCATCCGCACCGGCACGGCGCTCGGCGGCACCGCCCACAGCTCCGTGAACTGCGTCCGCCCGTCGGCGTTGAACTTCACGATGTAATACGCCGTCTCGCGCGCGTTCGTCGTCGGCACCAGCCGCACGCGCAACAGGCCCGCCACGATCTGCACGGTCACCTGATTGGTCGGGATGCTCGAAGCGTCCGACGCTGTAAACGACCGCCAGCTGATGGTCGCGGTTCCCGAAAACGGCGTCCCATCCGCCTTGTACAGCACGTCATGAATCTGCGTCAGAGGCGGCGCCGCCATCGCCGCCCAACTCCATAACCAGGCCGCCAACACCCCTCCTGCCCGCCGCGCCGGTCCCATCTGCTCGCCCACCTCCATGGTTGTCGCCGGACAATTTCCAGCCGGCGACACCATAGCGCGCGATTTGGCCGCAAACCCGGCCGCTTTTTTCGCGATGCGACGCCAAAATACTGCAAAGGGGCCAGTTAGAGATCGCGTAATTTTCCGCGAACCGCCGTGACAGCCTCGCGGGCAGCCGCAAATTCCCCGGTTCCAGCCCTTTATGGGGCAGGCGGGCGCGCCGCCGTCAGCGGTACTCGTCCCAGTTGATGTTCCGCATGTCGCCGTGCCGCAGAAACGCCCGGTGCATCGAAAGCCCGAGCGACAGCGACAGCGGCTCGTGCCCCTCCTTCACCAGCCGCAGGTAGTCGCGGAGCTGCTCGCGGTAATCCGGGTGTGCGCAGCGGTCGATGATCAGCCGCGCCCGCTCGTGCGGATCGCGCCCGCGGAGATCCGCCACGCCGTGTTCGGTCGCCACCACCTGCACGGAATGCTCCGAGTGATCCATGTGCGAGCACAGGGGCACGATCGTCGAGATCTTGCCGCCCTTCGCTGTTGAGGGGCACGAAAAGATCGATACATAGGCGTTGCGCGTGAAATCGCCGGAGCCGCCGATGCCGTTCATCATCGTCTTGCCCATCACGTGCGTCGAGTTCACGTTGCCGCCCAGATCCACCTCGATGGCCGTATTCATGCTGATGATGCCCAGCCGCCTCACGATCTCCGGGTGGTTGGTGATCTCCTGCGGGCGCATCAGGATCTTCTGCCGGAAGTACTCGAGATTCGAGGTCACCTGCCGCATCACCGCCGGCGAAAGCGTCAGCGACGTCGTGGAGGCGAACTGGCACCGCCCGCTCTCGAGCAGCGGAACCACCGAATCCTGCAGCACTTCGGTGTACATGCAGAAGTCCGGCACCTCAGGGTGGCGCCCCAGAGCTCCGAGCACCGCATTGGCGATATTGCCCACCCCGGACTGCAACGGCAGGAACGTTTTCGGAATCCGTCCCGCCCGCATCTCAGCCACCAGGAAGTCGGCGACATTCTGCCCGATCTTTTCGGTGACCTCGTTCGGCGGCTCGAACGGCGCGCTCTCGTCCTCGAGATCGGTCAGCACCACTCCGGCGATCTTCTTCGGGTCCACGACGCAAATCGGCGTGCCGACGCGATCGGCGGGATCGTAGATCGGAATCTCCTGCCGGGTCGGCGGGTCGGCGGGCTCGAAAATGTCGTGCATGCCGAGCAGCGCCGGCGGGTGCTTGGCGTTCAGCTCGATCAGGACCTTCTCCGCCAGGCGCAGATACGTGTTCGAGGCGCCCACCGAAGCGGTCAGGACCACGCCTCCGCCGGGCGTCAGGTCTGCGGCTTCGACCACGGCGAAGTGAACCGGTCCGAGGTAGCCGTAACGCACGATTTGCGGCAGCACAGACAGGTGCATGTCCACAAACCGCACCTGGCCGGAGTTGATCTGCTTCCGCAGCGTGGCGTTCGACATGTAGGGCGTGCGGAAGCTGATGGCCTCGGCTTCGGCCAGTTCGCCGTCCAGGCTGGGCCCGGTCGACGCGCCCGTCAGCACGCCTACCTTGAATGGCCTCCCCGCTGCATGTTCGCGCCTGGCCTTCTCAGCCAGCGCGCGGGGAATCGCTTTGGCCGCGCCTGCCGGCGTGAATCCGCTGAAACCGATCGTCGCATTATGCGGGATCAATTCCGCGGCTTCTTCCGCGGTGAGAACAGGAAATGGGAAATTGGGCATGGAAGATTACTCCTTCGAGGATGAGAAAAGACTGAGGATCTGCCTGGCCGCCGCGAAGCTGCTGATATGGCCGCGGCGCACCTCTTCGCGCAGCCGCGGCAGCCGCGCCGCCACGCGCGGATCGCGTTCGAACATCTCCGCCAGCCCGCCGTGCACGAGCTCCTGCATCCACTCGAGCGCCTGTTCCCGCCGCCGCTCCTGGAAGTAGCCGCTCGCTTTTGTCACGGCGCGATGCTCCAGAACCAGCTCCCACAGCTCGCGGATGTTGCCGCCCTCCAGCGCGGAGCAGGCGAGCACGCGCGGCGTCCAGCCGCCGGGCGCAGCGGGAAACAGGTGCAGCGCGGAGGCGTATTCGGCCCGCGCCCGTTCGGCGCGCGCGCGGTTGTCCCCGTCCGCCTTGTTGATGGCGATCGCGTCGACCATCTCCATGATGCCCCGCTTGATCCCCTGAAGCTCGTCCCCCGCGCCAGGCGCCAGCACGAGCAGGAAAAAATCCGTCATCGAACGCACGGCTGTCTCCGATTGCCCGACGCCGACAGTCTCCACCACGATGTTGCGGAATCCCGCCGCTTCGCACACGAGCATCGTCTCGCGCGTGCGCCGCGCCACCCCGCCCAGATGGCCCCGGGAAGGCGACGGGCGGATGAAGGCCAGCGGATGCCGCGCCAGCCGCTCCATCCGCGTCTTGTCGCCGAGGATGGATCCGCCGGACAGAGGGCTCGACGGATCAATCGACAGCACCGCCGTCTTCTCGTCCCGCTCCTCCACCAGATGCATGCCGAGCGCGTCGATCAGCGTCGACTTGCCGGCGCCGGGCACCCCCGTGATGCCCACCCGCCGCGAGTTGCCCGTGTGCGGCAGAACGGCTTCCAGGATCTCGAGCCCGAGATCCACATCCGCCGGCAGCTCGGATTCGATCACTGTGATCGCCCGCGCCAGCACCACGCGGTCGCCCGCCAGGATGCCGTCCACGTAGTCTTTCAGCGGGAGCCGCCTTCTCCGAGGCGCCATCGCCGGTCCAGAGTTCGACATGCTGTCATCCATTCCGCGGCGGCCCCGCTTTTCGTCAGAGATCAGTGTGGCGAATCGCCGGCAGGGCGCGCCTCACGCCGCCAGCGCCGCCAGCACCTTCTGGGCGCACACCGGAATCACCGTGCCCGGCCCGAAGACGTCGATCGCTCCCACCCGCCGCAGGTCATCGTAGTCCTGGGGCGGAATCACGCCTCCCACGAACACCACGATGTCGCCGCGCCCCAGCTTCCTCAACTCCGCAATCAGCTCCGGCACCAGCGTCTTGTGCCCGCCGGCCAGCGACGACACGCCTACCGCATGCACGTCGTTCTCCACCGCCATGCGCGCCACTTCCTTCGGCGTGGCGAACAGCGGCCCCACGTCCACGTCGAAGCCGATGTCGGCGAACGCCGTCGCCACCACCTTCGCCCCGCGGTCGTGCCCGTCCTGCCCCATCTTGGCGATCAGGATGCGCGGACGGCGCCCTTCGGCGCGCGCGAACTCCTCCACCATCTTCTTCGCTTTCTGAAACTCCGGATCCGACAGCGCCTCGTGCGAGTAGACCCCGGAGATCGTCCGGCTCGCCGCCTGGTAACGCCCGTAGACCTTCTCCAGCGCAGAAGAGATCTCTCCCAGCGTCGCCCGCACGCGCGCCGCCTGCACGCTCAGGTCCAGCAGATTGCCTTCGCCCGTCTCCGCGCACCTCGTCAACGCCTCCAGCGCCTGCCGCACAGCCGCCTCGTCGCGCCGCCCTTTCACCTCCTGGATGCGCCGCACCTGCTTGTCCCGCACCGCGCGGTTGTCCACTTCCAGCATCTGAACCGGCTCGTCCTGGTCGAACCGGTAGCGGTTGACGCCGACGATCACTTCCTTGCCCGAATCGATCCGCGCCTGCCGCCGCGCCGCGGCTTCTTCAATCCGCATCTTCGGCAGCCCGGTCCCGATCGCCTTCGCCATGCCGCCCAGCGCCTCCACCTCCTGGATCAGCGCCCACGCCTTGTGCATCAGCTCGTGGGTGAGGCTCTCGACGTAATACGAGCCGCCCCAGGGATCCACCACGCGGCAGATGCCCGTCTCTTCCTGCAGGTAAATCTGCGTGTTGCGCGCGATGCGGGCGCTGAAGTCCGTCGGCAGCGCCAGCGCTTCGTCCAGCGCGTTGGTGTGCAGCGACTGCGTGTGCCCCATCGCCGCCGCCATCGCCTCGATGCAAGTGCGGATCACGTTGTTGAAGACGTCCTGCGCCGTCAGCGACCAGCCCGAGGTCTGCGAGTGCGTGCGCAGCGCCAATGACTTCGGGTTCTTCGGGTGGAACTGCTTCACGATCTTCGCCCACAGCACGCGAGCCGCGCGCATCTTGGCGATCTCCATGAAGTGGTTCATGCCGATGGCCCAGAAAAACGACAGCCGCGGAGCGAAATCGTCGATCGACAGCCCCGCCTGAATGCCCGTGCGGAGATATTCCAGCCCGTCGGCCAGCGTGTAGGCCAGCTCCAGGTCCGCCGTCGCCCCCGCCTCCTGCATGTGGTAACCGGAGATGGAAATGCAGTTGAACTTCGGCATCTTCTCCGCGCAATAGCGGAAAATGTCTCCGATGATCCTCATCGAAGGCCCAGGCGGATAAATGTACGTGTTGCGGACCATGAACTCCTTGAGAATGTCGTTCTGAATGGTTCCGCTCAGCTTCTCCGCACTCACGCCCTGCTCCTCGGCCGCCACGATGTAGAAGGCCATCACCGGCAGCACTGCGCCGTTCATGGTCATCGACACCGACATCTCGTCGAGCGGAATCTGGTCGAAGAGGATCTTCATGTCCTCCACGGTGTCGATCGCCACGCCCGCCTTGCCCACGTCGCCGGTCACACGTTCGTGGTCGGAGTCGTAGCCGCGGTGGGTCGCCAGGTCGAAGGCCACCGACAGCCCCTTCTGTCCGGCGGCGAGGTTGCGGCGGTAAAAGGCGTTGGATTCCTCCGCCGTCGAGAAGCCCGCGTACTGCCGGATGGTCCACGGCCGCAGCACGTACATCGTCGAGTACGGCCCGCGGAGAAAGGGCGGCAGGCCCGCGGCGTAGTCGAGATGCTCCAGCCCTTCGAGGTCCGCCGCCGTGTAGCAGGCTTTCACCGGGATCTGCTCGTTAGTGATCCATCCCGCCGCCGGCGGACAAGCCATAGCGCCCGCCGTTGCAGGCGCCCAGTCCATCTTCGTGAAATCCGGTCTCACGGCCTGTCAATCCTCCTTCCCGTCGATGCCGAGCCTCTTCTGCCACTCTTCCAGCGTTTCCACGAGATTGGAAAATATGTGCACGAAGCCCGCCACTCCGGCCTCGCGCAGGGCCTCGATCTGATCCTTCGGATTGCCGGCGACAATCACCGGCGCCTTCGCGCGGCCGCAGACGTCGCGCGCGAAGTCCAGGTATTCCGGATCGGACGAGCACAGCACGATCAGATCCGCCTGCCGGCCGTCGAGCGAGTCCGCTTCCTCGATGGCGAAGCCTCCGCAGCCGAAGAAGTTCAGGCAGAACTGCGCCCGCGCCATCTTCATCTTCAGGTCGCCGCACTTCAGCAGCAGCACCTTCGGCGTCCTGCCCGTGCGCCGGGCGTAACGCTCCGTGCGCAGCCGGATCTTTTCAATCGGTCTTGCCAGCCGCCACAGGGCGCCTTCGAGAGAACCGGCCTGTTCCAGCCGTTTTTCCGTCAGATCGGGATAATGGTTCACGCCCACCATCACGCGCCGCCGCGAGGCGAACTCTTTCTCCTTCGCCCCCCTCGACGCGGCGATCGAGGAGTCGATGAACGCGCGCGCCTTCGCGTATCCGCCCATCGCCTCCACCTGCTGAAACAGCTTCCATGCTTCCGCCGCGAGGCTCGCCGTCAGGTTCTCGATGAACCACGAGCCGCCCGCCGGATCAGCCACCTTGCCAAGGTGCGCTTCTTCCTTCAGGATCAGCTGCACATTGCGCGCCAGCCGCGCCGGATACCCGGCAGCCTGTACGCGCACCGAGTCCGCGCCGCCAAGCACTGCCGACAACGCTTCCGTGGTCGAACGCAGCAGGTTCGTCCAGGGGTCGTAGATGCTCTTGTTGGAGAGCGCCGTCACCGCGTGGATGCGCGTCTCCGCCCTGACGCCGTAAGCCTCCGCCACGCGCGCATACAGGAGCCGCGCCGCGCGCAGCTTGGCGATTTCCACGAAATAGACGGACCCGATGCCGAAGGCGAGCCCTTCCACCGTCTGGCTCGCGGCCAGGCGGTCGGAGGCCTCCGCCATCGTGAACGCGAGCTCCTGCACTGCGGTGGCGCCCTCTTCGTGGTGCGCGGCGCCGTTCACGGCGCCCGACGGCAGCGGCCCTTCGGCCATCTCCCATTCCCGCGCCACGCAGTGGCGGAAGGAGACTTGCGGCAGGTCCCCGCGCCGGTAATAGGGCCGCACGGCAATGCCCTCCGGCGTCTTCCAGATCAGCTTCTTTTCGTAATCGGCGCCCTTCAGATCGGCCCGGACCGCCGCTTCCCAATCTTCCGTGGGAACGGGCGGAAAATCCTCGAGCAGCCTCAGCTCCTGCTCATGGCATGAACCGGATTCAGGCATGGCCGCCAGCCTCCTCGACGACTTCGATCAGATACGAGAAATCCTTCGGATGGACGAAAAAGATCATGGTTCCGCGCGAGCCGGGACCCGGCTCCTGGGTCAGATGGAAGCCCCTCTCCTTCATATAGGCGTACGCCGCGTGGATGTCTTTCACGCGGAAAGCGAGATGGGCGAATCCGCCGCGCCCGCCGTTCTTCTCGATCTGCTTGGCCACCGGCGATTCCGGCGACAAGGGCTCGAGCAGCTGAATCAGATTCGGCCCGCCGCCGACGCGCAGCAGCACCTCCCGCACCATATGGCTGCCATGCACCTCTTCCCGGTGCAGTTCGGTGAAGCCCAGCGCCTTGTATTTCCCCACCTGCGTCTCGAGCTGCCCCTGCGGCACGGCAATGGCGACGTGATCGACAAACTGAAATCCCGCTCGTTCGAAGTCCTCAATCATGAGAAAAGGCTCCTGCTCTCCTTACTCGAATTCCACCAGAACCGCGCCCGACTGCACGGAGTCCCCGGCGTTCACATTGACCTTGGCCACCTTGCCCGCCATGGGCGCGGTGATGTTGGTCTCCATCTTCATCGCCTCCAGCACCAGAAGCGTGTCACCCGGCTGGATCTGCTGCCCGGGCTGCGCCAGCACCTTGACGACGATTCCGTTGATCGGGCTGCGGCAGACCTTGTCCTCGTCCACCGGCTCGCCGCCGGCGGGCGCCGCGGCGGGCGCGGGAGCGGCGGGCACGCGCGCCGCGCCCGGCTGAATCATGTAGCTCGGCGGCAACTGCGGCTTCGGCGGCTCGGGCTCGGACGCCTCCACGTCCACTTCGTAGGTTTTGTTGTCAATCGTAATCTTCAGCTTCACGGAACAATCTCCTGTCCTCTATCGAACCCGGTGCTGATGATGCTGCGGCGAAATGCGGTGGGACGCCTGGATCGACACTCGCCCCTGCTGCGCCCAGGTCGGCGAACTCACCAGCCGGATCGCGCGGATGCGCGGGCGCTTGCCGAGGTAAGCCGCGATCGCCGCGGAGACCGCCGCCAGCGTCTGCTCGGAGATCTCTTCTTCCGCCGGGGCGGGCTCCTGCGCCGGAACCTCCACGGCGCGAGACGGCGCCGCCGCGGCCGCCGCTTCCAGTTCGTCCAGCTTCGCAGCCAGCGCCGCCAGATGCTCGCGCAGCGCCGCCACCTCCTCGCTCAGACCCTGCAATGTGACCTGCCCCATGGCATGCCTCCCGTCACAGCGGTATCAGCCCGTGCTTCTTGCCGGGCCGCAGCTCCCGCTTCGTGTGCAGATATTCGAGCGACTGCGCGATGTACTTGCGCGTTTCGGCAGGCTCGATGATGTCGTCCACCAGCCGCCTGCCCGCGGCCACATACGGATTGGCGAACACCTCGCGGTACTTCTCGATCATCTCCTGCCGCTTCTTCGTCTTGTCCACGGCTTCCGAGATCTCCTTCTTGAAGACGATCTCGGCCGCCCCCTCGGCGCCCATCACGGCGATCTCCGCCGTCGGCCACGCATACACCCGGTCGGCGCCGAGGTCCTTGCCGCACATCGCCAGATAGGCGCCTCCATACGCCTTGCGCAGCACGACGGTGATCTTCGGCACCGTCGCGGCGGAGTAGGCGAACAGCATCTTGGCGCCGTGGCGGATGATGCCGTTGTGCTCCTGCGCCACGCCCGGCAGGAAACCCGGCACGTCCACCAGCGTCACCAGCGGAATATTGAAGGCGTTGCAGAACCGGATAAAGCGCGCGCCCTTCGAGCTCGCGTCGATATCCAGCACGCCCGCCTGCACGCTCGGCTGGTTGCCGATGACGCCCACGGCGCGCCCGTAAATCCGCGCGAACCCGATCACCAGGTTCGGCGCATGGCCCGCCTGCACTTCGAGGAAATCGGCGTTGTCCACGATGCGGAAGATCACCTCCCGCACGTCATAGCCCTTCTTGCCATCCGCGGGCACGATTCCGTTCAGCTCCGGGTCGGGGTCGCAATGGTAGTTGCCGGGCGCCTCGGGCGGATCCTCCAGATTGTTGGAGGGCAGGAAAGACAGCAGCTTCTGGCAGATCAAGACCGCCTGCCGGTCGTCTTCCGCGATGAAATGGATCACGCCCGAGCGCGCCATGTGCGCGTCGGGACCGCCCAGTTCGTCCATGGTGACGTTCTCGCCCGTCACCTGCTTGATCACGTTCGGCCCGGTGATGAACATGTGCGCCTTGCGCGTCTGGATGATGAAGTCCGTCAGCGCGGGCGAATAGGCCGCCCCGCCCGCGCAAGGCCCGCAGATGAGCGAGATCTGCGGCACTACGCCGCTCAGCATGACGTTGGTGTAGAACACGAGGCCATAGCCGGACAGCGAGTCGATGCCCTCCTGCACCCGCGCCCCGCCCGAGTCGTTGATGAAGATGAACGGCGAACCCGTCTTCAGCGATTGCAGCATCACGTCAGACACCTTGTGCGAGTGCAGCTCCCCTGCCGAGCCCCCCAGCACAGTAAAATCCTGGCTCGCCACGTGAACCAGGCGCCCGCCGATCGCCGCCGAACCCGTCACCACGCCGTCCGCCGGCGCCTCCTTGCCCGCCATGCCGAACATCGTGGCGCGGTGCTGGGCGAAGCAGCCCGTCTCCAGGAACGAGCCCGGATCCACGAGAGCGCTGATCCGCTCCCGCGCCGTCAGCTTGCCCGAGGCGCGGTGCTTTTCCAGCTTGTCCGCGCCGCCTCCGTTGAAAATCTGCTCACGCTTCCTGCGAAGTTCCGCGATGCGGAGATCCATCGATTTCATCGGCATATTCAGTACCTATGACTCCAAAAATCCAGCTCGAAGAACGCAGCAGGCCCCCAGACGCCCGGGGGCGCGGGACATCCTGAATCAGGGCGCCGGCGCCACCGTCACCTTGTGCGTCTTCTCTCCGATGGTGACGTCGTAGACCACCTTGGCGAGCACCGGACCCTTGCCATCGCCCGCGGGCGCGGGAGCCGCGGCAGGCGCCGCCGCCGGATCCTTGCCCAGGTTCTTTGGCCCTTCATCACGCGTCGAGAAAAACTTCGGCGCCACCTGCGGGAACATGGCGTAGGTGAGCACGTCTTCGTCGGAGCCGTTGCAGCCCTTGCAGGCGATCGCCGCCGAGCGCAGCTCGTCCCATTCCGGCTTGAGCAGGTCCGCCGGGCGGCACGTGATCGCCTGCTTTTTGGCCTGCCTGGCAGCAAGCTGGATGATCTCGGGATCGCGCTGTCCGATCGTCGCTCCATAGTAGCCGAGCATCAAGTCGGCAAACTCCCCGGTGAGCACCTTGTAACGGCCCATCATCACGTTGAACACCGCCTGCGTGCCCACAATCTGGCTGGTCGGCGTCACCAGCGGCGGATAGCCGGCGTCCTTGCGCACCCGCGGCACTTCCTCCAGCACCTCATGGATCCGGTGCGCCGCGCCCTGCTGCCGGAGCTGGCTCTCCATGTTGGAAATCATGCCGCCCGGGATCTGCGACTCGAAGATCTCCGTGTCCACCCCCGTGATATTGGAGAGGAACTCCTGGTAACGGGGACGGACCTTGTCGAAGTGCCGCTTGATGTTCAGCAGCCGCTTCTTGTCGAGCGGCGTCGAGTACGGCGTGCCCTCCAGCATCTCCACCAGGCTTTCCGTCGGATTGTGCCCCGGACCGAGCGAGAGCGAGCTGATCGAGGTGTCCAGGCAATCGGCGCCCGCCTCAATCGCCTTCATCAGCGAAACCATGGTGACGCCCGTCGTCGCGTGCACGTGCACGTGAACCCGGATCCGCTCGCCGCAGGCTTCCTTGATGGCGCGGACGAGCTGATAGGCGGGCGCCGGCTTCAGCAGCGCCGCCATGTCCTTGATGCAGAGCGAATCGCAGCCCAGATCCAACAACTGCTCGGCGAGCTCGACATATCCCGTGATCGTATGCAGCGGGCTGATCGTGTAGCAGATGGTGCCCTGCGCGTGCTTGCCCGAGCGCTTGACAGCCTGGATCGCGCGGCGCAGGTTGCGGATGTCGTTCAGCGCGTCGAACACGCGGAACACGTCCATGCCGTTCTCCGCCGCCTTCTCGACAAACCGGTCCACCACCGTGTCTTCGTAGTGGCGGTAGCCGAGCAGATTCTGCCCCCGCAGCAGCATCTGCAGCCGCGTGTTCGGCAGCGCCCTGCGGAACGCCCGCAGCCGCTCCCAGGGGTCTTCGTTCAAAAACCGGATGCAGGAGTCGAACGTCGCCCCGCCCCAGCATTCCACGCTCCAGTAGCCAGCCTTGTCGATTTCCTCGCAGGCAGGCAGCATGTCCTCCAGCGCCATCCGGGTAGCCATAAGCGACTGATGCCCGTCCCGCAGGACGAGTTCGGTGACATCGATTTGACGAGTATTCATGAGCGCCCTTGTGACCTATGATGCGGCGCCGCCCCGTTCGGATGAATCTTCGGGAGCGCCATCGCTTTCTATAATATCAGACCAAGATATCCTGTTGCAAAACGCTACAGCAGAACCGCGCAGCGAACTACATATAGGATCACAAGTTATTGTTAACCAAAGACTAATTTGCAAAGCGACGGACTCTTTTGAACGCTGCAAGAATCACTTGTCACGAATATGTGACACACGCTTGCGCCCCAATTCCCGCCCCCCTGCCCGGAAGCGGGACCTGCCGGCCGG
>DYJN01000005.1:48063-93863 GCA_020723085.1 Arcobacter sp.
GCCGGCCGGAACGCGGCGGTTTTGTTTGAAACAAAGATCGCCATGACTGTTTCCATCCGGCCGCCGGCGCGCGCGCCCTTGTGGCGTCCGGCCCTGCCGGTCTGCTGAAATGGGAACAGCGGAGACCATTCCCCACCGTGTCCACCCTCTATTTGATTCGCCATGGCCAAGCCGGGCTGCGCGACGACTACGACCGCCTCTCGCCCCTCGGCCGGGAACAGGCGCGGCGCCTCGCCCAATGGTTCCTGCAGGAGGGGATCGCTTTCGAGCGCCTCCTTGCAGGCGGTCTTCGCCGGCAGCAGGAGACGGCGGCAATCGTAGCTGAGGCCATGGCCGCCTCCGGCTCTGCGCCGCCGGAGGTGGAGACAGACCCTCGGTGGAGCGAATTCGATCTCGATCAGGTGTTTGCGGGCATCGCGCCGCAAATCGCCGCCGAGGACGCGGCTTTCCGGGCGCAGTACGAAGAACTGCTCGCCCGCGTGCGTTCGGGCGAGGATGGCATCCACCGGCAATGGACCGCGGCCGACACCGCGGTCGTGCGCGCCTGGATCGAAGGCCGCTATCCGTTCGAAGGCGAGTCCTGGCCCGCGTTTCTCGACCGTGTTCACTCCGCGTTCGCCGATGCGGCGCGTACGTCCGCCCGCCGCACGGCCGTATTCACCTCCGCGACGCCCGTGGCCATCAGCGTCGCGTCTCTGTTTGGGAGCCGCGCGCCCGCGCACATCATGCGGCTTGCCGGCGCCGCCGTGAACACGAACTTCACGATTCTTGACCTCCGCGGCGGAGACGCCGCACTGGCCTGCTTCAACGCCTTCCCGCATTTGCACGAGCCGCGCCTGCGCACGTTCCGGTGAACCCGTCGGTCCGGAATTCCGCCCGCGGCTTCACGAACCGCCGCCGGTCCGCGCTACAATCCGAGTCTTGAAGCGGAGAGCCAAGGCAGCCGCCCCGAAGCAGGCGCCGCGGAAGCGGGTTCTCAAGACTCTCGACCGCGCGCTGTCCAAGCTCGGCTTCTGCTCGCGCACGGAAGCCGAAGGCTGGATCCGCGCCGGCCGCGTGCGCGTCAATGGCCGCGCACAGACCAACCCCGAAGCGTGGGTCGAACTCGGCCGCGACCGCATCGCCGTCGACAACAAGCCCCTGTTCGAAGGCCGAAAACGCTACCTGCTGCTGTACAAGCCCAGAGGCTACCTCACCACCTGGCGCGACCCGCAGGGCCGGCCCACCGTGTATGACCTTCTCGGCAAGACGTGCGAGTGGCTGTTCCCCGTCGGCCGCCTGGATCTGGACACCTCCGGGCTGCTTCTGATGACCAATGACAGCGAGTTCGCCGAACTGATCACAAACCCCGGATACCACGTCCCCAAGACGTATCTCGTCAAGACCTCCACGCTGCTCGGCGACGATCAGCTCGCCGCGCTGCGCCGCGGCATCGAGCTGAAAGACGGGCCCACGCGCCCCGCCGGGGTCGTCCGCCTGCGCGACAGCGGCGGCCGCACGTTTCTCGAAATCACGATTACGGAAGGCCGCAACCGCCAGGTGCGGCGGATGATGGAAGCCGCCGGCAGCCAGGTGCTGAAGCTCGTCCGCACGGCCATCGGTCCCGTCCGCATCGGGAGGCTGGAAATCGGTAAGTGGCGCGAGCTTACCGCGGAGGAAGTCCGCGCGCTCCGGCAATGCGCGCGGCGCCAAGCCAAGCGCGCCGCCAGAGCGGAGTCACGCCGCCGCGAGCCGCCCCAGCCGGTCTGACACCGCCGTCCAGCCCAGCGTCATCGCCAGCACTTCGCTGTCCCCCAGGTTGTATTCGAACAGTCCCGTCACGAGCACCGCGATGAGCACGCCCACCGCGCCGTGATGCACCCAGCGGAGTCCGGCGGGGCCGGAACGGGCCCGGCGCCACGCCATCGCCATCTGCCAGAAGAAGAACATCACGGCAGCCAGCGCCGCCGGGGCCCCCCGTTCGGCGGCCCAATGCAGATAGATGTTGTGGAGGTGCGCATAGTAGCCCGGAGGAAGCTCCGGCGGCAGGTCCGCGGGGACGTTCTCGCGGAAATGCGCGCCCACGCGCTCCGGCCCCACTCCGAACCACGGGCGCCGCCGGATCATCTCGACGCCCGTGCGCCAGGTGTAGATCCGGTGCAGGTTCGAGTCCGTCACCCCGCGCGGCTTCACGATGGAGACGGCCCTCTGCCGCACCTCCGCCGGTCCGGCGAGCACCGCCAGCACTGCCGCCGCCGGCAGCGCCGCCGCCGCCCAGCGCTTCCACTGCCACAGCAGATACAGTCCGCCGGCGAAGGCGCCGATCCAGACGCCGCGCGTCATCGCCAGCACCAGCGCCAGCGCCATCACGGCCAGACAGGCCGCTGCGACCCTTCGCGCCCGCCCCCGATCGAGCCCCCACAGCGCCAGCGCCGCGCCGGCCAGCAGCGCGATCATGATCTGCCCGCTGAACGTCATCCAGTGGCTGTTGAAGCCCGTGATCCGCGCCCCGACGTAGGCTTCGTAGAAGTCCGCGCCCGCCCGCTGCGCCCCTGCATACTTCAGCGCGAACTGCCCGCATCCCCACAGCGCGGACGCCGCCCCGCCGGCCAGCCAGCCCCAGGCCAGCCAGCGCGCATGCCGCAATCCGCCCGCCGTCGAAAGCACAGCGAACACCATCAGCCACGCGTAGAACTTCTTCACCTGCGGCCAGCCCGCCGCCGGCGCGTCGCTCAGCGCCATCGCCGCCAGCGTCCACAGAAAAAACGCCAGCAACAGCGGCCACCCCTGCGGCAGCCGCCACTGCACCCGGGCAACCAGCATGCACAGGAGCGCCGCGCCCAGCAGCAGTTGCGACGCGGCGATGGAAACCGCCGCCGCCCCCGCCGCCCCTACGGCGCACCGCAGCGCTCCTTCCTCCCAGAATTCCCTCTCCAGAAAGCCTGCCATCTCCGGGGAGTATGACACAATACAGACAAGGGACCCCACCGTGGAGATCCTGCTGCTGCGCCATGGCATTGCAGCCGACGCGCGTCCGGGCCAGCCCGACGCGGAACGCGCCCTCACCGGCGAGGGTAAACAGAAACTGCGTGCCCTGTTGCGGCGCCTCCGCAAGGCGGGCGTACGGCCAGCGCTGATTCTCACCAGCCCTTACCTCCGGGCGCGCCAGACCGCCGAGATCGCCCGCGAGATGCTTGCGCCGGACGCCATCCTCGTTCCGGCGCGCGCCCTGGCGCCCGGCTCCGCCCCCGAGGAAGCCTGGAACGAGATCCGGCTTTACGCCAACCAGCCCTCCGTGCTGTGCTCCTCGCACGAGCCTCTGTGCAGCCAGCTCGCGGCATTCCTGCTGGGCGCCTCCGGACTCTCCGTGGATTTCAAGAAGGGCGCCCTGATGCGCATCGACGTCGAGAGCTCCTCGCCGCAGCCCCGCGGCACGCTCAGGTGGCTGGTGAGCCCAAAACTCGCCTGATGAACTCTTCCGCCTCCCCGCGCGTTGCAATACGCCCCGACAGCTGCTCCTCCTCCAGCGCCTTTAACGCGCGAGAGAAATCCCTGCCCGGCGCATAGCCCATGGCGAGCAGGTCCCGGCCCCGCAGGAGCGGAGCAGGATGCAGCGCCTCCGGCGGCAATGCTTCCAGGCGCCTCCGCACCGCCTCGTAGACCGCCATGGGACGTCCGCTCGAAGCCAGGTCGATGCGGTACAGCTCCAGCAGCGTCTCGAATCCCGGCTGCCGCACAAAGCGCTTGAAAGTCGCATCCGTCATCTTCTCCGCGTCCTTGAAGCGCATGTGCTGCGCCACCAGCCGAGCCACGCGCTCGGCCAGCTCCGTCGGATACCTGAGCCGTCCAAGAATCTTCCGCGCCAGCTCCGCTCCCGCCTTTTCGTGGCCGCTGAACCGGATGCGGTCTTCGAACGTTTGCGTCAGCGGCTTGCCAACGTCGTGCAGCAGGCAGCCCCAGGCAAGATCCAGCGGCGCCTGCCGCAACTCGCCCAGCATCAGGAGCGTGTGCGTCCAGACGTCGCCTTCCGGGTGGTGGTCCGGGGGCTGCTGGACGCCTTTCATGCGCGCCACCTCGGGCAGAATCTCGATCAGCAACCGGCTCGCGTCGAGCAGCTCAAAGCCCCGTTTCGGATTCGAACCCGTGAGGATGCGGCTCAGTTCCTCGCGGATCCGCTCGGCCGAGATGCGCAGGATCGCCGGCGCCAGCTCGACGATCGCCGCCATCGTCCGCGCCTCGATCTCGAAGCCCAGCTCCGCCGCGAGCCGCACCGCGCGCAGCATCCGCAGGTGGTCCTCGGCAAAGCGCTCGCGCGGCTCGCCGATGGCGCGGATCAGGCGGGCTTGGAGATCCGCCAGCCCGCCCACGTGGTCGATCACTTCGCCCGTGAACGGGTCTTCGAGCAATGCGTTGATCGTGAAGTCCCGCCGCCGCAGATCCGCCCGCACGTCTCTTTCGAAACGCACGGCGTCCGGGTGCCTTCCGTCGCGGTAGCTGGACTCGCTCCGGTAAGTCGCCACCTGGACTTCATCGCCGTTGCGCCGGACAAGCACGACGCCGAAATGCGCCCCCACTTCCCGCGCCTCCGGAAAGAGCCGCCGGAGCTCGCCCGGCGTGGCATCGGTGGCCAGGTCCCGGTCGTGCACCGGCCGCCCGAGCAGCCGGTCCCGCACGCAGCCTCCCACCAGGAACGCTTCGTGACCCGCCTCGCGCAGTCTTGCGGCCACGTCGCGCGCCAGTTGCGCCCCGCGATCCTCGCCCATGTCTTGATCGTAGGAGAAAAAGGCCGCGCGCCGGAGGCTCGCTGAAAAAAACCGCGGCTGCTGTAATCCCCGCCGGAGGGCGCCGCGTCCTCGAGAGATAAGCGGCGCGCCCCAGCCTGCGGTACCGCTGTGGCCAGGACGGTGCAGGCGGGACAGCCGTACAGGATGCAGTACTTTTGCAAACGCCGCTTGGGCGATTCCCCTGTTGGCAGGCGGAGATTGCGAAGGTACATTGGGATGAGCGGGGAGGGCCGAGGATGCGTGTACTCAAGTGCTTCATGATTTCGGGCTGTCTTGCTGCCCTGGGATGGGCCTTGGCTCCGGCTCGGGAAGCGGCCCCGGAGGAGACCGCAAACTCTGGCCGGAACTGCACCTGGATCGCCGCGCCGGACGAGGTGCGGCAGCGCGGCCTGTTGGCTGGACGCGACGCCTACGAAAGGACGCTGGCTTTCACGCGCTCGCTGCCGAAGACGCGCGCGGCCACAGCCGTCCCTGCATCGGAGCTGCCGGTGCGGAACTTCATCGACGAAGAGATCTTCGCCCGGCTTCAGGCGGAGGGAGTGCCCGCTGCGCCGCTCGCCTCCGATGAGGAGTTTCTGCGCCGCGTGTCGCTCGATCTGACCGGGCGCATTCCGTCGGCGGAAGAGATCCGCGCCTTCGTGGCCGACCCGGATCCGGCCAAGCGCGACAACGTGATCGAGAAACTGCTGGCCAGCGAGGCGTTCTTCGACAAATGGTCGTTGTGGCTGGGGGATCTCCTGCAGAACGCCGCCTTCGCCCAGAACCGCAGCCAGCGGATCCAGGGGCGCAACGCGCTGTATCTCTGGATCCGCAACGCGCTGAAAGAGGACAAGAGCTGGCGCGACATCGCGGTCGAGATGCTGACGGTGAACGGCAACAACTACGATCCAGGGACCGCAGGGACGAATTTCATCCTGCGCGGCTTCGCGCCGATGGGTCCGGCGCAGGACACTTATGATCTCCTGCTCGTGAAAACCGCCACGACGTTCCTCGGCATGGGTCACTACGACTGCCTGCTGTGCCATGACGGCAAGTACCACCTGGACAGCGTCTCGGCGTGGGGCGTGAAGGTGACGCGCATGGAGGCGCAGCAGATGGCGGCGCATTTCGCGCGCATCACGATGACAGCCCGGCGGACCGCGGAGACGGACTTCTACTACCAGTCGGCCGACATCGGCGAGCGCGCCGGCGGCTTCTATGCCCTGAACACGAACTCGGGCAGCCGCCCCAACCGCGCCCCGGCGATAATCGGCGGCCTGGTGGTGACAAGCCTTGCGCCCGTCTACCGCGACGGCACTCCGGCGTCGGGCGGCTGGCGCGAGTCCTTCGTCCGCTCGATGATCGCCGATCCGATGTTCGCGCGCAACTACGCCAACCGCCTGTGGAAGGCGATGTTCGGGCTGGCGCTGGCAGAGCCGGTGGACGGGCTGGATCCGGCGCGGCTGGATCCGCGGCAGGCGCCGCCGGAAGGCTGGAGCTGGCAGGCTTCGCACCCGTGGCTGCTGGAGCGGCTGGCCGAGTATGCGCGCTCCATGGACTTCCACCTCCGGGACCTGCTGCGCCTGATGGCGCAGAGCACGGCGTACCAGCTGAGCTCGCGCTATGACGGCGAGTGGAACATGACGATGGCGCCGCTGTTCGCGCGGCGGATTCCTCGGCGGCTGGACGCGGAGGAAGTGCATGACGCTATCGTGAAGGCCGCTCAGTTGCCGCAGCCTTACACGGTGCAGGGCTTCGCCGAGCCGTTTCTCTGGGCAGCGCAATTGCCCGACACGAGCGAGCCGCGCAGCAACGGCGTGGCGCGCGCCTTCCTGGACGCCTTCAGCCGGGGCAACCGCGACACGCTCCCGCGGCGGCAGGACGGATCCATCCTGATGTGGCTTAATCTGATGAACTCGACGTTCACCGCCAGCCGCGCGCGCGCCACGGGCAAGAACGCGTCGCCGTATCTGGCGGCGCTCGCGCGCAGCGGCTCCAACGAACAAATTGTCGAGGACATGTTCCTGACGTTCCTGTCCCGGACGCCCACAGACTACGAGCGGAGCGTGGCTCTGAAGGGGCTGGAGAAAGCGGCCACGCCGGCGGCGCGCGCCACGGCCATCGAAGACCTGGCGTGGGCGCTGATCAACAAGATCGATTTCCTGTTCAGCTACTGAGGGGAGGCCCAGCGATGCACGAGCGCGTGCCCTTCGTTCCGTTCTGGCGCCGTCCGGCATTGGACCGGCGCGTCTTTTTCCGGCATCTGGGATCGGCCGTCGCCGGGAGCTTCTTCCTGCCCGGCCGCAGCCTTGAAACCGTGGCCCGCGGCGGCGCCGAGGTGAAAGGCACGGCCCGCTTCGCCGTGTTCGTCAACATGTCCGGCGCGCCGAGCCAGGTCGACACCTTCGACCTCAAGGAAGGAGCGTGGACGCCGCCCGCGATGGAGCCGGCGTCTTACGGAGACATCCGCTGGCCGCGCGGCCTCCTGCCGAAGCTCGCCGGGCACATGGACTCGATCGCCCTGCTGCGCAGCGTGCGCACGCACGCCATTGTGCACGGCCTGATGCAGACCTGGATCCAGATCGGACGCAATCCCCTCTCCGGACTCTCGAAGATCGCCCCGCACATCGGCAGCGTCGTGGCGCGCGAACTCGGCGACCCCAAGGCCGTGCTGCCGCCGTTCATCTCGCTGAACTCCGGCGGCGGGCCGAGCCGCGGCTACCTCGAGCCGTGGACCGAACCCTTCTACATCACGCCCGGCGGCCGAGGGCTGCCGAATTCCACCTCCCCGGTCGGCGCAGCCGGTTTCGACCGCCGCTACGGCCTGCTGCTCGAACTCGACGCCGAGACGCGGGCGCTCGAAGAGATCGGCCCGGTGGTGGGCGAATTCGAGCAGCTCAACCTGACGGCGCGCACGCTGATGTACAACGACGACGTCACGCGCGCGTTCACCTTCGACACGGACGAAACCGCGCGCTACGGCAACAACGGCTTCGCCCGCGCCTGCCTGGCCGCCCGCAACCTGGTCCGCGCCGATTTAGGCGCGCGCTTCATTCAGATCACGATGGGGGGGTGGGACAATCACTCGGGCATCTACACTGGAGCGCTGAATCCCACGAATCCGAACGGCCTGGCGCGGACGTTCGACCAGGCTCTGGGCGAAATGATCACGGACCTGAAGGAAAGCGGCCATCTGGACCGCACGCTCGTCGTCTGCATGGGCGAGTTCGGGCGCACCGTGGGCCCGCTGAACGGCCAGGGCGGCCGCGACCATTTCCAGCAGCAGGCCGTGCTGTTCGCCGGCGGAGGCGTGAAGGGCGGCGCGGCGATCGGCAAGACGAATGAAACCGGCGCTTTCACTATGGACCCGGGATGGTCCAGGCAGCGCGATGTGCGCCCGGAGGACATCGAAGCCACCATCTACTCGGCGCTGGGCATCGACTACACCAAGGTCTACCGCGACGATCCGCTCGGCCGCGGGTTCGCTCTGGTTCCCTCGAATCAGGAAGAAGACTACGGCCCGGTCCACGAACTGTGGGGCTGAACCCGCCGGATGGGATTGCGCGCCCGTATCAGCGCCGCCGCGCCGCCGGGTAGTACTGCATCAGCGAACCGGCGAACGCGCCCAGAGCGGCGAACGTCAGCCACGCCACCGCCTTCGCCTGGTCCGCCGAGTAGAAACGGTACACGGGGCTGACGAAGAAGCCGTACACCAACATCGCGAAACAGACGAACGTGAAGACCACCAGCAGCGGCTTCCATTTGCCGAGCAGGGCCAGGACGGCTGCCAGGGCGCCCACAAGCCCGGCGCACAACAGCAGGTACAGCACCGTCCCGCCTTTCACCCACGGCACCATGTCGAAACGGTAGTTCGACGCACCGCTGATCAGCAGCACCAAAGAGATGCCTGCAATGAAGAGACCGAAAACGAGGGAGAAAAGATAGCTGAAGAACCGTAGCAACATGGCGAGCAACTTCACACTGCCTCCACAGGCCGCCGCGACGGCAAGCGTCCATTCTATCAACATGCGCAGACCCTGCAACGGCCCCGGCGCGGTCACGCCCGCGGCGCGGCGTCCTCACCGGCGAGCAGCGCGCGCACGCGCTCTTCCAGCAGGCGCGTGAAGGCGCCGCGGTCGCGCAGCGTGAAGCCCGCCGGAGAGATCGGCGCGCCGATGCGGACCTCCACTTCGCCGGGCAGAATGCAGGAGTCCTTCGCGGGCAGCACGCGGTCCGTGCCGAGGATGGCCACGGGGACGGCCTCGGCGCCGGATTCGATGGCGAGCCAGGCGGCGCCATCCTTGAACGGCTGCAGCGTGCCATCCGGGCTGCGGCGGCCTTCGGCGAAAATCAGAACCGAAAGAGAATGTTCCCGGATCAGGCGGGCCGCTTCGTTCAGGCTCTCAATGGACGGCCGCACGCTGCGCCGGTCGACCGTGAGATGCCCGGCGCGGCGCAGATACCAGCCGATGAACGGCACGCGCAGCAGCTCGCGCTTGGCCAGGAATTTGAAGGGCGCCGGAAGGGCATAGAGCATCACCGGCGTGTCGGCGAGAGAAAGGTGGTTCGAGACGAAGACGTAATGGCCCCGGGGCGAAAGGCGTTCGCCTCCGGAAACGCGGACGCGGGCGCCGAACAGGGCGAGCACGGCACGCGCCCAAAGGCGGGACAGCCATCTCTGCCAGGGACCCGCGGGAGCGAACGGAGAAGTCGCCACGGCCAGGGGGATGAGCACGGCGGTGACCACGCTGGCGGCGGGAATCGTCCAGAGCCACGAGCGGACGTAGCCGCTCCAGGGCCGCTTGCGGAGGTCCATGGCGCTCCCCGGCGCCGGTTCAGGGCTTGGGAGCGGGCGGAGGCAGCTCGCGCGCCTCGCACACGCTCTGGAAGCCTTGCCGCCCATGTGTGCCGTCGCAGAAGGGCTTGTTGGCGCTCAGCCCGCACCGGCAGAGCGAGATGACCCGCCGCCCGGCGAGCCCGAACTCCCTGCCCTGCGCGTCGCACACGGCGAACTCGCCGGGTTCGCCTTCAATCCGGATGGGGCCGTTGTTGATGACTGTCACTTTCACCGGCATGGCAGAAGCGATGATAGCAGAGGCGGCTCTCCCTATACTTGAGACATGAGGCGGGGGCTTGCGGCGTGCCTGTTCTGCTGCATGGCGGCGGCGCAAGAGCCTTACGATTCGATGCAGCCGCTGAAGCCGGAGACGATCCTGCTGGCGCGGATCCGCAGCGTAGTGAGCGAAAACCTGGCTCACCTGCCCAACTTCACCTGCCTGGAGACCATTGAGCGCTCTCAACGCCCGCCCGGCGCCAGGCGCTACCGTTTTCTCGACAACATCCGTCTGGAAGTGGCCCTGGTGGAAGGCAAGGAGCTCTACGCATGGCCCGGTTCGCCGAAGTTCGAAGAGCGCGAACTGCGGGACATGGTCGGCGGAGGGGCCATCGGCACCGGCGACTTCGCGCTTCATGCCAAAAGCATTTACCTCGGCGATACCGCGCGATTCACCTATCAGGGCACGGAAGAGCTGCGCGGGCGCAAGGTCCATGTGTTCCATTACAAAGTGCCCTTGGAAACCAGCCGCTACTTCATGCGGATCGAGAAAACGGAAGGGCCGGTGGGATACCAGGGGCGCGTGTATAACGACGCCGAGACGCTGGAAATCTCGCGGATCGAGATCCACATCGATGAAGTGCCTCCTTCCCTGCCGCTGCAAGAAGGGCACAAAGTGATCGACTACGCCCCGATGGACATCGGCGGCGTGCGGCACGTCCTTCCCGTTTCCATGGAGATGACTCTCGTAGACCTGAACGGAGGGGAGAACCGCAACCGCGCCGTCTTCAGCGGCTGCAGGCAGTATCTGGGTGAGAGCCGCCTGATCTTCGAGGATCCGCTTCCGGCGGCTCCGGCTCCGCAACAGCCCGTGGAATGGACCCTGCCGGAGGGGCTGGACGTCCGGCTGAAGCTGACCGGGACGCTGGATCTGTCGAAGTCCGCCATGGGCGATCCGGTGGTGTTCGAGGTGTCCCGCGACTCCGTGCGCGGAGGGCAGGTTTGGCTGCCGCGCGGCGCGAAGGTGAGGCTGCGGCTTGACCACATCGCCTGCCGCGACTTTCCCACTAGTCACTGCTTCTTTGCGCTCGCGCCGGGGCGGTTCGAGTTTCAGAACAAATCGGGCGAGTTCCGCGCCGAGCTGGTGCAGCCCGACCTGTGGCGCACGATGGAGATGCTTCTGCGCAACGTGCGGCCGCAGCTGCGCACGATTCCAGTGGAGATGGGACAGGCGCCGGAGGGCGCCGTCATCCTGCTGGTGGGCGGGCGGCGCGGGAAGCTGCCAAGCGGTTTCCAAACGGTTTGGCGTACCCTGAAAGCACGGGGAGAGTAAGAGCCGTGATTCAGTTTGGGCCGGAAATCGACCGCGGATTGATGGAGGAGACACTCGCTTTCGCCGAGCGTCAGGTGACGCGCCTCATCGAGAAGTATCCCGGGTATTACCCTGTCTACACAAAGGACGGCAAGTGGAAGCATGAAGGTCCGGCCTGGACCCACTGGTGCGACGGCTTTCTGCCGGGCCTGATGTGGATCTTCCACCGCCGCAGCTCGGAAAACGGCGGCCGCGGCGCCTTCTGGATGGAAAAGGCGGTAGAGTACTCCCGGCCGCTGGAGCCACGCCAGTTCGACCGGGATGTGCACGACCTCGGCTTCATTTTCCTGTCGAGCTACTACCGCTGGTATCAGGCGAGCCGCGACCCGAAGCTGAACGAGGTGCTGATCCAGGCGGGCAGGACGCTGTCGCAGCGCTTCGTCGAGAAGGGCCAGTACCTGCGCAGTTTTGTCAGCGAGGACTCGCTGTTCATCGACATCATGATGAATGTCGGGCTGATCTTCTACGCCTCGCGCGAAACGGGCGACCGGCGGCTGCGCGACATCGCCATCCGGCATGCCCTGACCACGAGGCGTTACCTGGTCCGCGGCGACGGCTCTACCGCGCACGAGGGCATCTTCGACGTCAAGACGGGCGAATTCCTGCGGCACTCGACGCAGCAGGGCTGGCGGGCGGACTCCTGCTGGTCGCGCGGTCTGACATGGGCGCTGTACGGCTTCGGCAGCTGCTACGAATACACGCGCGACCCCAGATTTCTCGACACCGCCGAGCGCTGCGCGGACTACTATCTCACGCACACCAACGCGGACGGGATTCCTCCTTGGGATTTCCAGGCGCCGGAAGACTCCCGCAAAATGGTGGACACCTCGGCGGCGGCGATCGCCGCCAGCGGGCTCCTGCGGCTCTGCCGCATGTTGCCCGACCCCGTTAAGGGCTTTTATTACTGGTCCAGCGCGCTGCATATTCTCAGAAACCTCTGCGAGAAACACACGGCGCGAGACGATGAGCCGTGGGAGGGGATCCTCAAAGGCGGCGTGTATCACGTCCACAGGAACCTCGGCGTGAACGAGAGCGTCATGTGGGGCGACTACTTCTTCTGCGAAGCCCTGGAGAATGCCCTGCGGCACACGCTCTCCAACCAGGCGCGGAAAGCCAACGGCAGAGTTTGAGCCGCGGCGTCAGAACGATTCCCGCAGGCGCCCGCGCGTGGCGGCAACCGTGGCCATCGCCAGCACGTACAGCAGCGCCCCGGCCAGAAGCGTCAGGCGCAGCCCCAGCACGACCGCCAGGAACACGGCGGCGCAGGAGCCCAGCACGCTGGCGGCGGCGTTGATCGACCAGGCCCATTTCACCGCCTCGGGCTGCCAGCGGTTCAGCCGCAGCAGGCCGGCGGGCAAGGCCATGCCCATGAAGAAGGCCGGGGACGCAAGCAGCGCGGCCGTCGCCAGCATCTTCCACGGCAGCCCCCATCCCGCGCCCGCCTCGGAAAAGGGCCCAATCGCCACGGCTGCCGCCGCGATCAGCGCCGAAGACGCGCCCAGCGCGCCCATCAGCCTGCGGTCATCCCCTTGCACGATGCGGCGGCTGAAAAAGCTCCCCAGGCCGCTCCACAGCAACATCGCGAAAATCACCACCGTCAGCGCGTAGGTCGGATGCCCGAGCAACATCACCAGCCGCTGGATCAGGCCCACCTGCACCGTCACGTAACCCGCCCCCAGGCAGATGAAATACGGCAGGAACAGGAGCACTCCCGGCGCCGGCGCCAGCCGGGCGCGGAACACGAGCGGAGGCAACGCCAGCGTCACGGCCGTCGCCGTCACGCTCACCGCCAGCAGCGCGAACAGGTTCAGAGCCGTCGATTCGCTCCGTGGATCGGCCGGCAGTTCGGGCGCGCCGAGCAGTTGATCCAGGCGCCATGTGAAGAAGAAAAACGGCCTGTCGTCGGTGACGGGGCGGACGTCGTAGCGGTATGTCCGGAAGAAGCTGGAGGGATCCGGGCCCGCGAGCACCGCGGAAAATAGCGAATCCTGCGCCTGCCCGGGCATATAGAGAATCTCGAGGCCGCCGCGGATGGCCTCCAGCGCGGCGCGCTCCAGATCGTCGACCGGAAACGGCGCCCGGCTGATGATCACGGTGTCCAGAGCCCCCTGCGCCGGCGGCTCGTCCTGCTGGCTTCGCAAAACGATGACGTGGCGCCAGGGCTCGCGTACCCCTGCGCCTTCCAGGGCGGCGCGCGCCAGCGCCGCCAGGCGGAGCGACTCCCGCGGCGGATCGAATCCCCAGTGCGTGAAGGAAAGCAGTCCGTCGGGATTCAGCCGCCCCAGGTAATCCCGGAACGCCTCCACCGTGTAGATGCTGCTCTCATTGAGCGCGTGCGTTCCTGCCGCAGCCGGCGTGCGGGCGTCGACCAGCGTGCCCACGATCAGATCGAAACGCTCGCTCGTGCCCCGCACGAAGCTCCGCCCGTCTTCGACAACCGCCCTCACTTCAGGCCGGCTGTACAGATCATGGCTCGCCTTCCGGAAGCGCCCCCTCAGGACCGCATCCACGATGATCGGATTGATCTCCACGGCGGTGATGCTGCGCGATCCGCCCGCCAGCGCCAGCGCGGCATCCCAGCCGCCGCCTGCGCCCAGAATCAGCGTGCGTCCGCCAGGCCGCAGACGGAACGCATAGCCCGATCCCTGCATCAGCAGCCGCTCTCTCTGTTCCGGGCTGAGCGTCAGGGGATCGAACGTGGGAATCCGGCTGCTCGATGCCGCATCCACCAGGATCAGCGGCGCCGCCGCGCCTTCCTCGATCACGCTCACCCGCGAGAAGCTGTTCCACTGCACGAACGTCTCCCGCCGCAGGTCCCGTCCCTTCGCCGCGGATACGTCGATCAGCCGCGCGCTCTGATTGGCGACAATCAGGCCCACCAGGGCCAGCGCTGCCGCAGTGGCCACGGCCCGGCCCGCCCATGCGCCTGCCAGGCCGAACCACACGCCGGCGGCAGCGGCCAGCAGGACGGCCGCGCCCAGGATCGCCCCGGGACCGCCCATCACGTTCAGGAACGGAATCACCAGCAGGCAGCCCGCCGCGGCCCCCAGCAGGTCGAAGAAATAAATCCGGTCCACCCGGCTGATCGTCTCGGCGATCACCAGCGAGAGAATGATGCCCGTGCAGACAAACGGCGCCGCCGCGGCGAAATACACCGCCGCCAGCGTCCAGAACAGCGCGGGCCACGCTCCCGCCTGCACCGCCACCCCCAGCGCCGCCACCAGCGCCGCCGCATTCAGGAGCGACAACCGGCCCAGCCTGTGGTGCAGCTCCGCGCCGCGGGCCGAAAACGCGTAGGAGAGCACCCCTCCCGCGCTCAGCCCGAACAGCGCGATCGACACGGCGAGAAACGCAGAGTGGTAATGGAATACGACGGAGAAGATCCGCGTCAGAGCGATCTCCGTGATCAGGGCCGCGCCCGCCGTCAGCACCACCGCCGCATAGAGAAAGGCCCAGGACGTTCTCTTTCCGGCTAACGGCGTGGAGACTACCGACAAACCACTATGATATCCGCTCGCCCTGCTTCCGCCCGATGAGGGCGGAGCGAAGCCGGAACAGCGGATGCCGGCGGCGCCGTCTCTACATGATCGCAGCAGGCGGCGCGGGCTCGTCCGGGCTGCCCGCCTTGGCCAGCGGCCAGCGGATCAGCAGCAGCGCCAGCAGAACCAGCATCGCCACGCCCGCCGCCATCGGAGGCCGGTCGAAGAAAGCGAAGATGGACGACAACGGCTTGTCTCCGATGGCGAAGCCCGCCTTCACCATGCCCATCAACGCCTCTCCGGCGATCAGTCCCGACGCGATCAGCACGGCCGCATTCTCGATGCGCGCCTTCTGCGGCTCGTTGAAGTCCCGCCTGTCGCGCGCCCGGTCCATCAGCCAGCGGATCACGCCGCCGGTGAAGATGGCGAACGTCGTTTCCAGCGGCAGGTACATGCCCACGGCGAACAGCATCGGGCTGCGCACCTGCAGCAGCACCAGAGCCAGCCCCATGCAGATGCCCGTCAGCACCAGCGGCCACGCCATCGAGCCGCCCACGATGCCCTGGCTCAGCATCGCCATCAGGCCCGCCTGCGGCGCCGACAGCTTGGCATCGCCAAAGCCGATGCCGCCCTCGCGGATGTTGCCTTCATGCAGCACCCACAGCGGAAAGTACAGCAGCAGCCCGCTGATCAGGATCCCGATCAGATCCCCGATCTGCATCGACCGCGGCGTGCCGCCCAGGATGTGGCCGACCTTCAGGTCCTGCAGCATCTCGCCCGCCACCGCCGACGAGACGCACACCACGGCAGCCACTCCCAGCACGGCGGCCACGCCCGCAAGCCCCTTCACTCCGATCGCCACCATCAGCAGCGCGGCCACGATCAGCGTGGACAGCGTCAGGCCCGAGATCGGGTTGTTCGACGAGCCGATGATGCCCACCAGGTTGCCTGACACAGCCGCAAAAAAGAACCCGAGCACGATCATCACCACCGCCGCCACCACGGCGCCGCCAAGCGACTGCGCGAAGAAGTTGTACAGCACGATCATCGCCGCCAGCGTCGCGATCAGCCCCGGCAGAACCACCTTGAAGCTCAGATCCTGCTGCGTCCGGTCCACGGCCTCCGCCTGCCCGCTGGCTTTCTTCAGATCCGCCACCGCCCGCTGCAGGCCGGCCGCCAGCGACTTCCGCATCCGGAACATCGTCGTCGCCGCGCCCACCAGCATGCCGCCGACCGCAATCGGCCTCACGATGTTCCGCCACACCTCGCTCGCAATGCCGTCCCAGGCCTCCTGCCCCGCCCCGGCAGGCAGTTTCTGCGCCAGCTCAGGCCCCAGGAAGTACACCAGCAGCGGCACCAGCAGCCCCCACGCCGTGAGCCCGCCGGCGAAGTTCAGCGCCCCTAACCGCGGCCCGATAATGAATCCGACGCCCAGATACGCCGGCGCCACCGCCGGCAGCGAAAACTTCGTCCACCCTCCCGCCGCCGCCTCGCCCGACGCGCCCAGCTTCACCGCGCTCCTGCCCAGCTCTCCCACTTTCAGCAGAAAGTCCCGGCTGGCGGAAAACAGCCGGAACTCGCCCAGCAGGTATACGAACGCGCCCACGCCCATCGCCTGAAACAGCGTCTTGGCGGCGTCCGCCCCGCGCTGGCCCGCCTTGTGAATCTCCGCCGCCGCTTTCGACTCCGGGAACGGCAGTTCCGGGTCTTCCACCATCACCCGCCGCAGCAGGGTCACGAACAGGATCCCCAGCGTGCCGCCCACCAGCATCAGCGCGCTCGACTGCCAGTAGGCTTCGAAAGTATCGAAACGCTGCCACGCGCCGGCGATGACAAAAGCCGGAATCGTGAAGATCGCGCCGGCGGCCACGCTCTCCCCGATGCTGCCCACCGTGCGCGCCATGTTCTCTTCGAGAATCGAACCCCGGAACAGGCGCAGCACCGCCATGCCGATCACCGCCGCCGGGTACGTGGCGGCGATCGTCTGCCCCGCTCGCAGCCCCAGATACGCATTGGCTGCGCCAAGGATGACGGTCATCACCAGCCCGAGCAGCACCGCCCGGAGCGTGAACTCCGACATCTTCATGTCAACGGGGACGAACGGCTTGTAAGAATTCTGCTGGTTGGCCATGATGCTTTGCTCCGGACAATCGCCCTAGATCATACCCGGTTCGGGGCAGTTTCCGCTAGTGCGCGATATGACCCACGCCCGCCGCAACCTCCAAACAGTGGTGGATCGCGCCGCGTTGAAAATGGACGGTTTCTCCGCCCTCCGTCTTTGGCATACCGGTTGCAAGTCCATGGCCGGAGCTAAAATCCCCATGGCATACGTCATCGTTGACACCTGCACCAAAGACAACCACTGCGTCGAGGCCTGTCCGGTGAATTGCATTCATCCCACCCAGGATGAACCCGGTTATGAGGAGGCGCCCCAGCTCTTCATCAACCCGGCGGAATGCATCGATTGCGGCGCCTGCGTACCGGTCTGCCCGACGAACTCGATCTACATCCTGGACGAGCTGCCGGCGGAGCTTGCCCATTTCGCCGAGAAGAACGCGGCGTATTACAACTGATCTTGGTTCGTACCGCTCCTCCACACAGGCGCCGGGCGGCCTTCTCCTCCTCCGCCCGGCGCCGCCTCTTTCATTCCGCTAGGCGATCCCGCCACCACTGCACAGAAACGCACAATCCCTTGGATCCGCTGATCCTCTGAATCACGCGGCGCCCCTGCTCCAGCTTCCAGGTCTCGATCGTGATCCTGTCCCCAAGCAACGCTTCTCCGATGTAGTCCGCCTGTAGCCGCAGCATCTTGTCCCACCCCGCCAATGTTTCGGCCCAGCCGATGTAGGCGGCATTGTTGACGTGCTCGTTGATGTCCAGATCCTCTGCGGCCACTGCGCGGCGGTGCATTTCCGCCGGCGCCGGCGGCGCCTCGGGAATCGCCGTCAACCCGATCCGCGTCTCCCGCGCGGGGAAGTCCAGCTCCAGCAGGAACCGCGGCAGGCGGACCGGCCGGCGGCGCTCGAGATCCACCATCAGCCACACTGTCGCCGCCTCCGCCAGCTTCTCGCCGGCCGCGGAGACGATTTCGAACTCGCGCCAGGCGCGCGCGCCCGCCGTACGGCGTGACGGCCAGGTGATCACTTCCAACGGTTCCTCAGGCTCGGGCCAGCGGCTCGCTGCCAGCCCGAACTGCGCCAGCATCCATGCACGGCCTTCGGCGCGCAGCGCCTCGATCCCCACCCCGAGCCTGGCCGCGTGAATTCCTGCAGCCTGCTCCAGAAGCCGCGCCATTGCTGCGGGTCCGCGCCCGTCCGCCCGGCACGCGATGCGGCAGGTCAGCTCCACGGCCGTTCAGCCCAGCCGCGCCTTCACCAGGTCGCTGAGCCGCTTGCCGTCGATTCGCTTGCCCGCCAGCTTCGCCCGCGCCGCGGCGATCACCTGCCCCATCTGCTTCGCGCTCGCCGCCCCCGTCTCGCCGAGCGCCGCCGCCACCGCGGCGGCCATCTCTTCCTCGGTGGCCGGGGCCGGCATGTAGCCTTCGATCAGCTTCATCTCGGCCTCTTCTTTCTCCGCCAGCTCAGGCCGCCCGCCCTGCCGGTACAGCTCGGCGGCGTCCTTCCGCTGCTTGATCAGAGAGTTCAGGACCTTCAACTCGGCGGCCTCGTCGAGCGCCTTCATGGAGTCCACTTTCTCTTTCATCAGCGCCGCTTTCATCATCCGGAGCGTGGACAGCCGGGCCTCGTCGCGGGCTCTCATGGCCTCCGCCATGTCTTTTTGAAGCTGATCGAGAAGCGCCATCTCTGGTATCCTGTAAACTTATTTCTCCCTGATTTTCCCACAGCCATGCATGTCAAGAAGCAACGACTCCTCACCCCAGGGCCGACGCCTCTGCTGCCTCGCGCCCTGCACGCCATGATGGCGTCCGACATTCATCATCGGACGCAGGACTTCATCCAGTTATATCCGCGCGTGCTCGCCGGTCTCAAAGAGGTCTTCGGCACGCAGAACGATGTCCTCATCACCGTCAGCTCCGGCACCGGCGCGATGGAAGCCGCGGTCTCCAACTTCTTTAGTGAAGGCGACACGGTGGTCGTGCTGTCCGCCGGGAAGTTCGGCGAGCGTTGGGCGGAGCTGGCCAGAGCCTACCGCCTGAACGCTGTCGTGTTGACAGCCGAATACGGAGACGTCGTCAGCCCTGAGCGCGTCGCTCAGGCGCTCGAAGAAAATCCGGACGCCAAAGGCGTCTTCTTCCAGGCTTCGGAAACCTCCACCGGCGCCGCCCACGACGTACGCTCGATCGGCGGGATCGTCAAGCAGACCCAGGCGCTCTGCATCGTAGACGCGATCACCGGGCTCGGCACCATGCCTCTCGACATCGACGGCTGGGGGCTCGACGTCGTCATCGGCGGCTCGCAGAAAGCGTTCATGATCCCTCCCGGTCTCGCCTTCCTCAGCGTCAGCCCGAAAGCCTGGGCGCAGGGCGAAACCGCGCGGCTGCCGCGCATGTACTTCGACCTGAAACGCGAAAAGAAAATGGCCGCCAAGGGCGAAAGCGCCTGGACTCCCAACGTGAGCCATATCCTCGCCCTCGCCGAAGCTCTTGCCTACATCAAGCAGCTCGGCATGGCAAAGCTCATCGAAAACGCGCAGTCGCTGGCCCGCGCCACCCGCGCCGCCGCCGTCGAACTCGGCCTCGAACTGTTCGCTCCCGGCTCGCCGTCTTCTTCCGTCACCGCCATCAAGGCCCCCGCCGGCATGGATTCGGGCGAGATCGTCAAGGCGTTCCGCAACCAGTTCGGCTCGATCATCGCCAACGGCCAGGGCACGATGAAAGGCAGGATCTTCCGCATCGCGCACCTTGGCTACTTCGACTTCGCCGACCTGTTCGCCGTCGTCGCCGAACTCGAGCTCATCCTGCATCAGAAGGGACTGCCGGTCAGTCTCGGCCAGGGCGTGGCTGCCGTGCAGCGGACGTATCTGGAGGCCCTGAACGGGAAGTAGCCATGAAGATCCTCGTCGCCGAACCGATGTCGCCTGCGGCGCTCGATCTGCTGCGCCGCCAGCCGGGTTTCGAAGTGATCGAGTCCAATCCCAAAGAGTACGAGCAGCACCTCGGCGATTGCGAGGCCATGCTCGTGCGCAGCGCCGTCAAGGTCAAGGCGGAAACGCTCGCCAAGGCCCCCCGCCTCCGCGTGATCGGCCGCGCCGGCGTCGGCGTTGACAACGTCGACCTCGCCGCCGCCACCTCCGCCGGCGTGCTCGTCATGAACACCCCCGGCGGCAACGCCGTCAGCGTCGCCGAACACACCCTCGCGCTCATGCTCGCTCTTGCCCGCATGATCCCCGAGGCCAACGCCTCCACCCGCGCCGGCAAGTGGGAGAAGAAGAAATTCCTCGGCAACGAACTGCGCGGCAAGACGCTCGGCATCGTCGGCCTTGGCAACATCGGGCAGGAAGTGGTGCGCCGCGCGCGCGGTTTCGAGATGCGCGTCATCGCTTCGGACCCCTACGTCAATCCGGTCACCGCCGCCGATCTCGGCGTGGAGTTGCTGCCTTTCGATAAGCTCGCCGCCCAGTCCGACTACATCAGCCTCCATGTGGCTCTCACCCCCGAGACGCGCCGCATGATCAACGCCCAGTCGATCGCCCGCATGAAACCCGGTGTCCGAATCATCAACTGCGCCCGCGGCGAGCTGATCGACCAGGACGCCCTCAGGGAGGCGCTTGTCTCCGGCAAAGTGGCCGGTGCGGGCCTCGACGTCTTCTCTCCCGAGCCCCTCCCGGAAGGCCATCCACTGCTCTCGGCGCCCAATCTGATCGCCACCCCGCACATCGCCGGCTCCACCGAAGAGGCGCAGGAGATCGTCGGCATCCGCATCGTCGAACAGCTTGTCGAGTACCTCCTGCACGGCATCGCCATCAATGCGGTCAACATGCCCGCCGTCGCGCCCGAGCAGTACCGCGCCATCAGCCCTTACATCGAACTCGCGGAACGGCTGGGCCGCTTCGCCGCCTTCGTCGCCCCGGACAACCCGCAGGCTGTGCGCATCACCTACCGCGGGCGCATCGCCGATCTGAACACCAACCTGCTCCGCAACTCCGCCCTCGCCGGCGTGCTCAGCCGCAGCCTCGCCGCGCGAGCCAATCTCGTCAACGCCATGCAGCTCGCATCGCAGCGCAACCTCACCGTCACGGAAGCGCACCAGCCGCGCGGCGGCGCCACCGATTCCATCCAGATCGAGATCATCGCCCCTGCCAGCGCCACTTCCGTCACCGGCGGCGTCATCATGGACAAGCCGCGCCTGTTGTCCATCGACGGCATCCCGGTCGAGATCACGCTCGCCGGGCGCCTCATCTACATGCGCAACATCGACGTGCCCGGCGTCATCGGTCACGTCGGCGGCATCCTCGGCCGGAACCAGATCAACATCGCCAACTTCTCGCTTGGCCGCCAGGAGGCGCCCCCAGCACAGGGCAAGCCTCTGGAAGCTGTGGCCCTCGTCGAGGTCGACACCCCTGTCAGCGAGGCGGTCCTCAGCCAACTGTGCGGCCACCCCGCCGTTCGCCTCGCCGTGATCGTCGAGCCCGGCGGGTAGGGCGGAACGCGGAGTTGCTCCCCGGGAGGGCGGATTTATTGCCGCCCTCCGCGGCCTCGTGTTATTCTGGAAATGCCTCGTGGACTGCGCTTCATCCATAGAATCAGTCCCAATACCCGACGGAGCTAGCTTCCCATCTCGATGAGTTCAACCGTATTCCTCGGTAATCTTCCGCCCTGGGTCACCGCCGACGATATCAAGGCGTGGCTCGAGGCGGAGAACCTGGTGGCCGATTCAGTCAAAGTGATCCGAAACCCGGAGACACAGGAGTCCAAAGGCTTCGCCTTCATCGAAGCGCCGAACGAAGAGGAGATGCGCGCCATCATCAAACGTTTCGACCGCGCTCCCCTCGAAGACCGCCTGCTGCGTGCCAATCAGGCGCAGCCGCCCAAGGCCAGAGGCGCCCGCCCCTCCGCTCCGCGCTCCCGGCAGAGCCAGGGCGCTCCCGGCGCTCAGGCTTCGCAGGAGCCCCGAAGGGCTCGAGGCGGCAGAAAGCACCGCAAGCCCAGCGGTCCGCCCAGCGCCTTCGCCGAAGAGCTCGCCAAGGCTCTCTGATCTTCCTCCGCCTCCGGCCGGCCTCGTTTCTGAACAGGCCCGGGGCGGTTTCCCTTCTTCGTTCTTCCCCCCTGCCCGGGTTCCTTGCTATCGTGGGAATTTCCATTTTGCGCACAAGGAGTTCCAACCGTGATGCGAGTGGTTGCGGGCGTAGATCTCGGCGGCAATGCCGTCAATTACACTTTCCTGACGGCCGGCGAGAAGTTCCTCATCGAGTCCCTCTGCGAATATCCGTCCCGTTCTAAAGAAGGCCCGGCGGTCTGCCTCCAGCAGATCCTCGACGGGCTTCAGGTCGCGTTGAAACAGGCCTCCATCACGATGGATGATGTCGCCGTTGTCGGACTCGACACCCCTGGGCCGGCAAGCGCCGACGGCGTCCTGAGCGCTCGCGGCTCCACGAATTTTGTCCACCCCGATTGGGCCGGCTTCGACATCCGCGCCGGTCTCGAGGCCAAAGTGGGCCGCCCTGTCATTTACTTGAACGACGGAAACGCCGGCGCCCTGTGGGGCCACTTCAACCTCTTCGGTGCGCATTCCGGCGCCACTTCCGTCTCCGCCATCATCGGCACCGGGCTCGGCGGCGGCGTCATCCTCGGTCAGACCGTCGTCAAAGGACGCAAAGGGTTCGGCGGTGAACTCGGCCACGTCCTGATCCCTTATCAGAGCATCCCGTTCCTCCAGGGCCTTCACCCCCGCTGCAACTGCGGCCGCACCGGAGACCTGGAATCGCTCTGCTCCCTCACCGCGATCGAGGTGAACTACCTGCCTTTCTTCCAGTCCAGATTCCCGGATCACGAACTCTACCGCATGGGAGACCTGCACAAGGCTGCCAAGCTCGTGCGCGGCCTGGCTGAGAACGGCGACGAACTCTCCCGAGAGATTTTCCGTGGCCAGGCCCACGCTCTTGGCCTGTTCTTCGACGAGATGGTGAACACCTTCGACCCCGACGCCCTGATCGTCGGCGGCGGCGCCATCGAGACCGGACCGGAATTCCAGCAGTGGTTCCTCCGCGAGATCCGCGCCGGGATGCCCGAGCAGCGCGCCGAACAGGCTGACATCCCCATTCACATCATGCCCAACGGAGACACTGCCGGCGCCCGCGGCGCCGCCATCGAGGCGCTCCGCGTCGCCCGCGAACAGTCCCTTTTGTGAGCCGCTGGTAACTATTGCGCTGCCGCTTGCGCTATTCTTCAGGAACGGAAACTGCTGTCATGCTGTCCACTGCCCGATCCCTCAGCCGCGTTGCCATTCTGGCCGTCCTCGCGCTCTCCTCCGCCTTGGCTCAGGCCCCCAAGCCCAAGCGCACGCCGGATGTCCCCTATGTCCCCACCACCGAGCCCGCCGTCGAGGCGATGCTCAGCTTGGCGAAGGTGACCAAAAACGACGTGGTGTATGACCTCGGCTGCGGCGACGGCCGCATCGTCGTCACCGCCGCCAGGAAATTCGGCGCCCGCGGCGTCGGCATCGACATCAATCCAGAGCGCATCGCCGAGGCGCGCGAGAACGCCAGGAAAAACGGCGTCGAGCACCTCGTCAAGTTCATCGAAGGCGATCTGTTCGAAGCCGACATCCACGAGGCTTCCGTTGTCACCCTCTTCCTGCTGTCCAGCGTCAACCTGAAACTCCGTCCCAAGCTTCTCGCCGAACTCAAGCCCGGCACACGCGTCGTCTCCAATACCTTTGACATGGGCGACTGGAAACCGGACAAGGAATTCTCGCTGGACGACAACGGCGAAGGCTCCTACCTCAGCCACAAGTTCTATCTGTGGGTCATCCCGAAGGAGAAGCCGAACCTGAAGTAGGCTCGCCGCGCGGTCTCGGCGACACCTGCCGGCCGGGCGCCCCTTCCGGCTGCATGGCGGCGTCCGCCGGATTTGCCCCGGACTCCGTTTCCGGTCGAACCGCAGTGGCTCTCCTTCCGGCTTTACGGCGCGGCAGGAACGGTGAACGTGCCCATCAGCCTGCCGGAGCCGCAGGTCACCCGGTACCGGTATGTGCCGGGCGCCAGGCCGTCCAGCACGATCCGCCTCGTTCTGGGTCCGCCTCTATCGGCTTGGTCTCCGCTTTCATCGGACGTCGTAAAGTAGCTCGAAGTCACGGCGTACCGGCAGGCAGCCAGAGTGGGAGCCACATAGTGGATCTCCGCTTTGCCCGCCGAAACAAATACCTTCAGCCGGTACGGTTCAACCCGCGGAACCAGCGCATATCTCTGGTCAGTGGACCGGCGTTGAAGCCCGCTTCCCATCCCGATAGCCCGCTGATACGCCTCCAGCCCTGATCCCAGCAGCCCGTCCACGTCGTAGTATGTCGCCAGCGCATTCACCCAAAGATTCGGGTAGGTGTGCCCGGAGAGCGCATCCCCCATCGTCCTCCACTGTGTGCTTACGGCCGACGCAGTGGTGTGCGGCGCAGCCTGCGTACCCCAGATCCCACGCCCGCCGGGGCACACAGTCAAAGTGGTCGTCGATGTGCCCGCCGTGACCGTGCAAATTCGGATGAACTCGTTGTCAATCTTGATCACCGAATCGCCGTAGCCGGACAGGGCGACGCAGCCGGTGGTTTGATTTTTGCAATTGATCGTCAACGACGTGGCTGACGAGGAGATGTCTGCTGTCAGCGCTACAGGCGGGTTCTGGGCATCAATCAATCGATCCCAGGTGGAGATGAGGCCCAGAAGATCCCCCGTCACGACTTGGTACTGCCCCCAGTGCAGAATCGGCTTCCTCGGATGCAGCATCCCATCCACGAAGAACCGCCCAAACCTTTCCCCGCTCTTCTCGAACAGGTAGCCGCTTCCCACCGCCAGCGCCTTCGTCTGGCGCGCCCAGCCGACGTGCATGGCCCAGTAGCTCACCATCCACGGCGCCAGGCCAGAACCGCCGGTAATCCCGCCGTACGGTGCCAGTTGCCCGAGCCCCGTCAGTCCCAGGGGATTCGTCAGTCCCTGCACGGCGGAATATCCCTTGCACCACGGCGTGGCGCTGTACCCGTACTGCAAGTCCACCGCCAGGCTGTCTGTAGAACTGAGCGGTGTGCCAGACGCATCTTGGATAATCAAAGATGTTCCTGGTATCCAATACCACTGCTTCCCGGTTTCTTGTCCGTAAATGCCGACTGTCTGGGCCTGCCCATTCAGCGTGATGCTGTTGATTCCGTGCAAATTGACAAAGCCCGTCAGAGCGAAGATCTTCCTCTGTCCGTTCGGCGGGGACAATACATGACTGCTGTTCAATGTCTGGACATAGTGGTAGATGTAGCCCCCACGGCAGTCCGAGCTGACCTGGGACTGGTACAGCCCGTCGGTGATTCCAAACATCCCCTCATAGGCGGCGTCGCTGTTCTTCAGCTTGTTGGCTAGATAGTTGCGCTCCGGCGATTCCGGACTGAGAAGATAAGCCCAGATCGTTTCGCGCAAGAGCCGCGCCGGGATGCGCGGCTGATCGGGAGAGTGGAAAATCCCCCAGTCGTAGTGTCGGTTCCACCCGGGGTTGTCATACATCAGCCACCCGGCGGCTGACTGCTGCAGCGACATCAGATACGTCCAGCGCCCGGTGAGAATGTAGGGCAGGGAGAACAGCGATGGCCAGTGGGCGTGGTCGGCAATCCAGATGTGCGTGCGCGCCGGGCAGTTGGAGCAGATGTGCTGCGCTCCATACGAGCCGGATGTGTCGTACTGGCTGGAACGTGCATCCGGATGGGCGCTGATTGACTTGATGCGCCCGAAGGCTGGTGTCGTCTGATCGTTCGGCCAGTCGAGCCAGTTCCGTGTGTCTGGCGTGGCTCCGGTGATGCTTTCCCGGTAGTGGATAGGAATAGTGACGGCGGCGTCGCCTGACCCGATGATGAACTGGTCAAATGCCTGCTTCTTCGTGGCGACGCTGAACCGGCTGTCCCCCATCGCAAACAGGTAAAAGAGCTGGTATCGCGGAAGGATCCCGAAGTTGTCGCTGTCCCCGGTGCCCGACATGTCAGTCTTGATATACGCGCACGGGTTCTGTGTCGTGCAGCTCCGGGGGTCGGCTCTGGCGGCGTCATCCGTTCCCACATTCGCCGGCCACTTGCTTAAGTACGTCGACAGCGTGGCTGAGTCCAGTTGGATGTTCAGGTCGTACGGCGGGAGAATGCGGGTCGCTGCCAGGTACGGCAGGTTCCGGTCCGCCACCACGGCGCCCGGCTCGGTCCCGCTCCACCCGTAGTAGGAAGCAGCGGCTTTCTCATCGAGATCACAGTCCGTCTTCGAGTAGATGGCCGCCGCAGGATTGCCCGCCAGGAACTCCAGCTTGAGCTTCTGCCGCTGCAGCTTCCTCCACCACGAGTTCTCTACCCGGAAGCCCGTCTCCACGCCGTTCCAGCCGGGATAGAACGAGAGCTCGAACATCGGGTGGATGCTCTTGTAGGTGTCGCTCGACGGAGCTTGCCAGTTCGTACCATCCCACTGCCAGCCGAAGTCGTAGTCAAATCCGTTCTTGCGGGCGATGATCCGCGTCACCACCGGCCCGCGCAGCCAGTATTGCCAGTCGCCGTTGGCGATCATCGTCTTGGCATCCGCCCCGTACGTGATCGAATTGGCCGTGCCGCGGATCTGCGCGTTCCAGCCGCCGCCGAGAAAGTTCAGCATCCCGCCCTGATCCAGCGCCGCCGCCTCGCAGGCCGGCTGCCCGCCGAGATGGCAGGCACTCGGGTCCGGCACGAAATCGACCTTCACGCTGCCGTTGGCCGCCAGGGTCACAGGGAACGACACGAATGCCGACAGGATGCTGCCATCCGGCCACCGGCTCTTCACGTCCACTTGCCATGCAGGCGGCACAACACCGTCGATGCGCGGCTTCGGGAAGGCGCCGGAGGGGAACTCCCCCTGCATGAACAGCATCAGCACGGTGTAGGGCCGGTCCGTCTGCGCCGTTCCGGCAGCCTCGTAAATCCTGATGCTGTTGTCAAGCGCAAACAGCTGAGCCGCCGCCAGCAGCAGCCCGATGATTAGATTCCTCATCTAGCCCCCCAGTTCATCCAGAAGTACAGATGATCCAGTTCCACCATCTTTGCGGCCGCCTCGTCAGTCCTGATGCCGACAACAAAGGCTCTGGCCCAAAGATCCGCCAGGCCCGACGGCAATGTGATGTCGCAGCCGGATGGGCAAATGCTGCGCTCCGTGTCGTTGTCGACACGAATCCACATCTTGTATGGGATCGTGCCGTCGGAGCGGATCTTCAACGTGTGCCACGCTGTGCCGGGGGCCGCTCCGCTTGCCAGCGTCGTGCCCCAGGTGCCGCCGTCCGGATCCGCGTAATACACAAAGTTGGTGTCGGTTCCCCCGATATGCCGGATTCCGAAGCTGCGGTTCGGCACGCCGGCAAACGTGCCGCCCATTCCAAGGAAGAAAGTCGAATTCGTGGAATCCGTGGCTGCCGGAAACCGGAAGATGCACTGCAGTTCCCACTGCTTGTCGGTTTTGGCGTACAGGCTGTCGGCCGCAGAAGTGGCCGTAGCGAAGTGCGCGTACCACGACTGCGTGTCGCCAGCGGTGGTTGAGGTCTGAATTCGGGTTGCACCGATTCTGTCGCTGGCGCTGGTGCTGTAGTTCAACTGCCCGGAGCCCGCCATCCGGTAAAACGCAAAGTCTCCCAGGTACGCCGGCGAGTTCAGGCCGTAAGTGTTGCTGAACTCGCTCACCAGCGAAACATACTGCATCTGCGGCTTGCCGTCGTATCCTCCGCCGCCTTGCGCCTGCGTCCATGTGTTCGCCGCCGTGCAGAGATAGATGTTCTGCCCAGCCGCCGCGTCGGTCTTGAAGAAGGCCTGCCCGACGCTGCAGGTGGCAGGCAGCGATGCGCCTGTCTTTATCGGTGCTGTGGTAGCAGACGTCGAGAAGTCTACCACGTTAGCCCTCAGCGTCCCCAGTATCTCCAGGCTGCCGTTCACCGTCACAGCCCACAGGATCGCCGCCGTCGAAAATGTCGCGGCCAGAATCCCCATCCATCTTCTCATGATCGCTCCCCCTCAAAATCCGCGAACGATCCGGACGCTGTACGAAAGTCCGTCCGGGATGACCACGCTCGCCCCCGTCAGATTGCACAATCGGACCACTACCACATCTGTCCCGCTGTACATGCTCGCCAGCACTCCGGTTGGAAGGGATTCCGGAATCCCCGCCGCCAGCGTTTCCCCGCTTGCCGCCCCCGGCGCCGCAATGTTCAGCTCCGCGCAGCTCGCCGCCCCCAGCGTCCCAAAGCTCAGGCTCGCCGAATAGAACGTCTGGCTTGCCACGGCGCCTCCGCTTGCGATCCTCACCGGATCAGCCGCGGTCCCAGTCCCTTCCAGCCCCGCCCCAAAATACAGCGTCCCGCCGCACGGTCCGGAGGTCCCATCCGCCCTCACACAATCCGACGCCGTTCCGCTGACCACGCCCAGCACTCCGTTCGTCAGCCGGGCGACGCCCGTCTCAGTGGCCCGTTTCAGCAGTTTGCCCGTCGCCCCTTGATACAGCGCCACCTCCCCGTCAGCAGCCCCCGCCGGTCCAGTCACATCGCCGCTGCCCGTTCCGCACGCCGCCCCCGCCGACACCAGGTTCCCGCTCGCGTCAAACTTCGCGCAGTCATCCGCCGCCGCCGTCCCGCTGAACAGTTGCAGCTTCGATCCATTCCCCTGCAACGCCGCCGGCGCTATCTGGCTCAGCGCCAATTGCCCGGCAATCTGGCTGAAATCGTAGTCCCCTGCCTGCGCCGTCACCGCTCCCGTTCTTCCGAACACGGAACTTACCGCCCCGGAACCGGTGCCGCATGGCGCCCCCGCCGACACCAGGTTCCCGCTCGCGTCAAACTTCGCGCAGTCATCCGCCGCCGCCGTCCCGCTGAACAGTTGCAGCTTCGATCCATTCCCCTGCAACGCCGCCGGCGCTATCTGGCTCAGCGCCAATTGCCCGGCAATCTGGCTGAAATCGTAGTCCCCTGCCTGCGCCGTCACCGCTCCCGTTCTTCCGAACACGGAACTTACCGCCCCGGCGCCTCCGCCGCCTCCCGATGCATTCACCACGCACTTCCCTGACTGCGCCACCGCGAAATCCACTTGCACCCGGTTTTCATCCAGCACTCTGACCGCATCCGGTATCACCGCCTGCCCGCTCGTATCCGTGCATCCGATCAGCACACTTCTCGTCGCCAGATTGTGGCTCAGCGTCACCGACGTCGCAGCCGTGAAATCCAGGCTGAAGTTCGCGCCTGCGCCGCACGGCGCATTCGCCGACACCAGGTTCCCTTCGGCGTCGAATTGCGCGCAGTCGCCAGCCTGCACCGCCCCTCCCCCGAACGCCTGCAGCAACGCCCCTGTCCCGTTCTTGCCCGAGACCCCTGCCATTTCATTCAATGCGTGTCCGTGCGGCGCCGCCGCCACCCAGCTCCCCGAACTGTTGCACACGTACAAACCCGCCCCGGCGCCTGCCACCGCCACCACTTCCCCCGCCACGCACGTTCCTGGCAGCGTGGTCACGATTCTCGCCGGCTTCGTCAGGGGAAACCCGCTGAAGTCCGCCTGCCGGCTCTGCGTCGGCAGGTGCACCGTGCTTTGCGCGAAACCCCATGCCATCCAACAGAGCGCCGCCCCTGTTCTCCAGATCGCTCTTCTCCGCACTCTCTTTCCTCCTGCATCGCCGCCGGGCGGTATTCCCCGCGACCCGCATGAGAATTACCTGCCGCCCCTGCCCCTGCCCGGCTCCCTGCAACAGAATCCCTTCAAAATGAAGCGGAAACATTTTCCCCATCTCCTGTCACGCCTCCCCCTCCCGGCCCGCGCGCCTCTGTGTTACCCTCGGTTATACGGTGGGCTCCTGCGCCTCTGCGCCGCGCCCCCAAGGGAGGGGTTGTCTTTGACTGCCGACCCGCACCTTCAGTGCGGACACACGCTGCTGCCGGAGGATCCCGTCGGATCGCCGGCCATCCGTCTTCTCCTCATCGCCTACGCCTTCCCCCCCGTCGGCGGCATCATGGTGATGCGCGCCCTCAGCCTCGCCAAGTACCTCCCCGCTTGTGGCTTTCAGGTTCACGTCCTGTCCGCCGCCAATGCCGCCGCTCCGCTTCGCGATCCTGGTCTCCTCGCCCATGTGCCGCCGTCAGTGACCCTCCATCACGCCTTCACTCCGGAACTCCCCTTCCACTTCCGCAAACGCCTTTGGAATCTCGTCTCTGGACGCGGGGACGCCCCTCCGGCTCAGTCCCCCTCCGCGGCGCCACAGCCGGACTCCTGGCTCGCCAACCTCGCCCGCCGCATCTTCTCACCCGATCCTCAGGTCGCCTGGGTCCCCTTCGCCACCTGGGCCGCCCGCCGCATCATCCGGCGCCATCGCATCCAGGCCGTCCTCGTCACCGCCCCGCCGTTTTCCACGTTCTTGATCGGCAACTCCCTCAAGTCCTCCTTGCCTCGTATCCGTCTCATCAGCGATTTCCGCGACGAGTGGCTCCGGTTCTACCTCACCGATTTCGACTTCCTCCGCAGCGATTTCACCCGGCGCCGAGCCGAGCAGATCGAGGCCCAAACCGTTTCTCTCTCCGATCTCGTCGTCGCCGTGACCGAGTCTTCTCTCCACGAAATCCGCTCCCGCTACCCCGGGCAGCCGGACGCCAAGTTCGCCCTCGTCCACAATGGCTACGACCCCGACGCCCTCCGCCCTCTCTTTGACAATCCTCCCATCCCCGCCGCCGGCCCCAAATCCAGGGTCGTCATCACCCACCTCGGCACCGCCTATCGCACCGCCTCCCCTTTGTATTTTCTGGACGCCATCCGGTCCCTCCCGGACGACATCCGCTCCCGCCTCGAGATCCGCTTCATCGGCCGCATCTCCGAGACCGAAGAGCGCCTCCTCGCTTCCTCCGGCCCCAACATCCGCGTCCTCGGCTTTCTGCCCCAGCAGCAGGCGCTCGCGTGGCTTGGCCGGACCGACTACCTCCTGCTCACCATGACCAATGAGTTCAGCCTGCCTGGCAAGCTCTTCGAGTACCTCGCCTCCGGGAAGCCCATCATCGCTCTCTCCCCCGAAAACGGCGAAGTCGCCCGCCTCATCGCCGAGGCCGGCGCCGGCTGGTGTGTCCCTCACGATCAGCCCGAAGCCATCCGCCGCGTCGTCGCCGGCGCCGTGCGCTGCGCCCTGGAAAACAACATCCCATTCCGCACCCGCCGCGAGGTCATCTCCCGCTTCGAGCGTCCCCGGCTGGTCGCCTCTTATGCCGCCCTCATCCGCGAACGCCTTTTCGCCGATGAAATACACTGAGGATTACCCCTGACATTCGCACAATGACGTTATGACCGGACAGAACTCCACCGCCCCCCATCGCGAACTGCTGCTCGAAAAGATCCGTTCCCGCAACGCCCGTGTCGGGGTCGTCGGCCTCGGCTACGTCGGCCTCCCTCTTGCCGTCGAGTTCGCCGGGGCGGGCTTCCACGTCACCGGCATCGACGTCTCTTCCCGCAAGGTCGACCAGATCAATACCGGCCTCAGCTACGTCCAGGACATCCCTTCCTCCGAGGTGCGCCGCCTCGTGGACAAGGGCCTGCTCCACGCCACCACCGAGTTCTCCGCCATCTCGGAACTCGACACCATCAACATCGCCGTCCCCACGCCGCTGCGCAAAACCAAGGACCCCGACATGAGCTTCGTGGTTGCCGCCGCCCAGGCTGTCGCCCGGCACATCCACCCGGGTCTCCTTGTCATTCTCGAATCCACCACCTACCCCGGCACCACCGAGGAGCTCCTGCTCCCCATGTTCGAAGCCTCCGGCCTCAAGGCAGGCCGCGACTTCTTCCTCTGTTTCTCCCCGGAGCGCGTCGATCCAGGAAACCCCAAGTTCCACACCCGTAACATCCCCAAGGTCGTCGGCGGCCTCACGCCCGCCTGCACGGAAGTCGGCGCCGCCTTCTACTCCATGGCCCTCGAAACCGTCGTCGCTGTCAGCAATACAGTCGTCGCCGAGATGGTCAAGCTCCTCGAGAACACTTTCCGCATGATCAACATCGGCCTCGTCAACGAGCTCGCCGTCATGTGCCACCGCATGAACATCAACGTCTGGGAGGTCATAGACGCCGCCGCCACCAAGCCTTTCGGCTTCATGCCCTTCTACCCCGGGCCCGGTCTCGGCGGCCATTGCATCCCCATCGACCCCTTCTACCTCTCATGGAAGTCGAAACAGGCCGGCATCGAGGCCCGCTTCATCGAGCTCGCCGGCCACATCAACGGCGACATGCCCCGCTATGTCGTCTCCCGCATCCAGGACGCCCTCAACGATCAGGCCAAGTCTCTCAAAAACTCCCGCATTCATGTCCTCGGCGTCGCCTACAAGCGCGACATCGACGACGTCCGCGAATCCCCTGCCCTCGATGTCATCCACCTCCTCCTCCAGCGCGGTGCATCCGTCTCGTACTCCGATCCTTACGTCCCGGAACTGCGCCTCGACTCAGTCGCGCTCCAGGCGCAGCCCCTCAGCGCCGCTGCCTCCTGCGATTGCGCCGTCATCCTCACCGACCACCGCGCCTTCGATTACGACGCGCTCGTCCGCACCGCCCCCCTCATCTTCGATACCCGCAACGCCCTCCGCGGGCGCACCGACTCCCACATCCTCCGCCTCTAGCTCATGACCAACATCCTCACCGTCGACGTCGAGGACTACTTCCATCCCACGGAAGTCCAGCGATCGGTCGACGCCTCTTCCTGGGATTCCCTCCCCTCCCGCGTCGTCCAGGCCACTTCCATCGTCCTTGATCTGCTCGGCGAAGCCCGCGTCTGCGCCACCTTCTTCGTCCTCGGTTGGGTCGCCCGGCGCCACCCCGCACTCGTCCGCCGCATCGCCGGCAGCGGCCATGAAGTCGCCTGCCACAGCTTCTCTCACCCGCTCGTCTATTCCCTCACTCCCCAGCAGTTCCGCGAGGACACCCGCACCGCCGCCGACGCCATCGCCCAGGCCGCCGGCTCAGCTCCCCGCGCCTATCGCGCTCCCAGCTTCTCCATCACGGCGCAGTCGCTCTGGGCGCTCGAAATCCTGCTGGAGTGCGGGTTCTCCACTGATTCCAGCATCTACCCCGTCCGCCACGACCGGTACGGCATCCCAGGCCGGCCCGCCTTCCCCCATCTCATCCCGACGCCCTCCGGCCCCATCCTCGAAATCCCTCCTGCCGCCGTCCCCCTTACCGCGCGCATCCATGCGCCCGCCGGCGGCGGCGCCTATCTGCGCCTCCTGCCCTTCGCCTACCTCTCATCCGCCATTCGGCTCCTGAACGAGTGCCATCAGGCGCCCGCCTGCATCTATGTCCACCCTTGGGAATTCGACCCCGCCCAGCCTCGCATCGCCTCCGGCGCCCTCTCCCGCCTGCGGACCTATCTCGGTCTTCGCTCCATGTCGCGCAAACTCGTCCGCCTCCTCCACGCCTTCCCGTTCGATTCGATGGCGCGCGTCTGCCCTCCCGGTGCAGCCTATCCCGCCGCCCCGATCCGCTCCTCTCCCCGAGCTTAGAACCGGAACGCCGCCAGGCTCGGCGTCCACGTCAGGTTCGCCGAGACGAACCGCTGCCATCTCCTCGGAGCCGCCGCCGTCTCGTAGAACGAATACCCCCCGTTGATCCCGAAATGCAGGTCCCCAACCACGCGCAAGCCGGTCGTCGCCGCCACTGAGCCGCTGTCCAGCGTCGTTTTCTCAAGCAACCCGCTCCACCGGTAGTAGCCGCCGAACAGTCCCACGCTGAATCGCCCGAAACTCCTGCCGGCAGACCCGAAAACGCTGTCCCGCCTTGATGCCAGGATCACTCCATTGCCCGGATTCAGTCCGTGGACGTAGCCCAGCGACACTCCCCACTCCTGCCACCGCCGGTGGATCGCCGCCTCCCCCGACCAGCCCGAGTACGATCTCTTCTGGATTTCAAGCTGCCTCTGCACTCCCAGCAGTTCCGCCACTGCCGGATCTACTTCCACCGTGCCCAGGAAAGTCGTGTTCATCCGGTAAACCCCGCCTCCCAGAGACACCGACGTAGTCGGCGTCAACTGGTGGGACACTTGCAGGCTGGCAAATTGCGCCCGGTTTTCGCCAAACACCTTTGGGTAGGAAAACTGGCTGAAGCCGTAACTCACGCTCACCGCCGTCCGCGGTCCCGGCTGGTATGCCGCCCCCCCGAAGACTCCCGCGGAGTTCAGATCCCTCAGCCCCGATCCGCGCCGTCTCACAAATCCTGCCTGCGCTCCTCCTCCGAACGACCACCGCACGCTGGGCCGGAAATTCACCCCGCCTGATGTCCCGTAAAAGTTCACGCGCGTCCCGAAAATCTCGTTGTCCACCAGCCCGTTGCCCCCCAGATCCGTCAGTTGACTGCCGGCCAGCCCCGCCAGCGGCGCCATCGCCGCGCCCGTCACGCCCCAGCCCCCGAAGGCGCCCGCCGGCGCCCCGTATCCGAATCCGCCCAGGCTCGATCCCGCGAATTGGGTCGCATACACCCCCACCCTCTGCGTGGCTTGGTGGCTCACCGAAAAACCCACCACCTGGCTCATCCCCGATATGCCTCCCCTCCCGGACCACCGCTGGTAACTTGCCGTGTAGAAGCCTCCAAGCGAGGTCCGCTCCCAGCTTTTGGCGCCGCTCACGCCCGCCGCCCCGCCATACCCGTAAAAGTCCCGGCTCCCTCCTGCCAGGCTCTGCTGCCCCACGGTCTCCGTGTAACTCCCCTGCGCGGACAGCCACGGCCGGAACGCAATCCGCGACGGCGGCGTGCTGCCACTGTCGATCCCGGCGCCTCCGGCCCCCAGGATGCCTCCCAGGCCCCACTGCCCCCATGCACCTCCGCACCCGCACGTCACCAGCAGAACCAGAATCTGCCAGCCCTTCCCGGCAGCGATCATCGTCCTTCTCATTCCCGTCCTCCTTCGGAAACCGCGGGGCGCACGCATCCCGCTGTCGCAGCGTGCTTTCCCAATTCTACGCCGTTATTGCCGCTGGATTCCCGCTGATAGTACTGATCCGCTTTCTGGCCAGGCAGTTCTATTGGCAGGTTCTGGACCTGATTCCGACAGACTTCCGGCATCCGCTACACTGGAATCAGACGCGAATGTCTTCGGCGGCCTTCCTGCGCACTCTCATCCCCGCTGCCCTCCTCCTTGCTCCAGCCCTCTCCGCGCAAGAGCCTGCCGGCCAGCTCGACGCCTCCCCGGCTCTCTTCACCATCATGGCGGCTCTGAACGCCTCCGGCTATAGCGAAGGCCTCCAGTCTCCCAATACGCACCCCCTGCGCCGCCAGATGATCGCATGGGTCGAGCAGCGCAAGCCCCCCTCGCTCGACAAGATCCGCGATTTCATCACCGAGCGCCGCGCCGATAACCCCTCTACCGAACTCGCCCGCTACGTCACCCTCGCCCTCAGCACCACCGGTCCCCCCAACTTCAAGCCCCGTTTCGACGCCAACCTCATGCCCCCGGAGACCCTCCCCCTCGAAGGGCTCCTCCCTCTGCTCGCCCGCTTCCACCGCGAAGCAGAACTCGATGAGGCTTTCCAGCGCGCCCAGCCCTGGTTCGAACAGGCCATCGCCCAGTACCATCAGCCCGTCACCGAAGCTGTCCTCGAGGCCAATTCCTATCTCCGCAATCCCACTTCCGGCCTCCGCGGACGCCGCTTCCAGATCTTCGTGGAACTGCTCGCGCCCCCCAACTTCGTCATCTCCCGCCTCCTCGGCGACGAGTTCTTCGTCATCGTCACCCCTTCGCCTCGCCCGCGCGTCCGCGACATCCGCCACGCCTACCTCGACTATCTGATCGACCCCCTCGCCATCCGTTACGGCTCCGCTCTCGACACGAAGAAGCCCCTCGCCGACCTCGCCCTCGGCTCGCCCCTGCTGGCAGAGGAGTACAAGAACGATTTCTCCCGCCTCGCCGCCAAGAGCGCCGTGTATGCCGTCGAAGCCCGCCTGGCCCGCGCACAGGACTCGGCCCTCGTCCAGCAGGCCATGCGCGAGGGCTTCATCCTCACCGCCGCTTTCTACGATGCCCTTGCCGGTTACGAAAAACAGGAAGAATCGTTTGCCCTCTACTTCCGCAAAATGATCGAGTCCATCGATCTCGCCCGCGAAGACCGCCGCATCGCTCAAATCGACTTCGCCTCGGCTCCCGCCGTCCGCAAGGTGGACACGCCCTCGCCTCCTCCCCAAAGCCCCGCGGAGAAGGACCTCGAGCAGGCCGAAAAGCTTTACGAAGCGCGCGACTTCGAAGCCGCCGCCGTCCTCTTCCGGCGCCTCTACGCCTCCGATGCCGCCCCGCCCCTGAAGGCCCGCGCCACTTACGGCCTCGGCCGCATCGCCGCCCAGCAGAAAAATCTCGAACTCTCCCAGCAATGGTTTGAGCGTACGCTCGAACTCAACCCGGAACCCTTTGAACGCGCCTGGACCCTCGTCTATCTCGGCCGGCTCGCCCGCGCCGCGCGCGATCCCGAGCTCGCCATCCGCCATTACAAGGCAGCCCTCGCTGTCGAAGGCTCCAGCGAGGCGGCCCGAAAGGCCGCCCAGTCCGAGCTTGCCCAGGTTGCCGCTCAGTTACAGCCTCCACAGGCCCCATGATGTCTTAGCAAGGACCCAATCGATATGACCCGTCCCCTGATTCACACCATCCTCGTTTCTGCGCTGGCCGCTTCCTTCGCCCTGGCGCAATCCGCCAACCCCAAGCAGCCTCAGCCCAAGAGCCAGAAAGAGCTCGAAGCCGTCCAGGCCATCTTCCAGGCCCCCGATCCCGATGCCCGCATCGCCGCCGCCAAGGAACTCGTCACCAAGTTCGCGGAGACCGAGTTCAAAGCCACGGCCTTCTACATCGGCGCCTTCTCATATCAACAGAAGGGCGATCTGGAGAACGCTATCGCCTGGGCTGAGCAGGCTCTCGACGCCGACCCCAAGTTCTACGCCGCCCAGCTCATGATCGCCAACGCGCTCGCCCTCCGCACCAGGGAGTTCGACCTCGACCGCGAAGAAAAGCTCGGCCGCGCCGAAAAGCTCGCCAAAGACGCCATCGCTGCCATCAGCTCCGCTCCCAAGCCCCGCCCCGACATCACCGACGAGCAGTGGGAAGCCGCAAAAAAGGACTTCACCGCCCAGGCCCACGAAGCCCTCGGCCTCGCCGCCCTCGTGCGCAAGAAGTATGACGTCTGCACCTCGGAGTTCTCCACCGCCTTCTCCCTCGCCTCCCAGCAGGATCCGGCGCTCATGGTCCGCCTCGCCAATTGCCAGCTTCAGTCCGGCAAGCCCGACGAGGCTATCGGCGTCCTCGACAAGGTCCTTGGCGACCCCAACGTCCCCGGCCAGATCAAGTCCGTCGCCGCCCAGCTCAAGGCCGACGCCAACAAGAAGAAGGCTGCCGCCGCCAAGTAGCCGCCCGATGACTGCGCCGCCGGAGGAGCTGGAATCCCTGCTCGGCTACCGCTTCCGCGACCGGGAACTGCTCCTCCGCGCGCTCACCCACAAGTCCCTCCGCGCCGAGTCCTCCGCCGACATCCAGCACAACGAGCTGCTCGAGTTCCTCGGCGACTCCATCCTCGGCTTCCTCGCCTCCGAGTTCGTCTTCCGCCTCGCCCCCGGCGCCCGCGAAGGCGACCTCTCCCGCCTCAAGGCCCACCTCGTCAGCGCAACCCGCCTCCATGGCGTCGCTGCGGCTCTCGGCCTCGGCCGATTCCTCCGCCTCGGCAAGGGCGAGGAGCAGAGCGGCGGCCGCAACAAAAAGGCCCTCCTCGCCGACGCCGTGGAGGCCCTCCTCGCCGCCATCTACCTCGACGCCGGCCCGCCCGCCGGCCTCGACGTCTGCCGCCGCCTCCTCGAACGCCTCCTCTGGCCCGCCGTCGAAACCGCGCCCGCCGAGCCCGCCTCGATCCCCGTCGATCCCAAGAACGCCCTCCAGGAGTTCGCCCAGGCCCGCAAGCTCCCCCTGCCCCGCTACTGCCTCATCGCACAGTCCGGCCCCGAACACGCCAAGCTCTTCACCATCGAGGTCCGCCTCGGCCCCGGCCGCTCCGCCGCCGCCCAGGCCAGTTCCAAGAAAGCCGCCTCCCAGAGAGCCGCCGCCCTCCTCCTCGATCAGCTCCGTCAGGAACTCGCCCAGTCCGGCGGCCCGCCGCCTGAATCGTTACTTTAGGACTATTCTCTGAATATCAGCCCCCCCGGCTGGAGTACGCTGGAAGGAGGAGTCATCGCATCCATGTCTGATCGCGCTTCCACCCTCCGCGCCGCCCTCATGCGCCGCCAGGCCCTTGTCGTCCCTGGCTGCCACGATGCACTGAGCGCGCGCATCATCGAATCCGCCGGCTTCCAGGCCATCCAGGTGTCTGGCTTCGGCCTCGCCGGCTCCCTCCTCGCCCTCCCAGACGTCGGACTCGTCGAGATGAAGGATGTCCTCGACATCACCGGCCACATCGTCCGCGCCGTCCGGATCCCCGTCATGGCCGACATCGACACCGGCGGCGGCAACGCCCTCAACGCCGCCCGCATCACCGAACGCCTCATTGAGATGGGCGCCGCCGGCGTCAACATCGAAGACCAGGTCTTCCCCAAGCGCTGCGGCCACATGGAAGGCAAGCAGGTCATCTCCGCCGAAGAGATGGCCGGCAAGGTCCGCGCCATGGCGGATGTCCGCTCGCGCTCCGGCCGCGATCTCGTCATCAACGCCCGCACCGACGCCTACTCCGTGCTCGGCCTCGACGAGGCCATCCGCCGCGCCAACCTCTATCTCGATTCGGGGGCTGACATGGCCTTCATCGACGGCATCGGCACCCGCGCCGACATCGAGCGCGCCGTCCGCGAAATCCACGGGCTGTTCTCGGTCAACCTCATGGATGCCGTCACCGGCGTCAAGACCGAACTTATCTCCATCCCCGAACTCGCCGCCATGGGCGTCGCCCGCGTCTCCATCCCCGTGGCTTCCATCCTGGTCATGCACCGCGCCCTCACCGATTTCTTCTGCGACCTCCGCAACTCTCCCACCGGCATCCTCGCCGGCGAAATCCACCGCCTCGCCTCCTTCCGCGACTACACCAACTTCGTCGGCTTGCCCGCATACCGGGAAATGGAAAACACGTATCTGCCCCCGCGGTCCAGCGCCTGCTGAGGAGGCTCCGCTCATGACGCTCGCCGAAAAAATCCTTGCCCGCGCCTCCGGGCGGTCCCGCGTCGAACCTGACGAGATCGTCGTCGCCGGCGTTGATCTCGCCATGAGCCACGAGAACGCCGACCTCGTCCGCAAGGCCTTCCTCGAGATCGGCGTCCCGCGCGTCTGGGACCCCGGCAAAATCGTCATCATCTTCGACCACCGCATCCCCGCCGAGAGCGAGAAGACCGCCGCCACCCATAAAGCCGTCCGCGAGTTCGTCGAGCAGCAGGGCATCCGCCACTTCTACGACGTCGGCCGCGGCGGCATCTGCCATCAGGTGCTCGCCGATAACGGCCATGTCCGCCCCGGCATGGTCGTCGTCGGCACGGACTCCCACACCACCACCCACGGCGCCTTCGGCGCCTTCGCCACCGGCATCGGCGCCACCGAGATGGCCGGCGTGTGGGTGGAAGGCAGGCTGTGGTTCAAGGTCCCGTCCACGATCCGCATCGAAGTGGAGGGCGCGTTCGCCCCGTGGGTCTCCGCCAAGGACCTCATCCTCTGGATCATCGGCAGACTCGGCGCCGCCGGCGCCGACTACCGCGCCGTCGAGTTCGATGGCAGCGCCATCCGCCGCATGACCGTCGCCTCCCGCATGGTTCTCTGCAACCTCTCCATGGAAATGGGCGCCAAGGTCGCCTTCACTCCCGTCATGGAGATCGCCCCGGACGCCGATGCCGCCTACGAGCGCACCATCCACGTCAACCTCGATTACGACATCCCCGAGCCCCAGGTCGCCTGCCCCCACTCCGTTGACAATGTCAAGCCGGTGTCCGCGCTTCCGGAAGTCCCCGTTCACCAGGCCGTCCTCGGCTCCTGCACCAACGGCCGCCTCGAGGATCTCGAGGCCGCCGCCGCCATCCTCCGCGGCCGCCGCGTCCACCCCCGCACCCGCCTCATCATCATCCCCGCTTCCCAGCGCGTCTTCCTCGACGCCCTGCGCCTCGGCTGCATCGAGACCCTCGTCGAGGCCGGCGCCATCGTCAACCCGCCCGGCTGCGGCCCCTGCGTCGGCGTCCACCAGGGCATCCTCGCCGCCGGCGAAGTCTGCATCTCTTCCACTAACCGCAACTTCATCGGCCGCATGGGCAGCAAGGACTCCTTCGTCTACCTCGCCAGCCCCGCCGTCGTCGCCGCTTCCGCCGTCGCCGGCCGCATCATCCATCCCGAGATCGTCATGGCCAGGGAGAACGCCCATGTCTGAAGCTGTTTCCATCCTCCGCGGCCGGGTCGCCGCCGTGCTCGGCGGCAACATCGACACCGACATCATCTACCCCGGCCGGTATCTCAACATCACCGACCGCGAGAAGACCGCCGAGCACCTCTTCGAACTCGCCTACCCCGGGATCCGCCCGAAAATGCAGCCCGGCGACTTCATCGTCGCCGCCGCCAACTTCGGGTGCGGCTCCAGCCGCGAGCAGGCAGCCGCAGCCCTCAAGTTCTCCGGCTGCGGCGCCGTCATCGCCGCCGGCTTCGCCCGCATCTTCTTCCGCAATTCGATCAACCTCGGCCTGCCTGCCATCGTCAGCCCCTCGGCCCACGCCGAATGCAACGAAGGCGACGAACTCGAAATCGACCTCGCCGCCGGCGTCATCCGCAACCTCTCGCGCAACCTCTCCATCGCCGCCGCGCCGCTCGATCCGCGCGCCATTGAGCTGATCCGCTCCGGCGGGCTCATCCCCTATCTCAAGGCCAGATACGCCTCCGCGCCCGCGGCAGGCTGACCTTGCAGGAGGCTGTATCCCATGGCCAGACACCAGATCGCTTGGCTCCCCGGCGACGGCATCGGCGTCGAAGTCGCCCAAGCCGCCCGCCTCGTCCTCGACGCGGCCGGCTATGAAGCCGATTACCATCCCGGCGACATCGGCTGGCATTTCTGGGTCGCCGAAGGCGACGCGCTGCCCCAGCGAACCCTCGACCTTCTGGCCCGCACCGAGTGCGCCTTCTTCGGCGCCATCACCTCCAAGCCCGCCGCCGAAGCCGCCCGCGAACTCGCGCCCCATCTCCAGGGCCGCGGCCTCGCCTACCGCAGCCCCATCGTCCGCATGCGCCAGCTGCTCGATCTTTACATCTGCCAGCGCCCCTGCCGCGCCCTGCCGGGCAACCCGCTCAACTACCGCGACGGCATCGACGTCGTCGTCTTCCGCGAGAACACCGAAGGCATGTACATCGGCGTCGAGTTCCCCCAGGTGCCCGAGTCCTTCTACGCCGAAAAGGCGATGAGCCGCATCCCGCACGACGCCGCCGTCTCCATCCGCTCCATCACGGCCAAAGCCTCCTACCGCATTGCCAAAGCGGCCTTCGAATTCGCCCGCCGCCACGGCCGCCGCAAGGTCACCGCCGTCCACAAGGCCAACGTCCTGCGCGCCACCTGCGGCCTCTTCCTCGAGCAGGCCACCAAAGTCGCCGCCCTCTACCCCGACATCGAGTTCGACGCCGCCAACGTCGACGCCATCTGCATGTGGCTGTTGAAAAACCCCCAGAACTACGACGTCATCGTGACGACAAACCTTTTCGGCGACATCCTCTCCGACCTGTGCGCCCAGTTGGTCGGCGGCATGGGTTTCGCATACAGCGGCAACATCGGCGACAAATACGCGCTCTTCGAGCCGACCCACGGGTCCGCTCCCAAATACGCGGGCCTGAACAAGGTGAACCCCATCGCCTCCATCCTCGCCGCCGCCATGATGGCCGGCTGGACCGGCGAGAAGGAGATCGAGGCCTCCATCCACAAGGCCGTCGCAGAGGTCGTGCGCCGCGGCGAGGTCCGCACCTACGACATGGGCGGATCCTCCACCACAATGCAGATGGCCGAAGCCATCGCCGCCCATGCCGCCCGCCTCCGCCCCTGAGAACCGGAACCCGCGCCCCCGCTGCAGCCGCCGCAGCCGGCGCCGCTCAGGCGTCCGGCCGCGCCCCCTCCAGTGAGGCGTTCCGGCGCTTCTCCACCACGCGGTACCGCCGCGGGCGCAGCGGGCTGCCCCCGCTGAAGGCGTCTTCGAGCACCGCCGCCTGCTCCTGCGCGTGGCGCTTCGCCGATCCCGTGCTCGGCGAAGCGGCCTCCGGCCGGCCTGCGTACCGCAGCGTGCGCCGCGTCTGCGCCAGCATCGCCTCCAGCCGGTCCCGCACGAACAGGAATGCGCCCTGATTCCGCGGCTCCTCCTGCACCCACACGATCTCCGCCGTCGAAGGGTGCCGCCACAGCGCCGCTTCCACTTCCTGCTCGGGCCACGGATACAGCTGTTCCAGCCGCACCAGCGCCGTGTTCCATGCGCCCCGCTTCTCCCGCTCCGCCAGCAGCTCGTAATAGATCTTCCCGGAGCAGAACAGCACCTGCACCACCCGGTCCGGCTGCACGGAAGAAACGTCCGACAGCACCGGCTCGAAAAAGCCGCGCGTCAGATCGCCGAGCGTGCTGACGCACTTCGGATGGCGCAGCAGGCTCTTCGGCGTGAACACCACCAGCGGCTTGCGCAGCCCGCGGCGGTCGTGCCCGCCGTACATCTGCCGGCGCAGCAGGTGGAAATACTGCGCCGGCGTCGTCGCGTTGCACACCTGCAGGTTGTTCTCCGCCGCCAGTTGCAGGAACCGCTCGATGCGCGCGCTCGAGTGCTCGGGTCCCTGCCCTTCATAACTGTGCGGCAACAGCAGCACCAGCCCCGAAGGCTGGCCCCACTTCGCTTCGCCCGCGGCGATGAATTGGTCGATCAGGATCTGCGCCCCGTTGGCGAAGTCGCCGAACTGCGCCTCCCACAGCGTCAGCGTCAGCGGATTTCCCAGCGAATAGCCGTACTCGAAGCCCATCACCGCGTATTCGCTCAGGCTGCTGTCATACACTTCGAACCGCGCCTGCCGCGGATCCAGGTGCTGCAGCGGCGTGTACGGCTCGCCCGTGTTGTAGTCGAAATACTCCAGATGCCGCTGTGAGAACGTCCCCCGCCCGCTGTCCTGTCCGCTCAGCCGCACCGGCGTGCCTTCCAGCGCCAGCGTGCCGAAGGCGAGAGCCTCCGCCGCCGCCCAGTCGATCGGCCCGCCTCTCAGAATCTCCCGCCGCCGGTCGATGAACCCCTTCAACTTCGGATGCAGTGTGAAACCCGCGGGGAACGTCGTGATGCCTTCTATCACCGTTCTGAGCAGCCCCTCGTCCGCCGCCGTCCGCGGGCAGATCTGCGGAATCGTGGCCTCTTCGTATTCGGTCACCTCCTGTAGCTCCCACTTTTCGCCCTTGCGCACAGCTTCTTCATGCGCCGCGTTCAGCGCGTCCTGAATCTGGCGCCGGATGCGGTCCACGGACTCTTTTGTCACCACCCCTTCGCGCAGCAGCCGCTGCGTGTACAGCGTGCCAGGCGGCTCCTTCGCCTTGATCGTGCGGTACATCACCGGCTGCGTGTAGCTCGGATCGTCGCCTTCGTTGTGACCGTACTTGCGGTAGCAGACCAGATCGATGACCACATCTTTCCGGAACTTCATCCGGTAGTCGAGCGCAATCTGCATGGCGCGCGCGCAGGCTTCCGGGTCGTCCCCGTTCACGTGCAGGATCGGCGCCTGCACCATCCGCGCCACGTCCGTGCAGTACGTCGAGGACCGGCTCTCCTCTGCCGTCGCCGTGAAGCCGATCTGATTGTTGATCACCAGATGAATCGTGCCGCCCGTCGTGTAGCCGTTCAGCAGCGACAGGTTCAGCGTCTCCGCCACCACGCCCTGCCCGGCGAACGCCGCGTCCCCATGCACCAGCACGGGCAGCACCTTCTCGCGCTTCTCGTCCCCCATGAAGGTCTGCTTGGCGCGGACGATCCCTTCCACCACCGGGTTCACCGCCTCCAGATGGCTCGGATTCGGCGAAAGAGACACCTTGATCTCGCGTCCCGAAGACGTGCGCTGCACGCCGCTCGCGCCCAGATGGTACTTCACGTCGCCCGACCCCTGCGCCATGTCCGGATCCACCACGCCTTCAAATTCTCCGAACACCTGCGCCATCGACTTGCCCACCAGATTGGCGAGCACCGTCAGCCGCCCGCGGTGCGCCATGCCGATGACGATCTCCTGCACGCCCGCCTCCGCGGCTCGCTCCAGGCACTCGTCGAGCACCACCATCGCGCTCTCCCCGCCTTCCAGCGAAAACCGCTTCTGCCCCACAAACCGCGTGTGAAGGAATTTCTCGAACCCCTCCGCCTGCAGCAGCCGCAGCAGAATCCGCCGCCGCGTCGTGTCGTCGAGCGGCCAGTTGTTCGCCTGCGGCTCCATCCGCTCCTGCAGCCACCGCTTCTCTTCCGGGTGCTGGATGTGCATGTACTCGCACCCCAGCCGCCCGCAGTAGGTCTGCCGGAGTTGCTCGATGATCTCCCGCAGCCGCGCCAGCTTCAGGTCGCCCGGAACCGCCAGGCTCCCCGTCATGAACTGCCGGTCGAAATCCCAGATCGTCAGCCCGTAGTTCGCCGGATCCAGTTCGGGATGGTACGAGGGCTTCACTCCCAGAGGGTTGAGATCCGCAATCAGATGTCCGCGGACGCGGTAGGCGTTGATCAGTTGCAGCACCGCCGCCTGCTTGGCGATCTCGTCCATCCGTTGGGGCGCGCCGAATCCCGCCGCTGCGGAGCCCCGGTCCACCTCCCAGCGGAACGGCTGGTACGGCATCCCGGTCTGCTCGAAAATCTCCTCGTAGAAGCGGTCTCCCCCTTCGAGCAGATCCTGCATCCTGCCCAGAAAAGCGCCGCTCTCCGCCCCCTGAATGATCCGGTGATCGTACGTGCACGTGATCGTCATCACCTTGCACAGGCCGAGCGCGGCGCGCAGCTCGTCGCTCACCCCCTGGAAGCCCGCCGGCCAGTCAATCGCGCCCGTGGCGATGATGGCGCCCTGTCCGGGCAACAGCCGCGGAACGCTGCCCACCGTCCCCACCGTGCCGGGGTTGGTCAGCGATATCGTCGTGCCGAGAAAATCGTCCGGCGCGAGCTTGCCCCGGCGCGCCCGCTCCACCATGTCGTCAAAAGCGCGCATGAATTCGTAAAAGCTCATCCCGCCGGCGTTCTTGATCGACGGCACCAGCAGCGAACGGCGCCCGTCCTTGCCCGCCACATCCACCGCGATCCCGATGTTCACCTGCCGGCGGACGATCCGGTGCGGCTGCCCGTCCACCTCCGCGTACGCGTCGTTGATCACCGGCACGTGCCGCAGCGCGCGGACGACAGCCCAGGCGATCAGGTGCGTGTAGCTGATCTTCGAGTGCCCGTGCAACGAACGCCAGTGGTTCAGCAGCCGGCGGTTCTCGTCGATCACCTTCACCGGAATCGCCCGCTGGCTCGTCGCCGTGGGCACCGCCAGGCTCGCCGTCATGTTCTCGGCGATCCGCGCCGGCGCCCCCTTCAGCGGCGCCAGCTGCTCGCTCGGGCTGAGCGTCAGCGCCGGCGCCATCACGGGAGCGGCGGCTTTCGCCGGCTCCGGCTCGGGCAGCACCACGGTCTGGCTCACCGGCGGCGGCGTGACCTCGACGGGCGGCTCGGATGCGAACCGCTGCTGCCAGCTCTCGTCCACCTGCCCCGGGCGGTTGACAAACTCCTGGTACAGCTCCTCTTCCAGCCACGAGTTCACGGTGGGTCTTCGTTTCGGTTCAATCGCCATGACTGTTTACGGATCGGGTAGAACGCCCCCCCTTCTGATTTCAGTGTATCAGCGGCCTGTGCGCTACTCCTTTCGACGCGCTTCGCGCCCCGTCCGATTCCTTCCTTGCTCCCATTCTGCCTTCCTGGAATGGAAAGGGCCATGCGCATTCTCGTCTTTTCCGACATCCACGGCGACCGGGCGGCTCTCGAGACCCTGATGGACCGCGACGCCGACCTCTACATCGCCGCCGGCGATCTCGTCTCCTG